>JAQBXR010000031.1 GCA_027623295.1 Planctomycetota bacterium
CGGTCGCGCCGGAGTAGACGTAGGCGGAACCCGCAGACGACACGCCGCCCGGATCCGCGCTGGGCGCGCTGACGATCACATCGTCGAAGCCATCGCCGTCGACGTCGCCTATTCCCGACACGGAGATCCCCAGTTGGTCGACCCACGCCTGCCCGTCGAACTGCCAGATCAGGCTGCCGGTCGCGCCGGAGTAGACGTAGGCGGAGCCCGCATCCGTCAAGCCGCCCGGATCCGCGCTGCTCGCTCCCACGATCAGATCGTCGAAGCCATCGCCGTCGACGTCGCCTGCACCCGACACGGAATGCCCCAGGAAGTCGCCACTCGCCTGCCCGTCGAACTGCCAGATCAGGTTGCCGGTCGCGCCGGAGTAGACGTATGCGGAGCCCGCATTCGACAAGCCGCCCGGATCCGCGACGGGCGCTCCCACGATCAAGTCGTCGAAGCCATCGCCGTCGACGTCGCCTGCTCCCGACACGGAGAACCCCAGTTTGTCGAGACTCACCTGCCCGTCGAACTGCCAGATCAGGCTACCGGTCGCGCCGGAGTAGACGAATGCGGAGCCCGCTTCCGTCAACCCGCCCGGATCTGCCAAGAGTGCACCCACGATCAAATCGTCGAAGCCATCGCCGTCGACGTCGCCTGCTCCCGACACGGAATACCCCAGCACGTCGCTAATCGCCTGCCCGTCGAACTGCCAGAGCGTCTCCCACATTTGCGCGTGCGCGGGGGCGGCTGAGAGTAGGGTGGCCAGGATCGCGGAGACGATGCCGGCGAGGGTGCGGTGGGGGAAGGAGAGCATGGTGGATTCTGGATGGGGGGAGATGATTGTCAAGGACGGAAAATCCAGCTTAGCAGAAGAAGGAATGTGATGCGGCTATGCTTTCCAGTCCATGAAAGCCCTCCTCATGACTTCCCTTGCCTTGACAATAGGCCTAACATCCAACGTCGACCTCCAAGCTGCGCAAGAGAGCTTTGTGCGCAGCGAGACGGTGGAGCCCATCCGCAACGTGACCTTCAATAAGGAAGGCAAGGCCAAGGAGCGCAAGCAAGGTGGCAACCCGCGCAAGGTCGAGGGATTCTTGGCCTTCGACGGTTCCATGGACGGCAACCGCCAAGTCGATCCGCAGATTGCCGTTGGCGGGGGCTATGTCCTGCATGGCTCGAACAGCGGACTCATTATCTACGACAAGAAGGGGGAGTTCGTGCAAGGCGTGGGGCAGGCCAGCTTCAACGGCGGCATCGACCCGAAACTGTTTTTCGATCCGCAGCGCAAAGTGTTCGGTTTTGATTTATGGAATCCTTGGGACGATGCCAAGTTAAAGCCGGTCAACATTTCCATATCCGAAACTAGCGATCCCACCGGCGCTTGGAATACTTATCCGGTACCTGCACCCAATGGAGTGGATGGTGGCGGGATCGGGCATAGTAAGAAGTGGATTGGCTATAGCTTTCCCGGTGGCGAGGAGCGGACCTTCGTCCTGCGCATGGACGAAATGATTTCTGGCAAGCCCGCAACTGCTTATCATTTCGCCGGCAGCCTTGGACATCCGGTGCACACTTTAGATGACAGCGAAGACTTGCACTTCTTCGCTCTTTCCGAAACGCATTTCACGGTGCGCAAGATCACCGCAGATGAAAATGGGAATCCACAGGCCGTGCTCGTCGGATCCACCGAGCATGGGCTCAAAAATGTCGGTTGGCCTCCGCAATCACCGCAGAAAGGCACCGAGCAGAAAACATCCTCCGGCGACCGCAATCCAAAAGTGGTTTATCAGCAAGGCGGTTTTTTATGGTTTTCACAAACGGTCAACGTCGATGGCCGCGCTGCTGTGCAATGGCATCAGGTTGAAATGGATGGCAGCATTGTGCAGACCGGTTTGATCCGTCATCCTGAGAACAGTTACATCCAGACCACTCTCGCGGTGAACCAGAACCTCGATGTCCTGGTAGGTTTTCAAGAGACCGGTTCCGACATGTACATCAGCCCGCGTATGGCATTTCGCAAATCAAGTGACCCAGGAGGGCAAGTGGGTGAGATCGTGAAGTTAGGCGAAGGCCTTGGATTCACCGATGGCGCCTCTTGGGGTGACTACAGCGGCAGTGTCTGCGATGGTGATAACGGCCTGGACCTCTGGACCATCCAAAGCATTACCGATGATCAGGGCAAAGGCGACACCATCATCGTGCGGGTGCCTTTTGAAGCCTCATCCGACTAGCATATTTCTAAGTCTTTGGCTTAGATTTTGGGATGGAAACTCATTTTCTTTACGCTAGAATTGCAGGGGAAGTCAAACCCCATCGTATACTCATGAAAAAAACACTCACACTATTCGCCCTTCTCGCCGTCGCGAGCTTGGCATCTTGTACCGCAGGCCCTAAGCAACTTGCACGTTCCGTCGATGACTGGGACCGCGAAATGTATGTGGAAACGCCATTGATGAATGGTGCCTTGCACGTGATTCCAGTCATCCCGATCGTGGATTTCGTAGCTACCATCGGAGATATTCTGATCGTGAACCCATGGTTCTTCTGGTCCGAAGATGTCTGGGACGCAAAGGGCACCAACTTTGAGCACACTTCGGTCTGGGATTCCGATGGCCATCTCGACAGCTTGGCCGAGAAGCCAAACTCTGGCTTTATGAAGAAAAACTAAGGCGGATAGCTCTAGGGGTGAGGTTTTAAATCTCGCCCCTGGAAACCTAGAAGACTCGTTCGAAGCCGGCGTCATCAAACCGATAGACGCCGCGAATGCCCGAGGTGGGTTTCAGTAGGTGCGTGCTTGGTTGTGCTGCGGACGCTTTTTTCGGGTCGCTGGCACCACTGAATCCGTTGGTGCCTAAACAATCATTCAGTTGCTATCATCCGTCATGGACCAAGCCATTTACTCCATCCTTCACGTCGCCAGCGCTATGTTGCTGGTCGGTGTCACCTTTCAAGCCTTTGCTGCTCCCGAGGCTGGGCGGCGTAAGAAAATCGTCATGGCTTCGGGGATTCTTAGCCTCGTCATGCTGGTTGCAGGATTTGGATTACTGACCAAGCTCGGTTACGGCTTCCCGCTGTGGGTCATCATAAAATTGGTGTGCTGGCTTGGGATCTCCGCCATGGCAGGGATTGCCTTCCGTCGTCCAGAGAAGGTGAAGGTCCTGGGCATCGTGACCATCGTTCTGTTGCTGGTCGCCATCTTCATGGTCTACCAGCAACCGGCCTAGTGGTCTTCCGCAGGCATGGCTGGCACTGTTCCAGCCGGGAAGTCACCGCGGCAATCGAGCTGAAGGTCGATCATTACGACCGAGGAACCGCCTTCTCGCTAGGATCAGAATACAACCCTAATACGGCAACTCGGCGCCGCTGTAGGGATCGACTTCGCCACCCATAACAGCAAGGGCGTAAGCACAAGCCAACGGAACCACCGCCATGGCGGCCAGCACGATTCCGGCTGGAATGGCTTTGCCCTTCTTCAACCAACTCCAGCGTGTGCCGAGAGCAAACAGGAGCGGCGGTAAGGCGGCGAGCAGCAAAGGCAGTCCGGCAACGTCGTATCCGAAGAAGTAAGCGTTAGCGCCCACTTGCAGCAGGATGAGAACGAAGGCGATAGATGCCGTCGGCAGGATTTGTCGCTTGGGGAAGATCCATGCCAAGGCTAGGAATGCGCCACATCCGGCGGCGACGAAACCGCCCATTTGACCGAGGCGTGCGCTACCAAGTTCAAAGACTAGTCCTGCAAAGAGACTGGCGTAAAGCAGCCATGCAGGGAGCAATCTTTTGGCAGAGAAAGTGCGGGCGCTAACTTCCATAGAGCTAGCCAAGACCGTGGCTAAAACGCCTAGTCCAAGTGCCCAAAACCAAGCCTCGCCAGATTCCAAATCATGCGGCACTAACTTGCCCAGCATGGGATGGAGTAACAAGGTGGAAGCCGCCGCTACCAGGACGAACACGCCAAGGGAGCCAAGTTTCTTGCCGAGCGAACCCGATGCCATCGCCCCGAGCGGCATGGCGGCAACGCTGGCCCAGAACACCCATTGCCAACTGCTTGGCGTGAATAGATCCGTGGTGCCAAAATAAAGCGCGAAGGCCACGGCGAAGCCACCTCCAAGCGCTACCGAACCTAAGTGGAGAGCATGCTGCCCTTTGGAGACTGGCCGCGCACAAAGCAGTGCAAGTAGTCCAGCCGCGGCGCCCGGAATCAGGGCGCCGTAAAGCAGCATGTCGAGCAGCATAGGTTTACTCGCGGATGCCTTCGAAAGCCAAAGTCACCGAGACTTCGCTGCCAAGGCCGCCATCCTTCATGAAATCCATACCGAAGTCGGTGCGGTCGAGGGTGAAGCTGCCTTCAAAACCTGCGCGGTGGTTGCCCCACGGGTCTCCTCCTTCGCCCACCATCTTCACGTCCACAGTGATTTCTTTTTCCTTGCCGAGCAGCGTTAGCGTGCCGGTGACTTGGAAATTATCTCCCTTGCCGGTGACCTTGGACGATGTAAAGGTAATGGTCGGGAACTCCTTAGCGTTGAAGAAGTCAGGACCTTTCAGGTGGTCGTTGCGCTTCTTGTTGTTGGTGTCCACGCTGCCGGCATCGATGGTCATCGAAACCGAACTGTCGGCGGTCTTTTCGCTATCGAGCACAAAGTTGCCGCTGAAATCATTGAAGGAACCCCAAGCGGTGCCGAGACCGAGGTGATTGATCTTGAACAGGACCCACGAATGGGTGGCATCCACCTTGAAGGCGGCTGGCTTGAGCGCGGTCGAGGATGTGGAAGGTGCAGCTGCAGAGGTCGCAGAACCGTCGGATAAAAGGAAGGGCGCCGCAAGCAGTGCCGGAAGTGCGAGAAGGAGAGTGTATTTCATGGGTCTAGGCTTTTAGTCTAGGATAGGGGAGCATGGGGTGTGGGATTATTTTTCTAGGGGCAGCTTTACCAGTGGGATGGGCACACTACCTACGATCGTATGGGCGAGTCCGTTTCTTCAGCGGGCGATGTCCATGGCAATAGCTTTGATGGTGCCACCGCTTGCTGCCGAGACTTCGTAGGGACGGAGGCTAATCCCACGATGAAAAGAAACCGGTGAGGCCAATCGCAATGGAAATACCTCCTAGCGCAATGAGTGGCTTAAGGGGGCCTCGTCAGTGGGTTTCAACAGTCCGTGGACTTGCTTTGCATAGAACAGCGCTGATATTGCAAACTAATCCCTTTCTCCGCGCTGAATGAAAAGAATCTCCACGACGCACGCACTTACTTGGTATGCAATGAGTACACCGCTAAGAATTGGGAGCGTAATGCGATGGGCGCTATTTTGTAGTGCTCGCAGTCCAATCGACTTTCCCATTTTCGGTAACCGTTGCACGTTGGGGTACAAACTCTGGAATCGCCAGGTAATAGCGCGTGCTCTTGCGCTCGCCAGTTTTTCGAAGCGCGCTTTGCTCTACCAGGTCTCCTAAATCTCGAGTTGCGGTGGCTGCAGAAGTTTCAGCAATGATTGCGTAGTTACCTGCACTAAGGCCGCCTTTGAACCCATCGATGCCTTCTTGAAACATGCGCTGTACAACCCCAATCTGGCGCTGGTTCAGCAAATTACGGAACCGTTCAAAGAAGCTCGCCATTTCACGGGGTACCTGAGTGGACGGTGGTGCAGTGAAATGAACGCGCGGTTTGTCTAAGTTCCCTGAGACCACTTGCATGGATTCTTCATGCCGGCGATAGCGTCCGATGTCATGAAGATCCAAGCCATGATGGACACCTTATCGGTTTATCCATCAAAATAACGCTATATTTGATGGATAAAAGGAGGGGTGGCCTCTGGGGCCAATAGGTGGCTAGTACAGCCCGTTCGATGTAGGCATTTATCGGGTGGGGCGATTGCGTAGGATTCGCGATGTATGGCGAGAGTTGACTAGATTTGAGGATTCACCTTAAGCGTCCCACTTTAACTGTTGGGCAGAAGCATGAAGGCGGAACCTTTTGGTGGCAATGGAATCCCCATTTCCATTCAGAAGATTCACTTCGGCAGTTCCGGGTGGGAGAGGTGGGAGCGTGGTGATACGCCCTTTTTCGAGAGTTATTTTAAGCGTGGAATCGATTTCAGCACCGTGCGGTAAATCTTCAAAAGTAAACAGAACAGTTTGGGCATCTTCGAAGGGCATACTGTCACCGGCAGATCCTTCGCCCAAATCTAAAACAAGATCATATAGCCAAGGCTTAAGAACCAACTCACCCTCTTGTGCATCCGAAAGCCAAACCCCCAAGTAACCTGGAGCCGAAACGAGATAGGGAAACTGTGCATCGAATGTGGGCAGTAGAAGTTCTCCCCTTCCATTTGCTTGCACGACATCTCCAATCCCGGCTCGCATGGCAGCTGCAAGAGGAAGCGGTGCTCGTTCTCCATTCATAACGACTAGAAGAAAATGGTCGATCTCTCTTGGGAGAATGACTTTGTCCTGTTGAAGAAGCGTTTCGGCTTTCCAGACATTGGTTATGCCATCGGAGGACTTGGCTCGGATGGTCAATGGCAGCCCTGGAGTGACCGCAAGCGTGATGGTTCCCTGACCGTCAGGTGTTGCCTGGAAGGGAAGTGCTACACCATTCAAATAGGCGTGCAGGAAGATATCTGTTCGTGGGTCGCCGAGCTCATCTACGAATTGAACTTTGTGAACATTTGGGCGCCAATGGACAACCGAATTGGTTTCCTTAGTGCTAATCCGTTTGCCCGAAATTTGCAGCGAGCCACGCCCAAGGTGAGAAACGCCAAACCACGTCTCCTCAGTTGGGACTGGGAAAAGAAACTCCAAACTCATGGGGAGATCTTGATGTTGGATCTGCCCTTGGTGGAGCATCCAGGCTGAAGATCCGGTCAGTGGATTAGGAGTCACTCGCCCCATAAACCCTAATTCATTTCCATCGACCACTAACTCTAAGGGACCAACCCATTCGCCTGGTCCAAGGAAGACTGTGGTGTCTAAATCGGGAACGGATCCACCTCGAGTGACACCTCCATTCACGCTTAGTCTGTATTCCCCTGGAGGAATGCCCGAGAAAAGGAATTGTCCCTGGTCATCGGTGCCGCCGTAGTGCCTTGCCAAACCGCCAAGCTCGATAAGGTTTACTAGTAAGCCAGTGGCCGGCGCATCATGGACATCCTTAATGGCGCCCCATATTCCACTGTCATCAATCCCGGAAATAGCCCCCAGATCTAGGCCACCCAGTGGAATCGTTAGGTGATTCCAGGTACGAGTTCCTGCTTCATACGAAAGTTTTACATGAAAGGTTCCCGGCCATAATTTAATGCTATTGGGGCCAGGGGAGATTTCTATAGCCTCCATAACCGAAACGCCGGAAGCAGCTGTAATCGTTAGAGCTGCATTGCTTGAACCGAGCCATTGGAACGTAAGTGGTGCCGAATTGAATTCGAGGTCTAATACATTTTGTTCTCCGTCGGTAATTACGCATGCTTGCTGAAAGGCCATCCCATTCTTGGTTGTCATCTTCAGAAAGCCAGGGCCCGATGGTAAGAGCGGACTTGGTTCTTGGGCATTCCAGTTAACTTCTCCAGGGATTTCATCTGCAAGAGCAGTCCAGGAAAACTGGGCAGGTTCATCAGGCATCTCTAACCCAGACACTCGAACTTTTTGAATGCGCGCTAAATCATGAATGACTAATTCATCCTTTCCAGTTTCTAGATTTTGTGGTGTGCGAAGCCAAAAGTTATTCTCAATACCAAGGATGACGGCAAGCTCTTCTCCCTTAGGCAGGATTGTAGGAAAATGCACTTGGCCATTTCCATCTGTGAACAGTGCAGGGCTTTGCCATCCATGCCGCTTACGCCTTAAGGTGACTTCAGTGTTGGGGATGGGGTCTCCCCAGGCAGTTCTAAGCGATAAGTCTAGAGTTGCACCTTCGTCTAGGTAAATCTCTATGTTGGATACAGAATTGGGTCCTGCAGAAAGGATTTGTGCCTCACCATAGGCAAAGCCTGGGGAGTGGGCTTCCAAGAATAGCGCTGGAAAATTCGCTGGCAGGCGTTCCGCGCGAAACACTCCATCGTCAGCCACCGCGTAAGTTAGGACCGTGGAGATGTCAAAGTTGTTGTCCAGGGTGCTAATGGTGACACTGCCCGCAATTGGAGCTTTAGTCTTTCTATTTATTAGGTGGCCAACAATCGTGCAGGCATGGGAACAAATGATGGTTTCGTCATCACCAGGAGCTAACCCCGCGACGGTCGCACCGGCAAATTCACTTTCCGGAAAGGCCTGAACTGTGTTGATGGCTTCGGAGTAGCAAACTGGAAACGTTGCCACGCCTTGATTGTTGGTGAGAACACTTGCGCCAAACCCAAATTGTTGGAGGGCAGTGATCCAATCGAATTCTTCCCTGCCATTCAGGTCATGACCAGCTCGAATCCAGCATTGCGCGTTGGAAAGGGGCTTTCCCATTGGGTCTAGGACGTGCACCTGAATGGGGGCCACAGGCGCCATGACAAACTCGACTTCTCCAGGTGCAGAGGGAAGGGGGATAACCTGCGGAGCATATCCAGGAACCGCGCATTGAAGTGCGAACTCTTTAGTTCCTGGCCAAGTTGGGGCGGAAAGTGCGTAGAGTCCATCTAGAAAATCGTCTTCTAGAAAAAGAGAGGAATCCCAGAGGCTATAGGCTCTAGTGACTCCCTCTGAAATCCTTCGGTCAAGTTCGGGAGTGTGAGCAATCACCCACAAGGTGCCATTTAGGAGAGTGCCGTTTGGTGCCTTGACGCGAATCGAATAGTTAGCCGATCGGGTAATCGCATCATTCGTTTCAATGAGATCTTCCGGGAGCGGAGCCGGTTCTTGATTATCTTCTGGGGTCGGCTTGGAGGTCGTGGCATTGCTTCCATTCCCCTGTGCCTTGGCTTGGCCCGGAAGCAACTCCCCATCTCCATCATCTGCAGAATTTTGAAAGGCAAGCCACCCCACCAATCCCAGGAGTATGACGG
>JAQBXR010000005.1 GCA_027623295.1 Planctomycetota bacterium
TTCCTCGGCAGCATGACTGGCGAGCTGGATTTGGCCGAAAGCACTAAAGATTAGTCCTATCTAGAGAAATTAGTCCTATCTAGAGAAGGTGGGGACTGAAACCCGCGGCCACGTTACCTTTGTGCCATGGCTCTGTTTCAGAAACCTCCTCAAACAGCTGAAGAAGCTGAAAAATACGCCCCGCTCGAAATTGGACCAGAAAAGGTCCTCGAAATGTCGGAGGAGGAGTGGTATGAAAAAATCTACCGCGGGGCAGATGTCCCGCAGTTGACCGTTCGTGCGGTGGCCATGGGATCCGTTCTTGGATTCCTGCTTGCCTTCACCAACCTTTACATCGGTTTGAAAACGGGTTGGGCGTTGGGTGTGGCGATTACCGCCTGCATCATGTCTTACGCGATTTGGACCTTCGCGGTGAAATCTGGCCTAGCAAAGTCGCCCATGACGATTTTGGAAACCAACTGCATGCAATCCACCGCATCGTCAGCTGGTTATTCCACCGGAGGAACCATGGTGTCGGCGATTGCAGCTTTGTTCCTGCTATCGGTCACGGCAGAAAATCCAAACGGCGTTCACATGAACATTTGGGTTCTCAGCGGATGGACCATCGCACTCGCTGCGCTTGGAACGGTCATGGCCATTCCGATGAAGCGGAACCTGATCAACCGAGATCGCTTGAAGTTCCCGTCTGGAACTGCCGCGGCGGTGACTCTGCAATCGCTTTATTCGCATGGTGCGACGGCTCTAAAGAAAGCTAAGGTGCTGGCATGGTCTGCAGGCGCTGGCGCTTTGTTTCCCCTAGCCTTGGACTTCAAGTGGCTAGTCGTCGAGAAGGTCAACGAAGTGACCGGCGCTCTAGAGAGAACCCGCGATACTCTTCTTCCTGGTGGGATTAATCTTTTCGACAAAATCTTGCCCGCTCCAGGATCTCGCGACGTCGATGGCGTCAAAACAGACTTCGTTCCTTCCAACTGGAATATGCTGTTAGATGCCAACCCAGTCATGATTGCCGCAGGTGCCCTGGTTGGTTTACGCATTGGCTTCTACATGCTGATTGGTGGATTGGTTTTGGTTTACGGTCTCGGTCAACCGGGTATGGATTCCAAATGGACGAGCCCTTACGGCGAGGCCTTGAATCAGGTACTTCTAGAAACCGAAGGGGTGACGACTGCCGATGCCTACATCGCTGCACTCGATCCTCTACGCGAATCATTCCCAGGTTTCTCTGCCAAGCTGAAATCGATTCAAGAAACGGCCCCTCTCTTGTCCCAACCAGAGAGCTTGGTGCATGATTTAATGCGCGCCGAGATCGTGACTCTTGCTGAGATGGAGACTGATAAAGGCGGTATTTCGAACCCTGGACTTGCATGGAAAGAAGTTGGGCTTTGGCTTGGCGTTTCCATCATGCTCGCTTATGGAATCCTCCAGTTCCTAACTCAGTGGCGCACCATCCTTGCTGCCTTTACTGGCTTAGGGAAACGTGACGAGGACTTGAATGAAGCCATCGTTGCAGAGACTGAGGTCCCCGGCAGCTGGTTCGCGGTTGGTACCGCCATCGCTGGCGCTGCAGCGATCTTGCTCGCTCACTTCGCCTTCGGCATTCCGTTTTACTTTGGCGCCCTTGCGGTTGGCTTAACCTTCTTCCTTGCGATGGTTGCCGCACGCGCCACCGGTGAATCTGACATTACTCCTGTTGGAGCAATGGGCAAGATCATGCAGCTGACCTTCGGTACCATCATGCCGCAGTCCACCAATGCAAACTTGATGTCCGCTTCGATTACCGCCAACGCTGCGGGAAGTGCTGCTGACTTACTGAATGACTTGAAGTCGGGTTACCTACTCGGCGCAAACCCGCGCAGACAGTTCATTGCTCAGATTTGGGGCATTGCTGCCGGTACGCTTGCCACGGTAATTGGCTTCCGCCTCCTTGTGCGCGATGCCTCTTCCATGGTTCCAGAGATTCTGGCCGACGGCACCGCAACCACGCCGGATTTCCCGGCGCCTGCTGCCCAAGCTTGGAAAGCGATTGCCGAAGTCATGACCAGCGGTGGGCTAGATGCAATGCATCCAATGCACCGCACCATGATTTTCTGGGGCCTTGCACTGGGTACCGCCATGCTTGTTTTGGAATTGCTGTTCCCGAAACAACGCGGTTGGCTTCCGTCCGCAACCGGAATTGGCCTCGGGTTAATCCTTCCGTTTAACTACCCACTCTCTATGTTCCTCGGCGCAGTCATTGCTGCGGTTTGGACCAAGCAAAGTAAAGAGTCTTCGGAGTTCTACCTGATTCCAATCGTCTCTGGCTTGATTGCTGGCATCTCAATCTTTGGAGTCATTGGCGCGGTTATGAACACCTTCGTGCTGAATTAGCGATTCATTAAGAAAAGGGCAGCGCTCCAACGTGGGGCGCTGCAATAGATGCCTTGCTCGTTTGTAGTCGAGCATGCGAAACATCGTCCTCCTGCTCCCCCACCCGACACACTTGCACGCGATCACCGATGGCAAGCTCCGATAAGTAGTGTTGCGGCTGATAGAACACCAATATTGAGCCGCAAGAAGGCCTGATGGTAGAATAGCCTCATGGAACGCTACGCCGCACTCGTCCGGAATCAGCCCTGCATGGAGCGCCTTGCCGCCACTTTGCCAGGAATTGTGGCTGAGCCGTTCCTGCACGCGCGCATGGTGAACACGCTTTCGCGCATGGAATATGTTGGCGTGCGCAAAATGCTTAAGGCGCGACACGTCGACCAGCTCGACCTAGATGGCGTGCAGCACATTGTGGAGGAAGCCACCCATGCATTGCGCCTGAAAAAGGCCGCGGTGAAGCTCCTCGGCGGCGTGGAAGATGGCGTGCGCACTTACTCGGAAGAAGACACGCTCGCTGGCGATGGCGCCGAAGCTTATTTGCAAGGCGTGGACCGTGGCTGTGAGGAACTTCTCTCCAATCTTGATTTTGATGAGCCTGCGCGCAGCGAAGCAAACTACTTACTCTCGAGTTTCATTATTGAGATTCGCGCGGAAGCCTTCTACCCCATGTACGAGCAAGTCCTGCAAGACGCCGGCGCACCTTTCTCGGTGCGTTCGATTCTGAAGGACGAGGAGCGTCACCTAGCGGAAATGTTCGAGCGCACCCAAGAGCTGTTCGGCGACGCATGGCGCGAACTCATGGACGCTGCTGTCGCAGAAGAAAGCGTTTGCTTTGAAAGTTGGGTCGATGTCATCTCCCAAGGCGCCGCCCAAAAGTTGGCAAACCTTCAGTCTTAAGGTCGCATGGAGCATGATTTCCAAATCGCCGTGATTGGAGCGGGGGCTGCAGGGTTAATGTCTGCGCTCTGGGCTGCACGCGGAGGGGCGAAAGTGGTTTTGCTCGAAGGATCCGAACAGACCGGTCGCAAAATTCTTATTAGCGGCGGTGGGCGCTGCAATTTGCTGCCCTCAGTTTCGGAGGACGATGACTTCTTCACCTCCGGCTCGCGCAATGTTTTAAAGCGTTTATTCCGCACTTGGCGCCTGCAGCAAATGCAGGACTTCTTCACTTGGGAAATGGACCTTCCCATGGAAGAAGAGGAAGGCACCGGAAAATTATTCCCCGTAGTGCAAAAGGCAAAGGTCGTGCGCGACAAAATGTTGGCCGCGGCGGAAGAGGCTGGTGCCACAGTGCTTTGTCCTTACCGAGTCGAGAGTGTTGGCAAGACTGACACCGGCTTTGTCATAAAAGGAATCGACCAAGATGACCTTCTTGTCGACCGGGTCATTCTTGCCACCGGTGGGCAATCGGTCCCACAGACTGGAAGTGACGGTAAGGGTTATCTCATGGCGAAAAGCCTGGGGCACAGAATCCTTCCTACCTATCCGGCTTTGGTCCCACTCACCGGGCCCGCCGAAGATTTGGCTTCGCTTTCAGGTCTGAGCCTTAAGGTTCGCTGGCGTGCAGTACTCAACGACAAGGTGGTTGAAGAACGCGAACGTGAGCTTTTGTTCACGCATAGAGGATTCAGTGGGCCTGCAGTGCTCGACGCGAGTCATCATGTGGTCCGCGACAAAGCCGAGATTTTGGTGGCCTGGGAAGGCTACACCCGTGAGGAATGGATTCCCTATATCAAGGCACGGGCACGGCAAAGCCTAACCAAGGCCATCTCTGCACAACTGCCCAAACGTCTCACCGAAGTCTTGCTCGAACGATGCGGCTTACGTGGCGAAATGCGTTGCGGAAATCTTGACCGCAACAAAACCGATGTCCTGCTCACCCACCTTTGCGATTTCCCGCTGCCCGTAAAAGGCAATCGCGGTTTTCAAGTTGCAGAAGTCACCGGCGGCGGCATCCCGTTAGATGAGGTGAATCCATCCACCTTGGAATCTCGCAAAACGCCAGGGCTATTCCTTTGCGGTGAGATCCTCGACGTCTTCGGACGTATTGGGGGATTCAACTTTCAGTGGGCTTTCACAACCGGACGTCTGGCCGGCGAAGCCGCCTCAAGATTTGAAGACTAGGTCGAGCACTTTCTTGTCTGCGTTTGCCGCAATCACCAGTGGCACCGCTTGCACTTTTTGATCGCGCCCACGGAAGTAAAGGGTGTAGGAACCTGGTGGCAGAGATGCGATTTCTGCCGGGCGCAAGGCCATCCCCTTGCGCGAAGTACTGCGTAAACCGAAGGGCAACGCCGTCACTGGGCCAATTGGAAATACCTGTCCAGCTTGCGTATGCGCGGCCATCGGCATAACGCACACTGCGCACATGTACGGGAACCAGAGTGAGTGCCTCTGCGGTTACCTTTTGATGTTCATAAGAAGCGGGGACTTGCGCAACCCACATAGTTTTGGATCGAGTGCGGGTTAAGTACAAACGCCCAGACTCACGCGGCACACCCCAAACTCGATAGCCGGTGTTGTCGTCCAAGCGCCGCACCCCTCCTCAACCCCTTCTTCTGCAAGGCCTTCCGTATGCTCGGCAGTCGCCTCTCCCACCCACCACGGCATGGAAACTGCGGCGGCTAGCAACAGCAGCAAAATAGTTAGGCGGAGAGTGCGGGGGTTCAAAGTGCGCCGAGAAGCATGGGCAGGCTGACCGCGAAACGATCATCCATGCGGAAATGCCCGCCCGGGAAAAACTCAATGTGGGCAGGAACATTTAATCCTACGAGCTTCTCTCGAAAACGTTTGAGTCCCCATTGCAGCGCGAACTCATCGGTCTCGCCGGCGTCTAGGTACAAGCAGTTCAAGTCACGCAGTGCTTGCGCGCACGCCTCCTGCTCCACCAAACGCAGGGGGTCGAACTTTAGCCACTTGGCGAAAACATCGTGGCAGATGTCACCCGTCTCCGGGTCCACCGGCAAATCAAAACCCAGCTCCGCGTTGGGGTTCGGGGAATAGCACGATGCCATTGCAAGTCCTTCCACACCCGCATGTTCGGAGAATCCGAGATGCAACTCTGGCAACTTCTCCAAGAACGCTGCCGGACCGCCGTGCTTTTCCCAGCAAGTCAGGGCATCGGCAAAACCGCGGAAGTGACTCATGTCGAAACCAATATCGCCGGCGTGTGAGGCTGCCGCGGTGAAATACCCTGGGCGGTTCATAACCAAACTCAAGGCACCAAAACCTCCACTCGACTTTCCAGCAATCACGCGACGTCCAGCGCCACCGCATGCATATTCCGACTCGACCGCAGGAATGATTTCATCGAGCACATACGACATGTAGGGTCCGGTTCCCGAACTATCGACATATTGAGAGCCGCCGAGGCGCGTTTCGCAACTTGGCCACACACAAATCGCCGGTGGAATTTCGCCACTTGCCATGCCACTGGCAATACGCTCGGGCACGGTTGGCTCCCACATGGACGACTTGTTCACCACCTTATGGTTAAATCCGGTGTAGCCGACCAGGATTGTGACCAGGGGAAGGCCCGGCTGTGCGTTGGGCGGGAGCAACACCACATGGGAGCGCACATAAGGATCACCCAGCGGATTGCCCTGAAGCAGCTCCGATTCTAGATTCAGCGTCGTCAGCAAGGCGCCGCCAGCAAGTTCACGTCGGTATTCGAAAAGCATGGGCCCACAGGATACGCTGTAGCAATGCCGCGCCGACTCCTTGTTCTTGCACCTTTGCTCGCCGCCACATCTTGCCAGCAGCCCATGGCAGAGGTGGAGCAGGTGAGCCCTTACGATTATCAGCTTGCCGATGGCGAGTACGGTATTGAACGCCTGCCTTTTGGAGAAGCCTGGCCCGATTTTTCGATTGGCTGGCAGCGGCGCGAGGAATTGCTCGATGCATCGCGCAATAGTTTGAACTATCTAGGTAAGCCTAGTTCGCAAGGCTTCTTTCCGGTTGGCCCGAACGATGACATTACCCACGACCGCATGGTGCGTTCGGTCACGGCCTTCGCTTCTATACTCGAAGAAAGCGATTCCTCGGAAGATTTCCTGCAGCGCCTCAACGCGGACTTTGAAGTTTGGATTGCGCGCGGCCGCAGTGCCACCGGCGATGTTTTCTTTACTGGTTACGGCACTCCGATTCTTGACGGTGCCCTGCAGCAAGGCGGCGAGTATCAGTTTCCGCTTTACACCAAGCCCGAGGATCTTGCCAAGGCAGACGACGGCACCATTCTCGGCCGCATGACTTCCGATGGCGGTTTGGTCCCCTATTTCACCGCTACGGAGTTGCGTGATAACCATCACCTAGATGGCAAGGAATTGGTTTGGCTGACCAATCCTTTCGATGCCTATATTGCACAGGTCCAAGGCAGTGCAGTCATTCGTTTCGCCGATGGCACGCTTTTTGAAGTCGGCTATGACGGTAAAAATGGTCACGACTATGTCAGCATTGGCGGCATCTTGATTGACGAAGGCAAGCTAGAGCGCTCCGAGTTGTCCTTGCAAAAACTGCGCGACTACTTTGGCAATAACCCAACCGAAGCAAGCCGTGTTCTTCCCATGAACCCAAGCTTCGTCTTCTTCCGCGAAAGCCCTGGCGGACCCTTCGGATGCCTTGGCCAACCGGTCACCGCAATGCATTCCATCGCCACTGACAAAGATGTCTTTCCACGTGCCGCATTGGTTTACGTAGAAACGCGGCTCCCAGAATTCGATGTCGACGGCAAGTTAGTGCAACGCCCGATGCGTTTCTTTGCGCTAGATCAAGACCGTGGTGGCGCGATCCGGTCCGCCGGCCGTTGCGATGTCTACATGGGCCTCGGCGATGACGCGATGGCACGCGCCGGCCATGTCAGCAGTCGTGGTCGCATGTACTACCTATTCCTAAAGGACTAGGAGGTTGCCTTAACGGGGGACATCAGCCCAGTCTTCCGGTTCTTCCCAACCCTGCGGTGCAGCCCCCAAAGTGACTTCCTTAGGTTTCTCGAAGACATTGCCTGGGGCTTGCTCCTTCATCCAAGCACGCAGAGCTTTTTCCAACTCATCGGCAAGCTCCGGGTGTTCCGCCTTAAGATTTACTTTTTCCGATGGATCTGAATCAATGCGGAACAGTTCTCGCGTGATGCCTTCATTCGCGAAACGTACGCGGAATACGAACTTCCACGGCCAGCGAATCACCGCATAGCTCAAGGATGGAGTGGTTAACGCTCCGAAGAACATGTCCTCGCGAGAAGCCGCGTCGGCAAGCTCAAGGACTGGTTCGAAAAGTTTATGCGCCACATTGCGGCCATCTAACTTCGGATCCGCCTCGACGCCGGCGAAGTGCATGAGGGTAGGCATCCAATCTAGGACTTGGATGACGTCGTGGCTAACCTCGCCTTCCGGAAGATGTCCGGGCCAACGCAAAACCGCAGGCACCCGCAAAGCTCCTTCATAAGTGGAGCCCTTGTTACCACGCAGCGGACCATTACTTCCATGTTCGCGCTTGGAGGCTCCGTTGTCGGAAAGGAAAATCACTAAGGTGTTGCCGCGACCACGGCGCTCGACTGCTTCCAAGACGTCGCCGATGGCTGCGTCCATGGCAGCAACCATGCCGCAAAATTTGCGTCGTTCAAGATCCGGAACCTCCTCCTTATAAGGCAAAATGAATTCTTCCGGCGCCATTAGCGGGCTATGCGGTGCACTGAATGGCAAATACAAAAAGAGCGGTCGCTCCTTGTCTTGGTCGTCAATCCAGTGCGCAGCCTCTTCTCCCAGAAGGGTAGTGACATAGCCTTTTTCGTCTACCGATTCTCCATTGCGTTGCCAATCAAGGCCAAAGTTTCCACTGCGATGCGTGAAATAATGAAGCGCCCCAGTGAGGAAGCCATAAAAGTGATCGAACCCACGTTGGTTGGGGTGCATCCATGCTTCTGCTTGACCCAAATGCCACTTTCCAACCAATGCGGTTTGATATCCGGCAGGCTGAAGGCGCTCGGCAAGGGTCACGGTTCCCAAAGGCAGGGAACGCGATTCCCAGCGACGCAAAGGGGAAAAGGCCATGCCGGAACGATTAGGCGACATGCCGCCGACTAAGGCCGTCCGCGTTGGGGTGCAGAGGGAATGCGTGTAATAGCGATCCAACCGCACCCCCTCTTCGCACAGCTTCATGAGGTTCGGAGTGCGCATGGGACCGCCGGTCGGCTCCCAATCGCCATAACCCATGTCATCGGCCAAAATCAAAATGATGTCAGGCTGTGTACCCCTGCCGAATTCGGCGCCAAGGACTTCTTGCTCGGGAGCAGAAGATTTTTCACCCTCTTGCGCAGCGCCAGACGCTTCCGTCTTGGTACAGGCAAAAAAGAGTAGTGCGATCGTTGCAATGGGAAGTCGGCGCCACATGTCCATGGATTCTACTGAATCTGAATCTCACACTCGGCCTGCTCCGCCGCAACTCCATCGACCACGTCCAAGAGGAAGAAGGATGGAGCAGAGCATCGCTTGTCGACTGGGAATAAGCACTTCCAGTTTCCCATAATCTTCGTTATCTGGGATACTAACCCCCATGGGTTTCTCCCCGCGTAATGGGTTTATTTTCCTTCTTTTGCTGGTCTCTTTGAGCGCCTGCAACGGCGGCAGTTCTACTGCACAGCTGAACGATGCCGTGTTGCCCGAATCCCTGCGTGGTGGGTTAACGGTGAGCGGCCCGGAAGCCGCAGAGACCTTTAATCAGTGGCGCGATGCTTTACCACAAGCGGCCACGCTCCCGGTTTCTGTGGACTATACACTTAACGCAAAGTTTGAGCAGCAGAGCTCAGACCCAGAAATTTCAAGTTTGAGTGGCTCAGCAACGGGGAACTTCACTTATCAAGGCATCGATGCGCAACGTTCTCGCCTAGATGCTTTCCTGGTGCTCCGTCTCCCTGAAAAAGATGCCAATTGGAACCTAACGGGGTCCATGCTTTGCGATGATTTCTTTACCCGGGCTTGGGGCACAGCTCATGGCATTGCGGAGGTGGATCCCGATAAAGTTTATGCGGTGCAATTCGAGCAAACTGTTTTCGAAAGAGCTTATTCTTCGCTCACTCGGCTCATGCCGAAATTCTTAAACAGCCTTGAGGGTTATGGCATTGCGGGATCTGCGTTCTTAAGAGAAGGTGCTGCCATTGCGCCGGCACATTTATTTCACCCTCGGCATTTCCTTGACCTTACGGTAACAGCAATTTCTTGCCGTTCTTTGCGCTTTGAGGACAATCGCATTGACTGCAAACTTGGGCTCAATTTGAATGAAGGTACTCCACTCCACGCTATCTTTTCAAACTTACTCGACGGCCCCGAGCAAGCGCTACTTACCTTGTGGGCCAACAGCATTGTGATCGATGCCGTGTTCGAAGCACGCACCGGTGTTTTGATTGGCGCAAAGTTTCAGGCGACTTATCCTCCGGCAGCAGCACTGACAGGCGCGTCCACCACCACCATTGAATTTGTTTTTGAGTCCACCGAAATCGAGTGGATGATTCAAGACCTCGACCGCGCCCTCGACCGCCCCGATGTCGATGCATTTGACCTAACCGCCATGCTTCAACTCGCGGATAAGTTTTTGCGCGAGCAAGGCGACAAGATGGATGCGGAAAAGGACTTTGAGTTCTAGAGAAGGATAAGTGGGGATCTTCCTCCTCCTAGCCGTAAGTGCGTGCGGCGCATTGGTTTGGATGATGGCACTCCGTGGTGCACTCATCCTTTGGCGGGGCTAGCACTCTTTGACGTCGCTTTTTGGCCGAGTAATAAGCTCCAGAAGATCAGCGCGGCTCCACCAATTTGCGCCGCGCCGGGGAGGCCATCGCCGAGAACAATGCCGAGCAACATGGCAATGACCACTCCAATAAATCCAATTTGCGTTGCCCACGATGCGGAGTGATAACCCAAGGCATGGGTTAAACAAACTTGTCCGCTCTGCGTGGCTAAGCCTAACGCGACTAACCAGAACCACTCCATGCCTTCGGGCATGCGAAAGTTCCAACCACCGAACATTATGGTCAGTGGAATAGAAACCAAAGGGAAGGCCATTACGATGGTGAGGGAATGCTCGGTTGCTTTGAGTGCGCGTACCAAGGTATAGGCAACCGCGGAAAAGAATGCGGTGCCTAAAGCAAAGGTCACACCGGGCCAAGTGACCTCGGAGGAAAATCCTTTGATAAGCGCAACCCCTCCAATGCCAATCAAAATGGAGATTGCTTGACGTTTTGATATTTTCTCACCTAAGAACAACAAGCCCACGATGGCGGCAAAAACTGGCGTCAGGTTGTAAATCGTGACTGCGGTGCCAAAAGGGATGCGCCCAATCGCTTCTAGATAACAAACCAATCCTGCCATGCCGAACACGGCACGCAAAAAGAGAAGCATGGGGCGTTTGGCTTTGAAGGTGCCCGCTGGAGCCTTCACCCGCTTCATCATCCAAGCGGTAATGGCTACCGACAAAACGCTGCGGCCGAACACCATTTCCAAGGAAGAAAGTGCTGGCATCATTTTGGCGGCGGCCGCCATGAGCACAAAGGAACTTGCCGCCGCGACCATCCACCAGGTGCCGGGAGACACTTTGTGCAAGGAACTCAAATACCGCTCCCGGTGCCATCTGGAGACCACCATGCATGCGACATGCCAACCGTGGTCCAAAAGTAATGCGGGCCACTTTCTGCAGTGATTAGAATCGCACCACCATAGCCGCCGAAAAAGTCGCGCGTCCGATCCAACATACGACATAAAGCTTTTTGTGGATCCTCACCGTAGCGCACGGCATCAGCGACGCGGGCAGCAAACACCGCACGCATGAAGGCCTCACCATGCCCGGTGGTGCTCAGTGCACACCTGTCATCGGCATAAGTGCCAACCCCAATCAGCGGCGAATCACCGACCCGACCAGGCATTTTGCCCATAGTGCCGCCAGTACTGGTGGCCGCAGCTAAGTTGCCACTGGCATCGCGTGCGACACAGCCCACCGTGCCCCCGGCAAAGTTCGGGTCGGCACCTTCATCCACCACTTTATGCCATTGCTTGCGGGCGGACTCGGTGGTGAGCTCATCTTCCGGAACGCGACGGAATCCATGGCGCTCGGCCCACTCCGACGCCGGCTGCCCCACCAATAGAACCTCAGGCTCTTCCATCATGCGCTGGGCGATCCGCACCGGATTCGGAAAGGCATCGAGTGCGGCCAAACCTGCGGCGTTGCGCGATTTGCCATCCATCACTGCGGAATCCAAAGAAACCCGGCCGTTACGGGTGAGCGCACAACCAACCCCAGCGTTGTAAATCGGGTTATTTTCCAGCACCTCGACCGCCGTGCACGCGGCCTCCACCACCGAACCGCCGGACTCCAAAACAGCACCGCCCGCCTCGGCAGCCTCAAGGCAGCCGGCAGCATGGAGCGGGCGCGAGGCTTCTGGCAAATCGCCAGCGCCGCCGTGAACAAGGAGAAGGGGTTTGACCATGAAATGGGGATTCTACGGCCTCCGGGTCGACGCCACCCAAGGCCGCTACTAACCTAATGCGTTGTGACTCACGCACCTACCGATTACCTCGTCGCCCCCACACTGCGTCTGGATAAGGGCGAAGGGCTCGCCGAGGGCTTACGCTGCCTTCGCGAGTTCGACCCGCGAGTTTTCATGATCTTCGGCGGCGATGCTGAAGACGTGCAATGGCTCCATGAGACCATGGAGGACCAGGCCAATCACCCGATTCTGTTCTGTGCCGACCTTGAGCGAGGTGCTGGCCAGCAGTTTGAAGGATTGACCCCGCTTCCAGACGCTTGGGCGCTGGGATTGCTCGGCACCGAAGCCTCCTACAACGCTGGACATCGCACCGCATCGGAAGCGGCGTCGGCGAGTGTGCGTTGGATTTTGGGCCCGGTGTTGGACTTGCATCGCACCAACCTAGATGCCGTGCGTTCTCCGATTATTGCGAACCGCTCTTTCGGCGGTGAGATTCAACGAGTCATTGAATGTGCCGGCGCTTACCTTCAAGGGGTGAAAGATGCTGGTGGACTCGCCTGTGCCAAGCACTTTCCAGGCCACGGTGGCGTGTCGCAAGATAGTCACACTGAAATGGCGATCTGTTTTGAAGACGCCGGCCAACACTTGGAGCCGTTCAAAGCTTTACTCGGCTTGTGCCCATCCATCATGGTTGGCCACATTGAGTTCCCACTGATTGATCCAGAAGGACGTCCGGCCAGTCGCTCGCAAGTGATGATGGACATCCTGCGCAAGGATTGGGGTTACGACGGCGTGGTCGTCACCGACTCCCTTCAAATGGTTGGGTTTGGCGATGGCCCGGCCGATGAACTCGCCGTCGAGTCGATTCATGCTGGTGTCGATTTGTTGTTGGATCCGGAAGACCCCATCACCCTCGCCATCACTTTGCGCGATGCTCTAGAACGCGGTGACCTTGATCAAGAGCGCGTTTTTCAAGCGGTTGGGCGACTAGAAAAGCTGATTCGCCTCGGCCTTGACACTGAAGTCGCGCCGCCAAAACCATTGGTGCTCGGCGGTGGAGCCAAGACTTTGTTGCGTCCACTTCCGGGTGGCGCCGCCGGCCGCACCCATGCACGTCCGGTGTGTGCACTCAACCTGGCCTCCACTCCAGATGCACTCAAATACCTACATGAGTGGGATATGCCGGTGTTTAGCCCCGATTCCGCTCCGCCAAGTTCTTTCCCAGGACCGCTGTTAATCCTTTGCGGTGCGCGTGAAGGTCATGGCCTGCCGAACATTCCGGGACCCTGGCTCGAAGCGATTCAGCAGCATCATCCGGCGCTTTACATGGCCGGCGCACCCGATGCCGCACAACTCGCACCTGCAGCCGCCCGCGGTTGGTACCTCCCCGGCGTGTCCCCGGCTTTGCTGGGTATGCTGATTACCGCTGGCGAGTAAAACCTTTCACGCGTGATGCAATTTCATTTCCTCGACTGGATCGCCATCGGGGGATATCTGGTTTTTGCGTTGGGGGTTGGCATATACCTCACCAAACGCGCATCGCGTTCCACCGGTGATTTTTACTTAGCCGGACGCAGCCTGACATGGTGGGTTGCAGGCACATCCTTAGTTGCAACCTCGTTCGCAGCGGACACACCTTTGGTCGTCAGTGGTTGGGTGCGCAGTTCCGGCATCTCGCAAAACTGGCTGTGGTGGGGCGCGGCCGTAGGAGGCTCACTCTCCTTTGTTTGCCTCGCCGGTTGGTGGCGACGCCTTGAGGTCACCACGGATGCAGAAGTCATCGAGTGCCGCTATTCCGGTTCAGCGGCACGATTCCTACGCGGTTTTTACGGCGGTTATCACGCCATGGTCACCAACACCGTTGTCCTCGCATGGGTGTTGCTTGCCATGTTGAAGTTGGTGCGCGTCATCCTCAACCTCGATGACTCGAGCCTAGACGCCTGGATTGTTGGCGGCGCACTGGTGCTCGCGCTGTCCTATTCCTTCCTCTCCGGTTTATGGGGTGTGGTCATGACCGACTTATTTCAGTTCGCGCTCGCACTGTTCGGCGCTGTATTACTCGCCTACAAATCGGTCGATGCCCTCGGCGGCCTCACCGCCGCCCGCGATGCCTTCCGCGATTTAGGTCCGCAAACCACCGACCTCATGCCTACCGCCATTAATTCCGAAACCGGAGAAGCCTCGCCGTGGACCGCGGTCGCTTGGTGGACCCAAGGCTTTGGAGCATTCCTGATTTTCACTGGAGTCCAAGGCTGGCTAAATAAGAATGCCGATGGCGGCGGTGCTGGCGTACAGCGCTATTCCGCATGCAAATCCGAAGGCCATGCCCGGGGTGCCGCTTTGTGGTTCCACTTAGCGCATTACTGCCTACGCCCATGGCCGTGGATTATTGTCGGTCTGGCTTCCATGCAGCTGGTCCCAACCGGTGACCTCAGCTTAATCGCAAGCTCCAGCGGTGAGATGGTTCCGGATTATGAGGAGGCCTACCCGCGCATGATGGCCATGTTGCTCGGGCCGGGTTTGTTCGGTTTGTTATGCGCAAGTTTCCTCGCCGCATTTATGAGCACCCTCGACACCCACTTCAACTTGGGTTCGGCTTACTTAGTCAACGACCTCTACCGCCGCTTTATGCGCAAGGAGGCCAAGCCAACCCATTACGTCTGGGTCGGACGTTTCGCTGAAATCCTCATCGGTATTCTCGCCGGATTATTCGCGCTTTCCGCCGACAGCATTTCCAACCTCTTCACCTTCTCACTCTCCTTATTAGGCGGTGTTGGCCCAGCACTTCTCATGCGCTGGTTCTGGTGGAGGGCCAATGCGTGGACCGAGCTTTCCGCCCTGGTCACGTCGACCATGCTTACGATGGCCTTAAACCTCACCATGTTTGGGGCGAGCGCAGATCTGATTGATATTCCCTACCCACTGTCCTACCTAATCGTGGTAGGCCTTTCGCTTGCGATCAGCCTCTGTGTGACCATGCTTACGAAACCGGTCGACCGCGAACATTTACGCGCTTTCCACGACAAGGTGCTTCCGGCAGGCGCCTGGGGCGTGTTTGGAGACGGAAGTCGCAAACGCCTCCGCCCCATCCTCGTAGGCTGGGCTGGCGGGGTCGCTCTGATTTACGGACTTCTGTTCGGAATCGGCGGCTGGGTGCTCGGCAACAACGCCTGGCTTCCTTTCGCCATCGCCATCGTCGGCGCCCTGGTCCTCCGCTGGAGTTGGCCACGCTGCGCGATTGCACCCACCCACGAAACGATAGAATAGACATCATGCGTGCAAACTCACCTGGAGCTTTTGGCCGGATTGCCGTCCCGATGGACGGCAGTGTTGCCCAAGCGGACCCTCTCTCTCGTATTGCTTTTTTGCGCAAAGTTTATGCTTTGTTCGGCGGAGCGATGGCGGTGTGGATGGGAACGACCTACCTCGTTGTCACCAACGAAGGATTATTGCAAATGGCCTTAGGGTTCATGGGCGGGGGATTGCTCGGCCTCATTTTGCTGTTTGCCGCAATGTTCTTTCTACTGCGCCTGACAGCTTCTCGGGGAACGGCCATAAGTTTATTCGGCCTTGGCGCATTCGGTGTCCTTGAAGGATTTCTGACTGCACCTTTGGTTTATATCGCCTCGATGAGCCAGGCTGTATCAGAGACCCTGACTGGAGAGGAAGTGCAAACCCTTGCGCTTACCAACACCAGCAACATTGTCACCCAAGCCTTTGTTCTCACTTGCGCGGTCTTCGGCGGCCTTAGCTTTTACGCCCTAACCACCAAACACGATTTTTCTTGGATGCGCGGTGCCCTCTGGATGGGCTTCTTCGCACTCCTTGCGATCGGCATTCTTTCGTACTTCGGCATCGGCGGCGGCGCCAGCACTTGGGCCTTCTCAGCTGCCTTCGTGGTTCTCATGGGTGGCTTTGTGCTGTACGACACGCAAAACATCATGCGCCGGTATCCAGAGAACATGGCCGCTTCTGCAGCCGCGACCCTTCTGATTGACTTCGTGATGATGTTCCAACACATGCTCATGCTGTTAATGCGTCGCGACTAAACCGAAGCGCTTTGGCCCTGCGACCTAAATTCGCAGGGCCAAAGGTTTTTCACCCGCCGGGGGGTTTCTGTGGTAACTTTCTTCCATGGCCATACCCCATCTGTTGACCGGCTCTACCGTCCGTAGAGCACTGCTAAGCCTCTGCCTTGCTTATCTCAGCGCATCACTGAGCGCGCAACAGATCACCACCGTCGACACCAGTATTCAGACACGGTCCATCGTGTTTTCTCCGGCGCTGCCTCCTAATAGCACGGAGATTTTTTATGACGATGGCGACTTCTCCGGGGTCTCGCGGAACTTGCAGAACGCCAACATCATCCCAGGCTGGAGTTATTGGGCGCACTCGGTTTTGTTTACACCGACCCCTATTGCAAGCGGTCGTTTATTAGAAGTGCGTTATGTCGGTGCTACCCAATGGGGCACCAGCCTTGATTTCGACATCCTTATTCGCGATGCTAGTGGCCTCGTCCTCGGCAGCTTGCTCCAGCAAACCGCCGTAATGGACACGGCCAACTGGCAAGTGATCGATGTCAGCAGCTTGAACCTCACGGTCGGCACCTCAGATTTTTCGATCGAGCTTCGACCCTCCAATCCTTGCGGCGGCGACACTGGCTTCACCATCCCCTACAGTGTCCCTTCCGTCGGGCGCAGTTCGTTTAGCGCGGACTGCAATGACAGTGCAGCGTCCTTCGTGACCGAATCGCGCAACTTATTCCTTCGTGCTGTGGTTGAAGACGGCGTGACTGGGCCAAGTTTAAGCATCACCCCTTTGATTGCTGGGCAAAGCGCCACCCTGAGCGCAGGCAATCTCACGCCAAGCCAAACCGCCTTTGTCGGGCGTAGTTTGGCCGGCGGCGGACCATGGACTTCTCCAGTCGGAGTGGCCAACCTGACCCCGCCCGTCACCTCGTTTTCTATTCTTGCCGATGCTCAGGGCAATGCGTCGCTCACCTTTAACGTCCCTGCCGGACTCGCTGGCACCCCGGTGTGGCTGCAAATCTATGACCCAGGCACACTGACCCTCGGCGAAAGTATCGCAACTTCGGTCCAGTAAACCGTGGCGCCTCTGCGCCGCCTTTAAAAGCGGAATCGTGAATCGCCGTCGTCAGTGCTAGGCTGACGGCGGTGTTCCTGTTTCCCTCCCTAGCCCTAGCCCTCCTCTGCGCGACCCCATGCACCCAAGAACCTACAGCCAAAGTGGAGCTTGGCCCCTGGCTGGTCATGGGACCTTTTGCCCAAGAAAAGCCCGATGACCTCAGCCTTACGCATCCGCCAGAACGGTTTTTAAAGAATATGCTGCCGGGCGAATATTGGCTCCCGGCAGAAAATGGCGTGGAGGTTTCCGGCAAAATGACCCTGTGGAAACCCGCGACGTCGACCAAGCCACGCGGCAAAGAACTCTTCGATGTCGGGCAGTTTGATTTAGTGGCACTCACCGGAGAAGCCAAACCGCTGCAGGCCGCATACCTCTACTGTGCAATCCAAACTGATCTTGCCACCGAGGAAACAATTTTCTTTGGCAGTGACGATGGCCTGCGCATGTGGCTGAACGGCGCTTTGGTTTGTGAGAGCACAGAAAATCGCGGCACCAATGCTTATCAGGAGAATGTCACTCTGTCTTTGGAGCCCGGCATCAATCACTTGATGGTTAAGGTGACGCAGAACGGAGGGACTTGGAAATTTGAAATGCAGTCGCCCCGCTTTGAAGATCAGGCGGCTATTAACCTGGCGGTAGATCGTGGCGTGCAATATATGTTGGGCCGACAACTCTTAGATGGTTCTTGGCAAGACAACCAAGATACTTACCGCAACGGCGCCACCGCTTTAACGATTTATGCCCTTCTAAGCTCAGGATTAGATCCCCGGCACCCAGCCATTTTGCGCGGCTTAGAGTACCTGCGCACCGAGCCTTCCGATCGCACCTATTCTGCTGGATGTGAGCTTATGGCTTTGGCAGCCCTAGATGACCCGAGCGTTTTCCCCTGGATAGAAGAACGTGCAGAAGACTTGATCTCGTGGCAAGAAGACAGTGGGCAGTGGGCTTATCCAGGAGGCCATTGGGATCTGTCTTGCACCCAGTTTGCTATTCTTGGATTGCGTGCTGCAGCCCAACGGGGCGTGGATATTCCGCGCAATGTTTGGGATGAAGCGGTTCGGGGAACTTTGGTTACCCAAGCACAAACCAACCGCAAAACGGCTGGCGAAGGTGCGCCGTTCATTTATTACCCGGGACATCCAACGGGTTGGTCGGGCACCATGACCTCTGCCGGAATTTCTGTTTTGGCGATTGCCAAAGAACAGCTTGGCGAACGCATCAAACGAACCGACTTGGAGAAGATCGACGCCTCGATTGAAAGCGGTTTATTGTGGTTGGGCCAGCAGTTTTCTTTGGGGCATAACCCAGGACGGCCAGGCCGCTCCCACTATTACTACTGGCTATATGGAGTCGAACGGGTTGGCGCCTTGCTCCACATTCAAAAAATGGGCGATCACGACTGGTACCAAGAAGGTGCGAGCTTCTTGGTGGAGGATCAAGGGGCCGATGGGCAGTGGTCAACTCCCTGGGGAGAAGAAGATATAGCTACAAGCTTTGCCTTGCTCTTTTTGAAACGAGCAACCGCACGCTCAGCAATCACCGGTGGCTTAAGTGAAAACACCAAGCGCCATCATGAAACTCCAACTAGTGAAGACCATCTAGTGCTGCATGCGATAAGTGGTGACCCCATGGTTCTGTGGGTCGTGCCACCCAAAGGCGTAACCTTGCTTAATGCTCATTACTTCGCACGCAGGAAAGGCGCTGAGTGGCTGCCGGCTGGCGACGGAGAAGGCAACCGTTTCGGGTATCGTTTCAGCGCGGACACACCTGGTGCTTGGGAGTTCCAGGTCAAAGGGGAGAGTGATCAGGGAAAGACCTGGGAAAGCACCGTACTTACCATGGAATATGAAACCGGAATTCGCGTGACTGATATGCAATACGCCAGTGATTCTTCGCGCAACTTACTGCCGGCTTATCGCCCAGAAGTTAGCATTTCCACTCAGCATAGTGACCACAGCGGTACGCGCTTAGTGGATAACGTTTGGTACTCCTTTTGGGATTGCGATATTTCGGATACTAGCCCAACTGTAGAAATCAAGTTGCGCAAGAAGGCAAAGGTAGATCGTATTCTTCTTTCACAAGCACATACGCGAAAGTCCGAACAGGGTGCGCATCCGCATGTGGCGCAGATTGAGTTGTGGCTTAACAAAGATAAAGAGCCCACCATTTACCAAGTGGAAACTTCCCCGGCGCGGAAGACCATCATCAGCTTTGAGAAGACGATGAAAATCGACCTCCTCAAAATTGTCATTACCGAAATCGAGGGCGGCGTCTTAGGCAACGCCATCGTCGGTTTTTCTGAAATCGAATTCCAACGCGACTAGTCGTTGGATCCTGCTTGGCCAGGTCGCGAGTGATCTTGGAATTCCAAAAGTTGCTGCAGGAAATCGCGATGCAATCCAGACTGCGAACTCGATAAGCGTCGGGCGAACTGAAGGATGCCCGCCGGGTCTGCAAACAGAAGCAAGGGACGCTTCCATCCGCCTACGGTCATGCCGCTTTCCATTAAATCACTGCGTCCCGGATGCGTCGCCCAAAACAAACCACCGCGCGGCAAGACAAGGTCTTCCACTTCTCCCCCTTCGTAGCGCTGACGCAAAACGGCTTGGGTTTCTTCGGGCATGGACGCAGGCCAAACAATAACGATGCCTTGGCTTGGATCTTCAATCATCCATTGCTCTAAGAACAAGTCGATGCGGCTTTGCACTTGTTCGGCCCATGCGCCCTCCTCTAGCTCGCTGAGTTTCTCTTTGGCCTCTTCCGGGAACCAAAGGATGGCGGTCCCCGCACCTGCGAGTGGCAAACCTGTCACTGGTCTTCCATGCAGGGCGCGCAAGCTCGTTTCGCCCAGGCGGGTTGGATGCAACCCATTACCCAAGGCGGGGGCATCGAATAAGTAGGTTTCACGATCGCGGCGCTCGACTTCTGGTGCCACAACGCGAATCGCACCGGTAGAAGTGTAAAACCCAATGTATCCCTGGATCGGACGCGCATCCAAAGTAGTCATGCGACCGGTGAACTTGCCATCGACGAAAACTTCCACTGTGGGGCCATCCACGCGCAACTCCAAATCCCAGGTGCGCTTCTCTCGCTCAAAGGCCACGCCTCCTGAAATGCGTGGCTGGCGTGCGTATAAACCATTCAGGGTCCATGAGAAACCATTGGCTGCATCGCGGCTTTCGCTTTCACCGAAAGCAAAACGCGCATCGCCGCCAGCAAAGTCGAATCGAATGTTGCGGTCTCGACGTGTCCAGCCGAGCACTACCCCGCCATGGAAAAACGAAGTCGTTTGCTCCACCTTGGTGCGTAAGCGATAGCGCCCCGGATCTTGCCATTCTTTTGACAAAACGAAAGCATCGCGGTTGTGGGATTGACGGTCCATAGTGTCGGTCCCGCTGCGCGCCTCTTTGCGCCCTACGTGCAAGTCGCCTTCGCGATCCACGAACCACAATCCTTCTACGCGATTGTCCTCGTGCCCAGTCAAGCCATCTTCCATCCACCCGGCATTGCCCAATTGATGCGCCGGGCGATGAATCGGATGCAAGGTCTTCTCCATGTCTTCACGCACAAAGCTCACCGTCGATTCAGGTGCACCCAGCGCGCGCGCCAAACGATTGTGATCGGCCGCCATTGCCGCAGCGGCAACCGAATGGCCGGCCTTCGCATAAAACGTTGCGGCTTCCCCCATCTCTTTCATGAAACCTTCGGTTTTAGAAAGCTTGTCCAAGAAAGGCGCTTCCTCATTTGCAACCGTAGCCAGATAAGCGCGCCGTGGCGCATCAAAACGATGCCAGTTACGCATGACCCATGCCGCATTCTTTTCGTCCACACGATCTAGGGCGTTCGCAATTTCCTCCAAGACAGCATCAGATGGTTCGTCCACGCTTAACGCCCATTGATAAGCGACTAGTGCGGCGCGATCCTTGCCGGCTTCCACCAATAACTCTGCCCCCATACGTGCTTGATCTTGGCCAAACCATGGTTCTGCACGATTGCGTAACCAAGTAGAGGTCGGCTCATCCATGACTCGCGGTGCGGGTTCGCTGCTGGGAGCACCTGGATCGTAACGGTTGGTCCATGGCTCCATTTCCTTCCAATAAAAACCGCGTAAAAAGCGATCGAAATCCTTGGCGAAATCTTCCAAGCTCTCGGGGCGCCCTTGCTTGCCATCGGCAAAGTAAGCAGCGAAGCCTTCCGCTCCACCACCACGGGAACGTTTCCTATTTTTTTGATAGGCCTCTAGCTGAGACTGGAAAATCGGTGATCCGCCTTCTTCAAAACCAGTCCAACTACGCAAGTAAACGAACAAGGCATAACCGGCCGAGTAATTATCGCGGTACTCCTCAATACTGCCATCAACCAGAGAGGTGAAGTCCTCCAACCCGCCATAGCCTTTCTGCGCTACCGAGAACAGCGTGCCGAAATTCACATAATCCTCTTTGAAGTGACGGTCGCTCATTTTGCCGTAGCCACCGCCAGTCCAAACGGCGCGGCCTTCTGCAAGCCAAGCCGGCAGCCCCCCAAAGAGGGCGCCATCGAAGCGGTGAGTTAACTCGTGAGTAATCGTACGCCCCAGCGATGGAATATTGCTCAGCGTAAAAGCAATGGTTGTGGTGTCACCACCTTGAAAGCCTCCGACCCACCAAAAGCCCGCGCCTTCCATTTCCAAGCCGTGCGATTCGGGAACAATGCGCATGGTGCCGGGCTGGTTTAAGAAAGGATCCTCGCCGTACCAGGCCACCAAACGTTCATGATGTTCTTCCACGGTCGAAGCCACGCCCAACAGGGTCCAGTATCCGCAAGAAGTTTCCACACGGTAACGGTCGGTCAGAGAATTGGCGACGCCCGGATCTGCAAAACTTGCATGATCCAAAGTGTAAGCACGCTGAAGGTCTTCATCGAAATCTTCGAGTTGCTCCACCGTAAGCACTTCCGATTGCTGCAGTAATTTTGCGCGCGCACGATTCAAGGAAGCATCCGCAGCCGCGATTTCTTTGCTCATATCCAGCGGCTCTGGGCCTTCTAAGTCTTGAAAGTTCGACTGCGCACCCAATCCACGTAAACAACGAGCCGCGCGCACCACCAATTCGTTTCTACTTTCTGCAAATCCTTGGCTAATAGCGTTTTGCAAAGACTTTAGGACCTGCCGTTGCGCGTCCTTGGACACCTCGAAGGCTGGGGTTAAATCCGCCGCGTGTTTTTCCTGCAAAGCCGGTGACGCGAGCGCCAAACTGCGCGCTAAATCTTCCGCCCACTCCGCAATAAATGCATCTCCAGCCCCGCGCCCCTTGGCTTCTCGATCGCGCATCTCGACCAACTCTTGCACCGCAGCCGCACGCGATGCCGCTAGCTGACTTGGCCAGGGATCGTCTTCCAGCATCCATGCAGCTTGGTTCTTTTGTAAGTTCAAGCGGCCGCGTGCATCGGCACCAGCTGCATAAAACTCATGCGCCCATAAGGCTTGCGCATCAGCATCGGCAGCCGAGGCTGCATTTTCCAACAACAGTCCTACTACTTCGAAGGGATGATTCACCCGAGCCAGGCCGAACAAGAAATGCTCATAAGCCTCGGTGAAATCACCCTTGGCATGAGCTGCACGGCCATACTCCAAACTCACGTGCTCTTTCGCGAGGTCAGGAGTTTCTTGGGCAAAACTCGCGCTGGCCAAAAGGAGGACGGCTGCAAACAAACTCAGCGGGGATTTGAGGGCAAGGGGCAGGGTAGGAGCCACGATATTCACAAGTTACCTCATACGCACGGATAACCTACAAGCAACTATGTCCTTGGCTGCATCCATCCTGCTCCTCGTCGCCGCGCCAATCGCCGCACCGCCCCAAGCCGACGGGGTCGATGCCCTGCGACTCGGAGAATGGCACATGCTCGGACCCTTGCCGAAAAGTTCCGTCACTGGACTGAAAAGTCCTTCGGTGCTCGCGGGAAAGATGCAGGCGGGCGTGCCTTACACCAATCTCGCCGAAACGCATGAAGGCCCCGAAAACATGCGACTGCCTTGGACCCAACCCGATGTCGCAGCTTTCTTAACTAAACAAGATGCGGATGCCATCAACCCTCGCTCACGATTGGGATTGGACACCGGAAAGATTGAGATCGCGAAGTTATTGCCCTTAGTTCAAGCGGCTCCGGAGTATTCCAAAAACGCAACGGCATATTTGTATGTTCCGGTTTATGCCAATGCCATGAGTACGACTCCGGTGCAGTGCGGTGCTGAAGGGAAGGTCTCTCTGTGGTGGAATGGGAAGCCGCTGATTTCCCAAAAACGCACTTCGCAATTTAGTGCCTCGAGTTTTCCCTTGAAGCTCGACGTCGTCCCAGGCTTGAATCATCTTTTGGTTGAAGTCCAAAGCAATACTGTGGGTTGGAGCTTTGAAATGCAATCCCTGCGTCGGATTGATAACCCACGAATCCATCGCGCGATTGATTTGGGAGTGCAGTATTTACTCGACCGCCAAGCCATTGATGGATCTTGGCCAACCTTTCAGGGCTACCCAAATGGAGTGAGTGCTTTAGCGATTTACACCTTAGTAAAAAGTGGAGTAAGCCCACGCCACGAATCGGTGTTGAAGGGCCTGGAGCATTTACGCCAGAAGCGCGGCGCTCACACTTATGTTGTGGCTCTGGAGCTCATGGCGTATCACGCAGGCGCCGACCCGCAGGATCGGGAACTCATTGAGGAATTGGCAGAGGATCTTGTCGACTGGCAAATGCCCAATGGTCTGTGGGCTTATGGTCAAGGTTCTGGTGGTTGGAGTGGAGATTTATCCAATGCTCAATACGCCGCTCTCGGTTTGCGTGCCGCAGCGGCAAGCGGCGCCAAAGGATCCCATCCGATGGGTTCAAAGCCGCAAGTAAAGTGACGCAGCGTGGGCGGCTCGTTTTTGATGCGTAAGCCACCGAGCTGGTTTCTGTGTTCAAAAACATAACGCACCGCTTCGATAACGTAATCCATGTGCGATTGGGTATAAACACGACGCGGAATCGCTAAACGCACTAAGTCCATGGGGCCTGGAGATTGGGAACCATCGTCTTGAGTTCGGCCGAACATGACGGTACCTATTTCACAAGTGCGGACGCCTCCTTCAAGGAACAGTGATGCGCTAACCGATTGTCCTGGTAGTTCTGATGGTGGTACGTGCGGTAGGAATCCACGCGCGTCTAGGTAAACCGCGTGTCCCCCCGCAGGGCGCAAGAGTGGAACTCCGGCTTCATCTAAGCGACGCCAAACATAACGCGTGCTCCGAATGCGATACTCCAAGTAGTCTTCTGCAAGGACCTCTTGCAAACCTACGGCCAAGGCTTCCAAGTCACGACCGGCCAAGCCGCCGTAAGTTGGGAAACCTTCGGTGAGGATCAATAGGTTGCGGCATTGCTCGGCGAGAGCATCGTCCTTCAGCGCAAGAAAGCCACCGATGTTTCCAAAGGCATCTTTCTTCGCCGACATCCAAGTGCCGTCGGCGAGCCGAAACATTTCTTCAGCAATGTCTTTGGGGCTGCGCGACTCCTGACCCGGTTCGCGTTCACGAATGAACCAAGCGTTTTCAGCAAAGCGCGCACAATCCAAAAACAGTGGGATCTGAAAGCGATCGCAAACGGCACGAACTTGGCGCATGTTGTCCAATGAAACCGGCTGCCCACCCCCCGAGTTATTGGTAATGGTGACCACCACCATGGGCACGCTGCCGGCATGCTGCTCCAACATTTTCTGCAAAGCCGGTACATCTAGGTTTCCTTTAAAGGGGTGCTCGGTCGAAGGTGAACGCCCCTCTTCAATCACCAGGTCAACCGCGACTGCGCCCGAAGCTTCCACATTGGCTCGCGTGGTATCAAAGTGCGTGTTCGCGGGAATTGTTTTGCCCTCCCCTCCCACCACACTGAATAAAATGCGCTCTGCAGCCCGACCTTGGTGTACCGGAATGACGTGGTGCATGCCGGTCAATTGCGAGACCACCTCGCGAAAGCGGAAAAAGGAACTGGCCCCGGCATAGGACTCATCGCCGCGGAAAATGGCTGCCCATTGCTCCTGACTCATTGCCGAGGTGCCGGAGTCGGTCATGAGGTCCACCGTGACCTCGCACGCCCGAACGGAGAATAGATTGAGCTGGGCCGCCGCAAGAGCCTCCGCGCGCTGGGCACGTGTGCGGACTGGAAGAGGCTCGACAACCTTCACGCGGAAGGGCTCAATGATGGTTTTAGGTTGAAACATGGCAGGCTTAAAGGCGATATTAAGACCTCATTGTCCTCTATCCATTCCAGATGGCTACCCAAATGCGTGACAACCTCCCCTAAAACGCCTATTTTCTTTGCTCTGGAGCCCTAGCCTCCGATAAACCCGTGATGCTCCCGCACCTCCTTGCGCTGGCGCTGGCTGTAGTCCCCACTGCGACCGCCACCGCTCAGCAATCCACGCCCGTCGCTGCCGACTCGCTCGAGCAGCAGCTGGATCACTTCCAGCAATTGCGCCGTACGCAAGGCGCCAAGGTAGAAGAAGCGGTGGCCTGCCTTCACTCCATCGGACAGCTCGGCTCCGAAGAAGCGGTCGATACCTTGCTGCGTCTGGTTCCCAATCTAGAAGGCCCCATGCAGCTCGCTGCTGTCCACGCCATTGCGCTGAATGAAACGGAGTATGCACACGACAAGCTGCGAATCCTGGCGCGCGATCGCACCCACCCCAATGTTCGACGCCAGGCCTGTGTCGACTTAGCGAAGGGAAATGAAGAGGACCTTTTCTACCTGCGCGACAGCCGCCTGAATAAGGAGAAAGACTTGCGCATTCGTGGTGAAATCTTGCGCAACCTGATTGATCTAGATGTACCGAAGCTAGACAACGCGATCTTGAAAGCTGCGAAGTCTAAAGACAAGGTTTATGCCAGTGTTGGAGTTTATGGAATTGGCAAGCTTCACTTGGAGCGTGGATTACGCACCGTAGAAGATTACCTCACCAGCCCAGATCTGCGTTTACGTTTGGAATCCTTTCGCGCCCTTTCCACTTTTGGCGGAGAAGAAAGCTTTCATACCTTGCTCGCTGCTTATGCGCATGCCAACAACCTTGCGCTACGCCCCGACATTGAGGCTTTGCTGGAATCGGCAACCACGATTCCTGAAGTCAATGTATTAATTCAAAGCGGACTCACCCATGAAAATCCCGAAGTCGTTGGTGCTTGCGCAAATGCATTATCGATTGCGGCCGTACGCCAGCCAGATTTAGCTGCCCCAGCATTGCTGAAATTACTCGACCACAAGAATGCTCGCATTCGCGATTATGCCATCGAAGGATTGGTGCGCGCGCACCCCGATAAGGTGGTCGAAATTTTACTGACCCAACTTGGGCACGACGATCCACGCACACGCACCACTGCGGCATGGGCCCTGTCTCAGATTGGCGACTTGCCGGCAGAGCTTGCACCTCAACTCATTCTTCTGGCCAGCGACTCACGCTATGCCATTCGTCTGCATGTAGCCACCGCCCTAAGTCAATTCCAGGAATCGAACCAGGCCTTTCAAGCCTGCCTCCAACTATTGCAAGACACACAATGGTCGGTGCGTTCCGCTGCGGTTGCCTCCTTACTCCTTTTCCGCCGCGTGGAATCCGTCGGCCCACTAGTGGATCGCGTCGACACTGAGATTGGACGGGTGCAAGACGATGCGGTCGAGGCTTTGCGTCAACTCACTGGAGAAGACTTTGGCCCAGCGCGCAGCATCTGGCGTAAGTGGTTTAAAGATCTGCCCGAAGACTACATTTTGCCAGCATCCGAAGTGGCCTCTGAAAGGCTAGCGAGGCGGCGCGAGCGTCAGGCGAAAGGGCATGATTCCATTGTGACCAGCGTTTATCACGGAGTGCAAGTCCCGAAAGGTGGTGTGATTTTTGTGATGGACATTAGTGGTTCCATGATGGAACCGTTTGCCGATGGTGAGTCTTTTTACCAACACTTCTCCAACGCTTTGATTGAAACCATTTCGTTGTTAGATGAAGAAACGCGATTTAATATCATCCTATTCTCTGGCGGGGTACAACCCTGGAAGGAAGAGCTCCTCGCGGGGACTCCAGAAAATGCCCAGGACGCTCGCTCGTTCCTGGAAGACGTGCGACCTGATGGCCCGACCAATCTTTATGCAGCACTGATGACGGCGCTTGGATTTGAAGAGGTTCAAACCATCTTCTTGTTGACCGATGGCGACCCAACCTTCGGCCGCGTGGTGCTTCCCGATGCCATCCTGGTGGAACTGGAACGTGCCAACCGAGACCGCAAAGTAGTGATTAACACGATTGCTGCCGGAGAAGTGCGCGCCGAGTTTCTTGCCGAACTCGCCACCAGCAATGGCGGCGCTGCGGTTGACCTGACCGACTCTGCTAAGCAAGACTAGCTTGAAGCTTTAAAGTGGATCCACGGTTACGCCTTGCTTTTCGCTCAAGGCATAAAGCACTTCGCGCAAAGCGTGCAATCCATCGCGATCCGTTTTGATTAATATCTGACGACGGATTCTGCCACGCAACTTTTCCATCGGCGGCGCAGAGGGGCCCAATATTTTTGTTCGCCCCACCATATTGGCACGCAGCGCCGCCGCCGCTTCTTCGGCTGTTTGCTCCACACGCTGACGATGTTCAGCCTCAAAAGTAAGCCGCAAAGCTTTACCGTATGGGGGGAATCCGAACAGCTTGCGTTCTTCCAACTCCTTCTGTGCAAAACGCACGTAATCATGCTTCGATGCCGCGAGGATTGCCGGGTGATCTGGAAGCCATGTTTGCACCACCACCTTGCCTCCACGCGCACTACGCCCAGCGCGTCCAGCAACCTGCGCGATTAAGTTAAAGCAACGCTCACTCGCGCGGAAGTCCGGATGGTGCAAGGCCGTATCGGCATTCAGTACACCAACTAAAGTGACTTCGGGAAAATCTAATCCCTTGGCAACCATTTGCGTACCAAGCAAAATATCCTTGTTGCCGGATCCAAAATCAGCGAGCACTTCTTCATAGGATTCGCGGCGCAACATGGTGTCGCGGTCCATGCGAGCTAAACGGGCATGCGGGAACATACGCTGCACCGAGTCTTCCACGCGCTCGGTTCCAACCCCTACCATTTCTACTGGGCGTCCGCACCCGGTGCAGACTTGCGGAGGCGGCTCTTCATGCAAGCAGTAATGACAAATCGCTTTCTTGCGCCACCGGTGGTAGGTCAACGCGACATCGCAAGTTTTGCAATGCACACTTCCACCGCAACTTTTACAGTGCCACGCGGGAGCAAAGCCACGTTGATTCAAAAACAAGATGGCGCGTTCCTTGCGTTGCAGGGCATCGCCCAGAGCTTTGACAAGTGGTTGCGAAAGGACCAGCCACTTCCCCTTCTCTGGTTTTTGCACACGCATGTCTACCACTTGAATCGATGGCAATACGCCGCCGGCAACCCGTTCGCGCAACTCCAGTAACCGTAGGCCACCAGGATTCATTGCCGAAGCCCAAGACTCCAAGGCTGGTGTGGCGCTACCCAAAATACAAACCGCGCCTTCCAAACGACAACGTTCCAAGGCGACATCGCGCGCGTGATAACGGGGTGTTGATTCCTGCTTAAAGGAAGACTCATGCTCCTCATCGAGAACAATTAATCCTAACCTTGGCATGGGCGCAAACAGGGCCGAGCGTGCGCCCACCACCACCCGCACCCGACCTTCTCGAATCGCTAGCCACTGATCATGGCGTTCGGCATCGGTCAATCCGGAATGGAGCACTGCAACTTGACCACAGCGGGCGCGAAAGCGAGAAACGGTTTGTGGAGTCAGCGCGATTTCCGGAACCAGCACGATGGCGCCGCGGCCTTGTTCAAGGCAATGCTCCATCGCATGCAAGTACACCTCCGTCTTGCCAGAACCGGTAATTCCAAAAAGTAAGAAGGCATCGTAAACCTCGCGGCCGAGCGCACCGATGACCTCATCTACGCAGGCTTGTTGCGCGGAGGTAAGTTTCGGCGAAGAATCGCGCACCACTTCGATATCTGCAAAGGGGTCGAGCACCTCTTGTTTGCGACCAAACTTCACCCAACCTTTCTTAGCCAAAGTATCCAGCGGCGACTTGGACAGGCCGGTGCGATTACGAAATTCGCGCACCTCCATGGGCCCACCTGCTTGCTGCAAATACGCCACGGCTTTCGCTTGCTTCGGATGCTTCTTTTCCAGCTCCTCGATTTCCTCGGTGCTCACTTCCTTGAGCAACTCCACCACCGGAATCGTGCGTCGTGGGCGATCGCGACGTAAGGCCGCCGGCAACATGGCAGAAAGTGCCTGGCCCCACGAACAATAAGTGTCATCGGCAATGCGATGAGCCAAGCGCAAAAGCGCCGGCGTTAAGAGAGGCTCGACATCGAGCACTGCGAGTAAGGACTTAATCCGATCCGGAGGAACGTTGGCTGGTGGGTGGTCATCGACCGCGACCACAACCCCAACACTCTCGCGGCGGCCAAAAGGAACGCGCACTCGGCACCCTGGCGCCAGCGGCTCACAACGCGAGGGCACGCAATAGGCAAACTCACGACGCACTGGCGTATCCAATGCAATCTGCGCAAACCGACCCTCCGGCACGCCAAACAATGAGCCCTGAAATCCCACCACCATGCGGGGATTGTAGCTAGGCCGGAAGCGACTCCCAACTTCAGGGGATTAAGATTCCCGTCGTACGCCTCAAGCAATTCGCTATCCGAGAAATCGGCATCGTTACGCGCAAACCAGTCACCCGCTCGCGGCCGAAGTCCGCGCACATCTTGATTATCGCCAGAAGTTTCAAAGCCAAAACCACGCATCTCTCCAGAAGACGTGACTGGAAAACGCGCCTGAGTTTCCGACAAAGTGCTCCTGAAAAAACTGTCCACCTGGGGGAACCCAACACTATCTGGAGCTGTGAAGCCACCGTCCACTGCGTCCACCCTGATGGGTAGCGCTAAAGCATCGACGGTGATGCTTTCGATTCTACAAAAATAAGTTCGTATGAGCGGAGTCTCCGACCCTGTTATTCTTAGCGCCATGTCAGACCCAACCCAGGCCTTGCAAACTCCGGTGACCTTGCTCTCCGGCTGGTTGGGCGCGGGAAAAACCACCCTGCTGAATCATCTTTTGGCGAATGACACCGGCACGCGCTACGCCGTTCTGGTGAATGAGTTCGGCGAGATCGGGATTGACGACCGCCTTATTGCCCGCAGCACCGATGACATTGTGGAGTTGTCGAATGGCTGTGTCTGCTGCACAATCCGCGGTGACTTAGTCGAGAGTCTGAAAAAATTACGACGCCGACGTTTGCCATTCGGGAAGCGGCTTAACTTTGATCGCGTGGTGATTGAAACCACCGGTGTTGCCGAACCCGCACCCCTGTTGCGAACTTTCTTAGTCGAAGATGAAATCGCAACCTACTATCGGGTGCAATCGGTAGTCACTTTGGTCGACGCCGCCAACCTGGAAACGGCACTCCCCCAACGGAGCGCCGTGGAGCAAATTGCATTGGCCGATTTGCTGGTGCTAAACAAGACTGATTTGGTAGATGCGCTTTCACTCAAGCGAATTCGCGAACGTCTAATCGGCATCAATCCAACTGCCGACCTAGTTCATGCGACCAAAGCGCAAGTCCCTTTGCATGCGGTGCTCCAAGCGTACGAACGCGAGCTCCCGAGCTTGCCGGAACGGGCGACGCACGAGGATGGACCTGCACACGCAGGCATTCAATCGATTAGCATCACTAGCGATCGCCCGCTTGATGAACTCAAAACGCAACTATGGCTCGACGCCTGCGTGCAACAGCTTGGTGAACGTTTAGTCCGCTACAAAGGATTCTTGCACATCAGCGGATTGCCTTACCGATGCGTTCTTCAAGGCGTCTACGACTTATATAGCGTCGAAGCGCATGGAGAATGGTCCGAGGAGCATCCGGCGCACACCGAAATCGTATTCATCGGGCACGACTTAGACCGCAGCTTTTTTGAACGCGGCTTAGCCGCAACGCTTAGCGATTCCGACCAATAGTTTCGAGGTCTTGCTCCCTCTGTGGGCGCAAGTCGGTTTCTATAAGTGTTGCCGGTCCATTGTTGGATTCCCAAGAACCCGAAAAACGATCCCGCGAAGAATCGCCATCGTCTTGACGGACTGGGGCCGTACAGGCGCCACACAGCATCATTAAAATCAAAACGCGTTTCATGCTTGCTCCGGGTCGGGAAGTTGTTCCAAAGCAGCGAGCAAGGACGGCTCCAAGTTTTCGCGCTGCCAATCATTCAACGGTACCACCTTCAGCAATTCTTCGCTGCTCTGAGGGAGTGCTTTCCCAATCGCCTCAAGATGGCGGCGATGCAGGAGGCGCTCACTCGGCAAGTCTAAATCGCGCGCTACTTGCTTACGCCAATCACGGAGCGCATCCATATTTTCACGTTGCACTTTCCGCTTACGACGTTCTTCTGGCGAAACCTTAGGCACATTGTTCTCAATGGTTTTCCCTTCCGCGGAACCTAGGGCAGCCAACATTTCGTCGCCGTAACGCTTAGCCTTCTTCCAGCCGACTCCTTTGATCTCCGCCAACTGTTTACGGTCCTTCGGCGGACGCACTGCCATGTCGACCAAAGATTGATTACCCAACACTCGGAACAAGGGCACGTCACGACTTTCTGCAATCGACTCGCGCCAATCAAAAATCGCTTTCAAAGTCGCCATGCTCGATGGATTCAGTCCGCGAACACCTTTGATTTTGCGATAACGTTCTGGGTTCGGTGGACCAGGAATCAAAATCTCGCGCTCTTGACGTTCGAACTCGCCATAGGCAGCGCCCGTCATGTCGGCCTCTTCTAGCTCCTTCACCAAGCGGCCGTGCAGGTCTACCAAGAAGTGCGTATCGATCCGCGCATAAGCAATCTGCTCTTCGGTGAGCGGACGTTGCCCCCAGTTAGAGCGCTGCTCCTTCTTGGACAACTCCATGCCGTAGTAACTTTGAATCAACGCTGCCAGGCCGGTCTTATCGTGGCGCAACAAAGTCATAGCGACTTGCGTATCAAACATGCCGCGCACCTCGACATCTAGATCTTTGCGCAGGATCATTAGGTCAAACTCGGCGGCGTGAAAAATCTTCACGATGTCCGGGTTGGCCAACAGCGGATTAATCAGCTTGAGGTCATCGCCGAGAGCAATCGGATCCACAATGTAATCCTCGCCCTCTGCCGTAATCTGCAGCAAACACATGCGCTCGTGATAAGCGAAGAAGGAGTTGGCCTCGGTATCAACACCGATAATCCCAGCCTTCTCCCAAATCTCGATTCCCCTTTTCAGAGAATCGACATCTTCAACCCGGCGCACCGGGGACCAATCTGCAGGAATCCTATCTGGCATCCGCCGGGATTCTAACAGACTGGCCCTAGTTCAAACTCATCGAAGCGTGATGAACGTTGGGGTGGTCACTGCGGCTTCCTGGAAAGCTGCGTTGTGAACCTCGGCGCGGTACCAGCAGCTCGAGGTCGGCAAGGTATCTTGCACCTGAAAGCTGCCTGCGCCAGTCAGGCCGGTCGAAGTATGAATCCGAGTTTCACCCACGCCTACCTCACCGCGGTAAACGGTAAGGGTGGAACCAGTTAGGTCTACGTTGTAGCTCACGTCCACAAACACTTGGAATCCTGGTGGAATGCGCGAAGCACGGGTCGATGCCTTGCCACCCATCGGCAGGCCACGGCTTCCGCCATCGCTCAGAGTTGCTTCCAGGAACGGGCCGTTGGAGAGGTAGCTATTGCCACCGCGCAAAGCAGAGGTCAGTGAGGATTGGTCCAGCGCGCCTGCCACAAAAGTGTGCATGGCACCGAAGTTGTAAACCGTGTCGTGCGTGTCGCTACCTGAGTATGGGTAGAGGATCATGCCTTCAGTCATCCGATCTACCCACCAGTTGCGGTGGAAGGCTTGCCAGAAATTGGCGCCCTCGGAGCCGTTCCAAACTTCTACACCCCACACGCGGTTGGACTCCTGTCCGTGCATCCAGCCAGTGCTGTTGTAAGCCCAGAAATCGGAAGCTGGGTGGTGTGCCACCGCAAAACCGCCCTCTCCGTTAATCGCCTGGCTGTTCGCCCCTTGGTCTGACATAGGAAAGTCGCAAAAGTCGAGGAAGCCATCGCGGCCGCCCGCCTTGCGCGAGCTGATGTTGTGCGCACCCATGTGATGGACGTCGAAATCGCCAAAACCCAATGCGCAGAGCAGGTCGGCGCTGTCGTTAGCGGTTTGAGGTCCAAGCTCCGCTCCAGAAACCTCTGTACTTGCCAACATGACAAAGCTCGGGTCGGAGAGTGTTGCGGATTCCGTCAGCACGGCGTTGAACTCAGAATCCGAATTAATGCAGTAAGAGTGCGTGGTGGAGCTAAAGAAGTCGAAGCCTATGGACTGGAACTGGGTCTTCAGCTGAGCATTGGTGAAGGCGCCAGTAATGTTAGTGGACTCCGCTGCACAGGAATCGCAACCACCAATTGCCTCGTCGCGGCAGTTGTGCACATGCATGTCGCCAACAATCCAAGCGCCGACGCCACGCCCGAAGGACCAATGTCCTGGAGGTGGTGGCAAGAATGGACTGATCATGCTGATGGTACGGGGCAAGAATGCCTGCTGAGTTAGGCCGGAGCCATCGTTCCAACGTACGCGAATCTCAAAAGGAACTAGGTCTCCGACCTGTGCGTCGGCACCGAAGAGGGCGCTGAGATCGACCTCGAAGGGAGCGTTATGCAGCTGAGGAGCTCCGGTGCGCTTGAGTTCCTCGACCCCATCGATGACTCGGCGCATGCCTTCGGCCTCGGCTTCCGGTCCAATCTCCTCGCGATCTGCGAGAGGAATGTAGAGGCGGTTGGTGTGGCGATGACTGAAGTCGGGGTTGACCCGCTCCATATCCATATAGATTTCACGCACTGCGCCGCCATCGCCCTGCAAAGGCATGTCATTTAAATCCCACTGGGACAAGATTTCACCTTCCGGAGTCAGCAAACTGAGGTCCAACAACCGGACCGTCGATGCGCCAGGATTGTAAAGCTGGACCTGCATTGGCACCGTCAGGTCAGCACGCCGCACTTCGTCCATGAGGCCGAAAGGCAGAATTTCGACCGTAGAAGGGCCTAATTCGAGGGTTTTTGAGCCAGCATCGGCCTGTGTTAACAGACCAATCGCCAAAGCACCGCCGCAGAAGATAGGAATGAGGAAATGACGCACCTACTTATTATGCCATGGAAAGCCGCTTTTATCCTAGAAAATGGCCTTTCACGTCCGATTCAGCGGGTAGAACTAAGGGCTGGAGTTACGTCGCGTTCTCCCCCACCTTCGCCTAATCGGTTGATAAATGGGGGAATTGGGGAACCTAGACGTCAATTTCGGTGTCAATTTTAATACACCGGCCGTTGGCGTCCCCCAGCTGGCTCCGAAACCCTCCCTTAGACCCCAAAAATAGAGATGAAAACATTGCGCTGGCTACTTGCAGCTACGTCCATGCTCCTGCTTGTGCAGGTTGGATCTGCTTGCATCGAAGAGTTGGACCTTGCCAAGATGACTTCCCGAACTGATTCTGCAGTTCACGGGACCATCACCGACGTACGCACCACTGCGTACACCCCGGAAGACGGCGTCCAGCTGATTTACACTATCCTCACTGTAGAAGGCGAGGACCTTTACACCGGTCAACAGACTTCTGTAGAGGCTGCCTTCTTGGGCGGTACCTACCAAGGCGAGTCCATGACCGTAACCTCCATGCCAGCACCTGCAGACTACCGCTTGGGTAACGACGTTGTCGTTTTCCGTGGCAAAGTCGAAGGATGGGGTCCGGAGATTGACCACTGCGTTTACGCAGCAATGGGCGGAATCTTCCGCACCGTCGACACCAAGAATGGTGTTGTGGCCCTCGGTAAAGGCGAAGGTTTTGCAATCGAAGGTAACGTTCGCGTTACCGCACTGCAGACTTCCATCAACAGCCTGCGGGAGGCGAAGTAATGAAGAACGTCCTACGATTTGGTCTTGGTAGTGCAATCCTTGTGGGTTCTACTTTCCTCGCCATGCCGGAAACCGCGGAAGGTTTCACCACCATCGGTGGTAGCTTGAACCTCGGTCAGCGTGACTTCCGTCACTTCAACGATTTCACTGGCGCTGCAAATAACAACACCGTCATTCACCCAAACTGGCCTCAGTACACTGGCGCCGAATTGGCCATGTGGAAAGGTGGTGCAGAGTGGAACTCCCGTTCGCACGGCGACGGCTCCGGTGACTCCTCTCAGAGCCTTGTTGGCTCTGGCGATGCTGACTTCAGCTTCTTTTGGGAAGGCGACGCAAGCGGCATCGGAGGATCTAATGACAACATCATCTCTTCCCTCGGTGGAAGCAGTGGTGGTGTTTTGGCCTACACCGAAACTCCAATCAGCACTGGCTGGCGCATCCGCTTCTACAGAGATTCATGGAGCTGGCAAGACGGTCCTGGCACCGTAAGCTCCGGCATTGACATCCAGGGTGTTGCCTGTCACGAGCTCGGTCACGCTTTGGGCCTTGGCCACACTGGTGTCAGCGGTTCGACCATGACAGCTTACATTAGTGGTTCCGGTCAGCCTCAGCGTTCGATTCAGAGCGATGACATTGCTGGTGTTCAGTCGATCTACGGCGCGTTGTCCAGCAGCATGCCAAGCATCTCCTCGATTACTGGCTCGATGGTTCCTGGTGGCACGATCACCATTACCGGAACGGGCTTCTCAACCAGCACCAACCGCATCTGGTTGCAGAGTGATGTTGTGAACGGTGCAAACTCTGGTGGTGATCACGCCACCATTCCAGATGTTCCTTCGACCAATGGTGGGACTCAAATCTCTGTCGCCCTGCCCGCCAGTGGCTGGGAAGGCGGTGCTTTGCACGTCAAGCGCAGCACCGGAAGCGGCGGTGAGTTGCTTTCCGAAAGTCACCCATTCGATGGTGGCGGAGTTGGAGGCGGTAACGACACCATTAACTTCTCCATTTCGGATACCACTCCGAACGCCGGGCAAACCATCACCTTCTCGGCTGATAGTGCACCTGCGAATCAACCCTACACCGTAGTTTGGGCGAACTCGGACAACAGTCCGTTCTTTGCAACCTTCAACGGTACGGTTAGAACCGGAACCACGGACGGCGTTGGAGCCTTGAGCTTCAGTCGCACCGTACCTAACGCTGGAGCTGGCCGCACTTTCTACATGGAAGTCCAGGTTGCAGGCGAAGATTCCAACACGGTTCAACTTAACGTTAACTAAGCGAACCCGTCCGTTGGACCTAACAGGTCAGGCTTTTTGCCTGACCTGTTTTTTTGTTGCCATAAAACTTGATGGGTCTGGGCTTAAGCAGCTACTCCCATGCTGTCGATAAAGGCCTGTCGCGCCACTCATAGCGCCGCTCACGTCCATGCCTACCTCCCAAGAACTGCTCCGGCACGCCCATCAATGCCATGAAGAGGGGCGTTTTGTTGCTGCCGCTGACTTCCTTCTCGAAGCTTTCCGCGCAAATCCGGAAGCCCCGGAAGTTGCACGTGAATTGGGCAAGGTCTTGCGCTCAGTAGGTGATCTGGAAGGATCGGTGGCTTACTTAAAGCGATCTTGGCAGCACGAGCCATCCGACCCGATTACGGTCGCCGAACTGGTACTCGCCCTGCATGAACTTGGCCGTGGCCAAGAAGCGGTACAAGTCATGCTTGGAAGCCTCGAGGCCGGGTTGGAAGAGAACAGCTTCGCGCTCAACTTGATGAACAGCTAGGTTCGCGGTTTACGCGTACACTGGCCGGGACGTGATTGAACCGTCCCCACATAAATCTTCCGAGTCTCAACGCTCCACTTCAGCGAAGCCGCTGAGTGAAGATGCGATTGTGCTGGAAGATCTTGCGGCAGCTATTCGCATCCCAAGTCTTTTTCGTCGAGTGCGTCACGTTTTGGCACGCGCATTTTCGATTTATCACCTGCCAGACGATTCGCCGTTTCAATTAACCTCGGCAAATCCTGGCAACGGCGAAGTGGATTTTGGGTTTCGATGGATGGATCCGCAGGGACTCCTCCAAATCTTCCTCGGTATGTGTTGGGGGGAAGAGGGCCATGATCCGATTTGGGAGGTCCGCGTTGAGGCCACCTCGGTCGACCTTGCGGCGCATTTGCGGACCCAACATTGGCATCGTTTGGCCGCCCGGCGCGCCGACTCACGCTTTAGTGAGTGGGATCGTTTTTGGCAAGAAGAAGAGCCAACCACAACCCTGTTGTTTGGAGCTTCCGCAGCAGTCACGCGCTTCTTTGAAGAAGAATACCCGGAACGCAAGGCTGCCGATTATTTGGCTGGAGCGCTTTACGCTTTGTATGCATCCGGCGCAGTGACTGCAATTTTAGAAGTGGCCAAAGAGGCCGTTGGCGGCGGCCATTCTGGAAATACCGCATCTGGTCATGGCTAAACGCTGGAAAAAACATCACTCGAAAACGCACGGAAACTATCGCATTTTTTCTGTTCGCGAAGATTTTTACACACACCCAGATAAAGATGGGGAGCGTTCGTTTTTTGTCATCGAAGCCTCCGATTGGGTGAACGTGATTGCGGTAACTGAAGACGATGAGATTGTGGTAATTCGTCAACATCGTCCAGGAATCGGTGCCGTGCGTTTGGAAATTCCAGGCGGCATCATTGAGCCTGGCGAAAAGCCCATCGTTGCAGCGGTGCGCGAGCTTGGAGAAGAAACTGGCTATCGTGGTGATGCCCCGGAGCTGATTTGTTCCGTGGAGCCAAATCCTGCAACGCACAACAATCACTGCTTCTCGTATTTGGTGCGCAATGCCAAGCGAGAAATCGCCCGCGACCTGGATCACGATGAAGTGATCGATGTTGAGTTGCTTCCGTTCGCGGAGTTAAGCGGAATCATAGAAGCTGGCAAAATTCCGCATGCATTGCTGCAGTTGCCGCTGTTACATTATTTGCGATGGCGCGAGACCGGACGTGAGTCGGCGCCTACAAAGAAGACGTCATGAGTGCTGCCAAAATTGTTGTACGCTGCCCACTTTGTTCCTACGAAGTGATGACCTACAGCGATGCCGTCGAAGCCCTGGAGGGTGGAGCGAAATGTCTGCTGTGCGCCGGGAGTCTTGACCAGGAAACCCTGCGCCGCGCCGTCGACCATTGGGAAGATAAGGCCATTCTTAAGGAAGGCCACACCCAGGCGCTGGACAAGAGCGAATGGCTTGCAGAAAACGAGTGGACCGAAGGTGGCATGGACTTTGGCGACGAAGGCGAGGACGAGGGAGAAGAACTCGGCCCTTCCCAAAGCTAGAGAAAGCCTGATTTAGTCCGCTTTTTGGGTAGAGACTGCCGATACGGCAGACCGCGCCTGGCACGAGGATTGCTCTTAACGAGCGAGGAAACCTCATGACTTACCGAATTCTCGTAGCCGACGACCAAGACGACCAGCTCCGCGCTGTCGTTGCCCTATTGCAGGGGCCGGACGTTCGCATTGAGATGGCCTCCACCGGCGCGGATGCACTCCGTCAGCTACTGGAGACTCGTTATGACCTCTCCCTGCTCGATATGCACATGCCAGGCCTCACCGGTTTGGAAGTCATCGGGCAAGTCCAACAAGCTGGGCAGCTTGTTCCTAGCATTTTGATGACCGGCAACCCATCGCGTGAGATTGAACTCGCCGCCATGGAGTTAGGTGTCATCACCATGCTGAAAAAACCCATCCCGGCGGAGTTGCTACGCATCACCGTCCAACGCATCTTTTCCCAGTCGCCATTGCACCCCCGTCCTGCCCAGGACGAGCCCAAGAGCCCGCCACCGTCGAGTGGTGAGCCTTGGTAGCCAGGCGCTACGAGAAACCTGAATTAACCATGGCCAAAACCGCCAAGAAAGTCGCAATCCGCCCATTGGGCGACAAAGTTCTCCTTCAGCGCCTCGCTGCTGCTGACATCTCTGCCGGTGGCATCGTGCTGCCTGACTCCGCAAGGGAGAAGCCAGCCGAAGGCACCATCATCGCATTGGGCGAAGGTCGTCTTTTGGATGACGGCAAGCGCACCGAATTTGCCGTGAAGACCGGCAACCGCGTGTTGTTCACCTCCTACGCCGGCACCGAAGTCGAGTGGGAAGGTGTGGAATACCTCATCATGTCGGAAAACGACATCCTCGGCATCGTCGGTTAGGACTTAGATCATGGCTAAAAAAATCGCATTCGACCAGGAAGCTCGTGAGGGCATCCGCGCAGGCGTGAAAAAGCTTGCTGCAGCAGTCAAAGTCACACTCGGCCCACGTGGCCGCAACGTCATCATCGAGAAGTCTTTCGGCACCCCGATTGTCACCAAGGATGGTGTCACGGTTGCCCGCGAGATTGAGCTCGAAGATGCCTACGAAAACATTGGAGCACAACTCGTGCGTCAGGTTTCCGCCAAGACCAGCGACATTGCTGGCGACGGCACCACCACTGCAACTGTGCTCGCAGAAGCCATCTTCGAAGAAGGCCTGCGCAACGTTGCTGCTGGCGCAAACCCGATTGAGCTGAAGCGCGGCATGGAAGCTGCTGTAGAGGCCGTCACTGATTTCTTGAAAGAGAAGTCGACCAAGGTCAAGAGCACCGAAGAGATTCGTCAGGTTGCAACCATCGCTTCCAACAACGACCTGGAAATCGGCGCCAAGCTCGCTGAGGCCTTCGAGAAGGTCGGCAAAGACGGTGTCATCACTATTGAGAAAGGCCGTTCGCTCGAGACCGAAATCGAGTGGGTAGAAGGCATGCAGTTCGATAAGGGCTACTTGTCCCCGCACTTTTCTACCAACATGAAGAAAATGGAAGTTGAGTTGGAGGATCCATACATCCTCATCTTCGAGAAGAAAATTTCCAGCGTACGCGACATGCTTCCTGTGTTGGAAGCCGTGGCTAAATCTGGCAAGCCTTTGTTGGTTCTTGCGGAAGATGTCGAGGGTGAAGCTCTCGCAACTTTGGTGGTCAACAAGCTGCGCGGCATCTTCAAGTGCGCCGCAGTCAAAGCTCCTGGTTTCGGCGATCGTCGTAAAGCTATGCTCGAAGACATTGCAGTCCTCACCGGCGGCACTGCTCTCATGGAAGATCTCGGGCTTAAGCTTGAGACCGCTACCGTCGAGCAGCTCGGTCAAGCAAAGCGCGTGGTCATCACCAAAGACACAACCACCATCGTCGAAGGTGCTGGCAAGAAGTCTGCAATCAAAGAGCGCATGGATTTCATCCGCGCTGAGATTGAACGCACTTCCAGCGACTACGACAAAGAGAAGCTCATGGAGCGCCTGGCCAAGTTGGCCGGTGGCGTTGCGGTGCTAAACGTTGGCGCTGCAACCGAAGCTGAAATGAACGAGAAGAAGGACCGTGTCGATGACGCGCTTGCTTCCGTCCGCGCAGCCGCTGAAGAAGGCGTGCTTCCTGGCGGTGGAACTTCCCTACTTCGTGCGCAAGCCTGCATTGCTGAGTTGGGCTTGAAGGGCGACCAGAAAGCAGGTTCTGAAATCATCAGTCGTGCTCTCGAAGCTCCGATTCGTCAGATTGCTGCAAACGCAGGCGTCGATGGCAGTCTCATCGTAGACAAGGTTCGTAACGCTAAATCATTCACGCAAGGTTACAACGCTGCAACTGGCGAGTTAGGCGATATGATCAAGATGGGCATCATTGACCCAACTAAGGTTGTGCGCACCGCTTTGCAGAACGCATCTTCCGTCAGCACTTTGCTGCTCACCACTGAGGCGATTGTCTCCGTAGTAAAGGAAGCTGCTCCACCAATGCATGCCGGTGGCGGCGACCCAATGGGCGGAATGGGCGGCTTCTAGAGCTGACCAATTCATTCTTCAAAAGCTCGCATCGATTCCTTCGATGCGAGCTTTTCTTTATAGAAAGCTCACTGCACCGCTTTCCAGGCAGTACTCCGCGCCAACGATTTGGAGGTTGCCCTGCGCCATTTGCGAAGCAAGCACCTTCGATTGGGATTGTAAAACTTGAACGCTATGCCGCACATTGGCGCGGACAGCATCGGCCGGCGAATCTGCATCCACCACAGGCCGAATTTCATCGACCACGCTACGCAAATGGGGCGACTCAATCTCCAGCCCCCCCCTGTTCTGAGCGATGGCTGCTGCGACCGCACCGCAAAAAGTGTGGCCCAGGACCACGACCAACTGTGCGCCTAAGAATTCGACCGCATATTCAATGCTCCCAATTTGCGAAGGTGCCGCAATGTTCCCGGCAATACGCACCACAAAAAGTGCTCCTAAGCCTTGGTCAAAAATCACCTCGGTTGGCACTCGAGAATCCGAGCAACCCAAAATAACCGCAAACGGTTTCTGCCCTTCCACCAAAGCCTCCCGATGAGCCTGCACCTCCCAAGGCTCACAATGCGTTTCTCCTGCCACAAAGCGGAGGTTTCCATCGACCAATTTCTGTATTGCTGTTGTTCCTGGAATCATGAATGTGAGTTTCGGGTTCCCAATTGGGCAACGTCATATTAGCCCTTAGCGACCCCTGTTGCGCTATCCAGTTAGGGAATCCGAATTGTGATTGACCACACTGCTTAAACAGATAAGGTGTTGCGCCCAGATTCTGGTTGGGACACTCCGATACCATGTTTCAACTCAATCCAAGCCCCGGCTTCAGCCTCAAAAACGACCTGCTGTCCGGTCTCACAGTAGCGCTGGCCCTGGTCCCTGAAGCTGTTGCCTTCGCCTTCGTTGCTGGCGTGGATCCGATTGTGGGTTTGCACGCCGCCTTTATGGTGGGTTTGATTACCGCGGTCCTTGGCGGACGCCCGGGCATGATTTCCGGAGCGACCGGTGCGATTGCTGTAGTACTTGTCGCCCTAGTTGCCGAACACGGCGCAGAATATATGTTCGCAGCGGTCCTGCTCATGGGGCTCATCCAGGGAGCTGCGGGAGTTTTCCGATTAGGAAAGTTCATTCGCATGGTGCCCCACCCCGTCATGCTTGGTTTCGTGAACGGATTGGCGATTGTGATTTTCCTCGCCCAACTTGGTCAGTTCAAATCCTTAGGCGCCGATGGCGAAATGCACTGGATGACCGGATCGCAAATGTACACCATGCTCGGCTTAGTCGCAGCAACCATGGCCACGATTCACTTTCTGCCCAAACTCACTAAGGCAGTACCCGCTTCTCTGGTTGCGATTGTAGGTATCACGCTCGCCACGATTGGCTTGGGTTTAGATTCGCCATCGATTGTCGACTACCTGCGTTCGATGACCGGCGATGAAGGCGCCACCCTTGCCGGAACGCTTCCTCATTTTTCCATCCCATCGGTTCCGTTCACTCTGGAAACGCTGTGGATTATTCTGCCTTACTCCATCATCCTTGCGGCAGTTGGTTTGATTGAGTCCTTGCTGACTTTGACTCTGGTGGATGAACTCACCGAGACTCGCGGTCGCGGCAATAAGGAATGTGTGGCACAGGGTGTGGCTAACGTCACTTGCGGACTGTTCGGCGGCATGGGCGGTTGCGCCATGATCGGCCAAAGCATGATCAACATCAACTCGGGTGGACGCGGGCGTACTTCTGGAATCACTGCTGCTTTAGTGTTGCTCGCTTTCGTATTGGTGGCCTCACCCTTGATTGAAGTCGTGCCGGTTGCCGCGCTCGTCGGCGTGATGTTCATGGTGGTCATCGGAACCTTCGCCTGGTCGAGTCTGCGCGTCATGACCAAAGTTCCCATGTCCGATGCCTTCGTCATCGTATTGGTTTCCGGAGTTACGGTAGCCACCGACCTCGCCATGGCAGTGTTCGTAGGAGTTATCTTTTCGGCTTTAGTGTTCGCCTGGAAACACGCCAAGGTGATTCACGCGATTACCCACGTTCAGGAAAACGGCTCCAAGGTTTACTCCATCCGTGGCCCACTGTTCTTCGGTTCCACCAAGAGCTTCGGCGAGTTATTTGACCCGAAGGGGGACCCGCAAGACATCATTGTCGAGTTCGAGCACGCACGTGTTTCTGATCACTCTGCGATTGAGGCCATCGACTCCCTAGCCGAGCGTTACATCAAAGTTGGGAAGCAACTGCACCTGCGCCATCTAAGCCCAGACTGTAAAGAGTTGCTCGGCAAGGCTGGCAGCTTGATGGAGATTAATGTCTTGGAAGATCCGCACTACCGCGTTGCGGACGATGCCTTGGCATAAGCACTAGGTCAAAGCGCGTCATAGACTGAATTCAGTCTAGCCCGCAAATGCGGTCTCTACCTGCCGCCCTTCTTCCAAGGGCCTTTGCTTCCACGGCGATTTCCACCGCCGCCGCCACTGCCGCCAGAGCTGCGGCCACGGCCACTCTCATCGGTACGCTTTGGATCTCCCATCTCGCGGGACTCTTTGCGTTGACGCACCTTGCCTTCCACCTTTACACGACGCACTTCGTCAGCTTCAGGGTTTTTGAAAATCAGCAAGTGATTAAACCCGCGCAAGAAGAAGTTCTCCTCCTCCGCAGCTTTGTGATAGTTGCCCTTCTCTAAATCTTTATTGCCACGCGCGACCACAATGTGATCCACTGGCAAAAAACGTTGTGCCAACATCTCAGAAAAGATGCTGCCGATGGGAACAAAGGCTGCACTCTTCCAAACATCGGAAACGTAAACCGCCAGGTAGCGGCCGGGCCGAAGAATACGAGCCGCCTCGTTAAAGACGTGTTCGAAGGCTTCGAGGTAACGAGGGTCGGTTGCAGGTAATTCCCCAATGCACTCTGGCAAGCCAGAGTAGGTCAAGTTGTCGCCATAGGGCGGGTCCATAAACACGAAGTCCGCTTTGTTGTTTTCCAACGGTAAGTCGCGCGCATCGGCCCGAATCACTCGCGGATGATGCGGCTGCAAGTCATAGCCCAACGCCTTGCGCTTCATGTCGGCGGCGACATCTAGGGTCGTGCCGCTCCCGCAGAAGGGATCGACCACCAAATCATTCTTCTTGGTGTACCTCTGCAAAAGGTTCCAAATGATGTACGACGGTGTGGCGCCACGGTAATCCTTGCTCCCTTGCTCGCCATCACCGTAGTGCTGCGAAGGGTACTCCCAAAGAGTGGTGGTCTGGAGGCTCAGTTTCGGGCTAGGCATGGTTCTGGATTCTAGGACTTCAGGCGCGCAACGCGAGGGCCAAAAAAAACGAGCCACCCGGAGGTGGCTCGTGATTTGGTGCCGGGAACAGGAGTCGAACCTGCACTGGGTATTAACCCAACATGGCCCTCAACCATGCGCGTCTGCCAATTCCGCCACCCCGGCTGGGTTGCGAGGAGAAATTCTAGCCCTCTCCTGGTTTCTGTACAGCCCTAGCGCGACAAAAATGCATCCCGCAGGGCAATTTTTAGCCGCCAAGTTTCGCGTGAATGACAACCTCGGCATGGCGGCGGCTCACACGCAGTCCGAAGGAGAACCAATCCATGACCTGCGTCGAGAGCCAGGCCTTACGGTTTTCTTCGGTGAGTTCTGGAATACGGCTTGCCGATCCAGAGTCCGAACGGAGCAGGGCATCGTCGATGGCACCCAACAACTCTGCCTCCTCCACCGCATTCAAATCGGTGCGACCATCAAACATTTTGCCGCGTAAACGCTTCTCTTCTTGCGGGCGCAAACTTCTCCAGACAGCTTCTTTTTCCGCACGGTAGGTTTCTTCGGCTGCGGCCAAGGAGCTTTTCTCCAACCACATGCGTGCCTTACCTGGATCCATCCATAAAAATAAGTGTGCGCCGTTGCTACTTGCAGCCAATGCTTTCGCGAATCCCTCTTGGTGCAAAAGCTGTTTGCGTTTCGCTGCATCACTACGGCGCTCTTCGAAGGCAGCACTATTAATGCTCTGCGCAAAATCTGCCGAGTTAGTCAGAATCAAAGTCTCTAAAGTTGGAACGTAAAGCAAAACCAGTTCCCCGGTACCAGGGACTACGCGAGACACAAAACTAGTTGCAGTGGCGCCACTGTTAAAGCGCACCGTTTGAATCGGATCTTCGCGACGCCCAGTGAACTCCGTCCAGTTCTGTTTCAAAAAATCGAAGATGCGTTGGTAGGCCACCATGTCGCGCACCTTCCCCATGACAGCGAAAAACGGAACCGGAGTATTGTCGTGCGCAGGCGCAGTGCTCGGGCCTCCATCCTCCGGGGGTTTCGGCGCAACGTACTCACTCATGACCACAGCAATGCCCGGCTTATAGACGCTCCCGATCTCGCGAAGTAAATGCGCCATGCCTTGGTATTGCCCACTCTGGGCAACCGCTTCATCCATGGTGCGGCGCAAATCGCCTGCGGCCAAATCATAGGCTTCGGTCAATACCTTGCCTGGGTCACCGCCAATTGCGGAAAAGGAGAAACTGCTCGCCGGAGTCATAGCAGCGAAATCCTTCATCCGCTGCGCACTGACACCAGAGCCCTCTAACCAAGAAGAGGTGAAGCTGTCGGCCGTGCTCAAGTCAACGTCCCCGGACAATCGCAACACCATGTGCTCATCAAGCTCCAAATACCCTGACAAGTAACGCAGTAAACCAGTATGGAACAAGCGTCCCACAAAGCGAGAGCCAACACTCTCACTGTTTGGGTCTGGCCAACGCCCCACCTGACTACCAATCTTGTCCCATCGAAAGAACACCTCTAAAGGATGTTCGTCCGGTCCAAGATAGGCCGTCACATTATCACGAAAGTTCGAGGCTTGCGCCAAAGAGTCTTGACCTGACCGTATATTCAAATCGCGCGCTTCTCCAATCATTTCCAAACGACTGGTCAAAATAATGATGTCCTGGACGCGTCCAAGGTAAGCGTCTTGAAAACCAAAGGACTCGAACTGTGGAATTTTATAGATGTCATCGTCCAGCTCTTCAATCTGAATGCTTTCCGGCAACTTCTCTCGTATAAAACCAAAGCCGAGCATGGCTACACCCATTTTTACCTTGCTTGAACCGCGCAGCATGACCATGCCTTCGAAGCGACTATCGAAATGCATTTCGCCTTTACCGGTAACCACCACTTCACCGAGGAAGTCGTCTTTCAAAGAAAGGCCGATAGGCAGGTATTGCGAGATGTTTCCGATCTCAGCCAGCATGTTAGTCACGCCGATTTTTGCACCCAATGCATCCATGGCGCCGGCCGACTTAGCCTCCTTGTAGCTTGGACTATCCTCGACAAAGGACCAGGCTTTCGGCTGCGGGAATTCCCCGAACTGCTCGCCTGCCTTATCCCAGCGAACGAAGTAATCCACCTGCGCCGGCACAATGGTCGCTGTGTCCTCTAACTTTGCCTCAAAAGGATTAAAGATTAGGGTGACAAATAGCATATATAGGAACAGCGCCACCGCGAAGGTGATGGTGATGATCCACATGAAGCGACGGCTACGAACAAATTCGCGCAGCCGATCTAAAAATCCGAGTTCAGTCATGGCAGTTCTTTGGGACGCTCGGAGAGTAGAATTCCGTCCCCCCTGCCACACGTCAACCATGAACCCTTCTTCTATGACATCTTCACCTCGCCCTTTTTCCCAAAGAGCAGCTGGCCTAGAGCCATCGGCCACCCTGGTCATGTTTGCCCGGGTCAAGCAATTGGCTCAAGAAGGGGTCGAAATTCTCGATCTGACCGCAGGTGAGCCAGACTTCAGCCCGCCAAAATGTGCCGAAGAAGCTGGCATAAAGGCCATTCAAAATGGCGCTGGCCGCTACACCCCAGCTGCAGGCATTTTGGCACTCCGCCAGGCTGTTGCGGACCAGCTCAAGCGCGAGCAGGGACTTGAGTACACCGCAAAGCAGATTCTGATCACCAATGGAGCCAAAATCGCAATCACCCAGGCTCTGCTGGTCATGGTGGAAGCGGGCGATGAAGTCCTGGTCCCCACACCTTGCTGGACCTCCTATCCAGAAATGGTAAAGCTGGCCGATGGAGTGCCCGTCATTGTCCCCTGTGGGCCGGACCACCTACCCATCGTGGCAGAACTGGAAAAGGCTCGGACGGGGAAAACGTCGGCCATCATGCTGAACTCGCCGAACAACCCGACGGGAGTGGTGTATCCGGAGAGCATCCTGCGCGAAATCGGTGAATGGGCCGTGGCCACTGGAGTACGCATCATTTCCGATGAGATTTACTGCAGCCTCACTTACGGAGACGCCAAGCACGTTTCTCCACTGGCCTTAGTGCCCGAGCTCATGGAGACCAGCGTGTGGATCGGTGGCATGAGCAAGGCTTATGCCATGACGGGTTGGCGGATGGGTTTCCTCGCTGGCCCGTACGATGTCGTCGATCGGATTGGAACGGTGGCAAGCCAACTAACCGGCTCCCCTAACGCTATTTCCCAGCTAGCCTCCTTGGCCGCACTTGAGAATGCCGGTGAAGAGCGCGAAGCGATGCGCAAGAGTTTTGAGAGCCGCTGCAACCTTGTCTATGAGGCTTTACAGGCCATGCCGCTAGTGGACTGTCCAAGGCCTGAAGGGGCCTTCTACGCCTTTATTGGTGTAGAGAAGATCCTAGGGAAAACTGACCCGGAAAGTGGTCGCGCCATCCATTCAGGTGATGACTTTGTGGAGCTCCTGCTCGAAGTCGATCGCGTGGCGTGTATTGGCGGCAAGGCCTTTGGTGCACCCAATTGTTTCCGGCTGTCGTTTGCAACGTCGGAAGATATTTTGCGCGAATCGCTTAGACGAATTGCTGCGCGCTTAAATGCATTAAAGTAAAAGGCAAGGAGCCTGGAAGAGGTCCTAGTGCGCCTTCAGCAGAGGTTGTTGTCGCGATATTGTCCACGCTCTTATTTACTTCCATTCACCCAGACAGTTAGCAAACTTTCACAAATTTCAATTTGAGAAAGTGCTTTCAATTCTTGGAACACCAGTGCGGGATCTTCGGCGCTGAAAAGAACCCTAATTCACAAAAGGGAAGCCATCGTTCTCGAGCGTGACTGCCCAATCGAGGCTTGCTGCAGCACTTGTCCCCAAGAAGGGATGCACGATATCGGGACAGAGGAACTGCTTGGTTCCTTTCTCGTTTTCCAGCAACAACATAGAGTCGATGTCGCGTAAGAAGAGGTCCAAAACCAGGCGCTCTTCTCGCACCGAAACCTTCAGTGAATCAAGCTTTTCTTTAGCCGCGGTGGTCAGGGTTGGCAAATCCGCGCCATCGTTAGTCGAGAATTCGAACTCTTGGTGATAGAAGGCGACCTTTGCCTCGGTCTTGCGGAACATGCCTTCGATTTTTTTACCGCTTAGCTTTGACTCGTGGAAAATCCAAACACCGGGGCCACGGCGGTCAGCCCATACAGCCCAGACCTGGGTGTCGTCTTCGATGGTACGAGAGGCAGTGCGCATAGCCTTGGCGTCGTTCTGGAGTGGCTGCACCACAGAGAGTTGCAACTGGGTCGCCTTGAAACCGAGTTTATTCAGCGGCTTATCCAGCTTCTTCGATACCTTTTTGGGCTCGTCGGTGCGGATTGCCCAAACCCGACGGCTACGATCACCCATTGCGCCAATGGACTCACCTACAAAAGCAATGTCTTCCTCGCCGGCAAGGCGAATAGCAAGATCCTCTGCGCTAACTTCCCTGTAGTCCCCGGTAATTCCGAGGAAAACCACACTTTCGGCGGCAGACAACGAAAGTGTGCCACGGTCACGGAGGAAATCCGGTGAGGCCTGGAGGGCACCGAAAAGCAATACGGTACCGCAGACGAGTAGTAGGGTTCTAATCATTTCCTCAGGGCACAAAATTGGCCGAGACACGACCAATGAGGCCTTTCATTGTAGACGACTTCTAAGCAGTCGTTACAGAAATTACCGTGCTGATGTGGCCTTAGGAGAGGCCAGAACATTGGTCGCCTCGGGGAAGAAATCGGCGCACACCTTGTGGGCGGCGGCAAGCTCTGCCGGGTCGTTACTGAGTACATGAACATAGAACTTCCACCCTCTTGTGTAGCTTTGTTCTAAGTCACGGAGGCGTGGGACCTCGTCTGCATAATCAGCGAGTGGTGCCAATCCTTGAGCTCCTGGCCAGTGCACAAGCATCTTAGCCTGTTTAAGTTGCATGTGCCCGGCTGGGCAATACAACATGACCGGAATTTTGCGGCCAGTGACCTTCTCCAAAGCCTCTGACATTTTGCCCTCAATGGAGCGACGGTGCTCGGCAGAACCCGAACCAAAGAAGCGGTCGATCAAGCTTTGCTGAATTTCCTTGTTGGCATAAACCGGATAAACCGCGGCGCGCTTGGGAAGCACTCGGCGTGAGAGGGCCGAAAGATAAAGGTCCAGTTGCTCCCGACGGCTGGCATCGGAGATTTCAGCACGCTCTAGAAGGCCAAAGAGCCCAGAATCGGTGGCGGACTGCAGCTCCTCAAAGCTGACCGCATTTTCAAGCAGGACAATTTCGACAGCCTTGGCCACTAAAGAACCAGCGGCAATTTTTGCGTGGTGGTAGTACACCCGCTCCGAAAAGTAATAACGGGCTTCGAGACAGCGGATGATTTCGCTGAGCACGGCTTCCTTCAAGTAACCCTGACGTCCGAGGTCGACGAAAAGTTGTTGGCTGTGACGGTCAACGCGGAAGACGTTGAAGATGCGCGGGTCGTACTCCAGCTTGAGGCCGGTGAACATGGCATCGCGTGCGAGGTAGTCGAGCATGTCTGCATCGATGGTGCCGCTGACTAAGCCACCCCAGAATTCCGGTACGCGACGACTTTCAGGAACTAGCTCCGGCGCCAAGATCGACATGACATCTTCGCGGGCGCCGGTGTCGCGCAACGCACGCCCGAGCTCCGTGGAGTCCGAGAACATTTGCTCAAAGCGACTCGGGGTATCGTGCCGCGGCAACAACCCCGTTTGGTCTTCAATATTATGGCCAAAAGGAAGGTGCGTAGAATCATGCACTAAAGCCGCGAGGCGAATGATGCGTAAGCCATGATCGTCATAACCATCGAGGCGACCGTCATTCTGTTGATCACGCACTTGGTTCACGGCGGTGACCATCTTGGTTGCCAAGTGGGCGGTACCAACAGAATGTTCAAAGCGCGCGTGTTGTGCGCCCGGGTAAACCAAATAGGCAACACCCAACTGGCGCACATTCCGAAGGCGCTGCATTTCTTTGGTATCGAGGATGCCCATCTCCTCACGCGTAAGCGAAATATCTCCGTGCACTGGGTCCCGCAAAGTGCAGTCGAACCTAAGCAAAAGGAGCGCTCCCCTTCTTTGGGTATGACTTCTTTGACGTCTTTTTCGTCGTCTTAGGCATCCGCTTAAAACTACTCTTGCTGTTCTTGGACTTGTTCTGGAAACGCTCTGGAACTCCCTGCTGAGGCTTACTCGGCGCTTTACGCGGTCGCTTTGGAGCATACTGCGGCTCCGGCAACAAGCTGTGATCTTCATTCTCGCTACGAGCATCTTCCACCAAAGCATCGCGCTCGGCGCGTGACAACGGACGTAGCATGCCTTTCTTAACACCCTTCACGCTAAGCGACCCGATACGCACGCGCTTCAAGCGCTGCACTCCAAAACCAAAGCGTGCAAGCAAGCGACGAATCTCGCGGTTACGTCCTTCACGAATACTAATCTCGATTATCGTGGTCTTCGGGAGCTTTCGAATCACCCGTACGCTTTTGGGGATGACCTTGACTCCGTCGACCCAAGCTCCGCCCTTCAGTCGCTCCAAGTCCTCGCCGGCAATCGCCGAGTTGATTTGACAGACGTAGGTTTTTTGCACACCAAAACTTGGGTGTGCAATCAGGTTGGAGAAATCGCCGTCGTTGGTGAGAAGGATTAAACCCTCAGAATCTTCGTCTAATCGACCAATTGGGTAGACTCGGCTGGGGACCATCGGGTCGACCAAGTCACACAAACGAGTCCTTGTTTCACGTGGATCGTTGGTGCACAGAACGCCGCGTGGCTTGTAAAAAATGTAGTAAAGACGACGGCTCACACGAATGCGTGCACCGTTCACCGAAACTTCATCTTCCATCTGCACGCGATATCCAGGCTTGTCGATAATGCTGCCGTTCACCATGACTTCGCCGGCGAAAATCTTCTCATCGCATTTACGACGAGAATCTACCCCTTGCTCCGCCAGCCAACGGTTCAGTCGCACACCTTGATCGGAAACATCTTCGATGCCCCCGCGATCTGCAGCGACTGAAGTGTCTGCAGAATTACTTGCAGCCACAAAGCCGTGCGCGACACGTTTCGCGCGTTTGGAAATTTTTGGTTTGCCCCGGCCGCTACCGATACCAGGGCGTTTTTTTCTACTTGCTTTTCGACGTGCCATTACAACGCAACTCCCATTAAAATTTCCAAGGGAGCATGATCGTTGCCCAGGATCTTTACCTGCTCCAAACTTCCCGGCACCAAAACCGTGTCGCCGAATTGCAACTTACGATCTCCAATGCACCCACTCCCGCCGACGACGGCTAACGTATGTGCAAAGCCTTGCGTCTCGAGAGTTCCACCTTCCGCACCAATTTGCAGTGCGGCGAGTTCGAAATACTGACAACTCGCCAGCTTCCGCTTTTCTAGACCTGGCTGAGCTTCAAACTCAGCGCGACTTGGCAATGCGGGGCCAAGATTATAATCCACGACTTCTAACGCCTGCTGTAAATGAGTTTCACGCGGCTTGCCGTCTAGACCTAAACGGTCCCAATCGTACATACGATAAGTAACGTCGGAGGTTTGCTGCACTTCGCACAACACAACGCCGGCGCGAATGGCATGAGTTTGCCCCGAAGGCACAAAGACGCAATCGCCTCGTTTCACTTCAATCTCAGCAAGATGATTACGCACCCGCTTGTCGCCAGCTTCTGCTTCAAACACTTCGCGTGAAGTGCCGGGCTTCAAACCACAGATCACTCCAGAGCCGGGCGCTTGCTCGAGGATATACCACGCCTCGGTTTTGCCTACACCTGTTGGCGACTGCGGGCCATCGCCGGGATGAATCTGCACACTGAGGTCATCGCCAGCGTCGATGAACTTCACCAACAGGGGGAAGCGTCCGTCGGCTGAGGGCTTGGAGCGGCCAAGAAGTGCCGCAGAATCCTGCTCCATAAGAGTGCGCAAAGTCACGCCATCTTGCGCTCCGCCACGCACGGTGGTTTCTTCGCCGGGGTAGTCGCTCAACTCCCATGTTTCCCCCAATGGACCCTCAAAAGGAAGGTCCAAATCTAGGGTTTTGGACAAACTCTCCCCACCCCACACTTTCTCTTTCAAGATGCGGTGGAAAAAGAGCGGTTCCAAGGGCGAATGGGGAGCTGCCATAGCCCCGTATCTTACCACTCCACCTAAATCCTGTGCCCTTAGATGAATAGGATTCAGTCTGATTTCACGCCGGGGAAAATCATTTGGCGCAACTGTCCTTCTACCTTCGCACCCGGCAACTCAAAGCTGTGTTCGAGCCCCTGGTATTTACAAACTAGGCGATACGCCTGAGTTTCCGGGACATGGCTCAAAGCAACTTGCCCCCTGGCATCGGTGGTTGACCATTCGCGGAAGCCGCCACCTAAGAGACCGCCCTGTAAAAGCAGGCCACCATAGAAACCGCTAAAGCCTGCAGCCACTCTAGCTTGCTGGATGTTTCCTCTAGCTCCAGAGACATAGATTTCGCTCCCATGCCTAGTTGTTGCCGAGGGAGCCTCGACCCCTTCACCCTTTCCACGGACGACGCCAAGTTATGCCTGCAATGCGCACCACTTTCCGGCGCCGCTTACGCCGCTTAGGGGAACGCAACCCCTCCACGTTCAGGTTGTGCGTTGCGCTGGTGGATTCGCCAGCAAGACGCATCAAGTTTTTCCACTCTGCCCCATGTGGAGCTACCCGCAAGCCGCGCCGCGTCGTCACCACTAAATGGGCAAGCTCATGGATCACCACCCCGCGCATTTCTTCGGGATGACGTCCGAGCAAAAGAGGGTTCAACTCCAATAAACCCTCCTCCAACAAGGCGCGGCCAATGGTGGTGCGCAGTCTTGGATTCCAGCACCACTTCAACTTGTCCTGCAAGTTTTCGGCGCCCCAGCGATACAGCTGCTCCTCAATGACCTTCTCGATTTGACCGGGAGGCCAGTCACGCAACAAGGCCGCGATGTTCCCGCGTTCCCGTTCGAGAGGATTCTCCCGCGCCATCTAAGCCCCGACCACCCGACGGCCGCCAACCCAGACCGGACCCACACTGTCGCCCTCTTCTAGAACTACAAAATCTGCACGATGCCCTGCTTCCAGCGAACCACAATCTCCGATAAAACGTCCGGGGTTGGTGCAACCAATGCGGATGACATCGGCCATAGATAAATAGCCCTCGCGATGTGCACGCAGCAGCATTTCGGCCAATGGATCCAGAGTGCCGCCGAGGTTGCCCTTTGCATCGACGGCCACTGCACCACTTCTATGCAATCGTTTTCCACCCGATGCAAATCCATCTGCAACTAATCCTGCATGAGATAAGTTGTCTGAAGTTGCGATTAAGGTTTTCTTCATGGCCGGCGTCTTCGCCCACAAACGTAAAGTCTCCGGCGCGACGTGCACCATGTCTGGAATGACTCCGACCCACTCCGCTTTGCCTTCCATGGCAAATCCAATCGGTCCCATTTCGCGCGCAGTCAGGGCTGGAAGACGATTCCCCATATGGGTGATGGCGCAATCCCCATGATCCGCCAACGAGATGCAATCTCGGTATTCAGCCTCAGTATGCCCGATGGAAGGAAGCACCTTGGCGGCATGAAAAACTTCGGCGACATCTAGGCTTCCTTTGAGTTCTGGCGCGAGCGTGCAGATCTGCAACCACCCGTCGCAAGCTTTCACTAACTTTTCCGCATGCTCCCGACTTGGCTTCCGTAAATCTTTACGCGGCAGTGCGCCACGCAAAGCTGGCGCCAAAAACGGGCCCTCAAGGTGCCATCCGGTGATGCGAGTGCGCGCCGTTCCACGCTCCGACTTCCATTTCCCCCACCGCTTCGCCGCGGAACGCAACTTCACATTGGACAGCGGATAGAAACCGGCAAGAGCCGTGGTCACACCACTTGCTGCCAAGGCGCGCGTCATGCGTTGTAGATCTTTCACGGAGCCTTCGCCGCAATCGACTCCGCCAAATCCGTGGAGTAGGGTGTCGACAAAGCCTGGCATTACGCGGCTTTGGCCGAGGTCATGCAGAGAGGCGGCTTGCATCTTCGAAGGAGGCTCAAAGCTAACCTTCTCGAAACATCCGGACTTCCATGTCATCCAACCTGAGCTGAACGTTCGTCCATTCCAAAGCTGTGCTTGAATGCCGCGTTTCATGATTTAGGTTTATGCCACCAGTAAAGGGAGGTGTTGCTGTAGTCGCGACGCTCCATTCCTGGAAGCGCGCAGACTTCGCCATCTACCAGGATACCGCGTGGGGTGTGCACCACCGCGCAACCGCCCGGCGTGGTCATCTCCGCCAAATCGAGGAACAACCGCCACACTTTCAGGCGCTGGTTGCCACCTTTTCGAAAATCGTCATACGGAGGGTCGAAGAAAACCAAATCGGGAGGCGGGCCAAGGCCTTTCATGGTGGGGAGTCGATAAGCGTCGCCACACAGGCATCGATGGGTCTCCTTGGTCCCCAAAAGGTCCGCATTTTCCTCAATCTGCAGAGCAGCAGGACGGCTGTATTCCACTGCCAGCACAGACTTTGCACCTCTCGACAGAGCTTCAAAACCCAATATTCCGCTGCCCGCGTAGACATCCCAGACCACGGCATCGTCCAGCAACTCTTGGAGATGGTTGAACAAGCCTTCCCGCGCCCGCTCGACAAGGGGGCGGGTCGCTTCCACCTTCGGCACCTTAAGCCGACGGCCGCGAAACTCTCCGGCAGTGATTCGTAGCATGGAAGGCGTAGAATACGCGCGCCATGCCACGACTCCACGTGAACATTGATCATGTTGCCACCTTGCGACAAGCCCGCCTCTCTCAAGAGCCTGATCCAGTCATTGCTGCTGGGATCTGCGAATTGGCCGGCGCCAACGGAATCACCGTGCACTTGCGCGAGGATCGTCGTCATATTCAAGAGCGCGATGTGCGCATTTTGAAGCAGACGGTAAAAACCTTACTCAACCTCGAGATGGCCTGGACCAAGGAAATGCTCGACTTCGCAATGGATCTGAAACCGAACCAGATTTGCGTGGTCCCAGAGAAGCGTGAAGAACTCACCACCGAAGGCGGCCTCGATGTTGGACAGTATGAACAGAGTCTGAGCGAAGAGATGGGCGACCTGCAGAAGGCTGGAATTGAGGTCAGCCTTTTCATTGACCCGCTGCCAGATGCCATTGAGTGTGCTGCGCGCGCTGGGGCAGATTTTGTGGAGTTGCATACCGGCAGTTATGCCAACGCCCGCGGCAAGAATCGCCTGAATGAATTGAAGCGCTTGGAAACCGCAGCCAACTATGCCCACGAACTAGGTTTGCGCGTGAATGCTGGTCATGGTTTAGATTTTGACAATGTGTTACCGATTGCGCAGCTCCCTTGGGTTGAGGAGCTGAACATTGGCTACGCCATCATTTGTCGTTCGATTTACTCCGGCCTCGACCAAGCTGTGCGCGAAATGCAGGACCGCATTTTGGCCGCAGCGCCGCCTGACCAAGAGTAGGCCACCATGGCGAATCCGATTCCGGTGTTCATCAATGCGCGATTCCTCACCGAACCGCTCACGGGTTTGCAACGTTGGGGTCGCGAGGTTTTGCGCGAGCTCGATGCGATGATTGAAGACGGCAGCATCGATGGAAGTGCTTACCGGTTTCAGTTACTCACGCCATCACAACCGGAGGACATGCCGGAGTATCGACACCTGCAACTAAAAGTGAAGGGTCCGCTGCGTTCTCACTTATGGGAGCAATTGATTTTGCCTAGAGCGGCGAAAGGCTTTTTACTCAACTTCAAGAACACGGCGCCAACGCGACATCGGAATATGTCGGTGCTGATTCATGACTTGCAACCCATCGCGCGACCGGAAACCCATAACGCTATGTTTAACCGGGTTTACCAGTGGATTCTTCCGCGCGCTACACGTCGGGCGAAAGTTGTGTTCGCTGTATCGAAGAGCACGGCCTTAGAGATGCACAAGCACTTCGGGACTCCCCTGGAAGACATCACAGTGACGGGTGACGGCCATGAGCATGTGCTGCGTATAGAGCCGGACGATGGCATCATCAAGAAACATGGCTTAAAGCAAAATGGGTTCTTACTTGCGGTAAGCAGTTTGAATCCGAATAAAAACTTCGCTGCCATTTTGCGGGCGATGAAAATTGCCAACATCAAAGTACCGCTAGTAATTGCGGGCGGCACCAACCCACGCGTATTCGAAGGCACGGACGGCATCGACGTACTTCCGAAGAACGCGATCCATGTTGGCCGGGTTAGCGATGAAGAGTTACGCGCACTTTATGAACATGCGCTCGGCTTTGTTTACCCCTCTTTTTACGAGGGATGGGGCTTGCCGCCTGGAGAAGCCATGTTGCTCGGATGCCCCGTCATCAGCAGTAACACCACTTCACTGCCAGAAGTTTGTGGCGATGCCGTCCTTTATTGCGATCCCGCCGACGATGAATCCATCGCCAAGCAACTCTTCCGCTTAGTCGAAGATGGACCGTTACGCCAAGAGCTCTCCGCACTTGGAAGAGCGCGCTCAAGTCAGTTCACTTGGCGCGCCGTTGCGGAAAAGGTTTGGGCGGCAGTAGAACCTGCGATTCAGGCTAGTGCCAAGTAGAGCTAAAACTCAAAGTCGTCCGAGGACTCTTATTCGCCTTGTTGCTTCTTGACCTCTTCAGCCATCATCTCCATGCTCATTGCAAGCCCAATGAACATTTGTACTGGATATTCCAGTTCCGTGAATGGGGAGGCCAGGAGAAGTGTAGAAATAATCATTTTGGATTCGGGCTTGGTTAGAAGGGTATGTCGTCGTCGACTTCTTCCATCTGGCCTTGCATAGATCCAAGTGCCATTTGCATAAAAGTGTCTACTGGGAAGGGAGCGCGTCCTTCCATGCTCTGATGCTTAAAGTGATCCGACGAAAAGAGGCCATCGCCAATCTTGAAGTCCAAAAACTCGACCGAGAACTCCATGCCCATTTTGCCTTCGGCGGACATGGTCATCCCCATGTTGGTGGGGATTCCCGAGTAACGATCAAAGCTCATTTCATAGGTTGCGCTCTCCATGAGTGTTCGCGTTTCTTGATCGTGAATGCGCTGGATCCATTCATCCTTAATGCTGGCGGTCACATGAACTTCACCAGAGTCGACGCGGAAGTCATCGATATTTGCCGTCAACATATACATTTGCGCCCAAGCAGCTGGGTTGATGCCTTGCTGGAAGAACTCCTCGGCATCCATACTCTCAGGCAAAAGGTTCGAAAGGTCAATGTCTTCGCTGTCAAAATACTTCCAATAGACTTCGAGCATTTGCTCTAAGACGTCGAGATCGAGGGTGAACACCATTTTCTCGAAGCCCATGTTGGCCTGCTCAACCATAGCAAGCAGCCAATCATCGTGAAAGCCCGGGGCGGCGTGAAGGGATTCGCCGTCCGCATTCATGTTTAGTGATAGCTTTATCGGCCCCATGGCCATGTTCCCAGGCAGGTCGCCCAGGTCAAGGTGCAGGTCGATGATTTGGCGGAAGTGACGCACATCTGCATATTCCATGGACCCGCTTATTTGGACTTCGACAGAAACCTTTTCCGTCGGGACGTTCACCAAAATCTTACCGGTGAAGCCAACCTGGAACGGCTTGCTTGCTTCTTGAGTGTGGCTCGGCAAAGACTCTAACCACTGTTCATAATTCGTGGGAGTCGCCGGAGCCTTAACGCTTCCGCCCGAAAGCCCGGTTTCGGCATTGGGCGAATTCGTCTGTGGCGCAGTGCATGCGCCAAGAAGAAGAAGGCAAGTTAGGAGGTGTTTCATTCGAAGAAAACTTCGCTGCATTAAAAAGAGCGGGCACCCCGCAATGGGGTACCCGCCGGATGTTTGAGGTCCAGGGGGCCCTAGAACTCGAGGTCGTCGTCAGCAACCTCTTCTTGTGGCATCTGCATCTGGATCATCGGGCTGAGATCCATGACGGTCTGGCCTTCGGTAACCGTGAAGGTAAAAGTGCCTTCAGGAAACTCTTCGATGAAGGCATTTTCCGTTGCGTTCACAACAGTTTTGCCTTCATCGATGCTCATCTCCATGGCGGAAAGGAACCAGTGCTCTTTCTCGAATGCAATGAAACCGTTGACGTCAGCACCAGTCAAGGTGTAGCGACGCAGGCCTTCGCCTGAACCTTCTTCCTTAAAGGTGAAGCCTTCGAGAGCGCCAGAAGCCATTTTCTTAATGGCAGCCTTGTCCATTCCACCTTCTCCAGACATGCCACCACCCATTTGGGAGGACAGCATTTTTCCCAGAAGAGCTAACTCTACTTTGACCGGACCACTTGCCAGGCCGCCGGAAAGCTCGGCCAGGCTTGGGGAGTCCACGTAAATGTAGGTGCCGTCTGCGAGGACAGTGAACTGCATTTGCTTCTCACCTTCAAAATCATCTTGAACAGTCATGTCCAAGTTGACGGAGAAGTGCTTCGCGTCCTGGAATTGAACGCCGGCAACGAGTGCCCAGGACTGGACTTCGCCTTCATGGACGGACACGTTGAAAGTGGACTTCCAAGCGTGATCGAGAATGGCAGGGACGTGCTCCAGGATTGCATCAAGTGCAGGGTTGGAGACTGGTGCTGGAGCTTCAATTGGAGCGTCTACTTCTTGAGCGAAGACAGGCGACAGTAGGGCTGCCGAGACTGAAGCGAAAAGAATGGTTTTCTTGAACATGTGTCTGTTTTCCGGGGAGGGAAATGTTTGCGGATTGTACCGCTTCCACAGGGATTGCGTGGCCCATTCCCTACGCCCGAATGCATAAACGGTTGGCTACAGATTTGGTTAAGTCCAAATTTCAGTGAACACCGCGTAGCCCCAGTATCCCATTTGGAATGCGCCTATGGCCATTTTTGCCCCCTTCCCCAGCAATATGCCCAGGAAAGCCCCAAAACCGATACCCATGAGCTCCTTGCTTTCTCGATTTGCAAAAACGATTTCAAAGAAAATCGCCCCGCAAAAGGCACCCACTGCAGCTCCGATAAGAGTCCCCAGGATGGGAATGGGGATAAATGGAGTGGCGAAAATCGCCCCTACGAAACCTCCGAAAAAGGCTCCCCACTGACCGGATTTCCCCGCGCCGGCCTTTTTTGCGGTTTTGGTCGCCAACAGGAGCTCGAGAAGTTCGGCGACGCCTGCAGCAACCAAAAGGATGAGAAAGGGGGTCCAGCCGAGACCTAGAGATGGCCCGAGCAAGCCGGCGGCAGCGATGAGCCAGTTGCCAGGAATGCTAAATGGAATCAGCAACAAACCTATCCCAGCTATAAGAAAACTGAGTAGTCCTAACATGAGGAGGCTGATTTCGGGCACCAAGGGAGTTTACGAGCGATGCGCTGTCATATTGGCAGAACTTCTTCGGCACGGGCATTGCATATTATCGGACGTTGGCGAGCAACCTTCGTCGGCCATAATGACATGAACCCAGATTCTCTCACGCAGAAAACTCAAGAGGCCCTGCATCTCGCAGAGCGCTTCACCCGTGATCTCTCACACAGAGAGGTCATGCCGGCACACCTTCTTCTTGCTCTTTTAAAACAAGAAAAAGGACTTGTACCTGCCCTCATCTCGAAGACCGAGCTCAGTCCATTATTGGCTGAAGCCCTTGCTAATGCTGCCTTAGCAAAACTGCCCAAGGTTCAGCCGGGCGACGTTTTGGCCTCAAAGGAGCTTGGTTTTTTGCTGCAGGCCGCTGACGCATGCCGCCAAGCAAAGGGTGATGACTTCTTATCCACCGAGCACCTACTCATTGCTTTAGTCTCGGCCGACTCCCCTCTTGGCAAAGAACTGCAGGAAGCTGGAGCGACTCAAGCTGCAGTCCGGGAAGCCCTGGAAGAAATCCGAGGAGACCGTCGAGTCACCGATGCCAATCCGGAAGCCAGTGATGATGCGCTTGGAAAGTATGCGCAGGACCTCACTCAGCTTGCCCGCGAAGGAAAGCTGGATCCAGTCATTGGTCGCGATGAAGAAATACGTCGGGTCATGCAAATCTTGTCGCGCCGCACCAAGAACAATCCGGTGTTGGTCGGCGAACCTGGGGTCGGCAAAACCGCGGTGGTCGAAGGATTGGCCCAGCGCATTCTGTCCGGCGATGTGCCCACCGGTCTCGAAAACAAGCGCTTGATGTCTTTGGACTTGGGCGCCCTTTTGGCCGGTGCAAAATATCGCGGTGAGTTTGAGGAACGACTCAAAGCTGTGCTTAAAGAAGTCCAAGATGCAGACGGCGGCATCATTTTGTTCATCGATGAGCTGCACACCATGGTGGGTGCGGGAGCTGCTGAAGGAGCGGTCGATGCCGCGAACCTACTCAAGCCAGCCTTGGCCCGCGGCGCACTGCGTTGTATTGGCGCAACCACTTATGGAGAGTACCGTAAATACATCGAGAAAGATGCGGCGCTCGAACGAAGGTTCCAGCCGGTAAAAGTGGAAGAGCCCGATGTCGCGGAAACCATTGCCATCTTGCGCGGCTTGCAAGAACGTTATGAAGTGCATCATGGTGTGAAAATCACCGATGCTGCTTTAGTCGCTGCCACTAACTTGTCGCATCGTTACATCGCAGATCGTCAGCTGCCAGACAAAGCGATTGACGCCATGGATGAAGCCATGAGTCGTTTGCGGTTGGAGTTGGATTCCATGCCTGCGGAACTCGATGCCATGGAGCGCCGTTTACGCCGCATTCAAATTGAGCAAGCAGGATTGGAAGCGGAAGGCGGTGAAGATGCCACTGCCAAAATTAAGGCTTTGGAAGAAGATAAAGCCGAAGTGGAGGAGCATGCGCAAGCCCTTCGTGCACGTTGGCAAAATGAAAAACAGCAAGTGGATTTGATAAAGGATTCCATGGCCAAGGTGGAAGAGTTGCGTATTCGCGCTGGACAATTAGAGCGTGAAGGTAACTTGGAAGAAGTCGGACGCATTCAGTTTGGCGAGATTCCGGCACTTGAAGCTGCCGCGGAAAAGGCTGCCTCCAAACTGCATGAACTTCAAGGCGAGCATCCAATCTTGCGCGAAGAAGTCGGCCCTAGCGAAATTGCTGAGGTGGTTGCCGCGTGGACTGGAATCCCAGTGGATCGCATGATCGAAACCGAGCGCCAACGATTGTTGGAGCTGGAATCCTTGCTGAAGAAGCATGTCATCGGACAAGATGAAGCCGTCACGGCGGTAGCAGAAACCGTGCGCCGTGCGCGTGCCGGCCTGCAAGATGAGAGCCGCCCACTGGGTAGTTTTATTTTCCTGGGACCGACCGGAGTAGGCAAAACCGAATTGTGCAAAGCCATCGCTACGGAACTGTTTGGAGACCAACAAGCCATGGTCCGCCTCGATATGTCGGAGTACCAAGAGAAACACACGGTTGCGCGCTTGATTGGTGCGCCTCCGGGTTACATCGGCCATGATGAAGGCGGCCAACTTACCGAACTGGTAAGGCGTCATCCTTATTCCATCGTTCTCTTCGACGAAGTGGAAAAGGCTCACCCCGATGTCTTCAACACTTTGCTGCAAGTGCTCGATGACGGTCGCTTGACGGACAGCAAAGGGCGTACGGTGGATTTCCGCAATACGCTCTTGGTGATGACCTCGAACTTGCGCAGCATGTCGGATTTGAAAGCGCACTTCCGCCCTGAATTTGTAAACCGTATCGATGAAGTTTTGGTGTTCGACTCCTTGTCGAAAGAAGCACTAGTACGCATTGTTGATTTACAAATGACCGAGCTTGCAAAGCGCCTCATGAAAAACACCCAGTTGCACCTCGAGGTTGACGCTGATGCCCGAGCCTGGTTAGCCGAGCGAGGTTACGACGCCGACTTTGGAGCCCGCCCACTGCGGAGGCTCATTCAACGAGAGATTCTGAATCCACTTTCGGAAAAACTCCTCAGGGGTGAGCTCGAGGATTGTGATGGAGTGCGTGTGGGAGTTGCAGATGGGAAGCTCGCTTTCGAGTCGACGCAAGTCGGCGTCGAGGCGTACCATTCCATTTCGTGATCCGCACCCAAGACCTTTTCAAGAGTTACGCTGCGCAGCAAGTGCTGCGCGGCGTTTCCCTTCAAGTAGAGAGAGGTGAAATTTTCGGATTCGTTGGTCCCAATGGGGCTGGCAAAACAACCTTTCTAAAATGTTTGCTCGGCATCGCCCAGCCTTTGTCGGGCAAGATCCATATTGGCGGTGTCGATGTAAGCAAGCAGCCGCTCGCGGCGCGAAAGCTTTGTGGTTATGCGCCGAGTGAAACCGCCATGTACGACTCGCTTTCGGTATGGAACATGGTGCGATTCTGTTTAGCCTCCTATAAGCAAGCCGATTATGCGCGCGCGAAACAGCTGCTAGATTTATATCAACTACCGCACAAAACTCGTGTTCGTTCCTTGAGCCATGGAATGAAGCGCAAGTTGCTGTTGACCCAAGCGATAGCAAGTGGTGCGCCCGTTCTCCTTTTGGATGAACCCATGGAAGGTCTCGACCCCGAAGCCAGACGCCTCTTTGAACGGCAACTACAGGGGGAAGCTGCTGCTGGCCGCACCGTGTTCTTCAGTTCCCACGATCTCGCAAGCGTGGAACGCGTTTGTGAACGCGTTGCTTTTTTGCGTTCCGGAAAACTGCTCGCTTGTGACCGTGTAGAAAATATTCTAGAGCAAGCCGGTCACACTCTACGCGTGCATCTCCGTGAACCTCGCGCCCTGAATACTATGCCCAAAGCACCCGGCATTACCTGGTCAGGAAAAGATGCGCTTTGGAAAATGTATTTCGATGGCCCCATGGAAAACGCCATGGCCTTGTTGCAGGACCTTCCCATCGCTGGCCTACGCGATGCCTCTGGGGGACTGGAAGAAGTGTTTGAAGCGCTTTACGGACCGGAGCTTGAAGCATGATGCTTGCCCTGCACTACGCACGCGAACAACGCTTCCTTGTCATGGGGTACTTCGTCCTACTCCTCATCAACTTAATTGCGGGCACTCTTTATTGGCCGGAGATGCGCGATAACTTCCCGGAGATCATAAAGCTCATCCCGATCGAACCCATGCAGAAATTCGTGCGCGCCTTCGAAGAGCAAGGATTTTGGGCTTACTTTTGCGTGCAGCACTTCTTCAAAGGGGCCGGCATGTTTGGTCTCGCAGCAGGCGGTCTCATGGGATCGGGGATTATTGCCGGGGAAGTCGATCACCGCAGCAACTGCGCTCTCTTCGCGATTCAGCCATAACTTAAAAGGTGGCTTACTCGTGCTTGGCTTTATGCTCCTCCAGCTCGCGGTCTACATGATTGACAAACTGTGGGACTACTCGCTTTACAACCTCATTGACCTCGACGTCACCCTGCCCATCGAGCAGGGCATTTCCCCTTGGTATGAAACGACCTGGCTAGCAGGATTAATTGTTCTGTTTTACGGCCTCGCCTACATGGGATTCCGTAAACGAGATTTCTAGTCGCGGTAATCGCAGTCGCCTTGGCAATAAAACCAATTCTTGCCATCCATGACCGCGCCTAAGGTTTCATAAGCTTCCTCGCTTTGCTGGTAAGGAGTCGAGCCCGGCATAGGAGTACAAATCACTTTGTCGACGCGTTCATAGGGACTCTTGCGGCCATTGCGGAACTCCTCAAAAGCCTTTTGCTCCACGCCGTTCTCCTTAATGGCAAAGCGCAGGAAAGCGCATCCGCTTTGAGCGGCTAAGCGACGCGACTCATCGAGTAGGCCCATGACGGTGGATTCATCCTCGCCGTGCCATAAGTCGAGGATGGTCGCAATGCGATTGCCTTGATCCTCCCACTCACGCCACACGACATAGCCCACCAGCTTTCCATCGCGGCGTGCTTCGACAATGCGATGGTCCCAAAAGGGATTCTCTACGTATCGCCAGTTCAAGGTGGCTGCATCGCGCCAAAACACTACGGCATATTGATCGCGAAAGTCTTCCCACAGGGCATCGAATTCGGAGCTGAACCGCTCGACCTGCTTAAAGTTCAAACCAGTCGGTGGCGTTTTCCAACGGGAGCGGAACAGAGGGTCGGCCACGGCGCCAATCATGCCACCCAACGTATTTCCGAACCGACTTTGAAAAGCGAGTTTTGTGCCGAGCACGATTTCCCAACAAACCAACTCCACCACAATGCGGAATCCAAACCAACGCTTGCCGATCTTGATGGCGTCGTCACTCGATTGGCCGCCGTAACTCCACACGATGCCCTGCTCGTCATTCACGGCAACGCCAAAGCCTTGCATGACGCTTTTGAACAGGCGACCCCCGCCACGCGCATCGGGGTCCGAACTTGTCTCGCAAGTCAAAATCCCTGGGACCTCTTTGCCATTCACCCAAACCTGCTTGCGCACGCCGGTTGAAGTTGAGAGGTACTTTCCAGTCTCCTTTTCTCTCGCCAAAATCCCAAACGGCGGTCCAGCAGGATTTTTCCAGTACTTCCACTGATAATCCTCGAAACTCCGCTCCTGCTTGAAGGCCCGGTTGTACAAATCATTAATCGCCGCGCCATCTTCCCGGGTGGCCTGCACGTATTCGACGGTGGAGGATTCCTCCGGATACTTAAAGTCGGGGATATACTCACGCACATCCATGAGACGATTGTTCTTCCTGGTCTCCGCAGTAGCGCTTGCCTCGGCATTGCCGGCTTGCTTGCATGCATTCTCCATTTCCTCAGCTGATGGCTGGTTTGAGGATGGCGATGGATTGTTGTTCTGGCTCACGTGGGCTTCCGACTTGGGCGGCCGACGCCTCTTGCTCGCCGCCGGATTGGCGCTCGGGCTAGTTGTCGTCGCGATGCGTTCGAATTCTATCGGTGCGTTGGGCAATCCCTTTGCCGCCGTGGTCGACATTTTCTCAAAGCCTCTGGTGGTCACGGCCTTGGTCGCCTTTGCGCTCCTGCCCAAGCTGATGGTTTCGGCGCAACGCCCTGACTCCAGCGACAAACCCGACGTCCTCTTCATTCTGCTCGACACGGTACGCCTAGACCACGTCGGCTGGGGCGGATCCGAGCTCAATACCACTCCCAAACTAGACGCCCTTGCGCGAAAAGGCGCTGCTTTCACGCAAGGCATTACTCAGGCGCCTTGGACCAAGCCTGCGATTGCAACTTTAATCACCGGTCAAGTACCTGGGTCGCATGGCGCAACCGCTCGACGCGCGGTTTTGTCCGGGAGAAAGCGCACCCTGGCAGAGGCTTTTGCTGCTGCCGGTTATCGCACGGCTGCCTACAGCTCAAACCCCAACATTACCCCAGTGTTTGGCTTTGCTCAGGGCTTTCAAAGCTACACCACCGACACCAAAAGCGCCGCCGAGCCTTTTATGACGGCGGGCGATGCCTGGTTACAGGAAGCTGGGGAGCAAGCCTCCTTCCTTTACCTGCACCTCAACGATGCACACTATCCCTATGAACCACTTCCGGGTTATGCCGGAATGTTCAACCACACCCGAATCCCGGCTCATCTCGATGGCGACTCAGAACGAAAATTTCGGGACAGCGAAGGTTCTGGTTTCTCCGCGGAAGAAGTTGAGAGCTTGCGCCTTTCTTATGCCGAAGAAGTTCGTTACCTCGACGACCAAGTCGGTGATTTTGTAGCCAAGCAGTTGGCCGCGAACGACAACTTATTAGTTGTGATTTGCTCCGACCATGGCGAGGAATTTTTGGAGCACGGCGATTTAGGCCACGCACATTCCTTGCATGAAGAGCTTATTCGGGTGCCACTCCAGTTCGCATGGAGTCCCGCACTTGGCGCACGCCTTGGCTTTAAGCCTGGGATTCATGATGAACAAGTGCGCCACATAGATGTACTCCCAACCTTGCTTGAAGCTGCCGGCATGGATTGGCCCGGTTCTGCGCAAGAACTGCAAGGCTCCAGCTTGCAGGAGTTTTTCCGTAAAGAGAACTCGAGTGAGTCTCGTCCAGCATTTTCGGAAACGGATTCCATGGGGAGCCCTTTGTCTGGACCTACTGGCCCTTTGCGCTCCTTGCGTATGCCGAACCAAAAATTGATCGTCACGGATCCTTGGTTCGAAGCTTCTGCCAATCGGTATTGGCTATACGACCTTATTGCTGATTCCGGCGAACACAAAAACCTTGCTCTCGAACGTGCCGCGCTGCGCGAGCAAATGTGGGCTCACTTGCTTGAGCTCGGTCTCATGGTCGAGCGCTCGCACATTCCAGATGTTCACGTGGTGCTTTCTGACAAAGAAAAGGACGACCTCAGCGAAATGGGTTACGCGGAAGATGGTCCAGAAGATCCCTTTGCGGAAGAACCATATTTCGACCCACGTGCTACGAAGTGGGTCGAAATCAAAGACCAGTAAGCCTGACGGTTAAACGAACTTGGTTTTGCCTGGAGTCGCTTGCACAACTTCAATACCAGTTCCAAACTCCCACGATTGAGGAGTTAGATTTTCCTTGGAAGCCATGGCCTGCTCCCAGGTAATGCGTTTGCCGGTATAGGCCGACATGCGGCCAAGGATAGCAGCCATGGTGCTTTGCGCCATGGAAACGCCCTGGTTCATGGCAGCACCGGCGCGAATGCTTGCGAACAATTCATCGTGCTCGGTTTGATACATGTCATTGTTCGCGCCTTCGTATTTCCAAGGGCGCGCACCTTCCACAACAAAACGATTCGCCCAACCATCAATGTGGGCGATACCATCGGAACCAACAATGCGGTCTAGGTTTTCAGAATGACACCCGTTTTGCTGGCGGGTGAGAAGGTGGCCTTGAGTGCCATCGGCCCATTCGTAAACCACACCAAAGTGATCGTAGATGTTGCCGTACTTCTCAGCAGTGCGCACTTGGCGTCCGCCCATGGCAGTTGCGCTGACTGGCATTTCATCGCCCTTGGCCCAAAGAATTTTGTCCACCGAATGAATCGCTTGTTCGACGATGTGATCGCCAGAGAAATTGCTGTAGTAGTACCAGTTGCGTAACTGATATTCGAGGTCGGTCCACTCCTCTTTGCGATCCTTGTACCAAACGCCGCCGGCCAAGTAGGTGGCATAAACATGGCGGACATCGCCGATGGCATTCCCATTCAAAATGCGGTCATACAAACCGCGGTGTCCGTAAGCGGCGCGCCAGCAAAAGCCCGAAGCGAGGGAAAGTCCTTTTTCCTTAGCCAGCTTTGCGGTTTTCAAAACGGAGTGCACGCCTGGAGTATCCACCGCAACCGGTTTCTCGCAGAACACGTGACGTCCGGCTTCGACTGCCTCAGCTAGGTGCATCGGGCGGAACACGGGAGGTGTGGCGAATAAAACGACATCGACTTCAGCGATGACTTGCTTGTAGGCATCAAAGCCGACGTGTTGACGCACGGCCGGTACATCTACCCGTTCAGCAAAGTTCTCGTTGAGCCCACCAAGACTCGACTCCAGGCGATCTGCAAAAAGATCCCCCATGGACCAAAGCACCACTCCTGGGTCTGCCTGGATGGCCTGGAAAGCCGCACCGGTGCCACGGCCGCCACAACCGACTAAGCCAACCCGCAAAGTATCTTTGCCACCGGCATATGCAGTTGCGCGAAGAATCGGCAAGGCGGCAACGCCAGCTGCCGTCGTTTTGAGGAATTCACGCCTAGGGAGATTTCGGGTCATCAGTCTGTCTTTGTTGAGGAAACGGGCCCATCCAGGGTAACAAGGCGGAATCCGACAAAACCAGCATCGGACATCCACCAACTACTTTTCGGGTACTGCGGATCTCGCTGCTGCCATGAAAGGCTGTAAACATCGCGAGCGCTAGGACCGATTTGGTCGAGGTCGGAAAGATAACTGCCGCCAAGCGCGACACCCTCTTTCTCGCCACCGTGCACCCACTCGGAAACATTGCCGAACATGTCGTACAAGCCAAAAGCGTTCGGCTCTTTTTCTGCGACATGATGCGGGGCGTCATCTGCGTTATCCGAGAACCACGCTAAAGAAGCGTACTCCTTCGGTGCTGGAGCTGCTCCGGCAGCATGACGCCACTCTTCTTCGCTGGGTAAACGAAAGCTTCGCTCCGCACTTTGCGATGCCCATCGGCAAAACTCCTGGGCGGCATGCAAGGTCATTCCAAGGGCAGGAATGCCGTCGTGGCCAAACCCGCGGGTGACCGGAAACACCGAGCGACTGGGTCCAGTGATGCCATCAACCTCGACTTGCTCGTCTTCGCGCAGGAAAAAAAGATCATAGAGCTCCCAGGGAACTTCGGTGGTAGACACCCAGTAGGTGTTGCCGTCTGCCGACGTAACCGGGGCGAATCCTAGAGCGATGGTCTCGGCGAACTCGTGACGGAAGCCGCTTGCTTGCACCGGCTCTTCAGCAGTTGGAACTTTTTCTTCTTCCAAAGCTGGTACTAACATTTGGTCCATGGTCGGCACCTCGATTATTGGAATTGACGCCGGTGAAACCGCGTCGCAAGCCGCAAGAGTGCCTTCCACTAAGTGATCCCGGAACCACTCGGATTTCCAAACTGCTGGGCGGTGGCCAAGGGAAGTGTAAAACACGCCGCCCTTTCCCTCGCGGCGTTCCCATGCAACCGCAAAATCTCCGTCGGTGCGATGAACGGCATCGGATTCCATGCTCACTGACTCTTTATCCAAGGAAAGTAGAACATGCAAACGCGACCGATCGTAAGGACTGCCAAACTGATAAATTTCGTCCGTCACGGCGAATCCCGAAGTAAATCCACGGGTTGCTGCATGGCCTGTATCTTCCACCGTTAAACGAACTTCTTGATGCCAAGGATGGCCATCAAACATGCCGCCTAACATAGCTCCGTACTCGGGCCACTGATAAAAGGTGTCGCTTGCACAATGTGAGCCAACGAAAGTGCCTCCTTCACGCACGAAATTTAGAAGTGCACTTTTCTGCCCATCGTCCATCGGCAATTCGCCGGTGGTGTAAAAGAACACCGCATCGAATTCTGCAAGCCCCTGGTCATTGAATCGTTCATAGCCTCGATCGATGGTTACAGAAAAACGAATGTCGGCATTGGCCCATGCCTCCCAACTTCTCTCTACAAGAGAGAGGCCGGCACTGTTCGCCTTAGCAACGGCATGCTCGTAACCCTGTGAGTCCACGTGAACCAGAATGCGCCGCTGCTGTTTCTGTAGCGCGAGAAATGCAACTAAATCCTCCACCTCTCCTTCGGTCAAAAGGTCCGCGAAGTTTGGCGGCATGGTGGAAACCGGTAGCACCTCCCCGTCTTGATCCCTAAATTCAAACCCTTTCGCAATTTGCGCTACCGGATTCAGAATCGATTGACGCAATTCACTTTCGTCTTGCAGTAAACCGACAAAAGACAAGTCCGGGCCTGCAGGGTTAATTTGCCCGTCCGGTGTAACCCCACGAAGAGAATGGCACTTGGTGCATGCGGCCAAGGCATGTCCGGTGAAAATATTACGACCACGCTCTACGGCATCTAACTCTTGTGCGGTGAAGAACGGCAACTCCTTATCTGCAAACCAATCTCCAATACGTGGGCCGAAGGATTGCGATTCATTGAGCACCATGTCGAATTCCGCGGGACGATCCCAGTTACGTATGTACTCTTGGACTTCCTTACGTAAAGTTTCCTCTGCATTGGGGCTCATCACGTAGGCATAAAGCAAGCGCGCTTCATTCGCTCCGCCAATACGATTGCACATCGCAGCAGCGCGGCGAGCCATGGGTTGGGGCAGGTCCTCTGCATCTGCCAGGCGCGCAGCTAACTGTGGCGAAACACCCCCTAAGTCATAAATCGCACAAGCCGCTTCGTTTGCAATGCTTGGGTCCTCGTCTATCAGAAAGGCCTCGAGGCGTGAGAAGTCCTTTGCTTCTCGCAGCGCCAATACCACGACCCTGCGTGCCGCAGAATTTGTCTTCCACCCATTGGGGAATGCAGTTTCACTAAAGTCTCCTTGGGCAAGGGACCACCCGGCTGCCTGCACTAAAGCACGATCACTTTCCCCAACGCCTTCGAGCGCTTTAAAAATGAGGTTGGGCCTAGCCTTTGCCGACAAAACAGCTTCCAGACGCACTTGTAATGCTTCGTCCTGAAGAAGCGGGAGCAGGTTTTCCTCTTCTAGCTCAATTGCATGACGACGCAAAACCTTGATGGCTTGGGTGCGAATCTCTAGCGAGGCGTCTTTCGTTAAGGCCACCATCAAAGCCGTTACTTCTTGCGATGGATCTAACAACATGCCTAGCCCCCACATTGCATGCACGCGCGGCAGCAGCGTGGCTCCTTGGTTGGAAGCCATGGTCATGAGCTCTTCTGCCGCTTGACGGTCGGCCAGTTCCCACTGGGCTTCGAAACGTACTCGGCGATCTGGATGATTCAGCAAGGAAAGTAAAAATGTCACTTCCCGTTGCGAAAACCCCTCGCCCAGCAAGGCCGCCGTTGCATTCATGAGAGCGACATCAGCGCTGGCATCTTGGGCGCGATAAAGGCGCCCGTAGCCATCGCCAATCCATCCGCGCACCCAATCACTAATCAGCATGGAGCCATCGGGCTCAAAGCAAACGTCGGTTGCCAAAACGCCCATCCAATACTCCTCTTCTTGATCGAGAGCAAAGCTTGCACCACTACGCTTTACAGTAAACCGACGAATGCCGCTGTAGTTGGCGCCACCCAAAAAATCGCAAAGGAAAAAGCTTCCTTTCATTTCAGGGCGAAGGCCGACACCTGGATAAGCCGCAAGCCCAGAAGGTCCGCTAGAAATGTTGGCGAGAGGAGCATTCAAAAATGCTGGTTGGGTCGGCGCCTCTGCAATCGGCTTCCACCAACTTTCGCTCATCCACGGACCACGATCCGGAAGGTATTGGAAGTTCATCCGCCAACCGCAATCCCCTTGCTCCAACACATGAACTAACCGTGCGCGATCTCCGGCATCGCAATTGTTGTCTACAGTAAACAGATTGCCGAAATCGTCGAAGGCGAGCTCTTGCGGATTGCGCAAGCCACGCGCGAACACCTCCAAATTACTGCCATCTAAATCACAGCGAAACACGGCTCCACGGCCAGGCTCCGTCAACCAATTCCCTTCCTGAGTTTGCACGTGATAGCCGCGATCTCCAATGCTGAAATACAACTTTCGCATAGGACCCAAAACTAAACCGTGCATGTCGTGCCCACGGAACGCAACGCGCACTCCGTATCCATCATGCAAAGCTGCGCCGCGATCGGCTACGCCATCGGCATCGTCGTCGCTTAACTTCCACAACTTGGGGATGCAGGTGTAGTAAACATCGGTGCCACGCGCGAGCAGGCCGGCGCCGGTGCCATCGACAAGGTCGTTAAAGCCATGCGCAAAAATTTTGGAGCTCTCTGCGACACCGTCCCCATCTAGATCTTCCAGTAAACGGATTCGATCGTCGCGGTCGGTCCATTCCGTTGCAAATTCCGGATGATGGCGCAAAGTCATTTCCGCACGCTCCTCCACCGTCTGCAAACGCAAATCGTCTTGCAACCATTCGGGAAAAGTTCGATTGTCCGGCACCCCTTCCGTTTCCTGCCGGTAGGTCTCAGCCACAAAAATACGACCTTTAGCGTCGACTTCAATCGCGACTGGGTTTGCCAAAAGCGGCTCGGCGGCAACTAATTGAATGCTGACGCCCTCCGGAACACGAAAATCGGCAATCGCCTCAGCTGCTTCCGCGCTCGCCTCTTGAGCGGTGGCCGGAAGTGGCTTTGCGGGAGGCTGGTAGGTACCTGGATCCTGCGCAAAAAGCGGAGTGGTGGCAAGCAGCCAGGTCAGAAAGAGTGAGTTGCGTGACTTCAACAAGGGAATGGTGGCCATTAGCACAATCAGATGTTAATCGGAGAATCCCGGTTGCGCCATGATGCATTTTTTGTGAACTTTTACGCATATATCTACGAATATGGCTTATTATCTACAATAATGACCTTTCTTATTTGCAAATTCTGTAAAAAACGTCGCGTATTTCTCCAGATTCGGTATGCTCCCCTCGTTTTCTCCTCCGTAACCGCCTAAAAAGAAACCACCCATGACTACACTCCCAATGGAAAACCTCGATCAAGCCCGTGAAGCCTGCTTTGCGATTAACTCGAAAATGAGCCGCGAGGACATCCTCGCGCACATGAAGAAGTACAACGTACGCTTCTTGCGTCTGCAGTTCACCGACATTGCCGGCACCAACAAGAACGTTGAAGTTCCTGCCAGCCAGTTTGAGAAAGCTCTCGATGGCGAAATCATGTTTGACGGTTCTTCGATTGAAGGTTTCACCCGCATCGAAGAGTCCGACATGTTGCTGCGTCCGGACCTCGGTACTTACCGCGTGGACCCATGGCCGAGTGAGAGCATGGCTCACAGTAATCACGGCCTTGTCGCGCACATCATCTGTGATGTCTACCTCCCAGAAGGCGTGGCATTCCCCGGCTGTCCGCGTGGCATTCTAAAAAAGGTCATTGCTGAAGCTGCGGAACTCGGTTACGAAATGAACGCAGGACCAGAAGCAGAGTTCTTCTTGTTCCAGCGCGCCAAGGACGGCAGCGCGACCACCATTACCCACGACTCTGCAGGTTACTTTGACCTAGCGCCTACTGACCTCGGTGAAAAGTGTCGTCGTGAAATCACCATTGCACTTGAGCAACTTGGTTTCGAAATCGAAGCCGCTCACCACGAAGTAGCCGCGGGTCAGCACGAGATTGACTTTAAGTACGACGGTGCCCTCGTCACCGCTGACCGTCTATCCATTTTCCGTTTCGTGGTGCGTAAAATTGCACGCGACATGGACCTGCACGCCACCTTTATGCCGAAGCCAATCTTCGGTGTAAATGGTTCCGGAATGCACGTTCACATGTCTCTGTTCGAAGGCGAAAGAAACGCATTCTTCGAAGAAGGTGCTGACAACGAGGGCATTTCCGATCTCATGCGCTATTACGTTGGCGGTTTGTTGGAGCACGGCCGAGCAATCTGCGCAGTCACCAACCCAACCGTAAACAGCTACAAGCGTTTGGTGCCTGGCTACGAAGCGCCAACCCACCTCGCTTGGTCGATGCGTAACCGATCTCCACTCGTTCGCATACCTGCCCGCCGCGGCATCGGAACGCGTTGCGAACTTCGTATGCCCGACCCAAGCTGTAACCCATACTTGGCTTTCGCAGTCATGTTGGCTGCCGGTTTAGATGGCGTAAAGAACAAGACCGAGCCGCCAAAGCCCGTCACTGGCAACGTGTACACCATGAATCAGCGTGAGCGCGCACGTCTCAAAATCAAGAGCTTGCCGGCGAACCTTGGTGACGCCGTCGATCAGTTGGAGAAAAATCCCATTCTGAGGAAGGCTCTTGGCGAACACGCATTCACTCAATTCGTGCACGCAAAGCGCACGGAATGGCATGAGTACATCGCCATGGTTCACCCATGGGAAGTGGAACGTTACCTCGACCGCATGTAATGCTGGTTAAGTAAACGGGCTCCGGCCCTACTCGATTTCCACACTTACGCCCTCCGTGACTGCGGGGGGCGTTCCTGGATTTAGGGGTACCCTGTTGCAATACCCGAGGCCGGTTAAACGGTCTGCTTGGCGATGTTGCGCTGCTTGACCAGCACGATCGCCTGCTCTAAGGCAAAAGCGAACGGCCTTGCGTCTGCGATGCCTTTACGGGCGATGTCATAGGCCGCCCCGTGCATGGGGCTGGTGCGCAAAATTGAGCCGCCGACAAACACCGTGTAAGAAGCCTCTCTTGGAAGCATCTTCAGTGGCAAGAATGCCTGGTCGTGGTAAAGCGCAATGACGACGTCCCAATCGCCGCGAACTCCCTCTGCAAAAACAACATCTGGAACGGCAGGGCCAGCGGTCTCAAATCCCCACTCTTCCTTCGCCATGGCAATTGCGGGAGCAAGGATTTTGCTTTCCTCATCTCCAAAGGCACCCCCTTCACTTGCGTGTGGGTTGAGGCCAGCGAGCACGATACGAGGGTTTGCTATGCCTAGGGTTTCACGCGCCGCCTCGTGAGCAATACGGATTTGCTTGGCGACAAACTGAAGGTCTAAGCGTTCTAGTGCGTCCCGCAGGGACATATGACGCGTCGCAACTAGCACGCGCAGGTTGCCGGCACAGGCAAGCATTCCATAACGACGGGAGCGACAAGCCTCTCCAATCATTTGAGTCTGCCCCTCAAAAGGATAGCCGGCCATATGCACGCTCTCCTTGTGAATCGGCGGAGTCACCATGGCATCGGCGGTGCCTTCCAAGCAGAGACTGGCCGCGCGTAAAACACCCTCCACACTTGCCATCCCAAAACTTGCGGCTGGACGGCCGGGGGGATCATTCGGCGGCGCGTTTTCTAGCTCCAAAACCGGCACCGGGCCAGCGATGGGAAACTCAAATCCAGCTTTGGCGTTTTCGGCAGCCTCCAACGCGATCTCGATGCCTAGGTTTTCAGCAATCGTGCGCAGCGCTTTGAGGTGCCCCAATATCAAGGGCTGAAACTGACCGCGCAACTCTTTGTTGGCGAGAGAATGAAGAAGGACCTCGGGGGCAATTCCCCCGAGGTCCCCTTGTGGAACCACAATCTTCGGATCCATGGGTTATGGCAAGTAATTCACAGTAACGACTTCACCAACAATCACAACGTGAACGGTGGTCGTACCACCCATAGTGCCAGCGCCTCGTGCTGTAATCAAGGCATCTACGATGGGCGCTGGGGAAGTTGCCAAGAACTTCAAAGGAAGCCCGGCTGCGCCTTCTCCAATCAAGGAGCTAAAGGTTCCAAGATTGGAAACCATCGTCAAGCTACCTCCCAAGTACTCTTCCGGAAACCAATGCTTAAGTGAAAGCTTCTCGGTGCGGCAATCATTACGATTCAGTAAAACTGTCCCGGTGTGCTGCAATCCCAAAATGGTGAACTCACCAAATCGGTTCACGCGGCCATTGGGAGATCCATAGGCATCAAGAATGCTTCCCTCTAGCTCCGCGCCTCCAACGACGGCAAGAATCGGATCACCGGTGCTTATCACACCTACGTGCGAATCTTCGCCAAACATCGCATCGAGCTCGGTATCTACTTCGATCGGCAAACTGCCGACAACTGGATTGTCCCCGTGGTCGCCGTCACCAGAACCGGCTCCGCCCGGCTGCTGCGCACTCATAAGAGTACTGACGACGAGGATGGACGATGCTCCCAGAAGCCCGGTTAGCAAACCTGGCTTTTGTTTCTGGTGGGTGTTAGTCCTGTAATTCATGGTAATCTTTAGGCGGCAAAAAAGGCCGGTTCGAGTTGCTCAAGGTGGCTGCGGCAGGCTTGGTCTGATTGCAAGGCATCCAGCAGTTCTGGGGAACTGTGAAGCCATTCCATAACCATGGGCCATAAATCGCCATACTCCTTGCGGATGAGGCCCAAAAGAGGAAGGGCCTTCTGCGGTTGCGCCAAGGAAAGGTGCTCAACCGCAATGTTGTAAAGCACGAAAGCGAATTCGGGCTGGTGTTCTAGGAGGCCGCTTGCAACGACCCACCGGTAGTAACGAATCGCACGCAAGTGATTTTTGGTGCGATCATGAATCATGCCCAGCTGGATTGCAGCATGCGCGCGATTCAGAAGGCGGTCCGTGTTCAGGAATACTTCCAGAAATTCTGACTCCGCCTTTGCGGGGTTCTTTTTGGCCTGATAAACAAAACCCAGATAAATCCGCGCCTCTGCAAATCGTGGCTTCAGGCTAAGCGCTTCTTCCAAGAATCCGCGCGCCTTCTCCAAATGACCCTCCGTTTCTCCAACCAAATGGGCGAAGCGTGAACTGCAAGCACCACTTTCTTCCGCAATCTTGGCGGCCTCGGCGGCTTCGCCATTTTCGAAGGAATCGATTTCCACCGGCTCCTCTGCAATGCGCATGAGGTACTCCCCATCAGTGCCAGCCAATGCATAGGCTTTGCCAAGCTCATAAAGGGTGGTTGCCAAGCGGCGAACGATTTCGGAGTCGGTAAGTCCCTTAAAGAGATCTTTACCAGGCAAGCGACGAAGGCGGCGCGACAAAGAGCCCGGAACCGCAAGGTCCCGGTGGGCCAACGCCTGCAAACGAATCGCGTGGAAAAACTCGCCGCAATCCTGACAAGCCTCTAGGTGAGCCATGGTCCGACGCGCATGGCGCTCGGGCACTTGGCCATCTAAGAGAGCGCTGAGTTCCCGTTGGAATCCTGCACAAATCAAACGCGGTGAAGCATGCACGTTGCGAATGGCGTCGTGAAAACCTGCGTAGGCGCTGTGGTCGGAATCCGGACGATGGAAGTTCAAGCTCCGCCCTCCAGTTCGGCTTCTTCTTTTGGCTTCAGGCTAGTGAAGCACGTTTTCCGTACCGAAGTCAATTTCTCGACTGCCGGAGCCGAGGCATGCATGCGGCCATCTGCCGCAGGTGCCCGGCCGGCGTCGGCGCTTTGAGCGCGCGAATGACGTACAGGCCCACAATCGGAAGCAGCTTCCCCTGCAGCGAACTTATACTTCATGATGGTGAAAATCTTGCGACGCGCACGGAAGATCCGCATCTTTAAGTTTTCAACACGCACATCTAACTTTGCCGCAGCATCTTTGTATGGCATTTCGTCGACCTCTACCAGGTAAAGCGCGCGCTTCTCACGTGGAGTTAAGCAGCGATACGCCTCTTGATAGAAGTGAAGGTAAAGCATCCAAGCTCCAACGAGCTCTTCATTAGTTTCACGTGCCTGACTCTCCTGGAGCGGAGTGCGTCCATCGACGTCTTCCGGCTCAAGGTTTGGCATATCCGATTCGCCATCGCGATACGGACCGGTCAAGGACAACACGTGATTGCGTTGCGCCTTGCGACTATATTTTAGGGTCGTGTTCCGCACGATGGAGTGAGTCCAGTTGCGGAAAGCTGACGGTTTAGTGGAATCGAAGTTCTTCGGGTATCGGTAGATGTTGAAGAATACTTCTTGGAGGATGTCTTGTGCATCAACGGAAAAGAAACTGCGGCGCAGGTGATGGTAAATCAAACCCAATACACCTTCTTGATTCAACTCGTAAAGCAGAGAGAAAGCCTCGTTCGATTCATGAACTGCATAGCAGGCCATGAGGTCGGTAGAGAGTCGATCGCGTTCCCGGGTGTTAAGGGCACCCAAGCGTTCACTGAATTCGAGAAGCCGCTCATGACTGAAATCCGCCGCGAAAGCCTTTAGCCGTGAGGCGATGCTTTCGAGTTGTTCGGTTTTTAGGGGTGCGAAGGTCATGTGTCTTCAACTATGGCTATGTTACTCCTGTACGCCGGTAACCGCTGGAGTTCCAAGTCTTTGCGCAATTTCCAGCGCGTAACGGGAGGCCTGGAAGCGCACTATATTGCCCAGTAATTGTTTGGCTTTAGGGGAAATCCTGTGGAAAACCCGTGGAATGAAGGGAAGATCATGAAAAAGCGTTGCTTGTCGGACAGGGATGAGGCATTTCTCTGCCCTCCTATGCCAGTCAAAATACCCTAAAAAATCTTCTCAGAACGGTGTTCTTCCTGAAATATTTGCTCATTCCTCCTCCCTGCGCCGTTCCCGGACGCATCCCTCTGGACCCAAAACTGGAGCTTTCCACCCATTTGGCAAGTCATGTTCGCCGAGCCCCTCTTGCACCTGAGTCCAAATGCGGCCCAAATTCTCTATAGCGTAGGCCTGGGGGATCCCGGTATAGCCCGAAACCTCACGTACACTGCAACGCTCCACCATATAGAGATAGAGAAGAGCGCGATCGGCATAAGGAAGGCGGTTAAACCGCTGCTGAAGGCGCGCGCCGGGCTCTCCAGCCACACCATTGGTAGCGCCAAGCTCATCTTTAGGATTTGCTACGTCGCGCAAAATCGAGGATTCCACCCAGATTTGATAAATCACATGGGACTTTGGCAGGTTTTCACGCCGACAGGTCTTTGCAAACAGGCGCGCGACCGCCATTTCCGTTGGCAACAGAATGAAGTGCCGGATGGTCACACCCCGAATGGCCCGCTCAATCCAAGGGCAGAGCTTCTCAAAGAGTGCGCCGAGGTGCTGAAAGCGCTGGCGAGCTGGAACGCCAAGAAAGGCCTGATAAGCCTCGGAGGTGACTTCCCACTCTTCCTGAAGGCGTTGACCGAGGGGATCGCGTGATTGAATTGCGGGGGGCTTACTCACTTAGAAAGCTAGGGAACTTAGGGGGGCAACCGGTGGATTGACGTTCAAAAACGACCTTAGCGGCATCCCTTCCATTTAGGGGTGGGTTTCTCTCGAATTTGCATTTGGATTTGGAACACCGAAACAAAGAGTAGACGTTGCTGAACCCAATCGACACGGATAGTTCGGGCCGCTAACCTCAAGCCCAAGTATGGCTGCACTTCCACAACTCGCGCGGCGATGGCATCGCATAGGCGCAGCTTTGATTGCGATTCCCTTCTTGGTGGTCATCGTGAGTGGGCTGTTCCTGCAAATGAAAAAGGAGTGGAGCTGGATTCAACCCCCTACCCAATCGGGCGTACTTGCAGAGCCGAGCCTAGGTTTTGAGCAAATCTTGGCCGCTGTTCAGGCCGTTCCCGAAGCCGAAGTCCAGGCATGGGAAGACGTCGACCGGCTCGATGTTCGACCTACCCGCGGCATAGTCAAAGTGCGCTGCAGCAACGGGATTGAGGTTCAACTAGATCTTTCCTCAGGGGAAGTCCTGCAAATCGCAACGCGCCGCTCGGACTTCTTTGAAAACCTGCACGACGGCAGCTGGTTCCATCCCCTTGCCAAGCTTGGCGTTTTCCTGCCAACAGGGATCGTGGTCTTGTTCCTGTGGCTGAGCGGGGTTTATCTGTGGTGGCTACCTGGCTCCTTGCGCCGGCAAAAGCGCAAGAAGCGAGAGGCGACCAAGCAGCCCTAACCCTGGACCGCTTTTTCGAGCAACTTAGCCAATATGCGGAGCTCGGAATCGGTCATGTGCTGAAACTGAGTCGCGTGCATTTTGGCCACCGCGACATACATACTTTCGCACTTTTGTTTGCCCGCCCGAGTAAGTTGAACCGTGACTGCGCGGCGGTCATCGGTGTTGCGAAGACGGGTCACATAACCGTCGCGCTCCATCCGATCCAACAAGCGCGTGATGTCAGGAACGCGTTGAATCAAGCCATCGCCCACTTCCCCAATACGCATGCCTTCCTTGGGCCCTTGGACCAAAATGCGCATGGCGTTAAAAACGGTCGGGGTTAATCCACTCTCGCGGAAGAGCTTCCCAAAGTCGCCATGAAAGTGGTCCCATGCAATCACAATATTGAGATAAGCGGAACGGGAAGGACTATCTGGAATCTTCTTTGCCACGTTTACAGTATATGGATTCCCACAGCTTGTTTCACCGGATTCTACACTCACAACGAATTTCCACGCTAGGATAGCCGCAATGGGCGAATTCAACGTCACTTCCTACCGCGACGAAGATCAGTTGCGCTATTTCACCAAGGCTTTGCTGCGCGATTTGCAGGCCTTGGAGCAAATGACCAAAGACGGCGGTTTAGAAAATGACCGTCAACGTATTGGCGCCGAGCAAGAAATGTTCCTGGTCGACCGCGGCATGCGCCCGGCAAACCTTGGCGCCCGTCTTTTAGAAACTCTTGACGACCCGCACTTCACTCCTGAACTGGCACAGTTCAACTTGGAGTGCAACTTGGATCCCTTGGATTTCAAGGGCGATTGTCTGCGCAAGCTTGAAGCGCAAAACAATGAGTTGGTCGACAAAGCGCGCGCGGCAGCAAGAGAAGCCGGCGGCGATGTCGTGCTTATCGGCATCTTGCCCACCTTGGAAATCGAGGACATGACTCTCGACAACATGACCGCCAACCCGCGCTACTTCGCATTGAACGATGCGTTGGCTAAACTTCGAGGTGGTCCGTTCCGGTTGCGCATTAAAGGCGTTGATGACCTACGTTTGACCCACGACACCATCATGCTGGAGGCCTGCAACACTTCTTACCAAGTGCACTTGCAAATCCCAGCGGATGAGTTCCCAATGCATTACAACATCGCACAGCTAGTTGCGGCACCAGTAATGTCTTGCGCGGTCAACTCACCTTTGTTGTTTTCAAAACGTTTGTGGCGCGAAACGCGATTGGCTTTGTTTCAGCAATCCGTCGACACCCGGCGCACCGAGGTGCATCATCGGGACATACAGCCGCGAGTAAGCTTTGGCGCATCTTGGGTTAAAGATTCCGTGATTGAACTTTATCGCGAAGACATCGCTCGCTTCCGTACGCTGATTGGCGCCGAAGAATATGAGGATCCGTTTGAGGCCCTCGAAGCAGGCCGGGCTCCAAAGTTAAACGCGCTGCGCATGCACACCGGAACAGTTTATCGCTGGAACCGTGCGTGCTACGGCATCTCCGATGGCAAGCCACACTTGCGCATTGAAAACCGTTTGCTGCCAGCTGGCCCATCGGTTTTGGATGAAGTTGCAAACTCTGCGTTCTGGCTTGGCTTAATGAAAGGCGTCGCCAATGAAATCGGTGACCCGCGCGAGTTGATGGATTTCGATGATTGCAAAAACAATCTGCTCGCCGCTGCACGGCTTGGTTTAGACGCGCAACTGGTTTGGGTTGACGGTCGTACTTACCCAACGCATGATTTGATTCTTGCCGTTTTGATTCCGATCGCGCGGCGTGGATTAGAAAGCGTGAGAATCGATAACGATGACATCGACCGCTATATCAATGTTGTGCGGGAGCGTGTGGTGGCCGAACGAACCGGCGCGCGTTGGCAATTGGCCTCTGTTGCGAAAATGCGCAAGACGGCCACCGTTAAGGAAACCTTGACTGCCCTAGTGCACTCTACGATTAAGAACCAAGAAACCGGTGCGCCGCTTCACGAATGGCCGCTGGCCGAAGTTTGCGAGACTTCCATTTCTTGGCGTGATCAGTACGAGCGCATTTCGTCGCTCATGAAAACGGACCTTTTCACCGTCCGCGAAACCGAACTGGTAGACCTTGCGGCCAACATGATGGATTGGTGGCACCTGCGGCACATCCCCGTGGAGGACGACGACCACAACCTCGTAGGCTTATTGACGCACCGTGTGCTTATGCGCTTCGCCTTCGGCCGCGAGGACACGAACGCCCAAATTCCGGTGGCTAAAGTCATGGACAAAGACCCTATCCGGGTCACTCCAGACACGCGTACCCTCGACGCTATCGCCCTAATGCGTCGCGAGAAGATATCCTGCCTACCCGTAGTGGACGCCGACAACCGCTTAGTTGGCATGATCACGGAAGACATTCTTATGGGCATCGCCGCTCGATTGCTTGAGAGCAAGCTCAAGGAATAAATCGATTTTGGCGATGAAAATATGAGGTCTTTTAACGCCCAAGGGCTTTCATGTGGATTCAGGAATCTCAACTGCTGTGGCCATGAGCCGCCAACCAAGAATTCTTGGCCGTTACGACGGGCAAGAAGGTGGCCCGCTGCTTTTATGCCTTGGTGGGATTCATGGAAATGAACCGGCTGGCGTGCATGCCTTGCAACGCGTTTTTGAGGTTTTGCGCAAGACGCAACCAAAAATGCGCGGCACCATTGTTGGACTTGCCGGCAACCTGCGCGCTCTAGAGGCAAAGACCCGATACCTCGATCGCGATTTAAATCGCGCTTGGTTGCCAGATCGCGTTGCACAAATTGCGACACTAGAAGATGGTTGTGCCGAAACTTTAGAACAACGTGAATTGCTCGACGCCATGCGCAATGTGGTCGGCACCCATCATGGAGAAATCTATTTTCTCGACTTGCACACTTCTTCGGCAGAGGGGGAGCCATTCGCTTGCATTGGCGACACCATTCGCAACCGAAAGTTTGCGCGCAGCTTTCCGGTGCCGGTCATCTTAGGATTGGAAGAGCAGCTTGAAGGTGCGCTGCTCGAACACTTAAACAATCTTGGTTTTATTACCATGGGTTTTGAAGGCGGCGAACACCATTCGAATTCCGCGGTGGGCTTCCATGAGGCTGCGATATGGCGCGCGCTTGTTGGGGCCGGTTGCCTGGACGATGAAACTCTTACCGAAACTCGGCATGCTACTGCAATTTTGAAGAAGAGCCGTGGCGATTTGCCGCAGTGGCTTGGCATTCGTTATCGCCACGCCATAACCGATGAAGATAACTTCCAGATGCGCCCTGGCTACCGCAACTTTAGCCAAGTAAGCAAAGGCGAAATCGTGGCAGATGCCCCCGCGCAAGGTGAAATCAAAACCTATTACCGCTCGCGCATTTTGTTGCCGCTTTACCAAGGCAAAGGCAACGACGGGTTCTTCCTTGCACTCGATGTCGCTCCGGCATGGTTAACCCTTTCTCGCTGGATGCGACGCATGCGCCTAGACCGCATTGTGCACTGGCTGCCTGGAGTTTCTAGAGTGAAAGATGAGCCCGGTGCAATTCGGGTAAACCTAAAAGTTGCGCGCTGGGCCACGGTGGAAATTTTCCACTTGCTCGGCTTCCGCAAACGCCGCATCCACGGCGATTACTTTATTGTGAGACGCCGTAAGTTTGACCTCAAAGGGCCAGAGCGGACTAACCTTTAAGCCTTAGGTTGGACCCAACCTGAGCACGGTCTTCGCGGAACAGTTTCTGCGCATAGTGGCCGGCAGGTGAATCGCGAAATGGCCGGACAAGGTCTTGCGCTTCTTGTGGAAAACGATCTAGGTCGGGCAACTGCACAAAATAATGGTCGGGAACGATGACCGGGACCGAGGTACATGCAAAAGCGATATCCGCTGCAGTAAGTGTGTCGCCAAATAAGTAAGCGCCCTCTTTTGCGAGTAGTTCTTCTACCTGCTCAAACACTTCACCAACCTTTACACAGGAACGCTGTACCGATTCGGTGTTGATTTTATAGGCTCTCTTAACAAGCATCCTAAATAAAGGGAAGAGCAGCTTAAGTCCGAAGACTTCACCCCGTGGGCAGCCCGGCGGGAAGGCGTTAAAGAATTCTCGCTTTTGGGATAGTAAGAAAGAGTAAATAATCCGGCGGGCGTGATTGCCGAGGACTTCATCGCACAGCTCTTCGAAGTCCTCTACTTGTTTACGTAATTCTGGGTCTTGCGGATACAGACCTGCTTGCGGCGAAAACTCATTTGCAAACTGAAGAATGTCTGTCGAATCGCTGTACACCTTATCCGCTGTCACCAGCACCGGCACCGTAAGCTTTCCACCGGCCTTCTTTGCGTGACGCATATGAAATACCGGCATGTGCATTTCCTCCTCGTAAGCGTACCCAGCAAGGTCCAGTGCCCATCGTGCCTTCTCGCAGTAGTGACTTGTGGGAATCGTCAGGAAGCGCGCTTTGCTCAAAGGATCTCCAGCGCCAACTCAGGCGGACGCGCAACGATGGCACGCTCTCCATGTACCACGATGGGACGATTAATTAAGGATGGCGTTGCGCAACCCGCGGCAATACGTGCGGTTGGAGTGGCCTCGGCCAAGCCTTGTTCTGCAAAGGCTGCATCTTGGGGGCGAAGAAGCTGCATCGCTTCCGGGTCGCCCAGCTTTGAAATGAGGCCTTCCATTTCCTCCACGCTTGGCGCTTGCTCTAAGTAAAGCCGGTAGTTCGCTTCAATGCCACGCTCTTCTAGTAGCGACTTGACAGCACGACATTTGGAACAGGCTGGGTTAAACCAAACAGTTACGTTCATGCGCAGAGAATAGCGTCGACACTATCTGCTTTGGCGCCACAGCTTCCACAATTCACGATAACTCGCAATCTGCGCTCCTTGCGAAACGTTGTGGGCGGCCATTGTGTATGCGTCTCGCCAATGGTTTCGCAAGGCATGACGCGCCTGCTTGACCGAGTATTTCGGATCATAAAGGCTAGTGGGCTCGCCAGTTAAACCGTTTAGCTCCAGAATGCTTAGATTGGTCCCCGCCTGCAAATCTTCAAGTGCGGGCACGCGGAGATCGAAGCGCCCAAGATGGAAACCCGGGATACGACGGCAGATTTCCTGAATTGCCCTTTCGAGGTCTAGGGTGTGTAAGTCCTCACGCTCCAGGAACTGAGCCCCGCGTGAGTGAGTCCCCAATGGACTTAACTCGACGACCTCACCCTTCGCCGGAATGTCATAGAGTCGCTGCGCGTTGGCTCCCAGAATGACTTCCGCCTGCGCAACATGACGCGAGTGCCATAGAACTAACTGTTCCAAGTTCTGCTCTCCATCTCCCGTAACTGTCGGCGGAACTTTCATGCCAAGGGCGACGATGCGAATTTCATTCTCCCCCGGCATACGCTTACAGGAAATTCCAAACTCCAGTCCCTCCACATAGGCCTGTGCCAATGCGGCGCGAGGGAACTCCTCCCACCAAGGCGCGGCCTCTTCTAGCGTTTGAATTTTACGCACTCCATAACCGCGCTCCGCACAGTCAGGTTTTAGAATGATTGGGAATTGCAGAGCATTCTTTTCCATCCACGCCATCAGGGCCTGCGATTTTGCGGAGGGAGGCTGCTTAGCATCAAGCGGCAGAAATACGGGGATGCTAGAGCCTTGCATCGCAAGGAAGGCTTTAGATTTCGATTCGCCAACCAAACCACCGCCTTCCATGGCAGGGTTGACTGCGGTCACTAAACGTAAACTGCGATGCTTCCACGCAGCTGCAAGAATACTAGGAAGGACGGGGGCATAAAGCCTCCCACGGGACCAGTACTCCCAATGACGAAAACGTCGCGCGGCACCAACCAAACCGCGGCGGCCGCGGAAGCTGAACATTGGGACGATCAGCTTTACCATGAGGAACGCTGCCATGAGGAGAGCCAGAAGTATCCACGTCGCGTGTTCTTGAGAACGATTCAAAAGAACTTCGGCGCCAAGGCCAAGGCGGCTGGAAATCCAAACTAAGGTCGGGGTCCAGATTAAGCCAGCGATGGTGAAGTAAAGAACGAACCATGAGAGTTTAGTTTTTAATACTCCGGCAGCAAAGTAGGTAGGCAGACGCAACCCCGGCATAAAGCGTGAGGCAAAAATCACCCAGGCGCCACGGCGTCGGAACCATGCGGATGCACGATCTACCGCGTTCGGGGTGAGCATCCAACGCAAAGGAATTTGAGTCAAGGCACGACGTCCAAGTGCGCGGCCGGCTAGGAATAGGAGAACGTCGCCCAAAAGGATTCCGGCGAAGCATGCTGCACTTCCGGCGAGTAAACCAAGGCGTCCTTGCGCGACCAAAAGACCGGTTGCAATGCAAGTAAGGTCTTCCGAGATAAGGGTTGCCAGCACTAAAAGGAGCAACGCAAACCAAAGTGCCGGTCCGGTAAAAGGTGGCACCACTGATGGATCAAAATCTTCTGCTGCACTAGCCACGCGTAAAGCATCGGCGCTATCGCGCGTCACCGCTTCCTCGGCCACCACGCCATCCACAAACTCACCCACCCGCTTGGCGATTTGTTCCGGCCGTGTCCAAAGTAAGAAATGACTGTCATCGTATTCCTCTAGCTCGCTTTGCGGGACCAAGCGATGGTGTTCCCGCGCCGCTTCCACCGGCACTAAAAAATCTTCCGTACCATGCATAAGTAGCATCGGTTGTTCCAACTCTTGCAACCATGCGCGATACGGGCGTTGGTCGGAATCATAAAAATTTCTTGCATAAGCGCGATTCAAGGGCCATTGATCTAATTTCCCAAAGTGCGGAATAAGCCATTCAAGCGCACTAATGCCGGCCAACTGCACTGCATGGACCGCGTGGTTCAAAGCATAAGATCCAAATAACTCTAGCTCTTGCACTCCGACGCCACCGGCAAAGGTCAGCGACTTTACCCGGCCGGGATAGCGGTGGGCATACTCCAAGGCCACCGCACTTCCTAAACTGAACCCGACCAAATGCACTTCATGAATGGCCTGCTTCTCCAATAACTGCGCTAGGTAATCTGCGTGCGCTGCAGGACTGTAATCCGGAAGATGCGCCCAAGAAGCGCCGAACCCTGGCATGTCTGGAACTAAAACCTGGAAGTGCGATGGAAGCTGTTCCGCGAAAGTACCAAAGTCTTGAATGCTGCCGGGGCTGCCGTGCAACAAAACAATCGTGGTGAATTCATCGGTGTCCAATAAATCCTCAAGCGTGGACCCACTCTCTGGCGTGTGCAAACGATAGACCAAGCGGACTGGGTCGCTGCCGCGAACACCTTGGTCGTAAACCTGTAAAGTTGCAGTTAATTCACCGGGACCGGGCCTCGGACCTTCATAGCTGAAGTGCCGGTATAGATTCGAAGCGACCAATAAAGCCAGATAAACAAAAAACAGGCGGCGCTTCATGGCGTTGTCAACTAAGTAGGGATTCCCGCATCTTCGTTTGGATCAACGCGACTCCAGTCATGCATTGGCTCAAACAATTCCTGCATGCGTGCTCTTGCAGCAAGAGCCAATTCTTTTCGACAATCCGCGCTCACCGGTTCCTCCGCAAAGCGCACTCGAGCATACACTCCAGGCATGCTCATCAAGTGATAGAAGTGATCTGCAAAACCCATTTCGCCCCACCAACACACCCGCAATTCTGTAGGGTCCTTTTCACCCTTGGCAGCATAATGCAAACACGCAACGTGAACCGGAAGGCCCGTGTGCAAAGCCACCTCAAACAAACTGGACTTAAAATTCAAAAGCCCTCCGCCTGAAGAGCTGGTTCCTTCGGGAAAGAACACCACGCCATTCCCGAGCGCTAAACGATTCTTTACTTTTTCGATGGCCGGCAAAACATCGGCGCGACGGTTGCGGTTAATAAAGAGAGTTCCCGCGGCACGGATGAGTGGACCCAAAAGCGGCCAACTTCCCAACTCTGACTTTGCCAGGAAGTAAACGTCGACACGACTCCATAACACCAAAATATCCATATAGGTCAAGTGATTGGAGACGAGAAAAAATGGAACTTCGGGCGCAGTTCCTTCTGACGAAACATGGAACCCCATGACCCACAAAGCAAAGCGTGCCCAGCAACCCATAAGGCGGACGCGTAAGTGGGAAGCCGCACGTTTGTTCACGACAGCGAGCAGGAGTGGGAAAATCCAGCTGATCACCAAGATCAGGAGACTGACTGCGAGCACAAGCAGGCGGAGCAGGGCACGGAGATGCCCAAAAGGCGAAATCATTTCTTAGACGCGAAGTTTTGGAAGGTCCGCTCGTCCATCTCGTTCAGGTCTACCACGGTGAAAAAATCCACCGTATGGAACAGGGCATCATGAGCTGGCGGCCCGCATACCTTAGCGCCATAACGCAGATAGATTCCAAACAAGGGTGGAATCTCCAGGGTCATTTCATCCTCTTGGACCAAGCTGGCTGGCGTTTCGCACTCATACCCCCGTTGCGGATCGACCAAAAACTCCGGATGCACATGACCGTGTTCGGTGAGGAAACGCATCATTCGCCAACCCTCTAAGCGCGACTCTGAGGTCAAAGAGTTACATCCAAAGAAGTAGCGCTTCTGGTGCCACAACACATAAGCCGCAAGGCCCTTCCACAGCAAAAACAAAGTGCGCCGATTGCGATGCCCAGAGCACACGCAGGCCCGTCCTAGTTCCACCGCATCGCTCAGCATTTCTGCTGGTAGCCCACTTAGATCAAATTCTACTGCACTGTAAAAGCCGTGTCTTTGCTGTGCCGTTTCCGCAGTTTGCAGGCGATAGGTTCCGACGATGGAGACTGGGTGGCCATCGCTAAGGTGCTCAACCAACAGATGCTGGCATTGCGCATCGAAACGATCTTCATCGAGGCCGGTAGCGTTGGCCGAATCCAAGCCTTCGCCCAGCTCCACATTGAAAATCCGATAACGCAAGCGGCAAATTTCCTCTAAGTCCTTTTTGGTGCTGGCAAACCGCACGCGATAGTCTCCCGAAGTAATCTCGAAATCGGGGACTGGCCCACACGTTAATGCAGGTGCTGGTTCGCTAGAAAAAGAAGCGAAGGCAGAATCGGGGTTGACCAAGGCGTTGTAACAGGCAAATGCGAGAGCCAATGCTACCACGCTTTAAGGTCAAAACTTCTTCGGATCCCGTGGCAATCCTCGGACCTCCCCTGAAGTGGCCGCGCGCGCAGATACCGCGAACTTGCCATTCCCCTGGCGATGGATTTCCACACGGGTGTAGAACGGACCTTTTTTGCCTTGCCCGGTGTAGAGAAACGCAAAGGGCGGCGTGGATGGGGCGCCATCGATGGAGCGGTGGGATTGTTGGAGTCAGGCATGTTTTCCTGGGTGCGCAGGCCAGGGTAGCGGGAAAATCCCACAGGTATTTATTGGAGAAGGAAACCTCATTTCTAAAGCTCTGAAATTGAAAAACCGCAGCTCCATTCCTGAAGCTGCGGTTTTTCATGGGAAGGCTAACTTAGTTGCCTTGTGGGCTTAGGTCCGAAGGGATCGAGCTCTTACGCGTGTTGAAGCCGTCCTGGTCAAAGACCACCGTGTAACGACCGTATCCAGAGGATGCACCGTTACGGGTCAGCTTCATTTCCCACTTGGTTTCCCAGTTGGAGCTGTAAGGACCGGAAACGTAAAAGAACTCTGGACGATCGAGGTCGATATCCAGATCACGGGTGCTCCATGCGTAACGACCGTTCTCTGCGTTGTGGCGCGCTTGAGCGGACTCAATATTAGCCATATAGGAGAAAGCTTCGGAAGCCTTAGTCTTCTCCACAGAAGACATGAAGCGAGGGACTGCGAAGGTGACGAGCACGCCGAGGATCACGACCACGATGGTCAGCTCCACGAGCGAGAAGCCAGACTGCTTGTTGTTTGTGATGAGTTTCATGCTAGGTTTTGTTCGCCGGGACAAGAAGGCTCAAAGCGAGATTTGCCTGGCTACCCCCTTTCGACAATCAACCGAGTTGGCTTTAGGGTATCCCAAAAAAATCCCACACTTGAAGTCTCCCATAAGAGAAAGGACGCTCACCGTTACCGACGAGCGACCTAGCTTGGTTGAAGATCACGGTGTAGCGACCGTAGCCCGAAGAAGCGCCGTTGCGGGTTAGCTTCATTTCCCACTCAGTTTCCCAGTCTGCGCTGTAAGGAGCGGATACATCGAAGAACTCTGATGGAAACAACCCCTCAGCAGATTTTTTTCAGTCCGCTGAGGGCATTGATTCCGGCGTATCTCTTACGCAAAAAAACCACAGCCCCGTTTCCGGGACTGCGGCTTCGATAGGCGGCTAAATTTAGCGGCCTTCTGGGCTTAGATCCGAAGGGATCGAGCTCTTTCCGGTGTTAAAGCCATCTTGGTCAAAAACCACGGTGTAGCGACCGTAGCCAGAAGATGCGCCGTTGCGGGTCAACTTCATTTCCCACTTGGTTTCCCAGTTGGAGCTGTAAGGACCGGAAACACTGAAGAACTCTGGACGCTCAAGATCGATGTCCATGGCGTTGGTGGTGTTTGCGTACTGGCCGTTCTCTGCGCTGTAGCGAGCTTGAGCGGACTCAATGTTAGCCATGTAAGAGAATGCTTCAGAAGCTTTGGTCTTCTCTACGGAAGACATGAAGCGTGGTACTGCAAATGTTGCAAGCACGCCGAGAATGACGACCACGATGGTCAGTTCCACCAGCGAGAAGCCAGACTTTTTGCTGTTAGCGATGATTTTCATCTTAAAGTAAATTTTCGTTTAGAAGGAGGTGCGGGGCGAGTGCCAGCAAGAGTCTTTCGTCTGGAAAAGGCTCCGGCTTTAGATAAATATGGAAAACCGTCCTATTCCAAATGATGGTGTAGCGACCGTACCCAGAAGATGCACCATTACGGGTGAGCTTCATTTCCCACTTGGTCTCCCAGCTGGAGCTGTATGGCCCAGCAACCGAGAAAAACTCTGGACAATCGAGGTCGATATCGAGCTGATCGGTAGAGTTGGCATAACGGCCGTTTTCTGCGTTGTAGCGAGCTTGAGCCGACCCATTTCAGAAAGGAAGGAATAAGCTTCTGCAGCCTTGGTGCGCTCGACAGAAAACATAAAGCGTGGCACTGCAAAGGTTGCAAGCACGCCAACAATGAAGGCTGTTAGCGATATTGCGAGGGACTCTCAATCAAAGAGTTGCCTCACCCTTCAGCCAAAAGCCCCGCCAAACCTAAATGAAACTGACTATGTTAAATCAATTTCTCGCCGAGGCTCTTTCCGCAGACAAAGCTTCTAAATGCTCTTTTGCGTCCGTCGTAGGGTATTCACCAGTAAAGCAGCCGGTGCAAAACTCTTGAATCTCAGGATTTCCTGCCTTGCCTGCTTCAATCAGGCGATCGATATCAAGGTACACCAAGTGGTCTGCGCCAATGTCATCGCGCACTTCAGCTATGGTTTTTCCGCGTGCCACGAAATCATCTTCCGTAGCCATGTCAATTCCATAAGGGCAAGGCGAAGTGAGCGGAGGTGAAGTGCTCGCAAAGTAAACCTTTGCCGCACCAGCCTTACGCGCAATCTCAATGATTTTACGAGAAGTATTGCCACGGACGATGGAGTCATCAACCAAGAGCACGTTCTTCCCTTCAAACTCCAACGGAATCGGGTTCAGCTTGCGGCGGATAGAGCGTTGCCGTTCCTCTTGGTTTGGCATGATGAAGGTCCGCCCCACATAACGGTTTTTAATGAAACCTTCGCGATAAGGGAGCTGCAGGGCTTCTGCCATGCTGAGGGCGGCATCGCGCGCAGAGTCGGGAATAGGAATCACCACGTCGGCTTTTGGGGCACCGCTTGCCATCCACTGCTCGGCCAGGGCTTCACCAAAACGACGACGGGTTTTGTAGACGCTAATCTTGTCCAAAAAGGAATCTGGACGCGCAAAGTAGACCAACTCGAAAATGCACGGTGTGTGGCGATTCTTTGCAACCTGAATGAAGACGGGCTCCTCACCTGGCTGAATGACGACGGCTTCCCCGTTCTTCAGATCGCGCACGCGCTCATAGCCGAGTACATCGAAAGCTACCGATTCAGAAGCGATGGCCCACGAAGTGCCTTCTTCCTGAACACGCTTTCCCAGGATGCAGGGCTTGATGCCCGACGGGTCCCGGAACCCGAACATGACGCCTTCCGATAGGATTCCGCAAACCGAGTAGGCGCCTTTTGCGCGATGGAATGCGGCCGCTACGGCCTCCCCAATGCGTTGCGCAACCGGCTCGCTGCCAATAGCGCGCTGCAAACCTTGAGCGAAGGCATACAGGATGGCCTCGACATCGCAGGAACTCTCCAGAGGAATGTTGTCCTGCGGGAACTGATTCGATTTGAGGTCGACCCAGTTGGTCAAGTTACCGTTGTGCGCCATGCCAATTCCAAAAGGAAAGTTCATGTAGAACGGCTGCGCATCTTCTTCAGCGCCAACACCCACGGTGGGGTAGCGCACGTGTCCAATCGCTAGGTTTCCACGCAAACGCCGCATGTCGCGCGACCGGAAAATGTCGCGGACCATACCGTTTTGCTTACGCAAGTGGAACATCCCATCGAAAGAGAGGATGCCAGCGGCATCTTGTCCACGATGTTGAAGGGCAATCAGCCCTTCGTAGAGTTCAGATGAAACATCTTGGCCGGGAAGACCGGCGAGACCAAGGAATCCGCACATGGGATGCAGTAGCTTGAGATTCGGCGTGACAGGGTTCGGCAACGGAAGGCTGCGAAAGTATTGTAGCCAAATCGCACCGACTCACCTTAAATGCTGGCGCGTTCCAGCAGCATTTTTGCAATCAACTTGGGGTCTTCCACCGAAAAGTGCGCTGACCATGTGCGCCGCTCATCGCTATGGGCATAAAGCGGGTCGTAATAGCGCTCAAGCAGCACCTCGGTCACCTCTGCGGCGCGCCCTTCCTCCATCCACTGATCCAATTGTCCCACCCACTTCTGTCCGATTCTGCGCTCCAACATAGATAGTTGTTCCCGAATCGCATCGACCGAACCGGCGCTGGTTAGATAATCGTCCATCAGGTTGCGCACCCGGGTCTCGGTTTGAGCTTGAAGCCGCCAGTGTTGGGCACTCTCCATGGCCTCAAACAGTTTGACTGGGAGGATGACATCGCCCACTTTGCGACTTTCACCTTCTATGAACCAAGGCCCTGGACCCATTTCTGAGATGCGCTGCAGAAGGCGGGTGTCAAAGGACGGCTGGCTGACCGGCTGCTTGCCAACTGCACCCAAAGTCGACGACCGATGTTGCGCCAAGCTTTCCAGGCAAAGAGTGGATCCGGGGCACTCCTGCTCGAGGCGCACCAAGATTTCCGTTTTACCCACCCCAGTCGGGCCGCGCAAAACGATCAACGGCGGAACAGCCAACTGCTCGATTTGAGCAAGAACCCAACTGCGATACCCCTTATAGCCCCCATCCAACAGCAAAACTCGCTCACCCAACGCTTCAAGCAGTGCGGCGACCGAGCGCGAGCGCATGCCTCCGCGCCAACAGTAAAGCGCCAGGGTTGGGGCTTGGGCCTGGAGCTCCGTGGTGAGATCCACACTTTCCTGCCCTCCGCGCAAACGTTCACCAAGCTGTTCAAAACAGGGCTGCCACTCCTCGGCTTCAATCTTCCGACCGAGTAACTCCCCAAGCAGTTCCGGCATGGCGGATTCGGCAAAAATCAAACCTTGATCGAAAGCACTTCCTTTAGAGACCTGTTTATAGAGAGTGCCCACGGCTTCACGCTGCGCATCATCGAACAGGGGAATGTTGACGGCGCCCGGCACATGGTCGCGCGCATATTCCAGTGGACTGCGCAAGTCGACCCAACGCAACTCTGGCAAGATGCGTGTGGAAGCAAAGGGTAGACAAGGAATATGCATGGGGGGGAGGTCGATTCCCCAGGCGAATCGTATCCTGGTGCCCCTATGAGCAAAGCCCCTCCCATTACCCTCACTGAACTTGCCCGCGTCATCCTCGATGGGATTGATGAAACCCTGCTAAAGGGCGAGACCAACCCTCTTTGGCAGCAAGTTTCCGCCACTGGTACTGACCTTTGGCTGGACACTGGCGACATGGATCAAGCAGCAGCTCTTTGGAACCCAGATTTCCAAGCACTAACCACCAACAACACGCTGCTCAACATGGAGATCCAGAAGGGGATTTACGACTCCTGGATTCCAGTGGCGGCGGCGGCGGCAAAAGTAGACAACGCCAACCTGTCCGAGGACGACTTAGTTCTGGAGATTGCCTTTGCGTTGAATGCGCGCCATGGTTTACGTTTGGTGGAGCGTTTTGGGGCACGCGTTTCGGTAGAGCTGCACACCGATCTCTCGCACGATGTCGAGCGTTCGGTCGCATTCGGACGGCGTTATGCCGCACTATGCGATCAGTTCATTGTCAAAGTGCCACTCACTCCTTCGGGTTTGGTTGCTGCACGTTTACTGGAAGAAGATGGCATTCCAGTGAACTTCACGCTCGGCTTTAGTGCGCGTGAAAACTACCTGATTGCATGCGTTGCCCGTCCCCATTGGGTGAACGTTTTCCTCGGCCGCCTAAACGCCTATGCTTCCGGCGAAGGATTGTGCGACGGACGCTGGGTTGGTGAACGCACCACCATGGCGTCGCAAGCTGCCGTGAAAGAATTGCGTGAACGCCTTGGCGTTCCAACACGTCAGATTGCTGCAAGTATGCGTGGCAGCGAGCAGGTTGAAACCTTGGCAGGGCTCGATGTTTACACCATGCCAGTCGCGGTTGCTCAAGCTTATCTTGCCGCCGCGCCGAAAAGCGTTTCCGATTGCACCGGGGAAGACTATCGTCCGAACTGGGGTGAAGAAATCGCCACTCGCATTGAAGGCCTGGAAGACCTTTGGGATGTCTCTTCTGAGTTTCGCGCCGTCTGCGACAAGCTTGCTGAGATTCCCGCTGCCGACCTCTCCCCTGAAGAAATCGAAAACGCGTTGCACGATGGTGGCGTCGGCGGAGTGTTCCCGCGCCTAAGCGAAGAGCAAACCGCTACATTGATTGCAGAAGGCAAAGCGCCTAAGCGCGACACTTGGTTGGCAGACATTGCGCAAGGTAAAGCTGGACTCGACGGGCTGTTTACTTTGGCTGGCCTTTACGCCTTCTCCAAGGATCAAGCCGACCTGGATGACCGCATCCGCCGCCAACTAGGTATCTAGTCATGCAACAACTCATCGAATGCGTTCCGAACTTCAGCGAAGGCCGGGACATGGAAGTCATCAAGCGCATCACCGATGCGATTGAAACGGTCAATGGCATCACCTTGTTAGATGTTGACTCCGGGGCTGCAACCAATCGAACGGTAGTGACCTTTGTTGGTGCTCCCAATGCCGTTTTAGATGCCGCGGTGATCGCTGGGCGCGTTTCCGCGGAGCTCATTGATATGAGTCAACACACTGGGGAGCATCCACGCTTTGGTGCCATGGATGTCTGTCCTTTGGTTCCAATCTCCGGAATCAGCATGGAAGAAACAGTGAAGTATGCGCGCGTACTCGCGAAACGTCTTGGCGAAGAAGTCGGCCTTTCGGTTTATTGTTATGAAAATGCTGCACTAAAACCGGAGCGGAAGAACTTGGCCAATGTTCGCGCAGGCGAATACGAGGCGGTGAAGGATCGAGTGGCTACCCAAGAGTGGGCACCAGACTTTGGTCCCGCAAAATTTCAGCCACGCACCGGTGCGACTGCTGTGAGTGCACGAGATTTTTTGGTTGCGTACAACATCAACCTCAACACCACGAGTGCCCGTCGCGCAAACTCCATCGCGTATGATGTGCGTGAGAAAGGAAGGGTTTTGCGCGCCCCAGACCCAGTCACCGGGGAGATTGTGAAAGATGAAAACGGCCAGGACGTTTGGGACCCGGGTTCTCTAAAATGCGTCAAAGGCATCGGCTGGTTTATTGAAGAGTTTGGCGTATGCCAAGTCTCCATGAACCTCACCAACATTTCGGTGACGCCAACTCATATTGCCTTTGATGAAGTGCTAGCGAAAGCACAGGCGCGTGGTATTCGCGTCACCGGCTCTGAGTTAGTCGGGCTGATTCCACTGCGGGCCATGCTAGATGCCGGGCGCCATTATTTGCGTAAACAGTCCCGCTCCACCGGCGTCAGCGATGCCGAGCTAATAAAAATCGCCATCAAGTCGATGGGCCTCGATGAGCTTTATCCGTTTAAGCCGGAAGAGAAAATCATCGAGTACGTATTGGCTGCCGCGGACAAGCGGAAGCGTTTGGTGGATCTCACCATTACCGGTTTCTGTGAAGAGACTGCATCGGAAAGCCCGGCACCGGGTGGCGGTTCGGCCGCAGCAACTTTAGGTTCCTTGGGTGCCGCCTTAAGCACCATGGTCGCGAACCTCAGCTCACACAAGCAAGGTTGGGATTCACGCTGGGAAGAGTTTTCCGATTGGGCAGAGAAAGGCAAGGCATGCATGGTCGAACTGCTGGCTCTCGTCGACAAAGACACCGATGCCTTCAACGCCATCATGGCGGGCTGGCGCTTGCCTTCCGGAAGTGAGACAGAGAAAGCTGCCAAGCAGGTGGCCATTCAAGCTGCCGTCCTGGAAGCTATCGCGGTCCCTTTCCGCATCATGGAAGTCTCCCTGGCCTCGATGGAAGTGGCTGATGCCATGGCCGAGCACGGCTTAAGCGCCTCCGCGTCCGATGCTGGCGTTGCCGCCCTTTGCGCTCGGGCTGCGGTGCGTGGGGCTTACCTCAACGTTTGTATTAATGGCTCGGACCTGGAAGACGAGACTGCTCGCCAGGACTTCCTAGACCGCGGGGCAGCTTTGGTTGCCAACGCTGAAGCCCAGGAGACCGCGATCCTGGCAAAGGTTGAGTCCCATTTTTAGTAACCGAACGGTGTTCTGGTGGTATTTTTAAGTGTGACTTCACCCTTAGATGCTCCAGCCATCGCCCTTAATCGCGAAGATATAGCCAATGCCCTCACCCACGGCATTGGCCTGCTTTTCAGCTTGGGCGCCGCGCCATTTTTGGTTTTCGCTGCAACCTCCCGCGGCGACGCCCTGGCCATAATCGGTTTCAGCATCTTCGCGCTTTCCTTGGTTCTGCTTTATGGCGCCTCCACGGCTTACCACCTAGCACGCACGCCGCAGAGCAAGAACTGGATGCAGGTGTTCGATCACTCGTGCATTTTCCTGCTCATCGCTGGAAGCTATACCCCTTTTGCGCTCGTCACTTTGCGCGGCCCATGGGGCTGGTCCTTCCTCGCTGCGGCCTGGAGCATGGCTCTCTGCGGCATTGTATTTAAACTGTTTTTTACTGGCCGCTTCACAATGCTCTCCAACCTGCTTTACCTAGGTATGGGCTGGATGGCGGTCATTGGCTGGGAACCGATGACGCAAAATTTGCCCACCGGAGGCTTCGAATGGCTGATTCTGGGCGGTTTGTGTTACACCCTCGGCATTACCTTTTTCATTTTTGACGAAAAGGTGCCCTTCTTCCACGCGGTCTGGCACTTGTTCGTGCTCAGTGGAAGCGCCGCCCACGTGGTGGCGGTTTATCATTACGTTCTGCCTACGAACGCCGCTTAGCCAACCAGCTCGTTCACCTTATCCAGCATTTCGCGTGGAGAGAACGGCTTCATGAAGATGGCTTCTGCGCCAAAGGTTTTAGCCATACGCAGATAGTTTTCGGTGCGATCTTTGCCGCCACCAGACATTGCGATGAGGTGCAGGTCCGGATGCTTTTGCCTAGCTTCCAGGATGCACTCCAGGCCTTCTTGGTTCGGCATCACGATATCTGTCACCATGAGATCGAACTCACCGTTGGCCAGAATGCGTGTGGCCTCCAGGCCATCCTTAGCCAGCTCAACCTCGTGGCCAACCATCTGGAGGAGTTTCTGAAGGGTGACGCGGATTTCCGAGTCGTCGTCTGCAATTAGGATTCGAGCCATGACAGTTCCCTATCGGACTTTCGGAACCCTTCCTGTAGCGACTTCCAAGCGCAACTTGGTAAAGGGATGCCCCCCCTCCTGCCGAAAGGGTACTGATTAACCCGCGGTCGATGCCGGCGGGCCAATTACCCATCCATGGAACCGACCGAACCCGAGACACCGGTTAACAACCTGATTTCAGCTGGAGAGCTGGAACGCTTCGACGAGCTTTTCCAGCAGGAAGGCCGCGATTTGTTGACGCGTCGACTGCGATTAGGGCTCGGCGTTGGCTCATTCCTCTTCGTTGCCTTTGCAGCGCTCGATTATTTTGTCGCATACCATGCAGCGAAAGATCTCTTTATCTTGCGCCTGCTAACGGTGATTTTCCCTCTTTGCGCAATACCAATGAGTGGAACCAAGTTTGGGAAGAAATACGTTCGCCCAATCTCCTTCCTCATTATGTATCTCGGCGGCACGTCCATGGCCTACATGACGCGAATGCTGAATGGTTTCCAAGACCAATACTATATTGGCATTATGCTGGCGGCCTTTTTGGTTGGCCTGTTTTTCCCATGGGGGGCTCGCCTCACCGCGGCCTATTGCGGTGCCTTAATGGCGACGTACATCGGCGTGAATATTGGCGGGGAAGATTCAAGCTGGACCCATGCCTTAATGCCCATTTTCTTCCTTGGTGGTACCTTCATACTAACTTGTTGGGCAGCCGGCGCAATCGAAGCCTCACGCCGAGAGGGCTTGAGCATGCGATTGCAATTGAAAGACGCAAACGAAAGCCTGCAAGAATTAGATAAAGCAAAGACTGGTTTCTTTGCGAATGTCTCTCATGAATTGCGCACACCGCTCATGCTTATTCTTGGTCCTCTCGAATCATTGATGAGTGGCGAAGGTGGTGATCCCAAGCCTCTCTTGAATTCGATGAGCGCCAACGCGCACCGTTTACTACGTCAAGTGAACACAATTCTGAATTTTTCCAAGATTGAAACTGGCCAACAAGAATGCCATCGAAAGCTCGGTCAAGTCGGAGAAGTTCTCGACACCCTTGTCATTGGAGCAAAGCCATATGCCGACAAACGCAATGTTGCACTTAAAGGTTTCGGCTTTGATGTCCTTCCTGAAATTCCACACGATGCGGAGCAAATAGAAACCGCCGTTGCGAACCTTTTATCCAATGCAATGAAGTTCACGCCAGATGGCGGCAGTGTGACGATTTCCACTGGTGTTGAAAATGACTTCCTCTGGATCGAGGTGGAAGATACTGGATGTGGTATTCCGGAAAAGGATGTAAAGAAAGTCTTCGACCGTTTCCATCAGGTAGATGGAGGCAAGGGTGGAAAGATTCAAGGCACCGGCCTTGGCCTTGCATTATCAAAGGAACTCGTTGAATTGCATGGTGGCACGATTGAAGCCTCCAGTGAACTTGGCAAAGGAACGACCTTTCGCATTCAGCTTCCTACCTTAGAAGCAAGTGATTGGAATGGCTCCTCGGCACAAGACCCGTCTACCGAAAAGAAGGAAGTCCAAACCGTTGTGCGGGCCAACGCTGACTCCACTACCTTTGCGGACATCAACACCACCGGTCTAGAAGATACCCAAGACCGCATTCTTGACTCCGCTGGCCCCGATGCGCCGCTCCTGCTTGTAGTCGAGGACAATCCTGACATGCGCTCCTTCGTTTCGACCTCGCTCGCAAAACGTTACCGTGTGGCTACGGCAGAAAACGGAGAGCTTGGTCTGCAAACGGCACGCAAGGTACGCCCCGACATGATAGTTTCTGACGTTCAAATGCCGGTTATGAATGGCTTTGAAATGGTCAGTGAACTACGCAAAGACAAGTCTTTCGATAAAACGCCCATCATAATGCTGACCGCAAAAACTGGTGCGGAAGCAGCCGTTAAAGGGCTAAGCCTTGGCGCTGTAGATTATGTTAACAAGCCATTTAAGATGGTTGAAATTGAGGCGCGCATTGCGGCACAGCTCCGCACCCGCGCGGTTGAAAAAACTTTAGATGAGCGTGATAGTCGCCTAATCGCAGTCGGGCAAATGACCGGCACGATTGCACACGACATGCGCGGTCCTCTTACCGCCATCTTCAACCGCATTGAACTGGTTCGTATGATGACGGAAATGGCCGGCAACCTAGAGGGCGTCGATGATGATTTGGTAGCCATCGAGGATACGGTGCGCCGGGTGAATAACATGATTCAAGAATTGCTTGAGTTTGTCCGCGGCAACAACGTGACGCTTAACCTTCAGCCGATCAAGGTAAGTAAATTCTTGGGCCGACTATCGGAAGACATGACGGCCTCACTGAAAAACGTGGACATCGTCTTTGAGCAAGAAGGGGTTGGTGACCTTGATATAGAAATCGAGATCGACAAGGACCGTATCGCGCGTGTGCTTGAAAACTTAATCAACAACTCGCGCGATGCCGTGGTTGGCGTCGACGGGAAAACCGATGGCACCGTTTGGATGCGCACCGAGGTCACCAAGAACCAACTCATCATTCGCGTCGCTGACAACGGCCCTGGAATTCCAGAGGAGGCTGCAAAAAATCTATTCCAACCATTCGCCACTGCCGGTAAAGCCAATGGAACGGGCCTTGGATTGTCGATTGTGCGAAACCTTGTCACTGCACATGATGGGCGCATTGAAGTGGACTTCCATCCACCCGAAGGCGGAGCTGCATTCACGATGACCCTTCCCTTAGTTAGGAGGATTGGAAAAGGTCATGACGAAGATGAAAATGCCGAAGCCGCGTGATTATTCTTCGCCGCGTCGTGCATCGAAAAACAAACAGTGTCCTGTGTTATCGTGTTCGACACGCATAGAGTCCGGAGCAGGAGAAATCCCTGCACCCAGATCCATCATCTCTTCTTCGGTGCGGTAGACCAAATGCCAAGCGACACCATATTCCATAATCCAGGTACTGTCGGGTACCCGCATAAGGTTACCGATGAAGATTCGTCCGCCAGGGTTAAGCAGATTATAAAGCGAGCTCACTGTGCGCCGCGCAAGGGGCTGCAGCAAGTAATCAAAAAGGCCCATTGAGTAGACCAAATCGACACCACTCAAAACTGTTTTCACCAACTCTTGTTCTGCACCTCGCTTCGGAGCGATGATCTGACGCAGCGAAAAATGCAAGCAGTGAAACTCCACCGGGGGGTTGTCCCCGCGTTCGCCACAAGCCCGATTAAGCTGATCTAAGCAAGACCGCAGAGAATCTTCATCTTGATCTACCAAGAGAATTTCAACCCGGTGCTTAAACTCCGGTGTCTCGCGAATCAAACGGCGCAATTCTACGCCGGGCCCACTTGCCAAACAAAGGATGCGAACTGGGCGGTCCAGTGCAATCGCTTCAGCGGCAGCGTCTTGTGCATTATGTGCACGCGCTTGAATAGTTTGCCCTAAGGAGAATTGCTGTGAGAGGAAATGGAGAAAGCGATGGTAAAGAGTTTCCCCCTCCAGCACATCGGTTTGCCCCAGCTCCATTATGCGGTAATCGCCTGCATAACCTTGAGGTTTGTCGTAAGCCCGCCGCATCATTTCGCAATGCCGGAACTCTTGCATCAGAATTCCTTGGGCGAACATCAAGCCAAGTTCTACTTGGCGGTCGTCAAATTTTCCCGTCAAAGCGTCCAGCTCTTCCGTGACGCGGCGGAATTCAGGCCCCCACCGTTCAAGAAATGCTTCGCAAAGACGCGTGCTCTGTTCGGGCTCGCGCCATCGCCCTTCCGTGTCGTGACTTTGCTGTGAGTCCAATAATGCTTTGGCCTCGAGTAACAATTGGTGCAAGTGAATCACGCCAGCGCGCCACTCCGGTGCAAGAATATCCTCGTAGGACCGAAGCCTCTCTAGGGCATGGCCAAGGCGTTGCTCCACGAAGTCAGCGCGGAATCGAATCTCCTGCAAGCTCAGAGGCGCGCCAAGAAAACGAATTCCAAAGCGAAGTTGATTCCCGTTCTGCGGATACACCACCCTTGCTTTCCCGGTCCACACAAGGCGGCCTCGATGGCGAAAGCGGACATCTTCTACTTTAGACTCCTCATCAAGATCAAGTGGAGCCTCACTCTGTAAGCCCAAGCCGGTGCCGGAGACGTCGACCACCTGTAAATCCTCGTAGACTTTGCTGCCGACGCGGAAACTGCAAGTGGAGTCAAACTCCAACGCCGAAACAGACAAACGCTCCGGCCGGAAGCGAAATAAATTCACAGCGCCCTGTAAATCCGCATGTAGCACCCCATTAGGGTTAGCAGCAGGATTTGGCAGTGGTGAGGGGTCTGGACTTGTCATGCTGCGAGCAGGAATTTAGTGAAAGAAATTCGCACAATGAGCCGCGGGGTATAGGCTACCATCGGCTGCGACGAGAAGAAATTGCACGGCTTTTCACCGAACATAGGGGGGGCGAGCTCCTGCCCGCAAATTACAAGGCTTTTAGCCTGTTCTGCCCCAAACTCCACGCCATTTAGCCGCGGAGACCCGCAGTGAGCCACCAAACTCGGTGTGGCACCAAAAGGGGCGTTTGAGGATACTTTGAAGCCAAAATTCCCTTCAACTCCTCGTCGAATGCCTCCACTTCGGGCTGACTCAAGGAGGCTGCAACCCCAGCGCTTGCACGAATGCGCCCCCTCCAATCTTCCGGCACATAGGGCACGTGAAGGTCAAAGCTTTCTGTGCGAATACCCCCAAAGCCCTCGGCAGCAAGATCCGGAAGCCAATGCGGATAAAGACCTGTGCCACCGCCAAGCTCCCAGGTTGGAGAGTACTTGAGAATAAGCTTCTCGGTGGCCTCGACCATGGACTCAGGAATCGGAAGCCAATCGAAATGGGCAACGACCAAAACGCCTCCTTCATTGAGCAAGTTTTTGATTTGCTGCAAAACCGTTCGTCGTTCAAACCAATGCCAGCACTGGCCAGCCACGATGAGGTCAAAGGATTCCCCGTCGAGGCCCATGGCTTCGACGGGAGCTTCCACATAGCGCACTGAGACACCAGCAGATTTGTCCAGACGAACCGCCTCCTTCAATAAAGGGCCTGCCCGATCGAGGCCAACAACCTCGGCGCCGCGCAGCGCCATTTCACGCGCAACCAAACCGGTGCCCGTTCCTAAATCTAGAGCCGTGCAGTTCTTTTTCAAGAACCCCTCTTGCTCTAAACGATCAAAGAATTTCGTTGGAAACCCAACTCGATGCTGCGCGTAGTCCTTCGCTGTTTTTGCAAAATCAATGTCCACGCGACCAGCTTAGCGTCTCCGTTTACCGTCACGCGGAGGAGGGCCTTGAGGGCGCCCCTCTCGGCGCTCCCATCGTGGACCCTGGGGAAGCCCTTCTGCCAGGCCGCGAATTTCGCGAAAGAACTCCTGTGCCGGAAGCTCAGAAATCCGCTGCTGCTGTTTCCAATCCACCGAATTCTGCTTCCAAAACCCACTTTCCGCAGCTTGCTCTAAAAACTGCCACTTCTGGATTTCCAGCAAGGCTTGCATGGCCTCGTGTAAGGGAGCATTTTCAAAATGCTGTTTCGCGCGCGCTCCAATCCATCCTTCTTGCATAGCTTTGGCAATGCCTTCCATGACCTGCTGGCGACGTGATTCTTCAAGGGCATTACGCCCTTGCTCGGAACCCGGGAAGCGTTTCTTTAAATGGTCTCCGCGCTGACGCAAACGCTCATGAACCCGCTCGCGAACAAACTGAACCTGTTCGCGCTCGTCAAGGGACTCATAGACCGTGCGATCCTCGTCACTTAACTGCTGCAGCAAAAAGGTTTTCTCTTGCTCAAAAACCTTACGGCGCGATTCCAGGCCCAGCCGCGCCTCCGGGCTCATCGACCGCATGGCTTCCATGCGCTTGCGCATTTCTTGGCGCTCTTCGGTGCTAAGTGTAGACCACCACTTTTCCCTTTCGGTAGGCGCCGAAACTTCCGCCTCAACTTGAGGCTGTGCGACCACAGTCTCTTGAGCCTGAAACAAAGGCAGGGAAAGGAGTGCGATCAAAATCACTTCGGTTGCTCCTCAAGGATGTAGTCCAAAGCCCATGTACCGCTCTCCGCATCGAAAAATGCCGAGTCCAATGCGTCATCGGAAAGGACTTCATACGCCTCAAGAACTCCACGGTTTTCGTAGAGCTCTTCCAAATCCAGCATGGCGTTTTCAGGACCGTTGCCGAGAACCGCCGGGCTGTGCAGGCTGTCACCTCCTTGCCCCATCCAGAATCCCACGGCCAGCAGCAGAACGGCTGCTGCCGCCATGCTCATGAACTGTGGAAAGCTAATCATTCGGCCTCCTGGCCCACTTGAAGAAGAGCGGCCTTCGGCTTTTGCTGCGCTTACCACGCGCTGAGCGAACCCCTCCGGAACCGATTCCGGAGTGTCATGATCAAGGATTTCGTCTAGCCAATCAGTCATTTTCAGCCTCTCGATAGGGGGACAGGAGAGTGCGTAAGTTCGTTCTCGCTCTGTGGAGGAGGGACTTGGCGGCCTGGGGGCTGATACCGAGGATTTCCCCGATCTCATGCAGCTCCAGGCCATCGTAATGCTGTAACACCATGGCAGCTCTCTGGTTTTCAGGAAGTTCCCCTAAAGCTTGCTTCACGATGTCACCCCAGTTGGATTGGTCCGCTTCCTCTTCTGGAGCCATCGAAGCTCCGTTCTCCGCCTCCATCTCGATTCCCTCTGCACTCTTGGGCATCGAATACAAGGGCCTTCGCTTGTCGTCCCGGATGCAATTTAAAGCCAGGTTGTAAGTGATGCGGTATAGGAAAGTGGTGAACTTGCCCTGTGCCTGATAGCGCGCTCGACTGCGCCAAACACGGAGGAAGGCCTCTTGGGCGAGATCCTCAACCTGAACCTGAGGGCCTAGGATTCGGCGCAACATGGCGAAGGCAGCACCCTGATAGCTTTCCACCAATTGGGTAAAGGCACCGTCGTCGCCGGCCTGAAACGCCAGCATCATTTGCACTCCTGGGTCTTCCAGGGTGGATGCGCGAGGACCTCTGCCGGGCCCCGAATTAGTCAAACGGCCAACCCCGGTCGGTCCAACCTCGCGGCCAGGTCCGGGACGTGACAATCCCGAGAATCCGCTCACCAGGAACGGGTCCGTACTGACGAGAGTCGCGGCTTTGCGGGGAGTTGTCACCTAAAAGGAAATACTGACCATCGGCTAACTGAAGCGCCTTTGCCCCCCCATAGGTTCCGCTCGAACGGTAAAGAATGTCGCGGCCCAACCGAATACGCCCGACCATTAAGGGGCCGATGCCACCCACCCCGGCATGTTCCATTTTTCGGAAATCTACTGGCAGCTCCGAGTTTTGATGCGGCTGAGGTGTTGGGTATGCGAAATCCGCAGCAACCACTTCCCCGTTCAGCACGAAGGTCATTGCATGATCGGCAAGGGTGAAGAATGCGGTGCCACTTGCGGCGGGGCTTGAAACCAAAACCTCAAGCAAAACTTCGGCCCCGAGTTGATTGGGGGCTTGCAGAAGAAGCTGTAAGCGTTCACCGTTTTCTGAAAGCACTGCCAAGAAAGTAGATTGGCCCTTCCGCAAAACAAGATGCAGCTCGGAATCAGGGGTGAGTAAATCAAACTCCACTTCTAATCCCAGATCTTGTGCAGGCAACTCCCCAGGAATGGAGTCGCCGCGCATTAAGTAATCGGCCGTAGGTGGGCGTTGTAAAAAGGCAACACCTGCACCTTCCAGTTTCCAATGACGCTCTCCCGCTCGCGCAAATCCTTGTTTGGAAAAGTCCATCGAAGTGTCGGCTTCATCACCAACGATGTCGAGCATGGGCACCAAATCTTCTACGGAGGTAAGGCTGCGCTGATGCACCTCTCCATCTAGATATAAATCACCGTCCACAATTTGAACCGCCTCTCCTGGAACTGCAGCCACTCGTTTTATCGCGTACTTACCTGTGCCTGGTTCCACAAAAACAACCAAGTCATCGCGCTTGGGGTCTTCCTTCTGAATGAATAACCAGTCGCCGTCGGCCAAGGCTGGTTCCATAGAGGGTCCGACTACGCGATAAGGCTTCCATGCCCAAGTTATGAGAAAACATCCGCCTAAGAGAAGCGCACTAAGTAAAAGTAAATTGCGTCGGCGGTTCATAATAATTGGAAGTTAGGTCGGGAGCATCCACGAGGCCATGCTCAGAAAAAGCACCACCGAGGATAAATCGCTGACTGCAATCATGACTGGGCCGGAAACTAAAGCCGGGTCAAGACCAACCGCCTCACTACCTATAGCGATGGCGCTGGACGCGGTTGCAGACCAAGCGATCGCCGCCATTAATGCGAGCCCCAGACTCATTCCTATAGATACGTCGCCTAGGAACATGCCAATCGCGGGCGTGGCCACGATTCCACAAATAACTCCCAATGCCATGCCGACGCGCATTTCGCTTAAAAACACCGACATGCGGCGCCCATGCATGATTTGGCCCACAGCAAAACCACGCACCAACACTGCGGAGGTCTGCATGCCCACCGTTCCAGATAGCGCAAGCGCCATGGGTACATAGTTCACGATTTGTTGCATGGCGGAAGATTTACCTTCTTCGCCGCCAAACTCAAAACCCTCCATGAACTTTGCCATAATTAATCCGGCTAGCACCGGTACTGCGAGCATAGGAGCGCGGTGTGCAACCATGCGAGCGAGCGGTTCGCCAGCACCAGATTCACCGTGTGCGCCTGCAAGGAGTAAGGCATCTTCCGAACCCTCGTCCTCCATAACCTCAAGCGCGTCATCAGAGGTAACAATACCCACTACGATTTCTCGTGCGTCGAGAACTGGGATTGCGGAAAGATTGTAATGAAGAATGCGATGCGCAACATCTTCCTTGTCTTCATCGACGCGGGCGTGGATGACATCGGGGATCATGACCTCGCCAACCGTGTCATGAATGCCGGCTTCAAGCAATTCGCGTGTGCTCAGTACACCCCGTAGTGCACCGCGTTCGTCGACCACAAAAACTACGTGAATACTTTCCGCTTCCCCCTCGTCCCGCTTAATGCGCTTCAAGACATCGCCAATGTTTTCTTCCGGGGTCGCGGTTAGAAATTCTGTGGTCATCAAACCACCCGCGGTATCCGGATTGTATTCCGCAAGGTGCCGGAGCTCCGCTGCATCTTCTGGAGTTACGAAGCACAGTGCTTCGAGCCTCAAATCCTCAGGGAGAATCTCAAGCACGTCGGCGGCGTCGTCATAAGAAAGCTCACCGATGATTTTGCCAACTTGCTCTGGCTCTATGCCTTCGAGCAAGCTCTTCTGCAAAGCTTCTTCCGCTTCCGCGATGACGTCTGCAGCGTGCTCTAGCTCGAGTTCGGAAAAAATCCGCAGCGCCTCTTCCGGTTCAAGATCCAGCCACATGACGTCTGCAATGTCTGCAGCGTGTTGACCTTCCCCTGGCTGGAAATCGGTTCCAGGCGGCAGCTCCAAATGATCTTGGAGCGCCTTCAACACCTGGTGGCGCACTTCTGGACGTCGGACTCGTGCCATGTTCCCTATTCTAACTTCCCGCACCAAGTCTTTATTAACCGACATCGTCCGCCTACCATCTTTTGCTTATGCTCTACGTATGTCTTCGGTAACCCCCACTCGCCTATCTGATCGTCGTCGGCTCGGCCGGTTTTATAACCGCAACGCTTATTGCCGGCGTCCCGATGAATCCCGTCAACAAGAAGGGCAGCGCTCCTACCGCAAAGGCTGGGAGGTTCGTCTCGTGCTCAAAGATGAAGATGAAGTCGGCCTTGTCAGTGGCCTGGTTCGGCGCGTCGGGCTCAACCCCGGCAAGGCCTTTCAGAAAGGTCGCAAATGGATTGTCCCTATTTATGGCCAAGAAGCTGTCGAGTCTTTTCAAGAATGGTGCAATTTGGTCGACCAGCAGGGCTGAATTATCCTCTGGGGGGGTGCATACTCGGTAGGACTCTAGTTTTCCCCTTTGCAAGACCGCTCCCCTCTCGACGGCCTCCTCGAAGTTTGTGATCAACTTCGAAACCTCCAGGACCTTGCGTCTCGTGGCGCCCGCCTACCCGAAGAATCCCTGCACAAAACCCGTCAGCAGGTTGAATCTCTAGGCGAACTGGTCTTTCCACAATTGCCCGGCATTCAGCAAACGCCGGAGGCCGACTCCCTTTGCTCGCAGTCCCTATTGATCTTGGCGTTGCTCTTTCATGGCAAAATATCGGAGAGTTCTGAGGCCTATTCGGGTATTCAACTGTGCGGTTTACTCATGCGTGCTGATTTTTCTCGCAGCACGACCTTGGATTTGCTTGGGCCAACTGGGCCGCTGCGCTCAGAGGGGTGGGTCCAATGTGAAGCCACAATCCGCGGCCTGGATCCCCTGGACAGCTATTTCCGCCCTTCATCCAAGGCCCTGAACTTGTTTTGGCTTAAAAAAGAGCTCTTGGCAGCGGACGATGGCACCCCATCCGCCTTTGAGGATTCCGACTCCGCCTCGCCTGAGATTCCACAACCCTTCTCCGATGAAGGGGAATACCTATGGGAGATTGGAGATTGGCGTCACATCTGCATGCAACGCGCCGGTGCTCTGTTCGAGACCGACCTGATTGCCGAGGAGCCCTCTCCCCGCTTGGCGGAACTCCGTGAAACCGCGCACGCCAAGTGGGTGCATTTGCGGCGACGTCTGGCGGTCACTCCAGGCGGACGTGATTTCGGCCTGGAACGCCTCGCGGCCTCTCACAAATTGGGGCCGGATCACATCCTAATCATTGCTCATATGTTCTTCGCCGAGATCTTAGACGTGGAACTCTATCTTACGCCCGGCGAATGCCTTCGTTTGGTTTCGGGCCACCGCGATGACCTGCTCCAGAAGCGCCCTCTCCTTTCTGCGCAGGGAAGACTACGTCGTGAGGGATTAGTAGTGGTTGATGGTGAAGAATCTGCGAAAATGCTCGCGGTACCGCTGTGCCTTGCTGATTGGGTTGTCGAAAGAGTCCTGGCAGGCGTGGGGCGGTCGCTGAAATGGAACCAGCAGGAACTAGAAGAGTTCTTGCGCGGCGACGGCGAACGATAGAGCACAAACGTGAAACGCGAAGATCTCATTTACGATTGGGCCGGTGTCGGCCCGCACCATGAGCCTCCCCCTGCCGGGAAGGTCATGCTCGACGATGAAACCCTGCGCGATGGCCTTCAATGCCCAAGCGTGACGGAACCGTCGTTGGCCAAGAAAATCGAACTCATCCATTTGATGGAAGAGTTGGGTGTAGACACTGCCGATGTCGGGCTACCTGGCGCCGGCAATAATGCACGCGAGCACATCCTTGCCCTGGCTAAGGAAATGGTGCCGCTCAACATTACGCCGAATGTTGCATGTCGCACTGTCGTCTCTGACTTAGAGCCTGTTGTCGACATGGTACAAAAGGTCGGTGCGCCCATTGAAGTTTGTGCTTTCATTGGCAGCTCCCCAATTCGCGCTTATGCCGAGAACTGGGACATCGCACGTATGGTAGAGATGGTGCGTGAGTCGGTGCGCTTTGCAAAAAGCCACGACCTGCCGCTGATGTTTGTAACCGAAGATACGGTTCGTTCCACGCCGGAGATTTTGTCAGCGCTAAATGGCGCCGCAATCGATGAAGGCGCCGACCGCTTGTGCATTTGCGATACGGTTGGTGGAGTTATTCCTTATGCCGTACGCAATATCTTTGAGTGGCTAAAGAACTTCTTGAAAGAGAAAAACGCCAGCCATGTTGGATTGGACTGGCATGGTCACCGCGACCGCGGCCTGGGTGTGATTAACACCATGAGCGCCTTGGCTGCTGGCGCGGAACGTGCGCATGCAACCGCGCTTGGTATTGGCGAACGCGCCGGCAACACCGAAATGGATTTGTTGTTGGTCAACCTAAAGTTGTTGGGCTGGATCGACCGCGACCTCACCCGCTTGGGCGAATATGTAAAGTTGGCTTCTGAAGCAACCGGCCGTCCTGTCCGGCGCGAGTACCCGGTCTTTGGGCGCGATGCCTTTGAAACCGCAACCGGCGTTCATGCGGCTGCCGTGATCAAAGCCATGAAGCTTGGCGACCGCTGGTTGTCCGACTTGGTTTACTCCGGCGTGCCTGCTGGAGAGTTTGGTATGGAACAAGTGATTTCGGTTGGCCCTATGAGTGGCAAGTCGAACGTCATTTGGTTTCTTGAACAACGCGGACACGATGCAACCGAAGAGCGAATCGCTGCGGTCTTGCTGGAAGCAAAAGCTTCAAGCCGTTTGTTGACCGAGCAAGAAGTGTTGTCTGCAGCAGGTGTGCTGCAGGATGCTTAGCGCAAAAACGGAATCGTCATCGGGTTTTAGGACAATCGACTTAAGGGCGAATAGGCTTTTTGAAAGTTATTCTAGGCCAAGTTTCGCGGCTAGCGCACCAGGGATAAAGAAATGATTGCTGCTCACAGAAGGGTTGTGACCGTCTTGAGTTGGATAGGGATAAATGGTTCGGGTCCGAGAGCAGAACTCCCCGGCTCTAACATAGCCGGCGGCGAGGGCACACTCTTCCCAAGATGCTCGCATAAGGTGACCGGAGCGGTGGGGCGTGCGTGCAACTCCAGGACGCAAAACCTGGCCGGACAAGGCATGCACATATTTAAAACCTGAGTGATAAGTATTCCAGGCCGTATTGCGTAAATCCTCCACCGACAAAGCGTTTTCTTCGGTGAACAAAAGCACGATACCCATGCCTTCATACCCACTCAAAACTTTGGTCATCGATTCGAAGTCCTGATCGCGCACTTCGTGGAAACCATTGCCAACCATCATCACGGCGCCCTGGGTGCTCACCCCAGATTGTTCGAGTGCGGTTTTCAAAGTTTCCGGACAGCCGATGTCGGCGCGGCGGACGAACTCCATTTTCGCGGGCAACACGCCCCGTTGCTGTTCACGCTGCGCTTCGTCGATGGCCGCATCTTCCAAGTCAGCGCCGAAATAGCGCATGGTGTCGTCGCCGGATCTTTCAAAACGAATGCGCGTTGCCTCGCCTCTGCCGACCGCATGTTCGATGAAAACGTTGTATTCAAAATGAGTCGCTTCGGAAAAGCGATCTAAGGCATCATTGGAATTCATAAACCCACGGCGGTTGGCGTCTTGGCTGGCGCCAACATTTTCTCCGCGCTCTACCCAAACATCGGCAGTTCCTTTTTCCAAGAGCTGCACGCCCTGATCAAGATAGGCCTGATAAGTTTCGATAATTCCAAAGGGTCCGGGGCCCCGCGAAAATCCTCGCGCCCCAAGTTCGGTCACCACGTAATCATTGCCCTGTGCATCCATCCACCCTGCAGCCTGAAGGATGTTGAGCGCGGCAGCTTCTGCTTGCGGATATTTGCTTTGCCAACATCCAACCGACAACACAGCACCCTGTTTGAGCGTTGCCGTTTGCCCGGTTGCGCGCAAGCCCAACACCACCGGTAGGAGACGAAAGCCTAATTCAATTTCATCCGCGGTAGCAATCCAATGGTTCTGAAAACCGTCGGCGCGTTTAGGAATATCTGCGCCGAGGCCTTGGAGCAGGGCGCTTTGATGTTCCGAAAGCTCATCGGCAAAAAACAAATCGCGCCACCAACGCGTGGTGCTTGATGGCAGGCCATCGGGCAGAGGCGTTGCACTTTCAAAAATCTGGAGCGCACGAGGGTGACCTGCCATGCGGTAACCATCGTCGTATGCTTCAACTAATCCTCGCGCCTGGAAGAACTCTAAGTCGGTTCGAAGAACTGCCGCATTCAAGGGCCGGCCATTGAACATGCAAACCTCCGGGAACAAGGCATCACCCTGAGCCAAGCGTTGATGTAAGCCGAGCGTGGCAAAAGCTGCCAACACATTTCTCAGCAACCAGAGATCTGGCGGTGCCGTAATCCCTGCGGTGTAGGTGACTTGCCGCACCACCTGCATGGCATCGGCATAGCGTTTTTGCTCTTCCGCACTGCGCTCCTCGCTCTCCGATTCAAGCTGGGTGCATGCGCTTAAGGCCTTGCCTCCAAAAGCGAACAGCAGTGGCACCTGATTCCGAAGAATCTGCCATGAAGCTTTACTTAGATAGGGAAAGCCTGCACTGGTGGTACCAGTTGGATGGGAGGCAATCGCGTGGAGCGTGGTGAAAAGGTCGGAGTTCAATCTAAACTGGAAGTCTGGTCAATAAGCAGACCGTCCGAGCGCAAAGCATCTTCCACCTTCGAGTATGCGAGGCGACCGCAAACGGTCCAGTGCAACCAGAAGGATACAAAAAACAGGGTTCCGGTGAGCAAGCTTGTTACCAGGATCGCCGCGAGCGCGGCACCAATTAGAAGAAGAAAAGTAAATATACAACGAGGATTTTGAAAAGTTGCGACATATAAACGCCGCCAAATGCGCCGCCGTTGTGCGGCGGGCAACTCTCTAAATGTTTGTATATGTTGTTTAGAAATCCAGTCAATCATCGGGCTGCCAATAGGGGTCAACCAGGGGGCTTTCACTATAACCGATTTCCTACACTCTGCTCGCGGCCTAACCCAGCAGGGCTGAGGGGATTAGGCGCGCTACTTTGCCAAGACTCGGTTCCATTTCATAATTCACCAAGCCTAGCCCTAATTTGCCCAGAGTCCTGTGGTTTGGCATCCAGAAGGGTTTCATCCATGGACGAAAACGGCCACGCAAAATGGTGTGGCTCGCCGCGTCAAAAAGGAAGGTGTTGTGAACCACGCCCAGGCCCGACCCTGGGTTCTCCCTAGTGTGCCCTGGAAACGCCCCCCAGGTTGTCGTTCCCAACGCAAAACCAAGGCCAGCCCATACGTTGACCCCGACGCATCCATAACGAAGGCGATCGATGGCGCTTTCGAGGTGAGCCTTGTTGGTACTTGGTGCCGCAATCACTGTGCAAGAAAGGGTTCCATAAACCGACTCGTTCACAAAGTCGACCGAGGCGCGGAGGAAGGATTCTTCGCTGTCCGCGGCAAGATTCGTTTCTGCAAGCACCGCGCAAAAAGCTTCCTCCTTCAGTGCAAGCTGCGTTTCATCTGCAGGCACATTTACTAAAAGAACTGGCGGGGTTTCGCCTTGCCCGCGAGGAGGAACCTTGCCCTCATACTCGTGTACAAATCGATTCCAGCGTTCCTCCGCTCCGGGGTACCACGCTTTTCGTTTGGGTGCAGATTGAAATGCGTCGCGCAGGGCTTGCAGAAATTCTTCACGTTGCGGCCAAGACCTCGAAGTAACAAGTAGTTTGGGTGCATTGCAGTTGAAGGCATTATTCACCAGCATCATGCCGGCAATCTGTTTGGCCTGGAACTGAATGTCGGCGTGGGACCATCGACCGGGAACCACAATGACTGGAGATACGGCGCCTAGTTCGGCAGTGGCTTGTTTTTCCTTCACTCCGGGGACAGCCAAAACTTTTCTAAAACTGTCTTCGCTGCCGGTCAGGTGGACGGCGTTAATCTTCGGATGAGAAATAAGCTCCTCTCCCACTTTCGCTTCTCCTTCTACAAATCCAAGAAAGCCGGCCGCCATCATAGGTGCGAAAGCTTGCTCTAGAACCGGCTGCAAATAAGCATTCACTGGATTCATTTTGACCACCACCACTCGGTTTTCTTTGAGTAATTGGTAGAGCATATCCAAGGGTGCGATGGACTGAACGTTTCCCGCACCAAGAACTGCAGCGCATCCTCCCGGCCCAAGAGTTAGGCAGGTGGGCTCGCTGTTTGGCAACCCGCGGACTTCAGCACTTAACCCTGGAAAAAGAATTCCATCCCAGCGATCAAATGGAAAAACCTTTGCGCTCCAAGAAACACATGATTTTTCTATGCGAGCAGCTGGGAAGCCACCACGCAAAAGAGTATCGCGATAAAGGCGCAAGTGCCGCAATAAAATGCCAGGCCCGGTGTACCACTCTTCTCCCGCAAGAGGCGAGTCCATGCTGATGCCTTTCGCTCTGCAAGTTAGCTCTACCCATTCTTCGGCGACGCCGCGCACGCCTGCCATGCAACTTTGCAAAATGTCCGCGCGGCGCGGTGAGTCTAAAGCGCGCCAAGTGTTTGCTTGTTGAGCAATGCGGCTAACCACGGCGTCGACGGAACTCATGCGCGCTGCCTTGCCTCTAGCGCGCGCCACATTTCCAAACAGCGTGGCGCTAATTCATGAAAGCGATGCCCGTCTCGGCTTAGTTCGAAACATGCCGGTAAAGTCTTCGGTAAAGCGTTACACGAAGCAACGAGTGCGGCCCAATCGATGTCTCCTTCCCCCGGGGCAAGGTGCACATGCTCACCGCGACGCATGTCGTCTAGCTGGAGATTGATAATGTCATCGGCAAAGCGCTCTAGGGCTTCACTTGGGCTATAGGTGTCGTTCACTAAAAGGTGGCCGACATCTAGACTCAGCCCTACACCCCTTGGCAAATCTTCACGTAGACGTTCCCAGTCTCCAAGGTTTGCAAGCCAATGTCCGGGCTCCGGTTCCAATGCGATTTGAACACCAACCTCCTCCGCGTGTACTGCAAGTTCTGAAACGCCAACCAGGAAAGCTTTGCGGGCGCCATCGTGACTCTGGCCATCAGGTAAGCTCCCCGACCAAAGCGAAACCAATTTTGCGTTTAACGGTGCGCACCAATCAATCATCTTGTGCAAAAAAAGCAGGCGCTGCTTCCCGCTTGCATCAAACTCCAATAGGTTCGGCCGATGCTTGCGCCGCGGATCTAAGACGTAGCGCGCGCCAGTTTCGATGACGACTTCTAAACCTAAATCGCTACACAGATTTCCAATTTTCGCGACATCTGTTTCCGAAGTAACCTGTGGATCCAAATGTCCAACGTCGGGCGTAATGGCTACCGATTGATAACCTAGTTCCGCCAACCACGGCAAAGCATCCTCGAGCCGATGCGAGGTAAAGCCATTCGAGTTATAGCCGAGCTGAATCATGGAACATTAGCGGACGTCCTTTCCAAACTCCTCGAGTGAGCTGGAGTAACGCCGAATTTTTTTATCGATTTCAATCACAGAGTTTGGCTTATCTTCGTATTCCTCACGCATGGCGCGCAAGGTAGCCAGCGCTTCATTCATGAGGCCAGAAGCGTCAGACATGCGCGAGCGAAACAGAAACGGGTCGCCCTTAACTTCGTAGTGGTCATGAAGTGCCAACTCGAACAAAACCACGCCTTGTTCACCTTGTTCAATCGTAGGTGCCCAACGCTCGTCCTGCAAATAGAGTGGGCGCAAATCCATTTTCACGGCATCAACCACGCGGCCCCCAGTCGAGGGATTTCGCTCGATTGGTTTCTTCTCTTGTTCAAACAGCGCTTTCCACTCCACCAGGGATTGGTCGAACCCGTTTTGATAAACATGAAGCCCGGCCCCGCCAAGGAGCAAGCCTATTAACAAAAAGAAGAGTTGTCCAAGGCATCCGCTTTTGCGGGGGATGCGTTTCCTTTTCTTGGTCGAGGGCTGTTTCGAATTCATCAGATATGATTATTTAGAGACGCCGATTAATGCGGCATAACCGCCCGCGCAAGAAACCGTTGGCTCAAAGAATCGCTCCTCGACAATGGAGCGCCCAGATGCTTTTGCCATGCGCGCAGAAGCTTCTTGGTTTTCTTCCACCTCTAGGGAGCAGGTGGACCAAAGAATACGCGTAGAGTCTTGAAGCGCGGGTAACACTAATTTTTTACGCAAGACGTTTTGCAAGGTCACCACTTTGTGCAGCTCAATTTTCGAAAAACGACCACGCGCCTCGGGTCGCTTGTTCAAAACTCCCGTATTGGAACAGGGTACGTCGCACAGGATTAGGTCCCAGGGGCCTTCTGGGAGGTTGCTGCCATCGGCCTCGAGCACCAAAGTTTTAATCTCATGCCCCAGGCGCATCGCTTCCTTCTTCATGGCTTCCAGTCGGGTTTCGGAAACATCGCAGGCCAAGATTTCCGCCTTGCCTCCCGAGATTTCATAGGCTGCAAAACTCTTCCCGCCAGGCGCTGCACACAAATCTAAGATTCGCTCTCCTTCTTTCGGATGACTCAGCGCCACCGACTGGAAAGAGGTGATGTCCTGCACCGACCAATGCCCCTCATCAAAGCCAGGCCAAGTGGGTAACGCACCTGCAGCAGAACGCGACACGACACGCAACAGACCTGTGGATGCATCGACTTCCACTTCTATACCAGTTGCTTCTAGGGCAGCCTGGGCGTCAGCACTCTTGCAGCGCAACGGATTCACGCGCAACCAAAGGTCCGTCTTCTTGTTCAAAACATCTGCGCGTTTCCGGGTAACTTCTTCTCCAACCGTGTCCCACCACCGTTGGATGAGAAACTTTGGAAAGCCACGGGTCTCTGCCAAATATTCAACCGCACCATTTTTCGGATCGGAAAAAACTTTGCGATCAAACTGCCAGGCTGGGTCGGGCAAACGATCTGAGGCCGCAACCAGTCCTAGTTTTGCCGGCTTTGCCTTCCGCGAAACCGCGCGCAAAACAGCGTTCAGGAAACCCGACTTCACGGCAAGCTCTGGCTTGACGGCATTAAGGGTAGCGTCAATCGCAGCGTGACGAGGGATCCGATCCAAGTACAACAATTGGTAAATCCCAATAGACAATGCGATCAGCAAATCTTCTTCTTTAATGCGCCGCGTGGCATAAGCCTGCGAAATTTTGTCCAAGGTTGCGCGAACCCGCAGGGACCCTGAGAGAATCTCTTTTGCCAAACCGCGATCACGCGGATCGCATCCGGCTTCGTCTAACGCATCTTCTAAAGCGCGCGAGGGGAACTCTTCCCTTCCGGAAAGGAGCAGCCAGACCACGCGGCGGACGTCTGTGGTTTCAATGTTACTCATGAGGTTCTGATTTAAAGATTTGTCCAACTTCTAAGTGGGTGCCTTGCAAGAAAGCTTTCGCCTCCATGCGCGCCTTGCCTTCGCGTTGCAAAATCACAATGCGATAAACGCCTTCGCCGCACGCCACTTCAATTCCATTATCCAAAGAAAGGATTGTCCCAGGGAGAACCTGCTGCTCTTCTGACAAAGCCACCTCCCCCGCATGCACACGCAAACCGGATCCGTCGGGGAGCCAGGTTTGGCCACTTGGCCACCCAGACATGGCGCGTACGCGACGTTCCACGGCTACTGCCGATTCAGACCAATCCAAGACACCATCGGCCTTGCGGATTTTTTTACACATGGTGACATGTGCTTCCTTCTGTTCATCGCCATCAGGCAAGGCGTTCTCGGAATCAAAACCCTGGAGTGTCTTTACCAAAAATTCTGCGCCTAATTCTGCCAACCGTTTGGTTAATCCAGGAGCTTCTTCATTACCTAGTAGCGCGACTTTGGCTTCTGCAACAACCGCACCGGCATCCAACGCCAGCACCATTTTTTGCAAACTGACTCCAGTTTCGGAATCTCCCGCAAGAATGGCTGCCTGAATCGGACTTGCCCCGCGCCATTGCGGCAACAAGGAGCCATGTAGATTAACACAACCCAAACGCGGCAGCGCGAGCATGGCGTTGTCGAGCAACTGACCATAACTCACTACGACTCCAAGGTCAGCGTTCCACTTTTGAAACTCTGCTTGGAAGTCCACGTCGCGGGCTGACTCTGGCCGCAAGACCGGAATGCCTTTTGCTTCAGCCAAACCCACCAATGGGTTTGGTGCTTCTTTACGGCCGCGCCCCGCAAGACGTGGAGGTGCGGTCACCAATCCCACGACCTCCAATCCCGCTTCGAGAACCGCCGCAAAGGAAGGGACCGCAAACGGCGGGGAGCCGAGAAAGGCGAAGCGCAAGTTTTGCTTAAACGTGTGGCTCGACGAAAGCCTTGAACTGCTCGTAGTTCATCATGCCCGCAGAGCGAGCAACCTCTTGACCGCCCTTAAAAATCAGGAAGCAAGGGATACCCATGACGCCCATGGACGCGGGAGTGTCTGGGTTGTCTTGGGTGTCATGCTTGACGACCTTGAGCTTGTCACCCATTTCGCCAGCAAGCTGATCTACGGAAGGCCCCATAGCTTTGCATGGGCCACACCAAGGTGCCCAGAAATCTACAAGGACCGGGGTGGCGGAATCGATCACTTCCTTTTGGAAGCTTTCATCAGTTACATCAATGGAGTTCGACATGGTTCAATTAGAGCGGTTCGTCGCCGAGAAGTTCCCCGAGTTCCGGGTCATATTCTTCATGCTGGCGGTCGAAAGTTTCGTCGATGTCTTCGAGGTGTAAAACGCCGGCACCTGCTCGGCGACTCACAAAAACATCGGCGAATGGAGCATCCTGTTTAATGTCGATCTGCTGTTGCTTTGCGAGCTCCAACAATGCGACCAGGTAGTAAGCAGCATCTCCGCGAGGAACATCTTCCTCAGCAAGGATGGTGTGGAGCGTGGTGACGTAAGATTTTTGAACCCGATGCCAAAGTTCTTCCACATAAGCGCGCAACGGCTTGCCGACCGGACGCACATGGTGAGGGCGCAAGAATCCAGTTTCAGATTCAAGACGACTGAAAACCTGCAATAGGTCCCAGATGGAGACATCGCCAAGGTCGAACTCGGCCTCTTCTTCTTCGCTTGTCTCTTCCGCTTCCATGCGGCCGATCCAGCGTCCGCCAGCCGGCAACATGCGATTACGAAGGTCCCAGTTCTCACGAAGGGTATCTGCAACGCGACGCAACTCCTTATACGCCATGAGCTGCTCCACCAGCTCTTCGCCAGGATCGAATGGGTCTTCATCGACCTCAATCTCTTCTTGCGGCAACAAAGAGCGACTCTTAATCGAAAGCAAGGTTGCGGCAAGCACTAGGTAGTCGGCCGCTTCGTCGACATCGACCTCGCTGAGGTTGCGAATATACTGACAATAGGAGTCGCAAACTTTCGCGAGCGTCACCACATGGATTTCGAGTTCTTTATCGCGGACTAGTTGTAGCAACAAATCCAGCGGCCCAAAGAACACCCGATCCAATTGAACCTGAAAGCCGGACTGGGCGGCGCTTTCTTTTCTTGATTCCGAAGATGCCACAGCAACACCTTCGCCAGCAGCGTGCCGGCGAGAGGGAGGGAGCATCGAGGGATCAACGGGTTCAATCATGGTTAATTGGGGAATATCTGCTGAAACAGTAAGTCAGCATCAGGCACCGAGGTTATCCAGAAAATGAACTTTATCATTGGTTTGATAACAACAAAGAGCGCATTCCAAAAAGTGTCCCGAAACAAAATAATCAGAGCGAACACCAAGAAAATCCCGTGGCGCTCCAACTTCCCATAGGCTTTGCGCGCGTTGTGTCCCAAAAAGTAATACACCACGCGGCTACCGTCCAAGGGAGGGATGGGTACTAAGTTGAAGGTCATGAGGACCAAGTTGAAAAGAATGCCAACCACCAAAATATTCATGCCCCGGGCGGCAAAATCGCCCCAAATCCCAAAGTGGAGAAATGCGCTCATGACAGCAGACCAGAAAATCGCCTGTAAGAAGTTGCTTGCTGGACCGGCAATCGCCACCAAAGCCATGCTTCTCATAGGATTTCGCATTCTGTGAAGCTGTACTGGCACCGGTTTTGCACCGCCAAAAGCCATCCCAGTGGTCATGAGGAGCATCAGCGGGAGCACGATGGTCATCATTAAGTCTATATGGGGCAATGGGTTAAGCGTAAGTCTCCCCATAAGCCGAGCAGTAGGGTCCCCCAAGCGATCTGCCGCCCATGCATGCGCTGCCTCATGGGTGGTTAGCCCCACAACCACAATGGCAATTGATCCGACGAGAGTAAAGGTGTCCATATGACGGTTGGCATTCTCCCATGCCCGTTCATCCCCTACAATAAGCCATGGATGGGGCATTCCCACCCACCTGCTCCCATGGATAAGGTTTTTGACACTACCCGGGCTCTTTCCCGTGGTCTTGAGGTGCTGCGGCTCGAAGCCGAGGCACTTCAGGAACTCTCTCAGCTCTTGGGGCCGTCTTTTTCAGCCGCCTGCGCCTCGATTTTGGCCTGCGAGGGCCGAGTCGTAGTCAGTGGAATGGGAAAGGCCGGCATCGTCGGTCAAAAAATCTCCGCAACCCTTGCTAGCACCGGCACACCCAGCCTTTTTCTTCATCCTGGAGAAGCGCTGCATGGGGACCTCGGCCGCCTGCGCCCCGAAGATTTGCTGCTCGCCCTATCTAAGAGTGGTTCCACCCACGAAGTGGTGCGGTTAATTCCTGCGGTCAAAGCCATTGGAGCAAGCGTGATTGCAATCTGCACCTCGGCGGATTCGCCCCTGGGTGAGCACGCCGATCTAGTTTTAGAACTAGGCGATGCCCCCGAAGCCTGTCCCCTCGGCCTCGCCCCAACTGTGAGCACCACCAAAATGCTTGCACTGGGTGATGCCTTGGCCATGGCTGTTTTGGAGAGCCGCGATTTCACCCGTGAAGAATTTGCCCGCTTCCACCCCGCCGGTTCTTTAGGCAAGTCATTGATGAAGGTCGGTGAAATGATGCGCCACGGAAAACAGCTTCCTCTCGTTGAGAGCGGGCAATCGGTTAGGGAAGCTTTGCGCATCATGACCCAAACGCCTGGCCGTCCCGGCGCTGCCCTCATCGTTGACCGTGAAAACCAACTCCTCGGCATCTTCACCGATGGCGATGTCCGTCGCCTCGCAGAAACCGGACAACTTCCACTCGACGAATCCATAGATGGACACATGGGCGCCAAACCGCGTCATGTGAAAGAAGATCTTCTCGTTGGAGAAGTACTTCGTTTATTCAAGGATTCCCACGTAGACCAAATGCCTGTCGTTTCGCGCGACGGCAACCGCGTTGTCGGTCTGGTCGATGTGCAAGACCTACTTGAGGTTCGCCTATGACCTTCCCCGCAACACTTTTAGAGCGCGCGTCTCAGGTGCGCCTTTTCGTTTCTGACATCGATGGCGTTTGGACCGATGGCAGGATTACCGTTCATGCCGATGGCACCGAAAGCACAACCTTTTCCGTGCAAGACGGTTTAGGGGTGGTGCGTTTATTGCGCTCTGGCTTAGAAATCGCGGTCATCAGCGGGCGCAAGAACCCAGCGGTCGAACATCGTGCGCGACGTTTAGGCATCAAAGAAATCCATCTTGGTTCTTTAGATAAAGGACCCTTGATTCGAAGCATGATGGAGGCGCGTGGTCTTAAGCAAGAACAAGTGGCCACCATTGGCGATGATCTTCCAGACCTTTCCATGTTCTGTGAAGCGGGTTTGAATTTTGCTCCGCCCTCCTCGGTCAGTGAAGTGCGCAAGCGCGCAGATTGGATTACCCGCGCAAGCGCTGGCCACGGTGCTTTGCGCGAAGCCTGCAACCTTCTTTTTGAAGCGCGCTCTAACGTCACAACCTCTTGAACCGCGGTTTACGTTTATTCGGCATATCCGGGGCAGCGTTAACACTGCTTTGGGTTGCCGTCGACCTTCAACGTCACGTTGAGGAGTCTGCATCTCTTGGCGCTGGCGATGAAAAACCGCCGCCAGGATTTCGTCAACGCATGCGCGGCTTAGGTTGGACCGAGATTTCTTTTAAGGGTCATGTCGAGATGGAAGCTGAGAAGCGGTTCCCCCAAGAAGATGGAAGCGTGTTGGTTATGCCGAGTTATAAAGTAACTGGCTCCGACCCCATTCCACTCGGAGAAGGAATGCGTTTAGGGGAGTCTATAATTCGTTCTCCTGATGACGACTTGGCTGACGGGAAAGACACTTCCTTTGTAGTGACATCGCCCAAGGCATGGATTCCACTCGTTCAAGGCCAAGAACGATTTGCCTTTGACATGGACCGTCTCTGGCAACTGGAAGACCCTGTCTTTGAAAAGGCGGACTTTCATAAGGGGAGTCCTTTACGCATTGAAACGGCGCATGCAGACCTTGATCCGGAAACCGACCAGATCTTCGGGCGCGGGCCTTTCTTGTTGGTCTCTGGAGATTTGCGGCTTGAGGGCTCGGATATTTTTTTTGATCCTGAGACATCGCGCGTGGAGTTTCAGCCCCTCGACGGCGAATTGCGCTGGAATATTCGTGATCAACACGGCGCCGTTTTTCAAGGCTTTAGTGATGGCCCAGGTTCCTTCTCTGAAAACTCAGCCGAAGGTTTCAGCTTAGAGTTTCACGCGATAGAACAAGCGCGCACCGTGTTCCCCGCGGAATCAGTCATGCCCGGCATATTGCTTACCCGCGATATGACTTTACATTTAGTGCCCTCTGCAGAAGGAGGTTGGCTGCCGGCCGGCGCGAACGCATTAGGCCCAACCAACTGGCAAGGTGACACCTTGAAAATGGTTGGCGCGGACAGTGAGGTGGTGTGGAAAGATAATGGTGACTTAGATTTCCTTACTGTGCTTGGGCCCGTAACCGTAACCCCGCTCGATGATTCCTTTGACTGGGCTTCGGCGAATAACTTTGCCCGCTTCCGACCAAAGTCAGAAGTTGTACGTTTGGAGGGTCAGGTCAAAGCAAAACATGGCCGAGGATTGTTAACCGGCGACTGGGCTGAACTTGGTCCGGATCAATGGGAGGTTGGCGGCTCCGTGGTTGCCGATGGCGACGAAGGGATTGCACAAGGTGATTTATTACACACCGACCGCAAAGGCAATTGGACCTTAAGTGGAGGCGCGGAAATCCAGCCGCAAGAAGGGCAAGTCGATTGGTTGCGGAGCCCTGAAATTCATTTCAATGAAAAGGGCCGCGTGTATACCGATGCTGGTTTTACCTTGCAGGCCACAGTGGATGAAAAACCACTCTTTGCGTCGGGGGATCAGTTAGATTCAAAGTTGGAGCGCGGACGTTCGGCAAACGACGAGCCGGTGCGACGCACTTCCGCAGATGGAAATCTGTATGTGCGTCATCAAGGCCGTGAACTGCGCGGAGCAAAACTGGAACAAACCGATGAAAAAGCTTTCCGTATTCTCGGAGACCCTGTCAGTAAAACACGCGTCACCGGGAACGCAGTGATCAATGAAACTCCCATTGCTTTAGATTGTGGGCGCCTTAGTTGGAACGGGACCGAAGTCACCATTGAAGACGCACCCTTGATCGAAGTCGACGCTGCAACGCTTGGGCTTCAGGGCGATGTCATCCAAATTCGTGCGCGCAAAATTATGCAGCATGAAGCTGAAGGAGTTTGGGAACTCCGCGATGATGTCATCCTAAGTGGCGCGCTGGTTGGATCCGGTGATCGTGTCTTTTGGGAACCCGGCAATGCTTTGAAGTTTTTCTCTGAGCGTCGCGACAGCAATGGCCAGGACAAGCTTGCGTTTATGCAAGGGACTCTTGAGGATGGTCGAGAGATTCAAGCGCGCGGTGAGCATATTGAATACGACGATCAAGGAAGGCTTTCGGTACACCATCAAGCCTACCTTGCAATGCGGCGGCCCAGCGATACGGCTCCGAACGAGTTGTGGGGTGATGAGGTAGAGCTTGGAGAAACAAGTGGTTGGGCGATTGGCAACGCACGCTTTCAAACAGCGGAGTCGCGAGGTTCCGCGCACCGTATTGATTGGACGCGCGATCCAAACCTGGGCGACCTTGTCGTCTTGGAAAAAGATGCCGTCATTACCCGCGGCAACATTTTGGCCTCTGGCCCCCACCTCGAAGTCGACACCCGCGTCGGTACCATCACTGCCATCGGCGCCGAGAACCTACCCGCCAAATTGCGTGCTGAAGATGGACGCACGGCAGTTGGGGATTGGCTGCGATATCACCTCGATTCTGGCCGCTTTGAATCTCGCGGCGCCCGATTCGAATCGCCCTAGATGCTGACCACTCTTCTTCTGGCCTTCGCTGCACAAGCGGACCCGTCCCCCCCTCAAGCGCCAGAGCCGCAGGGTGGCTCACAGCTAGAGACCCGGGACATCTCGTCCGCGGAAGAGGGCGACGCCATGGTTTATCGCATATCCGAAATGCGCTTGCTGACTCCTGAAATGGAAGTGCGGGCGGACCGGGTCACGCTATGGCTTGACCTGGAGGGTTATCGTCAACACTTAGGGCTTAGCGAACTTGGGCCGCCGGAAAGCGCTGAAGATTCGGCAATTCTGCCGAATCCCACTGGTGCCACCCTCTACTCTGGGCTCTGGAGCCGGAAAATCCTCCTTGCTCTTGGCCTGCCTGAAGACAACTCCTTGATTCGCGAGATTCGCCTTGAGGGACACGTGGAGATTCGCACCACCGAGGTGCACCTTTTTTGTGACCGTCTCCAGGATTGGCCAGTGGAAGGGCGTAGTTTGGCTTCGGTGGTGGAGATGAACCTTTCTGCAGGAAAAGGTGGTCCCAACGGATGGCCGGTGCGCCTGACCGCGGACCAGGTGGCTGAAAGCCCCGACGGCCTCATTATCGCCAGCGGCGCCACCCTTTCGACCTGCCTCGATCGCCCTCCTCACTACAGCGTTCATTTTAAGGAGCTCGTTGCTGAACCTCAGTCCAACGGGCGCTTTGTTTGGCATCCCTCTGGTGGTTGGCTGCAATTGGGTGGCGTTTCACTGCTACCGGTCCCAACCCCAGACTTTTCGCAGGAAAGTAACTTCCTCGGCTTCCGTGGCATCGTTTTCGGCTCCAGTCGGCGCCTCGGCAATTCCATTGCGCCTCGCTTTGGTGGACGTTCCGAGTCGGACGACGGGCGTAGCTCTCTCGATTGGACTTTCGAACCGACTTACAGTTCCGATCGCGGCTTCCCTCTAGAGCTTCGCCTTGAGGCAAAAGCTCCGGGCTATGAAACCACTTTTGATTTCTTCTATCTCAACGATCTGGGCGAGGATCAACATGGCCTCATCCGCTCCTTAGGTAGGGACTCTGACACTCGCAGCCGTTTACGCTGGGCAAACCGGTGGATTTTGGACGATCAGTGGTGGTTGGATTTTGATGTCGCCCTAACCTCAGACCCATTGGTAGACCCCGAATTCTTCCAACGCATTTGGACCGATGAAAACGATGCTGAAACGGATCTTTTCCTGCGCCGCCGAACGGATGACAGCTTCTTCTCCGCCCACACGGTTTATCGCTTGGACGATGTTGGCTTCACTCCATTTGAAGGCCTAGGCGATCCACCAGATGCGGCCCCCCAGTCCCTGGACGCACTTCCCGTTCTTAGTTTCGACGACTTCTCTAGCTCCATATTTGATTTGCCAACCAGCCCTTTGGGTGGTGGCGATAATGGTAGCCCGCTCAATTTTTCTTGGGGCGCCGAAGTTGGGCGCTTGCAATTACGCGACCGCGATTTAGTCGCAAGCCGTGGCCGCACCTTTGGCTCCCTCCCTACTACGGAAAGAACGCGCGGCCGATTCTGGGGAGAAGCCGCGGTGCCATTCAACCAGTCCGGTTTGTTTTTCCGCCCAGGTGTACGCGTGGAAGGTTCTATTTGGGAAGACGACTATCTTGGGGCTGAGCAAGATGAACAGTTATTCACCGAAGCCTTTTTCGAAACCGGAATGGTTATGGAAAAGCGCATGGATGCCGGATGGCGCCATTTGGTTTTACCACAACTGCGTTTCCGCTCTCGCACTGCCAACCGCACCGCAGAGGGCCCATTGATTGATTTTGATGGCCACGACATTTTGGAAGATGGAGAAGTCTTAGAGTTTTCATTGCGCCAATTCTTTTATGCACCAAAGGGCGAAGGACCGTGGCTCGATGTGAACTTGCTCATGCCTTGGTATACCGACGCAGCCGATCTTCTTGACACCTCCACGGCTCCCTTCCCGCGTGGCCCGCAAAATGCAGGATTTGGCCCGGCAGAACTACGGGTCACTTGGACTCCCGGTGTGTACAACAAAACTCTTGATGGAGTGCGTTGGGATGCCCGCGTGCGTCATGACTTTGAGCGTGAGACCACCGAGGAATTGTTTACTCGCATCACCGTGCGACCTGACCGCAGCCTTTACTATGGCGCAGATTACTTCGAGGCTAGTGAGACTGATTTAGATTTTGCACTAGGCTCCGTTTTTGGCGGCGTTCGATTCAGCGAAGAGTGGGCCTTTGGCTTCCAGCAGTCAAAGAATTTTTCTGGGAACGCTGGACTTCGTTCCGCCTATGCTGCGCAGTACTACGGCCACGACTTTCTTTTTGAGGTTGGCTATCAACTGGTGCAATCCACGGGTGAAGAAGGCGTTTTCTTCAACATTAGCCCCCGCTTCTTCGCTGACAGCTACGGAAGCCGCGACCTTGCTAAACTAAACTTCCAGTAATGATGGCATTCATCGGTTCGACCGAGCTTGTGCTCGCTGCAGTGGTTGGCCTCCTACTTTTTGGTGGCCAACTGCCTGAGGTCATGCGCGAGATTGGAAAAATCTGGTTTGGCTTGCGTCGATCCCTCAATGACCTTAAACGAGAGTCCGGCCTCGACGATGCCATGCGCGACATCAAACGGGAGACCGATGACTTGCGCACAACTTCTTATGAGTGGCGCAAAGACATGGATCCCTTTGCTGGCCCGGCTAAAGATGAGCCGGCAACCGACGCTGATGCTGAAACAGACGCAGACGCAGACGCAAAATCTGAAGTTAAGCCAGAGTCCAAAGTGAATCCCGTTGGCCGGGATCCGCATCAGCCAAAAGACTAAGTGCGAGGCTTACAAGGCGTCGCGCAGTTCCGGAAAGGAACATGGGCGCGTCCTGGCATCAAGCTGCGGCAAGATGATGCTCTCGGCAGCTAGGCGACATGCACCGGTAGATCCTGGCATGACAAAGACCACGGTCTTGGCAATCAATCCGGCAGAGGCTCGCGACTGAATGCATGCCGTTCCAATTTCGGCAAAGCTTAATTGTCGGAAGAGCTCTCCAAATCCCGGCAGCGCCTTGTCATATAAAGGCTCGACCGCTTCTGGGGTGACATCGCGACTTGTGATTCCTGTTCCGCCGGTGACAAGAATGACATCGACCTCTTTCTCGGCAGCCCATGCTGCTACGGTTTTCTGGATTTCGACTTGTTCATCAGCAATCACTTTCCGCAAGGAAACCTGATGCCCTGCTTTCTTGCAGAGGTCTTCCAGTAAAGCGCCCGATTTATCGGTGCTCAAATCACGCGAATCTGAAATCGTCAGTACACGAATATCTTGCGCTAGAAAAGCACGGTCAGTGCCGCCATGCGCCTTAGGGGTTGCTTGTGACATTTCAGTTTTTCGCGAGGAAGGATTGTACGTTTTTAAAATGCACCTTTGCCACCTGACTTAACTCCCCTGCGGAATGCATCTGCAAAAACTCACGCAAGGCTGGTGGCACAGGACTACCGCTGCCGCGAGGAATGGTCATCGCCCAGGCCGAGGAAAGCTCTTCTATGCCAATCAAAAATTGCTCGCGCGCAAGAACCGATGCTGCTGCAACCGCAAGATGAGCTTCCGCCCGGGGAACCTCAACAACATTGAGGTTTGGATTAATCGCGTGTAGGCGTTTACTCACCGGACAAGATGGAGCAAAGCGATCTACCACGATGTTGCTAAATCCACTTTTGGATTGAAGCGCATGCAAACAATCGAAGTGCAATTGTGTGAGCAAGGTGTTGACGTTACTCCCAGCAGTTTGCCATTCCTGGTTGTACTCCGCGGGCATTAAGCAGCGCACCTCGAAGTCGAAGTTTTCTCGAATCCATGGACCGAGAATGCGAATACGCTGATCATCGATGGTTTTTGAATCAGCCACCTTGGAACTTTGAAGCAACTCGGCTTTATCTTCCGCAATCGCAACCGCAGCAACCACTAATGGGCCAAAGGTATCTCCCTTTCCAGCCTCGTCCGAGCCAATGCTTGCGGCTGAGGGTGGGAACCCCCCGGAAGATTGTGCCGCGGATGCCTTCTTGCTGGGTGCAGCCTCTTTCGCTCCCAGGTATTGAGTATGCCAGGCTTCGGCACCCTTTCCTTGAACGACTAATTTCCCGCTCTTATACAAACTAACCACAACCCCTTCCCCGCGCGCTTGAAAGACAGCGTGTTGAAGATTTCGGAATTCATAACTCGCATTGTGCAGAGCATCAGAAAGTTGACGCCCCTCTTGAGGGTTTAAAACGAAGACATTGGTCACAGATTACGCAGGGCTTCTTTAGCTTTAGCTTCAGCAAGATCGAGGCTTTCCTTTACACCTTTCAACGCTTCCACTTGTTCTGCACCTTCACGAGATGCGGCCGGATTAAGAACTCCGAGGCTGGCATCATAAGCAATCACGAGGCGCGCAAAAGGTTTAGGAACAAGCATTCGGTCCCAGGATTTTGCCCGCCAAGCGCTCGAAGCAGCAAAGCCTACCGTGATCAATACACGACCACTGATTGCGGCAACATAAACCACGCCAGGCGCAACAGAATGCAAAGGCCCCCGCGGCCCGTCAGGAGTAAAGCCAATGGCCTCTGACCCCTTGGCGACCTTTAGCATTTCACGTAATGCTCGCAACGCCCCGCGCGAAGAGGAACCGCGAATCGTTTTGTATCCAAGCCGTTGCGCAAGATCGGCAATCATTTGGCCGTCACGATTTTTACTCACCATGACCCGTACTGGATATCCACGGTGAGATCCAATCGCCGCTGGGATTTGCTGATGCCAAAAAGCAAAAACTGGAGCGCTTTCTCCAGCATGATGTTGATTCAGCAATTCTTGGTTTACAACCGTCACGCGCCACGAAGACGCCAATAAACGAAACAGCACCGGGCCAAACAGGATAGCTAGTCGGTTAGCGAATCGTCGTGTCCAACGACGGCGGCGAGGGTTTGAGTGGCTCATGATATGTTGCGCCACATATCATCGCGGTCTCCGTCCACTTCGTCGAGGCGTTGGTCCTCCTCCTCCCATTTTTTCGCTAAAGCCTGATGCTTACTGCGACGGCGGCGCATGGCCAGAGGAAAGCCCAAGGTTAAGAGAAGCGTTACCAGCAAAAAAAACTGAGGGTAAAAGTCAGAAAGTAACCGGCTTAGAGAACCAAGCTCCATGCGCAGCGCTTGCTCATGATCGATCAAGCCCTCCTCGGTGAGATCAATAAGGGCACGGTCCAAGCTGTTTCCCAGCCGAATTTTTTGCATAAGTTGTGCCACCAAATCGCGACCATAGATCCGTTCAAGCCGGGCAAAGAATGCATGCGCCATTGCGTAACCCTGTGCCGCGACATAGGGGTCCTCTCCAAACCCTGTGTCAAAGTCTCCAAGGTAAGGGAGTTCATTGCGAAAGGCGGGCCATGAAAGAGAAACCTGCATACCGCTCAAGAGCCTTTGCTCAGCCCAAACTTCTGCAATGCCCTCGTGGACCCACGCAGGTTGCGCCGCCCAGGCCTTTTCCCCTAGAGACTGCATGGCCCAATGCACCAACTCGTGGCGCAAGGTCTTGTGCAACTGCTCCTGACTATGCGCCGCATGAATCACCATGATGATGCGGTTTTCACTCGGCTGCGTTACCGCGGCATACCACGATGGCGCCTTAAAGCCAAGAGCTTCATTCAACTCTTCGCGACTTGTAATCCAAAGAAGTTTTCCCTGTGGCGCTTCGGGCAAACCCAGCCAAGAAGTTATTTCGCTTAACTCTTTTTCAACCGTTTCGATAAGCGGACGCGTGCGCCCAATCTGATCTTCGGGAGAACTCCACGAAAAATGTGCCGTGCGGCCATGCACTCCCCCTCCGCCCTCTTGCACATCTGCGCTGAGAAGTGAGAGCGGCGCCCCCAACATGATTGCCGGGAGCGCCGAAAAAATACATGACCCAAGTCTCAATGAAGCTTTAGAACTCTTCGTTTTCCTCTGGAGCGGGTGACACTAGCTCCAGAGGAGTGGGTGGCCCATGCTCCATGCTACCGCCTCCCACTGTCATAAAGATCATTGCAACTGGTGGGCCGACCGCGGCAAGGGCGCCGGTCACAGTGAAGATGTCTGCCAAGCCAAAGCTACCGACGTGACGGTACATCGGCCCCGTTTCGCTCATCCAAGATACAGAGTGTGCCGGACGAAGGTAGCGCGAGAACAACTCTGCGGAAAAGCTTCTCGGCTTCGAATGGCAAGTCCATCTCGCCACCAGCCATGCCCAAGAGCATAGGCATCATGCCGATGGCCATACCTGCTGCAGCATCAACTGCCGGCCGAGGATCACTCCATGCAAGGGAGTTCGCGTCGCCGTTAAGGCTTGCCAAGAAACCCTCTACGTCTGGGTTTGAGTTAATGTTTTCACTCGGTACTTCGATACCGTTCATGAGAACGCGACGCACTGGCTGCTTGGACATGGAGAACACAAGCCATCCATCTTCTGTAACGCCAAAGGTAGGCTGAAAAGAACCGGTAAGGGCACTAAGCTGAGGCGGCATTTCATCCATGAAGGCGAAGTCGACCATGTAGTAGGCCGGGCCCTTCACGTTTTCGATGCTGCCGTCATCTTGCTTCACGCGCAACGCAACCCGCTTCATTTCCAAACGTACAGGCGATTCGAAAGCATCAAGCATTTCACGGAAGCGAGGCATGAGCCTGGGGGAATCCCTTGGGGCATATTCTACGCATCAAAATCAAAACTGCTTGCTACTTTCTCGCACCAAGCCTGTTCGCGCAGGAAAATCTGATGCCGAGGTTGTCCCTATCAAGTAGGATTCGCTTCCAACACTGGCGAGATACCTTCTGCGCATTTTTAGCGCCTAAAGAGATTCGCGCCTAACCCCAAGGCATTAAAGAGTTTAGCTTCACATGGTCCTCTCTTTCGAAGACACTCCCCTGTTCGACTGGTTAAAGAAGAACCGTTTCTTCTTGTTCGCACTGGTCCTGCTCGTGATTGGTATCCAAGGATTCCAATATTTCGCACCAGCCCTAAAGCTGAAGAAACAGACCGAATCGTGGATGTTGTTCGACGCCATTACGGCTGACTTCACCACAGATTTCGACGGAAACCTCTCTGCTGGCCTCGCGCAAGCAAAGGACTATCCAATCATCTATCCACCGATTGTCTTCACGGCAACGCGAGTGGCCCTTATAGAAGACAACGCGAATGCCTTGACTACCCTTAAGCCCGTCCTTGAGGATCTTGTAGCCAACGCAGGTCATTGGAGAACTCTCTCCGAAGCCGGTGAGATGAACTCGATTGCTGGCGAATTGCTCGCTCGCGTTAAGGATTATCAAGCAACAGGCGGAGTTCAACTGGAAAACCCTGAGCCCACCGGGACCAAGGTTAAGATTTCCGTAACCTCCTCCTCCGGAAAGACTTACGATGTAATCGCGGGCCTCTATGAAGATCTTGCCCCTGCCGCGTGCGCTGCCTTTCTTGCCGCGGTCGAAAATGAGCAACTAAACGGACTCGAGCTAACGGCCTTCGCATCCAGCCTCGCCTTTAAGGACTTCAATCCAGATGCGGAAGAGGGCCTTCCCCTAGAGCGCCAATTTGGTCTTTTCCACCTGGCCGGATCTTTGTCCACCTCTATGATGCCGGGAGAGCCGAGCAAGCAGGTCGCCGATTCTGTGGTGATCTACCTTCAGGACAGCACCAATGTTGACGGTGGATCTTCCGTCTTTGGCTCCCTCACGGAAGGCCTTGAGCCTCTCCAGGCCGCCCTGGCTGTTCCACAGGCAGATGTGACCTATTCCATCACTTCTGCTTCGGTACTTTAGAGCGCTTTAGCTCCCCAATAGTTCCTCGACCTCCGAAGGGAGGTCGAGGTCTTTGCTTAGGCGGTCAAGGTCATCGATCTCGGCAAAGTGGAGGACCAACTTTCCTCCCCCACGCGCATGAAGCTTTAACTCTGCGCGCAGGCCAAGGCGACGAGACAGCTTTTCTTGAAACTCGCCTGCCCAAGCCGGCTTCACCTCACGAGTTCCATGCTTAGGCTTACGCTGTCCCTTTGAGATTTGAGCGCAAAGGGCCTCGGCCGCGCGCACGGAAAGGTCTCCAGAAGCAATTTCCTTCCAGGCTTGGGCCTGAAGGGGTGTATCACTGAGCTTCAACAGCGCTCGAGCGTGTCCTGCCGTAATTGTTTCACGTGAAACATCGTCTTGAATCTCCTGGGGCAGTCCCAGAAGCCTCACGAGGTTAGCGACAGTGGAGCGCTGGTAGCCCAGCTTTTTGGCAACCTCCTCTTGAGAAAGCCCGTACTCCGTCATGAGCCGCGCACACGCCTTGGCCTTTTCAATCGGATCAAGGTCTTCACGCTGAACGTTCTCGATAAGCGCAAGCTCTAGGCGTTCTTCGCCCGAAAGCGTGCCTTCTCGGATAATTACTGGGACCCGAGCAAGGCCGGCCAACTTTGCGGCCCTCCATCGACGTTCGCCGGCCAAAATCTGGTACCGGCCGCCGCCCTGAACCGTAACCACGATGGGTTGCATCATTCCATGGCGACGTAAGGACTCCGAAAGCCGCTCAACGCCACGATCCACGGCGATTCGGGGTTGCTCGGTGTTCGGCTCAAGGTTCTCAAGCGGCACCCATAGCTTCCCGTCACTACTAACCTCCTCCGTTCCATGGCGGTTCGAGAGAAGAGATCCAATTCCTTTGCCTAATCGTTTTCCGGTTGTTGCCATAATGGTTGTCATCAGCCTACCCCGAAAGGAATGCAAATCCAAGCCCTCGGAACGCCGATTATTGAAATAAATAGCCCAATTGAGCTGGCAGGGAATCGATTCCGTCCTCTCCAAGGTTCGACTCAAATAATAGAGCGATATCCTCGAGAACTCTTGAGTCTCCATCAAACCGGAATTCCCTTACGTTCGGGTGTTGGCCCGAAAGCAAAAGAAGTTGCATAATGCTCTCCGTAGAGGCCGACTCGCCATCGACACTCATCGAAACGGGAAGGCCATAATGCTGAGTGAGACGCACTAGGAGTGAGAGGGGCCTAGCGTGCAAGTGGACTCCATCCGCAAGCCTTGCAAAAACGTAAGTCTCTCGAGTTAGTTGACTTAGGAGTGTTTTTGCCGATTCTGCGCCGACCTCAAGACTGCGATATGCCGGGAGAATACATCCTTCCACAAACAGGTCCAGAAACTCTTTTCTCTCTAAATAGGTAGAGGTTGAATCCTCTTGGGGGGTGGCCAACCCTGGCCTGTGACGCTCGAAGAGGTGCGAAAGGGCAACCATCGCCTCCAACAAATGGAGCGCCTGGCTCATGGCACCCCTCAGGCAACGAAGGCTAGGCCATTCCTGCTCTTCGCTAGTACCCAAAACAAGGGAGTCATAATCACTCTGCCAACTATGGGCCTTTGCCTTAAAGAGTCGCACTGTCCTTTCGCGACAATACTCCTCCAGTAAACCTATCTGTTCTTCGGGTTTTGCTGGCGCTCGCGTCGCTCCCTCGGCCCATGACCGCAAGAACCCCAAATATCGATTTGCCAAGCGAGCGGCAGGAAGGGATGGGGGACCGATGCCATCGTCGTAGGGCTCGCCGGCTACGGCTCGATCGGCGACCAATATTTTACTAAGCCTAATCGGAGGCTGGGGACTTTCAATGGCTTCGACGCTCCATTGGCAACCAGACGTTAACCATTGCTCCTTAAGAACTTGCGTGGTCGCAATAAGCATCCCCCCAAGCCCATTTACCGTACCTTTAAGTCTTTCTGGCAAGCTCCTTTGGGTCCAAAATTCATCGGCACTTGGATACACCTCTAAGCGCCCACGCAAATGAACCAAGCACGAAAGTGCTTCACTAAGCCATAAAGTGCAGGCCACCGACTTTCGCAGTGGGTAAAACGCCTGGTTTGCTCGAGCACCATGGGCATCGAGAAACGCTTCCAGGGCTCGGGCCTCTCGCGCAAGCGTAGACAGGGAGCCTTCAACCCAAGACTCCGGTGAATGCTGCTGAATACCCTCCACCGCAGCCAGAAACCCCAACCCAGATTTTTCGAGCAGCAGTGCGAATTCTTCAGGAGGCATCCAGCGACGCCGAGGCTCAGAATCGGCCCAGGGGGAAGGGGTTTTCATGGTTTTCAGGATTCTTTTCGCTCTTCCTTCGGCCTCCAGCAGTGTAATGGTTAATAGAAAGGTTCCCAAATCTAAAGCGGAACATAGTTTTGGCCGATGAGGTCACAGATATGGAGCCCCTCCATGTCAGGGTCCACTCTACCGCCCATCAGGAGCAAACCCATCGCATCAGACCGCTGCCTAGAAGCCTACCTCCGCGAGATCGACGAAGTACCGTTGCTCTCTGCGGCGCAAGAAGTCGAACTTGGACGTAAAGTCCAAGAAGGAAATGTTGAGGCACGTGAGCACATGATTCGTGCCAATTTACGTCTCGTCGTTTCCGTTGCTAAACGTTTTCGTAACCGGGGGCTCACGCTTCCCGACCTTATTGCAGAAGGAAACATCGGACTGCTTAAAGGCGTTGAAAAATTCAACCCTGATGCTGGCTTCCGTTTGTCTACGTATGCAACCTGGTGGATCCAGCAAACGATTCGACGCGCATTGATTAACTCAGTTAAAACGGTGCGGGTTCCTTCCCACATGGTTGAAATTCTCACCAAGTGGAACCGCATCTCCAGCGAAATGACTGTGGACCTTGGGCACAACCCATCGCCCGTAGAGGTCGCAGAACAAATTGGCATCTCGGCGAAAAACACCAAAGTCGTGCAACAAACCTTGCGCGGCATGGAAGCTCCTCCAGCCCTAGGCTCTGAAGGCATTCACTCTGTTCCTGGACAGCATCGTGAACACAACCGTGATCGCAAAACTCCGGAAGATATTGTCATGCACGAGGATGCGCTAAAAACTTTACGCGATATCCTAGAGCTCATCGATCCGCTCGAGGCTGCCGTCTTGCGCCTGCGTTATGGACTTGACGATGATCAGCCAGCAACGCTCGAAACGGTGTCTAAGAAACTTGGCATTTCGCGCGAACGCGTCCGCCAGATCGAATGCCATACTCTGCGAAAATTACATGCCTACGTCGTCGAAGGAGCCCCACCCGAACAAATCCTGCCTTCCGCAGGGCGTCGTCCGGGCGGTCTCGGAAAAACTGGACCCAGCCACAAACGAGCTCAGTAAGCATTTAGCGCCAGGTTCACTACAAGAAAACGGGGTGTCACTTTATGTGCACATCCCGTTTTGCGTTTCTAAATGCCGCTACTGTGATTTCAACTCCTACGCATTGCGTGAGCAAGACATTGGCCGCCACGTCGATGCCCTTCTGAAAGAAGCGGAATCCCGCATTATTGAATTAAATCCGCAAACGGTCTTCCTCGGTGGGGGAACACCATCCATCCTGAGTCCCAAACAGTTAAAGCATTTGCTCGACGGACTTGACGACATCTGTGGATTCCGAAGTAGTGCTGTGGAAGTAACCATGGAAGCCAATCCAGAATCTTTGGACGATGCCACTGCAGCTGCGGCAACCCAAGGGGGAGTCGATCGCATTTCCATTGGATTCCAATCCCTGCAAGCAGACGTATTGCGGGCCTATGATCGAGTGCACAGTCCTGAAGATTCCATTCGTGCTTTTCGCGCGGCGCGGAACGCTGGAGTAAAGCGGATTAACGTCGACCTCATTTTCGCTTACCCCGGACAGAATCCAAAACAGTGGTACCAAGATTTGGCTAGGGCTCATGAGTTAGAGCCAGAACATCTTTCTTGTTATGAATTGGCGTATGAGCCAGGCACCGCACTCACACGTCTAAAAGATGTTGGGCGATGGCAAGCGGAAGATCCAGATGTCTGCTTTGACCTTTTCATGAACACGCGTGCGCTAAATGAAGCCGCTGGTTTCTCTGCCTATGAAGTCAGTGCGTTTGCGAAACCTGGCGAACAGTCTTTGCACAACCTCGCGTATTGGCGCAACTTGGACTACGTTGGCATTGGTGCCGGAGCCGCAGGCTGGCATGAAGGAGTGCGCCGCCAAAACTTAGCGCGGCCAGAAAACTATGAAGCTGCTGTCTTTTCTGGCCAAGACCCTGTCCATGAATCGGAGCAGAGTTCGCAAGAAACGATTTTGTTCGATGCACTCATGATGGGTTTACGTTTGCCGAAGGAGGGTGTGCTCCTCACCCGATTGAAAAGGATTTCTGGATTGGACATTAGCCAAGTTCACGGCGAGCTCCTCAAGGATTTGCAGAAAGAAAACTTGATCGAATTTCTTTGCGATGCAAGTGGCCGGGCTCAATCTCTGCGCGCGACGGAGCGTGGCTTCCTGCTCCTGGACGATATCCTGCAACGATTCTTGCCTGATTCGCCCATGCTATCGGTATAGTTTTGCCGCAACATCATGAGTTTCCCCGACCGCCTTTTCGCTGCCATTTCCACCAAGGGCACACCCGCCATGGTCGGTCTCGATCCGCGTTTTGATCGTCTACCGGAACCCTTCCGCACCGAGGCCATGGCTGGTCCCAAACGAGCTGCCGACGCCCTCATTGAGTACCACCGCTCGCTGCTCGATGTCATCGCCCCGCACGTCGCGATTGTGAAACCACAAAGCGCCTTTTTTGAGCAACTCGGTGATCATGGTTTTCGCGCGCTTGGAGATGCTGTTCAATCTGCAAAGGACCGCGGTCTTTTGGTTCTGATGGATGCCAAACGCGGCGACATTGGATCTACCTCCGAGGCCTACGCCAGCACCTTCTTAGAGAACGGCTGGGACAACGCCTTCCCTGCAAGCGATGCGCTCACCATCAATCCATACCTTGGGGAAGATGCCTGCGAGCCATTTTTGCTTGCTGCTGACCGCGCGAAAGCTGGATTGTTCGTGCTTGTGAAAACCTCGAACCCTGGCGCCGGATGTTTCCAGGACCACGGTGAGCCTCCATTAGCCGATGTCGTCGCGGAGAAGGTTGCAGATTGGGGAGCTAACCGCCTTGGCGACAACGGTTGGTCTTCAGTGGGCGCCGTTGTGGGTGCAACCCGGCCGGAAGAGCTCGCACATTTCCGTAAGCTCATGCCTAAAGCTACGATTTTACTTCCAGGATTCGGCTTTCAAGGTGGCTCCGCAGAAGGACTTGCCTCCGCATTCAACGAACGCGGCGAAGGTGCGGTCGTCAATGCAAGCCGCTCCATTCTGTTCGCCTTTGAACGACCAGACCTCCAGCACCTTTCTACTTGGGAGGAACGCACCGAAGTTGCGGTCCTGGAAATGAAGGAAGCGCTGAAGCCGATTTCCGGAAGCCCGGCCTAATTAGAATTATGGGGGCGTCTGCAAACCCAATTGTGGTCACTCCGGGGTTTTCCGGTGGGCGCCTAAAGACTTTCAACTTAATACTTTGTGCGATTCAGGCCAGCCTCAAAAGTGGTGCCGAGCCAGCCCATTTAGTCCTCAATGAAAACCTTTTTGGAAAGGAAGACCTACGCTTTCCTATTCAAAACGCTCATGGCGATGTGGTTTATTTAGACGTCCCCGACCATGGGAAATTAAGCCATGGATCGCGTGTTGCTTTCCAGAATGCCCTCACCGATAGCCTTCCTCCTACGGCTGAGGGCAAGGCTGCCATCGCGCACATGTTGCCGGCTGCTTTGGCCACCCCCTTAGAGGCCGCACAGGTTTTCTGGGCCGATGTCTTCCCCAGCCTTTCGATCGAAACTGTCCGCCGCGGCGCACCCTCTCCGCACTCAACTGCGGAAAGCCCTGGTATCACGTGGGGAAGTGCCCGTCATTTTCAAACCATTAAGGAACTTGGTTTGAGCCTGCAATGGATTTTCGAAAGCGAACGCAGATGCATGCAAGAATTGGTTCCGGTCCCTGCTGGAGCATTGGGGGAGGCGACAGAAAACCTGCGAGAAGCTCTGGCCGACCATCTCGCAATCGTCAAAAAGGTCTCAGCCGATGTCGACCCGAACCTGATTGGCGCATGGTCTCGTTTGCGGCGCAACATGCGCGACGACCTCGATCAATTTGCTGAACGAGCCGATCGCTGCGGAAATAGCCGTAGTGGCATTCAGCGGCAGCGGGTGCATGCCTTAACACAGGCTTTACGGCCACATGACTTGGCGCAGGAGGAGCACCTCACCCTGATGTCCGCAGCGACTTCCTTTCAGCTGCATTACCAAGACCAAGAGCGGTGCCTAACAAGCTTACTGGCTTGTCGGGTGCCAGAAAGGCTACTCCGAACCAACTAGGCGTCGTTATCCTGGGGTCGTGAGAGTCCTATCGATCATCAATCAGAAAGGGGGTGTTGGCAAAACCACTTCCGTCGCCAACATCGGCGCCGCCATGGCCACCAGTGGGTTGAAAGTTCTACTCGTAGACCTCGATCCCCAAGCCCACCTGTCGATTAGCTTTGACCGCATGCCTGAGCCTGGCGATCCATCGGTCTACAGCATGTTGACTTCTGGTGACTCTTTTGCGGATGTCATGCAGCCCACCAGCCTGCCAAACCTCTTTGTGGCGCCTACCAACCTGGATCTGACCGGAGTGGAAAGTGAACTGGCCAGCGAGATTGGGCGTGAAGGCCTTCTCCGCTTGGCGCTTCTAGATTTAGAGAAAACCGAAGCGGCACCAGACATCGTCATTCTCGATTGCCCGCCGTCCTTGGGAACCCTTTCCCTCAACGCCTTAGTCGCTTCCGACTCGGTCCTGATTCCTTTGCAGGCCGAATTTTTTGCACTACAAGGTATGGCCCAATTGCTTGATGTTTTAGAAAGAGTGAAGCAACGCCTAAATCCTTCCATCGAGTTGGTTGGTATTTTGATTGGTCTGTACAGTGGTCAACGCAACTTGTCGCGTGAAGTTGTGGAGGAGCTCCGGCAACATTTTGGAGAGCTTGTCATCGATACGCATGTGCGGGTAAATGTAAAGCTTGCCGAAGCGCCAAGCCATGGCCAAACAATTTTTGAATATGCGCCGGAGTGCAGTGCTGCCGATCAGTTTCGCGAGATTGCGACGGAACTACAAAACCGTTTGGGCTTAAGTGCTGCTCCACCTACAAATGCGCCGGAGAAATCGCTTGCGCCCGAGAAGGAACTCGAAGCTGGATAGAATTTTTCTCGACGCGAATGCAGGCTTGGCTGTTCGCGAAGAAGTCCTGGAAACTTTTGTGCAAGTTTCCCGGGATGCTTACGCCAACCCCTCTTCTATTCATCGCGCCGGACGCCATGCACAGGCCGCTCTAGAAAATGCGCGGGAAGAGGTGGCAAGTTTATTGCTTTGCGCGGCTCGCGATATTGTTTTCACTAGCGGGGCAACAGAAGCCAATAACCTTGCAATCCTTGGTTTAGCGCGCGCAGCAAAGCGTTTATTTGGAAGGCCTATACCACTCGTTGCTTCTCGGGCAGAACATCCTGCCGCTCTTGCTCCGTTGCGGGTTTTGCAACAGCAAGGCTTCCCGCTTCATTTGGTGAACCTCGATGCGCACGCGACCGCCGACGTCGATGCCATGTTGGAGCACGCCGCCACCAGCGATGTCAGTTTGTCCGTCTTGCAGTGGGCGAATAATGAAACGGGGGTCATCCAACCCATTGCTGCCCTCGCAAGCCACACCAGTGACGACCACCTTTGGCATTGCGACGCCGTTCAAGGTATTGGAAAGCTAGCCATGGACCCTTCGCTTTGGCGTGCAACGACCCTGGCACTTTCAGGCCATAAATTTGGAGCTCCAAAAGGAGTTGGCATTTTACGTTTATCTGAAAATGCAATGCTTGATCCCGTTCAGGTCGGTGGGGGACAGCAACGCTCCTTGCGTTCGGGTACTGAATCTCCCCCACTTGCAGCAAGTTTTGCGCACGCACTTCGCTTGGCTATGAAAGAGCAGAAAGCTTCGACCGCGCATCTACAAAACATGCGAACGATCTTTCTGAATGCACTGCAAAACTTGGGAATTCCTTTTCTGTCCAACCATTGCATGGAGCATGGTTTGCCGAATACCCTCAACCTTTCTTTCCCTGACCTTGATGGGCGCATGTTGATTCCAGCCTGCGATGCAGATGGGCTTGAAGTCTCAGCTGGAGCCGCATGCTCCTCCGGCGCCGCCTTGCCGAGCTCCGTTTTGGTAGCCGCTGGATTGGCCCCAGAAGTGGCCCGCGCATCACTGCGCATTAGCCTGAGCGCCGATTTAGAGGAAATTGAAGCCTTTGAAGCCGCAAAAAGGCTTGGGAAGTTGCTTCGGAGAATGTGCAAAGTTGCAAAACGTTAATCGCTTAGGAAAAGTGGCTTACGCGTTTTGTTGAAAACTTTTACGACTTATCAACAGGCGGCACTTAAAGTTGGTGCTCCCCAGACGGAACGTCTAACCCTTTACTCTAAAAGGACTTAGGTCGATTTTTCTTAGATCATAGTGCAACACCCCCTTCTCTCAGACCCCAAACTCGTTTGGACCTCCGCACTGGATGTCCTTGAGACCGAATTGGGCCCGGCGGAAGTCGACGGTTGGTTGCGCGGAGCAGAATTACTTTCCATGGATCAGGGCCTCGCCAAAATCTCGGTCCCCACGGAGCTTCATTTTGAGCGCATTCGTGACCGTCATCTACCTTCCCTCTGCGAAGCTCTTGGTGTACAGAATTGCGAACTCATAGTCGTTGAACTCGACATTGAGCAAACACTGCCCCCCGAAGACCTCCGGCCGACCTCTAACGGCGCTGATTCCTCTCCCTTAGCCTCAAGCAATGGTGCCGCCCTCGGGGCCGAACCTGCGCTCGAAGCAGATCCACTCTTATTAAATCGAGAGTATGTTTTCGACACCTATGTCGTCGGACCGTGTAACCGCTTTGCGCACGCTGCCTCTCATGGGGTCGCTGACCGCCCAGGCGATGCTTTCAACCCACTCTTCCTTCACGGTTCTGTTGGGCTTGGAAAGACACACCTCATGCAGGCCATCGCGCATCGCATACGGCGCAACAATCCACAGGCGCTCATTGCATTTCTCTCTTGCGAGGAGTTCATCAACCACTTCGTTGGGTCTTTGCAGCAAGGTAGCATCTCGCATTTTCGCGAACGTTATCGCAAGGTAGATGTTCTGATTGTGGATGACATCCAAATGTTATCCAACAAGGAGCGCACCCAAGAAGAGTTCTTCCACACTTTCAATGCGCTTCGGACTGCGGAAAAGCAGATCATCTTGTCTTCAGACGCACCTCCGGGAAAAAT
>JAQBXR010000006.1 GCA_027623295.1 Planctomycetota bacterium
ACTTAATCAATCGAACTTATGGCAAACGCACGTAAACCCAAAGGCGCCCTACTCGCCCAATCAAGCAGCTTGCGCTACCTGACCAAGGCACTGATCTCGAAACTCACATTTCGAGCAGTTCTGCACCGACTGGTTCCTCGGGAAACACCCAGCGACAATCCCGGAACCCACCGTCATGGCAAGTTCCTGGAACCTCCGGACATCCTCCGGCCCCCGAACCGTCTCAATGACCTGCACCTTGGGTTCCTTGGTCTTCACCAGGACGATGTAAGTCACCTTCACCGGTTTCCTGTCCGCACCAAGGGCCCATGCATAAGCCGTTGCCTGCTCGGCCAGCCTCACCTGCATATCCGAATAACTTCGGGCAGCAGTTTTAAGCTCCACGACTTCCAGGCCATCACCACGATCTACGATGAAGTCCAAGAAGCCGACCAATGGAGTCCCATCGGGCAGCAACAACTCGAACTCCTTCTCCATGGAGACGATGTCCTGCACCGGCCCATGTTCGAAGTAGGCATTGACCAACCCTTCACCCATGGATAACCACTCGCTGAAGGTATTGGTGCCTAAATCAAGCTCGGCATCGGTAATGGAAGCCTTGGCAACCATCATTTCCTTGAAGGCTCTTTACGTACAGTCCAGGTAAACGCGTATGAACGTAGCTCGAAGGCAAGGGCCGAGTGTATTCGAGTCCACGGAACGGCTTGCGTTATCTGTGGATTTTCCTTTGAGAAAACGTATGGGGAAAAGGCAAAGGGGTATATTCACGTTCATCACCTTGTCCCACTTGCAGAAGTTGGGGCCAGCTACGAAGTTGATCCCGCAAAGGATCTCCGGCCTGTTTGCCCCAATTGCCACTCAGTAATTCACCTGAATAAGGTCAATAGGACAATTGAAGAGGTAGCTGGAATGCTTCAGGAGGTAGGTAATGTGGAGCGGTGAGGGTCATAAAACCAACTCGCCCAACCAGATGAGATGAGAAGGCCGATCTCCGGTCGACGCAGTATCCTCGGAAGGATCTGCAAAAAATCAAGCGTGCTCGTGTGGCACAAAGCGGAGATCGACCATGAAACAGATTAACACAAATCTCACCTCACTCAGCATTGGTTTGGACGTTGGCGACAGACGCAGCGTAGCTGTGGTTTTAAGTCCCGATGGGCACGTGCTTGAGGAACGCAACAGATGAGAAACTATGACTGAACAACTCACAGCTGACTCGCGGTACCGATTGCTCGACGGCGCGGTGCCGACCTCACCGGACGCGATACCTTCTGAATTCGTCATTCACGAGGATGGTCGCCTACGAGTCGTCTGGGCTCCGTGTGACCACGTCAACTCAGCAGCGCGCATCGTGATCGTAGGAATCACGCCAGGTTGGCAACAGGTAGAGATCGCGTATGCATCGGCCCAGCGGTCGTTGGCAGCTGGACTGAGTTATGCGGACGCGTGTGAGCGTGCGAAAGCCGAAGCGTCTTTCGCCGGCGGGATGAGGAGGAACCTGGTGCGGATGCTTGACGAGATCGGTGTCGCCCGAGCACTCGAACTCGAAACGACTGGCAACCTGTTCGGAGCGCCGTGCGAAGATCTCCACACCACCTCCGCTCTCAGATATCCGGTGTTCCTCGACGGTAAGAACTACACCGGGCACACTCCGCATGCTTTGAAGAACGGGTACTTGCGGTCCATGGTCGAAACGGTCCTTGGTCCCGAGCTAGAGGAGATTGCACCGGCACTCGTTGTTCCGTTGGGCAAAGCCGCGAGCGAGTGCGTTCGGCACGCGATACATTGCACTGGCGCGCAAGTTTCGTTGCTTGATGGTTTTCCGCATCCTTCGGGTGCTAACGGTCATCGAACGCGACAATTCGAGGAGCAGAAGCATGCGCTCACCCGAACTGTGGAGAATTGGGGTCTAACAGCTCAGTGAAGGTGACACGAGGGCGGACGGATAGAGCGGTAGCCGTGATTCGCTGGAGACACAGCCCTCGCGCAGCTTACCGAGGAGACGTTTGATGGATAAACCAATGAAAGGTCAAGATGATTGGGAGCAAGGTGACATTTGGTTGGCTCTTCTTTTTCTCCTCATGGGAGCCTTAGTTTTGTTTTTCGGCTATTCACTATGGTTGAACGGTTGGCACGTTCTCATTTCGGGGCTTTGCCTAACCCCCGGCCTGTTCCCTTTTCTCCTAGCGCTCCCTTGTGGGGCCGATTCCGCTACGCTTCATCAGTCCCACAAGGGGCATTTAACCTGCTAGTTGTTACCTTGGATGGAATGCGTAGATTTGGACCACGTCATTGCCACAACACACTTCGATAGCTGTTGCATTTACGATTCTTCCTTAGCAGTGCAGATTGAGATTGTTCCTTAAATCAGCGACGCGATATCATCACCAAGGTGCGCATCTGTCTGCTCACCAATCAAGACTTAGACGGCGACGGCTTCCCTGAAGACGATTGGCCGTGTGATCCACGTCCGTTTTTGCCGAACGATGAGTGGCATGTGGCTACCTTGCTTGAGAACAAGACATCGGTGCGCAAAGTCGAGGCTTTGATAAAGCAAGGCTTTGATTTGTTCTTCAACCTTTGCGATGGCCCGCTTGGCTATGGCGACCCTGGCATTGAGGTGGTGCGCACGCTTGAGAAACATGGCGTGCCGTTTACCGGGGCAAGCTCCAAGTTTTTTGAGCCGACCCGTTTGAAGATGAAAGCGGCGTGCAAGAAGCTTGGCATTGCCACTCCGAAGGGAGTCGTGGTGCGGAGTGAAGAAGACATCGAGAAAGCGGTTGGTGCTTTGCGCTTTCCCATGTTCGTGAAGTACTACAGCAGTTATGCGAGCGTCGACCTTAGCCGAAACTCGCGGGTGCAAACCGAAGCTGGGTTACGTCAGCAGGTGCGCAAAATTTTGTCCAAACACAGAGCGGCTTTGGTGGAGGAGTACATCGGCGGAACGGAATGCACGGTTTTGGTTGCGGAGAACCCGAAGAACCCCAAAAAGCCGACCACCTACACCCCGGTGCAATATCGATTCCCTGACGGAGAATCGTTCAAGCACGAGAAATTGAAATGGGTGGATTACGAAGGCCTCATGGCGTCCCCAGTCGAAGACCCAGTCCTTGCCCAACGCTTGCGCGATGAATCTGCACGCTTCTTCACCGAAATGCACGGCGCCAGTTTTGGCCGCTGCGATATTCGTGTTTCTGAAGATGGCACCCCACACATGCTGGAGATCAATCCGAATTGCGGCGTTTACTTCGAAGAGAAGGATTACGGCAGTGCGGATTTTTGCTTATCTCTCGATGCAGAAGGCCACGTTGGGTTCACCAAACAATTAGTCCAAGCCGCATTTGCCCGATCTCGTGTCCGCTGAGGGCATTCTTGATTACATGGCAAGCCAGTACCTTTCACCCTAACATTTTCTCCTGCTGCGAAGGCTCAAAACCTTAAACTAAAACTCAGTGCGAACTGGCAACGCTTCTCGACCCACTTCCCTACGCTATTTCCGTGATTTAGCAGTAGCAAGAAAATATATGCCCGATTTAGAATCTTAGCGTGATTATCGCTTCCCCCCCTTTCCTCAGGTACGTGCCCCCCATGGGCATTTACCAAACGTTGTACGCTTTCCTGGAATCTTTCGGGACGTATATGGGGGAACCTGGAACACATCCTTGGAGCCAGGGCTTTCCGCGCACCACCCAGTTGCCGAGTGGCCCCGCTATGCCCACGAGTGTTTCCTTAACCTCGGAAGACTTCATGTATCCCAAGGCTTATGGCACGCCAAAGTTGCGCGACGCCATTGCCGATTACTACAACCGCTATTACGGTTGTTCGTTGGAGCCGGAGAACGTCATGATCTTTGCCGGCGGACGCCCTGCATTGGTGGCCACTCTCATGTTCCAGCACGCCGATGTGGAGGTGCGGGTAGCTTCGACCGAGTACACCCCGTACTACGACATGCTGCGTTTGCTTGGCCGCGATTATTCCATGGTCGAAAGTTCGGAAGCCAATGGTTTTTACCCAAGTACTGCGGATTACCTCGGCGAGGGGAATGGGCGCAAACTCATCATGCTGAGTAATCCATGTAACCCGACCGGCATCACCCGCACTGGATCCGAGTTAGAAGCCTTGGTGCGCGCGGCTGAGTCGATGAACGTGGGCGTACTTATGGATGAAGCTTATGAAATGTTTCATGAGCCGCCGGTCAGTGCTCTTGAGTTTGTAAAGGACATCAACCAAACCAACTTATTTGTTGCAGGTGCTGCCACGAAAGGTTTACAAGCACCGGGCATTCGGGTAGGTTGGATAATCGCTTCTAAGGAGAACATTGAAGTATTGAGTAACTTCTCATCCTTTGGCATGGGCGGCGTTTCCCATCCATCGCAGCTTTTTGCTTTGGAGTTGTTCGAACAGGGGCGCGTCGACCAGGCGCGCAAGGCCGTGCCGACTTACTATCGGGAACAACGCGATCGTTATGCAGAAGCCTTTGAGAAGTTAGGCCTAGAGCTCTTCTCCGGAAAAGGCGGTTTCTACCACTGGTGCAAATTGCCAGGCAGCCTCACTGCCAGCGAGCTTAACCAACGTCTCTTCCTAGATGGTGCGGCCATTCTGAAGGGCACCGATTGCGATATGGCCCGCGGTGGTGAGCAATCCACCCTCAATCACTTCATGCGTTTCTCCTTTGGCCCCTTAGCCCCGGAGTCCTTTGACTCCGACATAAGTATTATGCGCGCGGCACTTAGGGCCTAGGCGGTTTGGGTAAGCTCTCACTGGTTCCCGTCACGCATGGTGTATGCCCGCCGTGCAAGGACGCCGTTCTGAAAGAAACTTTACCTCTAGGTTCTCTTAGCTAACGTCCCAGGTATCACCTGCATTCAGCAGGCTTTCCAGAGTGCCTTCACCAAGCTTTTCGGTAACGTCGTTCACTTGCTTGGCAATACCTTCGTCCAAGGTTGGGCGCTGTACTTGGCGGAAAATACCAATCGGTACCGGCACTTCACCGCTTTCTGAGCCTTGGCAAATGCGGTAGGCATTGGCGCCAGTCGGGCCATCGGCATTCCAGGTCGTGGCTTCCTCTGGAGTGCAAATCTCAATGTCGCTTGGAGTAAAGCGCAAGCCCTTCTCTAGCTCCTTGCCAAACACTAGCGGTTGGCCAGGACGCAAATCCACTTGGCGGTCATCGCGCACATCTTTCTCGGTGATGTGATCAAAGCACTTGTCATTGAAGATCACGCAGTTCTGCAGAATTTCCACAAAGGCAAATCCCTTGTGCGCGTGTGCTGCTTCAAGGACACCTTTCAAGTGTTTGATTTGCGTATCGACGGTCCGCGCAACAAAACTTGCACCAGCACCAAGCGCCAAACCGATTGGGTTGAACGGTGCATCTAGAGAGCCGAATGGAGAGGATCCAGTGACCTTGCCCGGGACCGTGGTTGGGGAGTACTGCCCCTTGGTTAATCCGTAGATGCGGTTGTTGAACAACAGCACTTTCATGTCCATGTTACGACGCATGGCATGAATCAAGTGATTGCCGCCAATCGAGAGCGCATCGCCATCGCCGGTGATGACCCAAACTTCTAAGTTAGGATTCGCAATCTTCACACCCGTTGCCAGCGCTGGTGCGCGACCGTGAATGGTGTGAAAGCCAAAGGTGTTCATGTAATAAGGAAAACGGCTGGAACAACCGATGCCCGAAATCACTGCGAACTGTTCTTTGGGAATGCCGAAACCTGCAAAGGTCTGTTGCACGGCATTGAGGATTGCGTAGTCACCACAACCAGGGCACCAACGCACCTCTTGGTCGGAGACAAAATCATTCTTCTTGTAGCTTGTAGCTTCGGTAGTAGCCATGATCTTACTCAGCAAGTTGTTGCTTGATTGCGTCCACTAGTTCGCCGGACATGAAAGGTTTGCCCTGCACTTTTGGCAGAGAGACAGCATCGACTAAGTACTCGGCGCGGATCAGCCGGCATAGCTGGCCGCGGTTGAGTTCGGGAATCAGCACCTTTTTGTAGCGCTTGAGCACGTCGCCCAAATCGTTGTGGAGTGGCCATAGGTTACGCAAGTTGAGTTGCGCTACCGAAAGGCCAGCCTCTTGACTGCGTTCCACGGCGCCTCGGATTGCGCCATAAGTGGAACCCCATCCGAGGACCAACAAATCGGCAGTTTCTGGGCCGAAGACTTCCAGAGGTGCATACGTGTCGGCAACCTTCTTCACTTTGTTCTCACGCAGCAAGGTCATCTTTTCGTGATTTTCGGCGTCGTAAGAAACAGCACCGGTGAGGTCGGCCTTTTCCAAGCCGCCAACGCGGTGCTCCAAGCCAGGCGTGCCTGGAATCGCCCATGGACGCGCCAAGTTTTCATCACGCGAGTAGGGTTGGAAGTTTTCTGGGTCGGTGTGGAAGGCTTTAGGGAAGGGCTTCAACGAAGAAACTTCCGGAATCAAGAACGGTTCTGCACCGTTGCCAATGTACCCGTCACTCAAGAGAACCACAGGAGTCATGTAAGTGACCGCAATCCGTACCGCTTCGACCGCTGCTTCAAAACAATCTGCCGGGGAAGAAGTGGAGATGACCGGTAGAGGTGCTTCCGAGTTACGCCCGTACAGCGCTTGATTGAGGTCGGCCTGTTCGGTTTTCGTGGGCAGGCCGGTCGATGGTCCCGCGCGTTGCACGTCGACGACCACCAAAGGTAGTTCAATCATGACTGCCAAACCGAGGGCTTCGCCTTTCAAGGCCAGGCCGGGTCCAGAAGTTCCAGTCATGCCAACCGAACCGGCATAACTTGCTCCAATCGCCGAACAGATGGCAGCAATCTCATCTTCCGCTTGGAAGGTGGTCACCCCGTAGTTCTTGTAGCGTGACAAAGCATGCAACACGTCGGATGCAGGCGTGATCGGATACGAACCGTAGTACAACGGTTTTTCTGCCAACTTACATCCAGCAACCAATCCCATGGCCAATGCCTGGTTGCCTCCAATGTTGCGATACTTACCACCTGGAAGTGGCGCAGGGCTCACTTGAAAAGTGCTCTTAAACAATTCGGAGTTTTCCGCAATGTTTGCACCTGCGCGCAAAGCCAAAAGGTTGGCTTCCAAAATTGCTGGTTTCTTACCGAACTTGCCGGTCAGCCACTTCTCGGTATGCGCGAGCGGGCGAGAGTAAGTGTGATAAAGCATGCCAAGCGCCAACAAGTTTTTACACCGCAGTGCATCCTTATTGCTAAGCCCAGTACTTTCGACCGCCTTCAAAGTAGCTTCGTTCAGGTCGATGGCGACCAGCTGATACTTTTCTTCAAGCAGCGGATTGTCGAGCGGGTTCTCTTCGTAATGTGCTTTGACTAAATCGCGCTTACCGAAGTTTCCGGTATTCACAATCAGCAGGCCGCCTTCTTTCAAATCATCTATGTTGACCTTTAAAGCCGCCGGGTTCATGGCCACCAATACATCTGGCCTATCACCAGGGGTGTGAATGTCCTTAGAAGCAAAGCGAACCTGGAAACCAGACACTCCGAACAGCGTTCCGATAGGAGCACGGATTTCAGCGGGGTAGTCCGGGAAGGTGGCTAAATCGTTACCCATCATCGCTGACGTATCGGTGAATTGGGTGCCGGTCAGCTGCATGCCGTCACCGGAGTCGCCCGCAAAGCGGATCACGACCTCGTCGACGTGCTGAAGGGGAATCTCTTGTTTTGTTGGAGCCATTAGGGACGTCTTATTGTACGGCTTTCTAGCGCATCTTTGCAGCGACCTGGCGAATGTCCTCGACCAAGCCGGGAAGATCCGGATCAAGGCGAAAGGCATCGGCAAGGCGGTCGCGGGCGGTAGGGAACTGGCCAGAAGCGAGGTAAATGCGGCCAAGCGCTTGCAACAGGAGCGGTTGATCCGGTTGGCGCTCCAAGGAGGCATTGGCGGCGTTTGCCAAAGCTTCTTGGTCCTCGCGTTTGCTCGCAATCAGGAACAATACATTCCACGGCGCTTCGGCTGCTGGGAAGAGCGCGGCGGTTTCCTGCGCGAGCGCTTCGGCTTCCTCCAATTGCTGTTCGTCGATAAGCAGCCATGCCAGATTGATCTTGGCTTCCGGCAGGTCGGGAGCAAAATACAGGGCATCGCGGTAGGCGCGAATAGCTTCGGAGGTGCGGCCGTCGGTAGTGAGAGTGCGTCCGCGCAGAAAGTGAAACTGTGGCAGCTGCAGGATGGGGAGATAGGCGGCGAATTGGCCAGGTGCTGGAAGTGCATCGAACTGGGCGACGGCACGTTCCTGGAATCCTTTTTCGGCGAGAGTCATAGCGTCGAGTGCTTGAAGTTCTTGTGCCGCAAGGCCGAGGCGATCACTCGCGCGATAACGGAAAACTTCCCACTCACCACTCAAGCTTTCGATGGGGCGAAACCCAGATTCCACCGTGCTGCGGTGCGGATGAATCCCAATCTTGTGATCTGAGATTTCCACGGCTTGTAAGTCATAGGGCTTACGTTGGGGCATGTGGCAGGAAATGCAATCTTCACCGGCACTGGAATTGCCATGATCCTTGACTCCGGAGTGACACTCCAAACATGCTTTCACCCGGGTGGCAGTATCTTGCAAGCGCGGTGGCAGGTGCGGGTTGTGGCAAGTGGTGCAGGTCATCTCCGGAGAGTTTTGGAAACACTCGCTTAAGGCAAGGCGCCTCACTTGACTGACAAAGCTGAAATCATCACTGGCCTCTTTCGCCACCATGACTGCCCGATGTTCGCGCAAAGACTCACCCGGTGCTGGGTGGGGAGAGTTTAAATCGAACTTAATGCGGGCATCGCCTTCTAGGTGACATCGTGCGCAAAGGTCCAATTGGAGTTCGCTGGAGAGATCTCCAGGGTAGAGGATTTTTAGGTCGACCTCTGCGGTTTCGCCTTTCTGCATGAGTTGCACATGCTCCATGCCGCTGCCATGGCAGGTTACACAACCCAATGGTTGCGGACGAAAATCAGCAAGTGCGTTGAGCGGATATACCGCTGGTGCCGGTGTATCGCTATGACAGGAAATACACTCTCCGGTGATTGCATGATGTAAGCCACTTGGTGTGGCGCCGAATTCTTGCGGTGCTGGCTCCCAACCTTTGCCAGTGTAGTACTCAATCGGTGCGAAGAACCAACGACCGGAACTCTCTGCCACAAAACTCATGGCCTGGACTCCGGCACCAATGCGATAGGGCAACTTACGTCCTTGCTGAAACTCAGGCCAACCCGGTTGCGGAGCTTCGCGGATGGCCTGAAGCTGCCATCCCTTTGCGTTCTCTTGTACGCGGTATGCAAAACCAGATTGCGAGTTGCGGAGCCAAGCAGGGTCAGGCACAGCCGGAATCACTGCAGGGTCCACTACGCCAAGAGTGTCGGCCATGCCATGCAGGCTCCACTGCGCCACAATGTCTTTGTGGCATTCTGCGCAGGCACGATCCGCGGCAAGGGGGAGTTCGCTTAATGGAAGATGCTGCCGGACTGCGGCGGCAGAGCTTTGCGTCTTGTCACTCTCAGAGGATGGAGTGGGCTCAGAGCCGCCACAAGCCACCAACCAGAGGGAGAGACCAAGCACGGAGAAAGCAAAGGAAGGCTGCACAGCGAAAGTTTATCCACTTTCATAATCCAAACCGGGACCTAAAGGGGATAGCATTCTTGGCTCCCGCTCCAACTTTAACCATCAAAATGAAAACATCCCTTTTCCGCGCAAGCACTGTCTTTGCCATCGGCTTTCTTCTTAGCGGCGTCGCTTCCGCTCAAAACAACCACACGGTGCAGGTCGCTGAAAGTGGCTTCACCTTCACGCCTCAGGATATCAATATCAATATGGGTGACACCATTACTTGGGTTTGGAATGGAGCCATTAGCCACAACGTAGATTCGGATATCGCAGGGGTTTTTAGATCGGGCCTTCCAGTCGCCGCACCCAACACCTTCTCAGTCACTTTCGACGCCTTGTTTATAGCGGCAAACCCCGTGGCTGCAGACCTTTACACCTACCACTGCGACCCGCACCAGGCCATTGGCATGGTCGGCTCCATCCAGGTCATGGCCCCCCGGGTGCTCTCCCTAACTAACTTCAGCGCAGGGCAGTTCGGCACCATGAATGTCGATGGCCTCAACGCTGGCGGCACGGTGCTTATCGGTTATTCGACAGCCGGCAACAGCCCTCTTTCGGTCAGTTTCGGCACCTTGTCGCTCAGCCCGCCGATTAACCAACTTCCAGGCCTCACCGCCAATGCTGCCGGCCACGCCGAACTCTCGGTGAATCTTCCGCCTGGCCTGGCTGGAGCCACGGTGCATTTACACGCCGCTGAGCTGTTTGGAGGGGGTGCTGGCATCCTCACCAATCCAGTTACGGTGGTCCTCTAGGAAGGATTATTATTCGATTTGATAGAAGCGGCCTCAGCCTCAAAGCTGGGGCCGCTTCTTTCGTGAAAAGAGGGGCTGACACCTCGAAAAAGCCTAAGAGATCAGCCAATTCTCCTGTTTGTGCTTTATTATTGTCTAGTGTCCTTGGTCAAACCTTCACCCATGAAATCTACATCCCTTTTGAAAACTGGCCTCGTTTTGGTGGCCGGTCTCACCCTTTCCGCTGCGGCTACTGCGCAAAACAATCACATCGTCAAGGTCGCTCCTTCGGGGTTCGTTTTTGAACCTCAGGATATCAACGTAAACGTTGGCGATACCGTGACTTGGGTCTGGTTTGGTGGTGCTTCCCACAATGTGCGTGCGCTTTCCGGCGCATTCCTTTCTGGAAACCCGGTCGTCGCACCCAATACCTTCAGCGTGACCTTTGACGGGATCTTCCTGGCTGCTAACCCAGTCGCTGGAGACCTGTATGACTATCGGTGTGCCCCCCATGCCTTCGTCGGCATGGTTGGCTCGGTGAAAGTCATGTCTCCACGAGTGTTGAGCGTGACCAACTTCACTGCTGGTCAGAGCGGCTCGATTGACGTGGATGGCTTGAACCCTGGTGGCACCGTCATGCTGGGTTACTCCCTAGCTGGAAGCGGTCCTATCAGCATCAGCTTCGGCTCTCTTGCCTTGAGTCCTCCGGTCAACCAGTTGCCAGCGCTGACCGCAGACAGTTACGGCCATGCCTCGATGCCGGTAAACCTTCCTGGTGGTTTCGCAGGCACCACGGTTCACCTGCACGGAGCTGAGTTGTTTGGTGGAGGAGAAGGAATCCTCACCAACCCGCTCACCGTAGTGCTCTAAGAAGTGAATAACGGGCACTTCGGGCAATCGTTGGCATCGGCCGGCGATGTCAACGCTGCTGGGGTCACTGACCTTATGGTCGGTTCTTCATTCTCCCTTAGACTCCAGCAGGACCCGTGTTATGGAATCACTAACTTAATGTTGTGCGTCAAGGTTAGCGGATGCACACCAGAAGAATCTTGAACCTTGGCCTGTAGGTAAAGAGTTTCACCACTGAGGTTCGGGTCGTTTGGAATCTGGAAGGTGGTGTTCGCTTTGCCATCGGAGCCAAGCGTGAATGGCGTTTCGAAGGTGATGCTGCCACCCATGCGGACGGTTCCGCCTTGAGCACGATCGCGGGTCTCACCAGCGACATCGGAGTAGAACAGGGTTACGGTTCCGTTGGGCACGCCAAAGGCTTTCACGTTAATGTTAGCGCCTACTGCAGGAGTGCCGCTCCAAGTGAAGCCAGTCTCGTAAATCTTGTGAGCCTTTGCCGATTCAAGATCAAGGTAGTCTTGCTGAATGCCGGAAGGCCATTTCATGACGAAGTCTAGAACGGCACTTGACGGGCCAAGGCCAAAGTGAGCAATCGGGCTGTCTGTGTTGCAAAAGCCGCGACCAACCGTGTTGAGGCGGAAGACTTTCACGTTGTCACCGGTGCGGGCCATCATGCGCACGCCTACGGCCGACTTGTTCGAAATCACACCAATCGGCTCCACTTGGATCCACTTGTTGGCATTGCCATCGGAAATGAACAAGGTGTTCTCTTGCCAGCTGACTGGAACGAAGGCCGGTCCGCCGTTGTTCACATAAACATCGGTGTTGCCGTCGCGGTTGATGTCACCAAAGGCGATCCCATGGCAACGAGTTTTGCCGAGGGCTTGAAACCCTGCGGAAAAGCCGACTTCCTTGACCCTTAGGCGACCACCGGGAGCGGGACGCACGAGCTTTACCGGATCCAATTCCTTTAGGTTCGGGTGCCCAGTACCAATGTAGATGTCTGGGAAACCGTCGGCATTGAGATCGGCACAGTTATGCCCCATGTCCTTTTGGCGGGTCATGCCGGAGTCATTGCGGACATCAGTGAAGGTGCCATCGGCGTTGTTGATGTACAGGCCGCTTGGGTAGTTGCCGCTGAACTGATAACGGGCACCGTAGAGGTCAAGCCAGCCATCGTTGTTGAAGTCAATCAGCACACCACCGAAGTTCTTACCCGGATCCTCGACTCCAGCCGAGGCAGCCGTGTCGGTGAAAGTGCCGTCACCGTTATTGTGGTAAAGCACGTTGCTGTTTACGAAGTCGCCAACGAAGATGTCCACAAAACCATCGTTGTCGACGTCACCGGAGGAGCAGTGACGGAAATCGCCGAGCTGGGTAATGCCCGCCGATCTAGAAACATCGGTGAAGGTGAAGTTGCCATCGTTACGCAGTAAAGCGTTGCGCACCGGGCGGCCCACTGCCACACCGTTGTTCGATACGAAGATGTCGAGGTCGCCGTCGTTGTCGTAGTCGAGTACCGTGCCGCCGAAGCTCGAGAAGGTAGCGAGTTGCGTGTCCCCAGAGTTCGCGGTCATGTCGGTGAACTTGCCGATGGCACTGAGGTCGTTCCGCAGAATGGTGTTTGCTTGAGCACCAGAAAATCCGCCGGTGGGGAAGTAAACATCGCGGTCACCGTCGTTGTCAAAGTCAGCAGCCAATACACCCCAACCGCGGTCGAGGGTGGCCGGGATACCCCATGCCGCATTCATTTTTTCGAAGGTCCCGTCTGCCTTTTGGCGTAAGAAGGCGTCTTCCATTTCCGACATGGTCACGATGAGGTCAAGCATGCCATCGTTGTCGAGGTCAACCATGGCTGTGCCACGACCGTAGCCAGGCTCAAGGACACCCCTTGCAGCGGCTTCGTCTGTGTAGGTCATGGGAATCGCACCGCGGGTGTCGATTTGCGCACCGAGGGCGCTCGACAGCATCACGGTGGCGATAGCTGAGGTCTTGAGGATGTAGCTCATACTAATTAGTCATGGAGGTCATTAGCTCTTCAGCGGCTGACACTCTGGTAGACAATACCACAATTATGGGCTACAAAACCGCTAAATAGGGGGGGGGATTTGTATTTCTTAATCCAAGTTCCTAACCCAAATGTTCCGATAACGCACCGGGTCGCCGTGATTTTGCAGTTTCAACGGCAGTTTTGAGGCGTGAGCACCCTCTGGAGGCAGGGTACGATGCGCCGTCGGGCCCAATAAGGTGCGATTATGGTGCACTACGACTCCATTATGAAGCAAAGTGACTTTCGCCGGCGATTCTAAGTCACCTGATTCACTGAATTTAGGGGCGGTGAACAGAATGTCATAGCTCTGCCATTGGCCCGAAGGCCGGCAAACGTTGACGTCAGGCGGGAATTGACCATAAACAGCGCCCGCAGTGCCATCGGCATAACTGCTGTTATTCCAGGTATCGAGGACCTGAATCTCATAAAGACCCATCAAAAACACGCCACTATTGCCCATGCTCTGGGAATCTCCGCTGCGATCGGTTGGAGTGGCCCACTCCACATGAACCTGGCAATCTCCAAAGGAAGATTTGGTCTGCAATTCGGCATTGCCTGCGACCATCATGCTGCCATCGGTCAATTCCCAGGTGGGTGCTTCGCCGTCTGGAGTCATCCACTGATCGAGGTTGGTGCCATCGAACAGAACGATGGCGTCGCTGGGTGCATCGCCGAGTTTTTTGCCGGGGGTGACCACCACTGGGTAAGGACGTTTGGAATCATGCACGCGCCATTCTTGGCCTGGCAGTTTTGGGGTGTCGTCGTAACCTGGGCGCGGCGTTGGGTCTTGCAGCAGGAACGGGGTGGTAAGAATTAAGAGGAGCAAACGCATGAGGCTAAAAAGTGAGGAAACTGAAGGCGGCAAGACAGATCACGATGCCGACGGAGGTGAAGGTCAAGAGTGGGCCGAGCAGAATTGTGTTGAGTATGCATCTCCAATAGGAGCGCTGGGTGACACGGCGTTGTGCCAGGGTCAGGTAAATAGGCGGATAGAAGAAGAGGACCGTTCCGTAAAGCCAACCCGGGCTTGAAATCAAAATGACCAAGGTAAGGAGCGCAAAAAGGAAGGATTGGAATTGAAGGGTGAAAATGAAATGATCGAAATAAATCCAACCACTCCGAAACCACATAATTCGCAAATAGAAGGCGAAGAAGGGTAATAAAGCTAATAGAGCAAACGGAATGTTCGCCACCATTTCCCGCGAAAGAGTTGCGTTTCTTTGACTATCACTCATTCGGTCCATGCGGTGAGTGCGCTCAATGAGGAAATCTCGCACGGGCTTTTGCCACCAAGAATCGTCGCTCAAGAAGCTATCTCGAATTTTTTGCTCGAGTTCTCCAACCATCTCAGCATCAAGGTCTGGTACATCAGCGGAAGTCGCAGAACCTACCGAAAAAATGGAATCGTTATGCAGGTCGCCTTGGCATTTTGCCACCAGAAGCAATAACACGCTCATAAAAAGATAGAGCCGTAGCGGCGGGACATAGCGTTGACGTCGTCCCTTTTGGTATTCCAGGCAAAGCGCTCCTGGTTTACGGAATAGGAGCCATAAACTTCGCCAGGACCTTGATTCGGCGCCGAACCAAACGTTGAAGAAATCAGCGATTAAGTCACGAAAGGAAGCACGAAATCCGTGCGTGGCTTGTCCACATTGCGGGCAAAACGCATGCGTTGCCACCGCAAGGCAGTTCGGGCATTTACGCTGCCCACTTTCCGGTTGTGGGACCAGGGGTTCTTTGGCCATGCGGACAGCATAGAGCAGCCCGGCAAACTAAGCCTACATGTAGGGGTTCACACCAGCCGCATGATCGGTGGCATCGTGAATCCCTTCCACTTCTGGCACTTCGTTGCGGATGGCAACTTCTACGCCTTGCTTCATCGTCATGGCTGCAGAACCGCATCCTTGGCAACCGCCACCCATGGAGATGAACAGGTCTTTGCCGTCACTGGCCTGGATCTCTACCCAACCGCCGTGCGAAGCGAGTCCTGGGTTTAGTGTGTCGTCGATAATCACTTGCGCCTTGTTGCGCATGAGGTCGTGGCCTTCGAGAGCTTCTATCGCGCCTGGCTTAAAGACCTCGCTGCTTTTATTGAGGAAATCGCGGATGGTACTACCACCGGTACGTGCCACTTCACGCCAATCGCGGGGCACCATGGCCATGCTAATCAGGACCTCGGTTCCGGAAACGCGTACACCTTTTAAGCCTTCCAGCGCATCGAATAATGCGGCGGCTAAGGGGGACCAAGTTTGTGCCCATTCCTTATTGCTCACATATAGCGAACCCACGTGCAGACTGCGGTCCACGCGGAACAAACAGTTACTTGGAATGGCCTGCGGTTCCGCAGTGATGTGAATCTTTTTCTCTTCGCTCATGACAGTCACCTCTAGGAGATGGGAGCCCGCATTCTACTCGTTCTCTGGCTCGGAAAAGGAGATCAGGCACATTCCATAAAGTCGCTCCAATCCGCCAATGAGGGCGGGGTGCTCAACATCCCATTCTTCGGCAAAGTGGGTGATGATGTCTTGCACCGGAGTGGCGCCATCGCAGGCTTCCAGCAGGCCTAGTTCGAGTTGCTCGACGTCGAAAGTGCTGCCACGGGCAAGGATACGGGTGCTTACGGATTCTCCTTGAGCATCGGAAACCACCTCAGCATTAAAGCCTTCGAATGCGTGTGGAATTAAACCCCCGCGTAAAGGGTCCGGGAATGTACGTTTTTGGAACAGCTGGTCGCCGAGAACAAGTAGATCAAGATCGGACTGCAGGAAACTCAAGGCGGCCTCACGCGGAGTTTCGACAATCGGCTCTCCCTTAATGTTGAAGCTAGTGTTCAGCACCATAGGCACACCGGTGCGCTCGAAAAATGCAGTAATTAGCGCGTGGTATTTGGGGTGCGCGGTGGCTTCTAGGGTTTGAATGCGTGCGCTGCCATCGACATGGACGACGGCAGGAATCAGCGCACGTTTATCTTCTTTCACCGAGACCGTGAGCGACATGTAGGGCGATGGCGTGACTTCGTCGAACCAGTCCGCTGCATGTTCGTTCAAAACCGTAGGCGCAAAGGGGCGGAAGGCTTCCCGCTTCTTGATTGCCAGATTGATGCGTGAGATGTTCTCCCCGCAGCGAGGGTCCGCGAAGATCGAGCGATTGCCTAAGGCACGTGGTCCAAACTCTGCGGGCCCATCAAACCATGCGACGACTTGATTGTCGGCGATGGCATCGGCAACCACCTCTAATAAATCCCCCTCGCCCAGCTCCGCTTCTTCCAGCCATGCACCGTATTCCTGCAACCCATCTTGGTAGTCCGAGGCCTTCGGCACCCGTCCGCCATAAGGCGAAATCGGTTTGCGCTGCGCTGGCAAGTCCTGACCGGATTGCTTTGCCAGTTGATGCAAACCATAAAACGCACAGCCAACCGCAAGCCCCTGGTCACCCGGGTAAGGCGGAATGAACACCTCCTCAAATCCTGCCTCGCGATGAATGCGTCCATTCAACGTACTGTTCAGTGCGACGCCACCACAGAAGGCCATTTTGGTTTTTCCGCTTTCCTCACGTTGGCGTTGTAGAAACTCCAAAACTACATCTTCCAAGTCACGCTGCAAGTCTTCGGCCAAACGTGCATATTTCGGGCGGTTGGCTTCCTCCGCCCAACCATTCGGTGCGGGCTCCTTGCGTAAGCGTTCCCAATCCACTTTCAAGTCTTCCAGTGGGCCTTGGAGCACCGGTTTACGGGTGCCGCCCGCATCCCATTCTGATGCCCACGGTGCCAGGCCCATGACCTTGCCACAAGTATTCCAGTCGCCGAACACATGACTCGAGACCCGGGAATAAATCGCACCGAGTGATTCCATGTTTTCAAAGCCGTAGTTGTGCAGCAGGATGGGCGTCTTCTCAGCAATCCAGCGCTTAAAACGGCGCTGCATTTGCAAGCCTTCAAACTGAAACACACTCTCGCCTTCGCGCCAGCCAAATGCCGGAGCGGGGGAGTTGCCGGATTCTAATCCTCGAGGGAAGCTTTGGAAGGCATCGGTCTCGGGGAGGTCGAATTCACTGCTATAACCTTCACCGGGTCGTTGCATTTCTTGCAAAGTGGAGCCCATGCCATCCATGACCACAATAAGGCCGTCATCAAACGGAACTACGGGCATGACCGACCATGCATGTGCCATGTGGTGCGAGACCTCCAAGCGCTTCACGCCCGGCAACAGGTTGAACGGCGACACATAACTTTCGCGATAGGAGTACAGCGCGGTATCCCAAGCAATCGTTTCATGAAAACGATCAATCCGGAACAGGTGATTGTTCGCAACCACCAAAGCCAAATCCTCACGGGTTGCGCCGACAGTCTCTAAAGCATGCTCGACCAAGTCGGCGACATCGCCACCGTCGTGCTTTTTGCGCGTCAGCCGCTCCTTCTCGCCAAGAAAAAGGACTTCTCCCTCAGCACTCAGCAAACAAGCCGCCGCCGAGTGGGTGTATTGATTCAGTCCAAGGATGAGCCCGCGCCCCATGGCGGCCCAGAATATCCGCGCGCGGGCTCACTGGGCAATTAAGGACACTTCATCCAGCGGCTTCCTATGAATCGCGACCAACGATAATCTCATCGACCACCTTTTGAATTTCTGCAAGGGGGAAGCTGAATGGAATCACCTGGCCAGACTGGTTGAGGACCTCGATCTTGAGGAATTCTTCGCCGTTTGGCCAGGAAACCTCATGCGCACGATAAAAGTAGGTGATGTCGAAGAGTTGGAGGTAAACCCGGTAGGTGCCGGCGCGGGGGATTGCGATGTCTGAGAGGAAGGCGGGCACATCGGTAGGAACAACGACGCGTTCTTGAATCAACCCACGGATGAGCCATAGGTTGATTGTGCAAAAATAACGTTTGGCCCGGTATCTATAACTTCAATGGGTACTGGAGAGCATCTTACCAAGCAAGTTCATGTATTGCGGTATTCCGGTGTATGGAACCCCGCGCCTTGTCCTAAAGTACACTCGTGAACGGTCCTGCCCGCTTCCTCGGTCGACACTTGGCTCGCTTTTTAGCGAAGCCGAGGAAGGGGTATCACAAGTTTAGTTTGCCAAACTTGGATTTACTCCAGGCTTCCATGCAGCCGGGCGATGTCTTGCTGGTGGAAGGCGAGACGTTCATGAGTACCGCGATCCAATATTTAACCACGTCCACTTGGTCGCATGTTTGTTTCTATGCGGGCAACGTGTATCAGGAGCCGACCGAAGCGGAGCCGCGCGTTTTGATTGAGGCCGATCTGGTGGAGGGGGTGATTGCCGTTCCGCTAAGCAAGTATGCCGAGCACAACATTCGTATTTGTCGGCCGGTGGGTTTATCCGAAGAGGACACCAAGGCGATTGTGGATTTCATGATCAATCACATTGGCTTGAATTATGACCTCAAAAATATTTTTGACCTCATTATCTCTTACCCACGCCACCCGTGCCACGGCGCTTCCGACGGAAACTCATTGCCTTTGGCAGTGGTGAGCCCACCCGCGCGATTTGCTCCACGTTAATCGCCGAAGCCTTTCAGTCGGTGCACTATCCCATTCTTCCAAAGTATGAAAGTGAGTTCTTGAAGAAGCGCCATCACACGCACTTTATGCCGCGGGATTTTGACTTGTCGCCTTACTTCTCTGTGGTGAAGCCGACCTTGATAGGCGGATTCTTGCACAGAAATTTGTTATGGAAGGATGCGGACGACCACGCGCTCGGAGAGGAAGGGAGTGACCCCACCTTGAACAAGGAAGCAGACACCTAAATCGCGGTTTAGCAGCTGCTGAGGTAGGTTTAGACCAGCAGGCAGAGTAAGGACTGCAGTTGCCGATGCGCTTGCATCGAGAGTTCCAGTAGCCTCAGAGAGCTCGGGTTGTGCGTACAGGTTGACTAAGGATTGGGTGAATCCTTGTTGCAGAATCGGAGCACTGCCGATGCCCGGTAGATAGGTGCTGCCGCTGGTATCGCCAAAGAACAGGGTGTAGTTGGCGCTCGCTTGGCTTGGGGTGGCATCGAGTTGAAAGGTGAAATTTCCACCGCTGCTCTGGGAGATGGACTCAGGAGTCACACTCAAACTTTGTCTACTAGTTGCGGAAAGCGTCAGGTCGCGTTGTCCGGATCCGTTTGGACTGAGGCGCCAAAGTTGTTGGCCCACGCCGGATGGATTTGGGGAACTTCCCGCCGCAATGAGATCTTGATGCGAGTCCGCGAAGACTCCGGGTAGTAAATGAGCTGGATTGAAATCACCCGTAAGGTTGCGGTCAGCGGCGAACAATGCAAAAGCTGGAGTGGTGCTTTGACGCGACAAAATCAAGCGCGTATCGCCAGAATCTAGCATCGGATTTCTTTCTTCCGCGGAGGTCGACAGAGCTTCCACCTTGACTGGGGGGAACCACCGGGCTTCTTTGTTGAGGCGGGTGGCATGCCAGATATCGGCCTGTCCATCGCGCGAGGAGTGGAACCAAATGTCCAATTCATGCTCACTCAACCACGGACCGCCTTCGCCCATTCCGCTATCCAAATCGGTGAGCAGGGTGGGTTGTGGGAAATCCTCTACATCGCTGAGACGGGTGGTGGAGTAAAGCTGAACGGTTCCACCAATCGTATCGAGGGCAGCTAGGGTGAGGCGCAGGCCATCGGCGCTCATCCAGAAATCTTGCACCGAGGCGAGACCGAAGTGGGCGATGCCAACATCGGTGGTAATTACAAAGTCTGACTGTAAATCAGCGCGTTCGGCGAGTAGGAATTCACCGCCTTGTCCACGACTGCCGAGAATCCAGGCGCTTAAACCACTCGGTTGTGGATGCACCGCATGCAGAGCGACCAAGGATGCCAACCCAGGTGCAGCCTCTCCAGTGAGCTGGGGAGCTTCCAAGGGCGCCCGATGCAAAAGTTGGGCTGGAGGCCACAGGGTCACTGGCCGAATGCCGTCATCGACCACAAAGCGCAGCAGATCTAATCCTGCCTCGGCGCCGGGTTGCACCTCTACGGTGTAAGTGCCGTCCTGGTGATCGGTCACTTGCAGTAGCGACGAGGAGCCCGCAGAACGCGGATCATGTTCCATGGTGACGGTGGCGCCTCCATGAGAGATGACATCGCCATCGACGTCGGCGAGGCTCAATACGAAACTCACCGGTAATGCGCTTCCTGCTGCAACGACGGGATTAAAGGCGAAGACTTCCGAATGGTTGCCGTCGGGGCGGTCGTCGAGATCGTTGCGCAGTTGATCAAATTTGATGCGCATTTCAAAAACCGGATCGGGGTCGTTGGCGTCTAGGCCGGCCTTATTAATAACCATATACAAGTCCCCTTTACCACAGCCAAAGGCATCGCAGAAGGGTTCATCGCCAGGACGGGCGGTAATTAAAAAGCCGATATGTGCACTTTTCGTAAAGCTGGATGGCGGCGAACCGCAACTGGTTGGCGCTTGTGGACTGCAGGAGCAGCGTCCGTCGCCGCCCATAGCTTGCGCAGCTTCCATGGCAGCCATTACCCGTTGGCCAAGGTCGCCGGGAGTGTTGCGTAAGGCCAACTCGGCCTCGGTGATGACGGGAGAGCCAGTCAAAATGTTGCCTTGAATGGCATAAACCAAATCGCCAATCTCTCCAGTCACGCCTGAAGCATGATCAAAGGCGCTGGTTCCGGTAAAGGTCACTGCGCGCCCAGCAAGGTCGACAATGCCAAACTGCCTGGATTGAAAGATGGTGTCAATCTCGTCGACGGCAATCAGGATTTCTTCCGGTGGAACGCCCTGCAAAATCAAATCGTGAATCAAGGTACGTACGGCAACCGAAGAAACCATGGCTTGTGCCGCGCCACCACCGGCCTCTGCACTCACGATGCTGAGCGCGTTGCGTAAATTGAAATCCTCAATGCATGTGGCCGATGCCACACAGATTTCACCGGTGCGCCGGTTGACGACCACGATGGACCAAGTGGCGAAGGTCTGTCCAGCGAGTAGACAAAGTGCGAGTAGAGCGGCGAGTGGACGGCGGAGGTTTAGGGCAACCATGGTGATTCCAGGTTAAACGACTATCTCGTTTTTGGGGTGAATTTCTTCTAGAGTGTCGGTGAATCACGAGCAGGCTCTAAGTCGGATTTCTGGCGAGCGACGGCTAAGAATAAGCTCAAGCTGAAGAGGGAATCTCCGAGAATGGGCCATGGAGAAGTCCTTTCACCCCAATAAAACCGACTCTCAGGCTCACGGAAACCCCCTTCACTCCAATTCCGAGCGTGGATCGGTACTTCTATTAGTGATTCTGGTCACTAGTTTGCTGGCTGCGGCCGTGCTTTCGTCCCTGAACCAAGTAAGTTCTATGGCCGATTCAGCGCGCAATGAGGCCTCTACCTTGGAGCACGAATTGGTTGCAGAATCTGCGATTGATTATGCACGCACTCGCCTTTCGAGGGATGTGAGTTGGATAGGAACCAATGGCACTCCAGTTGATTTAGGAAATGGAGTGAGTTTCGAAATTCTTGCAGGTGAGGTGAATCCAGGTTCTCGTGATGGCCTTTTAAACCTGGTGACGACCGGTTTGTCAGAGGCTGGCCGGATGGAGTTAGAAGTGGAAGTCCAGGTGGAGGCCGGAGTCGTTCCTGGTGCAGACTTGGCCTTAGTTTTCTTGGGCGATACTATCGATATTTTAGATAGCACCATCTTTGGCGATATCTTGATCACCGACGCCGTGGGTGTGGTGGACGACTGGGCTTTCGATGAATACGGAGTTGGACATCACGCTCCAGGTGGTCCCTTTGGTCCCTTTGATATCGATTTTGATGGAACCGTTGCGATGGGGGATTTATATAAGTACACCGATCAAGCCTATTTTATGGGGCAAGCGGAGCATCAGATTTCAGCGCAAGTTCAAATGCCTGAATATGATTTGGATGAGTATTTAGTGCCCGGACCGGACCGTATTATCTACTACTATGAAAACAACTTAAAGAACGTGTCGCATGAAGAAACTGCGGTCTTCGTTCTGCATCCTGGCCACACCTTGAGTTTAGACGGATGTCATTTCCCTGGCGGAGTCGTGGTCTATGTGGACAAGGAGTTCAACCCGCGAGATCCAGACATCAATAAGATTCTGTTGAAGCATCACACTACGATTGGCGGTGGAACTGGTGGTGTAAGTCCCTACATGGGGTTGATCGCGCCTGGCGCGGAAGTTCAGTTCACTTATCAGGGCTGCTCATGGGCGGTAGACCACACCGATATTTACGGATTCAACCTGTGGAATAAAGTGCACTTCATTAGAGACGCCCGGCTGGTCGGGCAGTTGGTGGTGATTAACGAAATCAAGCACTTCCGCGAAACGGTGCTCTACTTTGACCCAGAGGTGGCGAACAACATTCCGTCTGGGATTAACTTCCGTGTTCCCACCGGCGAATCTGCGATTCGCTCGGTGAAGGAACACTATGGCCCTTAGGCTTTCTTTGGCGAGCGTTACTCGTCTGTTTCAGTCCAAGTGTTGTTGGAACGCTTAGCCTCAGGGAACTTCTTGTGCTGGTCGATGGTCACGCGGAAGATGTTGCGCTGGCCCGGCAACATCTCAATGATGCGGTCGTTCTGATACCAAACTTGGACCGGGTATTCGAAGTCTTCGGTGGTGCCATCTTCGTACTCCACTTGGAAGTGCAACGGCATCACCAGACCGCCGAGGTTGTCGAAGCGAACACGAGCGCCTCGTTTGCCGTTGGGCTGGGAAACTCCACTGACCGCCTGATCAAGGTAACCGGTCTCCAGGAACCAACCGCGCCAAAACCATGCCAAATCCATGCCGGCGGCGTCTTCCATGCAACGGAAAAAGTCGGCAGGCTGCGGTGATTTGAACGCCCACTCGTTGATGTAAGTGCGGAATGCAAAGTCGAAGCGTTCATGTCCAAGAATGGATTCGCGCAACAAAGTGAGGCCCACACCCGTCTTCATGTATTCTAAAATCCCGAGCAGATTCCCGCCGAGCATGTCAGCCGGAGTGTCGATAGGCATTTGATCTGGCATGAGCATGAAGGCACCGAATGCCGCCGGGTCGTTTTCACTGCGCTTCTGTGGGCCGAACCACTCCTCCGTGGAATAGCCATTGATGAAAGTGTTAAAGCCCTCATCCATCCAGGCGTAACGACGCTCGTCGGTGTTGATGAGCATGGGGAACCAGTTGTGGCCAATCTCATGCGTGGTTACACCATAGACGCCTTGCTCGCTACTTCCGCGGCAGAAGATGATCATGGGGTACTCCATGCCACCCTCTGCGCCAAACACGTTGGTTGCAGCAGGGTATGGGTAAGGGAACCAACGGCTGGAATAGCCCTCAATCGCGGTTTTGAGCATTTGCGTCGACTTGCCCCAAACCGGAAGTCCGTCTTCAGGATAAGCCGATTGAATCAAGATGTCGCCGGAAGATGCGGCATCTAGGATGAAAATGTCGGAGCATGCCCAAGCAAAGGTGCGCACCTGCTCGGCATGGAATTTCCAAGTCAGAGGACCTTCTCCTTCGGGACGGCTACCTTCTTGCCCAATTTCATCGGCACCATGGATGATGACGGTTTCATCGGACTTGCGCGCTTGCTTTAGGCGGTTCACTTGCTCAGAAGTGAACACCTTCTTTTCATTTTGCAGTTCGCCGGTGGCTACCAAAATCATCGAGCGGGGAACCGTGATCTCGACATCGTAGGTGCCGAAGTTGGAGTAGAACTCGCCCGTACCTAAGTAGGGAAGGGTGTTCCAGCCGTGAATGTCATCGTAAACCGCAACTGCTGGAAACCACTGTGCGACTTCATAAACCTTGCCATCGTCAAAATCGGCAATGCCGAAGCGACGGAAAACTTTCAACGGAATGGTGAAGTCCCATTCGATATCAAACTCGAAGGTGCCGCCATTCGCCTTGATCGGTTTCGGAGTCATGACGCGGGCCATGGTGTCGTAAACCGAATAATCCAAATCCTTGCCGTGCGCTTCTAAGGCGTGCAAGGTGTAGCCATCGCCCTCAGCATTGCTCATGCCAATTGCTGTGGCCCCACCAATGCGGGCTGCAATGCTGTCCTCGCGGAATGCATTTTGCTCCAGACTTAACCAAATGTAATCCAGGTCATCTGGGGAAGCATTGGTGTAAGTCACGTGCGCTTTTCCGTGCACAATCCGCGTTTCCGGGTCCAGCGAAGCCTCGATTTTATAATCGACTTGCTGCTGCCAATAATCTGGGCCAGGGCGACCGGCACCGGTGCGCATACTGTTGGCTGGTGGCAGTTTCAGCGGGCTGAAAATAGTGCTGTCAGGCCGCGCGGTGTTGGCGCGGAACTCAGGCTCTTGTGCTGCCAGAGGCAAGGCCAAGAACACGGAAAAAAGGATGCCGGAGCAACGAGAAATCATGTTGTTATTGTAGAGAACTTGGTTTTGGGATGCGCTTTTCTACCGGAGTTAGCGCTGCTTTTTGGCGTAGGCTGGGCATAACCCCCTTTTCTTAAAGGGTTTCGCTCCAACAAAAGATGACGCTCCTCAGCAGTTCTCTTGCCTCTACCAGCCCTTCACAGCTTTTGAATTGACCGCCGCAGTGCATCAAGCTTTGGGCGAGAACCCATGGGTCTATTTCAACTGCGTCAGCCTTTGCTGGCTGCGGGCGTCATGACTAGGGATGACCTGCAGATTTGGATAGCGCAGCATCAGCTGATGCACCTGCACGATTGGCAATTCAAGTGCATCGGTGTCGGCATCGACCAACCAGCTTGATAACCAGAACTTGTGACTCGGGCGGCTCTGGCTTCGGAGCAGGGTCTTGAGCTGCGCTGGGAGCGGCCAGGACCAGGAGTTAGAGTAGGGGCCGCAGGAAGCGAGGAAGGGGTAGGGGAGTCATGACAGGTCTACGGTGCTTAAAGGGGGTCGTTAGCGCTAGGCCGAAGGAGCGCGTCGGAAAGGTTCCTCGAATTTAGGATTATTTCCGGAGCTTTAGCATCCAGAAAACCCCGAAACAGGGCATCTTCATGGTAGATTTCCTAGTATCCCCCGAGTCTCCGCCCTTAAAACCTTACCCAAATGAACAAAGCCCTAACCTTGGCAGCAGCCATCCTGCTCGGCGCTCCGCTTGCCGCGCAATCTCATTTTCAGGATCAACCTGGATTTCTAGAATTGACAGGTCGCATGACCGTCCGTCCTCTTCAAAATGTAGAGACCTCTGCCGAGACTCGTTCTCGTTTAGATGGCTTGGTCCTTAAGCATTTTAGTAAGGTCGATGAATACCTTATCAGTCTGCCAACTGGCATGACCGAAGATGCAGTCTTCGAATGGCTGATGGCCACCGGCGACTACGAGTACGTACACCCCGACTGGATGTGCTACCCACTGAACACGCCAAACGATTCAAACTTTGGCCAGCAGTGGCATCACCAGAATATGGAATCGGAGCTTGGTTGGGATACCATCACCGACGCTTCTAACATCATCGCTGCGTTCACCGACACCGGCGTGGACACCAATCACCCTGACTTGGTGAACAACTTGATTCCCGGCTACAACCAGGTTTCTGGTGTATGGCAAAACCTTGGTGGTGACATTGAAGACATCAATGGTCACGGCACTTGGGTTGGCGGCTGCATTGGCGCAGAAGGCAACAACGGCATTGGTGTTGCAGGCATGGCCTGGAACATTCAACTCATGCCTATCCGCGTGAGTGAAGATCCAAGTGGCGGCGCTTACTTGAGCGACCTTACCGATGGCGCCCGCGTGGCTGTCGATAATGGTGCTTCTACGATTAGTGCTAGTTACTCTGGCGTTGAGAATGGCTCGATTGGCACCACGGGTACTTACATTAAAGGCCAAGGTGGTCTTTACTTTTATGCCGCAGGTAACTCGAACGCCAACCATAGTAGCTTTGATTACCCAGACGTAATCGTAGTTGGAGCCACCACATCTTCCGATGCCAAAGCAAGCTTCTCCAGCTTCGGCCTAGCCGTGGACTGTGTGGCTCCTGGCGTTGGCATTGAAAGCACCGCACGTGGTGGTGGATACTCGGATCCTTCCGGAACCAGCTTCTCCACTCCTTTGACTAACGGTGTTGCAGCCATGATTTTCGCACAGAACCCTGGCCTTTCGGCACAAGGTGTAGAAGACATTCTGCTTAGCACTTGTGATGATCTAGGCGCTGCTGGCGAAGACAACACCTTCGGCCACGGACTCGTGAACCTGCGCGCAGCTGTGGAAGCAGGCGTTGCCAGTCCATTGGTACTGACCATGGGCAACATGGTTGCTGGTGCGAGCGTGAACATCCGCGTGGATGATTGCACCGCTTTTGCAAGTGTGCTTCTGGCTTACACCTTTAGAGGTTTGGGCAGTAGCTTCGAGCCATCCACTGGCGAAACCCTTGGCATTAACAACCACCGCATTGGTCTGACCTTGTCCGCTGACGGATTTGGAATCGTAGACACCAACCGCGTGCTGCCTTCGGGCCTGAGCGGTCGCACGATTTGGGTGCAAATGACCGAGACCGGAAACGTATCGAACATCCATAACGAGACGATTTCCTAGTCGATTCCACCGACAGGAGGGCTTTCCGTAGAAGGCTTTCTATGGTGAAATGGGGCGCTGATGCGCTTCGCCCTCCTGTTGTCGACCTTCATCCTCTTCACCGCCTGTTCTGGCGGTGAAGAGGATGCTTCCGTTGCTGAGGTTCAGAACTCTGGAGTCACCGTGCACGAAGTCTGGGCACGGAACTCACGACCGCCGCATGCAAATAGTGCAGCTTTTCTCCAGATTGAGAATTCGGGCAGCCGACCGGTTCAGATTCTGAGTGCCTCAACTCCGCGGGCCGGCATTACCGAGCTGCATTCGATGGAGTTTGTCGATGACAAAATGAAAATGCGTCGCGTCGATTCCTTTTCCATTGCTCCGCATGAGACCTTCCTGTTGCAGCCAGGGGGCAACCACTTGATGTTCTTCGAGTTGGACGAACCTTGGTTAGAAGGTCAGGTGATCCCAATCACTCTGGTCATGAGTGAGGGCAAGCCACTGGAACTGTTAGCCACGGTGAAGGTGCAATGAAACTAGCTTGGATGGGAGCCTTAGCGATTGGCTTAGGCATGTTAATCGTCGTGTGGCTGAAGATAGGCAGCAGCCAAGAAGATGGCTTATTGGATTTTGATGACATCTCCATTGGCGGAGACTTCACTTTAATCGCCCAAGACGGCCAACCTTACACCTTGTCCGAGCATCAAGGGGAGGTGCGACTTTTGTTCTTCGGCTTCACCCACTGCCCCGATATCTGCCCAACTACTTTGCTCGAATTGAATAAGGTTTATGCGCAGCTTGGTGGTGCTGGCGAGGAAGTCACCACCCTCTTTGTCTCGGTGGATCCAGAGCGCGATACGCCGGAACTGCTTGGCGATTATCTGGGTAGCTTTGACATCCCTGTAGTGGGCTTAACCTGCTCAGTAGAGGAGGTGGAGCAGGTGGTCAGCGCTTATGCAGGCTGGTTCGAGAAGGTCGCTTTAGATTCCGCGGCGGTTTACACCATGGATCACTCCACGCGCAGTTACCTCATTGATCGGGAGGGTAAGGTGCGTTACATCTTCTCTTATGATGATGGCCCCGAGCGAATCGCTCACATTGTTCGTAAATTACTGCCTTAGAACCCCTTACGGGCGCGATTTTCCCACCAATCAGCACCCTACATAGGTTGACGGTCAACCTTCCACCGCGTATTCTTTGAGCCACACGGAACCAACCTTTCCGCAATGAAACTAACCCGCATCCTCCTCCTGCTCCCGCTCGCTGCTTTTGCGAGCTGTTCTTCGCATCCCACCGCTCAACCCCAAGGCGTCGAGTTCGAGCCTGGCCTGATGCGTCTTAGTGGCGATATCGGTTTTGCCTCAAATGGCACCGGCCTCCTAGATGGCTCTGCTGCTCAATTTGGTGGCGCCTTCGGTTACTTCGCTACAGAAAATCTTGAAGCTGGTTTGAGCGGTGATTTTGATTCCATCAACATCACTGGTTCTGATGACAACTTGGAATACGCCGGGTTGAATATCTTTGGTCGCTACTACACTTCGACTTACGGTTCCACGCGTCCTTATGCCGAGCTAAGTGTCGGCCTTGGAACTGCAAGCATTGGTCCCGGTGAAGAAAACGTAACTGCCATTATCGGTTCGATTGGTGTCATGCACTTCATCGCTACAGATTGGGCGATTGAACTCGAGTTACAAAAGTCCGAGTACCTTCTGCCTGACGTCTCTGGCGGCGACACTGGTGCATGGGGCGGCTCGGTCGGTCTGGCCTGGTTCTTCTAAGCTTCCTCGGGAAGTTTGATTGCGCGGCTTAGTTCCGCAGCAGTCCAAAACTGCACTAAACGACTGCCGAATTGTTTCGGTGGTCGTTTTGGCTTTCCATAGGGGTGCGGATGATCGCGTTTGACCACAATGACGATTTTGCCTTGCGGGTATTGCCGCAACCACGCGACTAATTCTTTTCGCCCCGTAGGATTTGAAATGGGGTGGGTGAGGCGGCCGGAAAAATGGAATTGGCCGGCGTACACCATGTCGAGGAAGCCAACTTCAAAGCCTTGCTCTTGCCAAGTCGCGATTTGAGCGGCGGCAGGTTCGGTGTCGTAATTCTCACGGAAGTTTTGCCCAAGGGAAAAGAGAATCGTGAGCGCTAACATCGGAGAGAGGAAGGCCAGCGTGGCCACCTTGGACGCCTTCTGCCGCGCCAAATAACCCATGCGGAATAAAGCGATGAGCAGAATTCCACCTGCTATCAAGAGTGACTGTTGCTCAAGCCATTCGGGTGGGTGAATTCGCTCCAGCCAAAGTGGAGAGCTGAAGAAAGCGAGGCATAAAAGGGCCGGAAGCAACAGGGGCAGAAGCATGCTGCGTTGGCTTGGTTGTGGTTGTGAGCGTTGCTCAAGGTTTCGCGCAAAGGCAAGCGCGAGCACCGGGAACATGGGCAATAGGTAGTGCGGTTGTTTTCCACTGATGAGTGAGAACACTACAAACTGTGGCACAATCGCCCAGAAAATAAGGCGGGCAAGGTCCGGACTTTGCGCGCGGAAATGTTTCCATCCCTGATAACTTCGGCTCCACCAGAACCATGGAAAGAGCATGATGGGAAGGAGCGCCAAGTACCACCAAAATGGGCGCGCATGATCAAAGCTATCTTTGACACGCCCAGCAGTTTGGTCGATGAAAATGGCATCGCGGTATTCTTGGCCGCCAGTGATCGCAGCGGGGATAGCCCAGCACAGGGCTATCACGGCGCCACCTGCAAGACCAAGCAGGCCGGTGTGCAGCACCCGCTTCCAGTGCTCTGAAGTTTTACCACTCCAATGTTTTGCGGCGAGCGCCGGCGGTAGCAGATATAGCAGAAGCACCGGGCCTTTGGTCAGAATGCCGAAGCCCAAGGCAAGCATAGCCAGTGGCGCCGTGCGTTTAAGAGGAGCGCCTTGGTGCGCACTTAACAGGGCAGTCATGCCTAGGATGACCCACAGCGTCGCCCAGAGGTCAAACATAACGCTGGTTGCAAAGAGCACTGGAAAGAGCGTGCCAGCGAATAAAATTCCGGCTTGATAGGCCGTATGGGGTGCCGTCGGCCAGAGTCGTTTTCCGAGGCGAACGATGAGCAGCGTGTCGAGAATGAGGGCAAGTGGCGCCAATAGACGCGGCCACCATTCCTGGACTCCGGTGAAGCTCCAGCCTAAATGCATGAGCCAAAATAGGAATGGCGGCTTGTGCGTATAGGTTTCACCATTGAGGTGCGGCACCAGGAAGTCGCCGCTGTTCCACATTTCCCAGGCGACGGCCAGATAGCGGGTTTCATCGACTACCAGCAAGGGTTTGATGATGAATCCTATGGCCGCGACCACCGGGATCATAAGGAGAATGCTGAGCAGGCCCTTCACGAATTCAAGGACTTTTCGCGCTTCTGAATGCGAATGAAATGCAAGTTACGCAGGTAAATCAAGAGACCAGTGGATTGGCCGATTAAGATGACCGGATCGTGGTCCAAGATTCCGTAGAGCAAAAGAAGGAATGCTCCACCAATGCTGAAGTACCAGAAGGCCGTTGGAATGACGCTTTTCTGCTCTTTTTCGGAAGCGAGCCATTGCACTAGGAAGCGCATGAAGAAAATCGCTTGGCCTATAAAACCTACAATCGCAATCGGGCTTTTAGCGTTCTCAGAGAATTGTTCCCACCAATTCATGCGTCGACCTCGTGGATTTCGGGGACGGCATTGCGTTTGATTAACCACTTCACGCCCATAAGATCCCAGATGCCGACCCAGGCACGATCCCAAACGCCGTACTTAGAGGTGCCTTCGCCGCGTTCGCGGTGGCGTACAGGCACGGAAATCGAAGTGCCTCCAGCGCGTCGAATCAAAGCGGGGAAGTAGCGATGCATGTGGTTAAACCACGGCAAGGCCAAAAAAGTATGGCGCGAAAAGAGTTTGATGCCACAGCCAGTGTCGGGAGTGTCATCGTGCAGGACTCGGGCGCGCAAGCGGTTGGCAAAGCGCGATGCCCAGCGTTTCGAGTTGGTGTCCTGCCGGTCCACCCGATGTCCGATGGCAAGCCAAGGTTGTTCCGGGGTGAGATCGGCGGGGCGGGCATCCCAAAGTGCTGGAATGTCGCCTGGGTGGTTCTGGCCATCTCCATCTAGAGTGGCAATCCAAGGGAAACGCGCGGCACGGACTCCGCTTCTCACGCCAGAGCTTTGGCCGCATGGTTTGGCATGGCGCAGGACCCGGAGTTTGGGGTCGCGCGCTTTACGTTCGGCTAGCTCTGCCGCAGTTTGATCGCTGCTGCCATCGTCGATGAAGAGGATCTCGTACTCCTCGAACCGCGGCGCCAAAGCACTGTGAATCTCATCAATCAAAGGATTGATGTTACCTGCTTCATTCAATACGGGCACTACCACGGTAATCATGCGGTAGGGGTTTTCGGGATGTGGCCGCTGGCTTCACGCAAGCGGTCGGCGTTTTGACGTATTTTCTTGCGAAGGGTTTCGCGCAGGTCGTCTCTTCGATCGTAAAGGCGGAAGCCTTCGGTGGGGCGCAAGTATCCGGCGGCCTCAGGATGACGTTGCAATAAGGTATCGCGACCGAGCTCCTGTTCGAGGCGTTCAAGGCGATTGCGCTTTTCAAGCAGTGCTTTTGCTAAAAGTGGCATAACAATGGAGTAGTCGCATTGAAAACTCTCCGTGGTTTTGCGGTAGTGATCTTTATCGACTTTGCCCCAAGTCACAGCCTCGGAAGGAGGGCAGCTACTTAAGGAGCCTTCGGTAATCGGCGCCGTGGTGATTTGAATGTCGTAAAGATAGCCACGGATGTCTTCAAAACCGAAGATTTGACTTAGCGCTGGCTCCGGTTGAAGGCTGAAGTTTTTAGGGACACCGCCGCCAAGAATGAGCGTGCCTAAATCTTTGGCTTCTGATTCAAACAGGCCCCAATGGTGGTATGCACAGGATTCGAGTACTTCTCCGTGCAGATCGAGGTCGAAGGCATAGTCATCACCACAGGCATCTTTGAGTGCCCAAAGGAGCGTGGAGTTGAGGAAAATGGACCCGTCGGAAGGTGCGCCGACAAAAATCGGAATAGACTTGCGATGACATAATGCAAGTAAGCCTTCCTGCGCTTGATTCTTTTGCTCTTCAGATGCGAAATGCTTGCCCAGTCGATTGCGGAATTCAGGCCCGGTCATGCGACATTGAAATTCAGGCAAACGCAATAAATGGCACAAGTAAGTATCGGTGTCGAGCAGGACAGATTCTGGGAAACCAATATCCGTAATTCGAATAATCTCTTCGTCACGCAGTTGTCCGTCATCGCCAAAAATCGGAACCTCGTTGAAATCGGTTTCCGAGACACTGGCGAGCGCGCGATGGGCATCGTGATAACAAACTGCATCGGTGACCGAGAGGTAGGCAAACCATCCGCTCTCTAGCAATGGATTCAGCCAAGCATAGTGCTGGCCGGAAGCGGTGACAGGACCTGAGATGGACAAAGTCATAGGAATGCCTCGTCCAATCGCTTCATCGAGCAATGTCCAGATCCGGCGCAAGAAAGCTCCACCAAAGGATGGAAAGCTACGCTCGAACATATGGTCGAGGTGCTTTGAGTCCATGACCGAACGGTGACGAAGGCCGTCCGAAGATGTGCCTTGGCAAGGTTGGGCTCGCGCGGGGTCCAGGGGTTCCATCATGGGCAGAGTGTAAAGCAAGGCCGGCCCCAAAGGTAGGGGCCGGCCTTTCTTCAAATTCAGCTTTTATTCAGGTAGCGCTAGTTGAAATTTTCGAATACTTCCAGCACGTCGCCGTAAACCATACCGTGCTTCATTTTGAAATCTTCACCCAATGCAATCAGGGCTATTTCAGAAGTGCCCGATTGACCTGCGAACACCTGAACCGCACTGCCTAATTGAGCCTTGCTTTCTTGGTATTCACCTTCCACTTCCAAAACATGGACGTGATCTTCATAGGGACTATTGGGGTCCGGTGCTGCAGCAATGATGAAGTGAGTCAAGCCATCGCCAAGGGTTAGGCCGTTCACACCAGTCCCGGTCCAGCTCGAATCGAGCAACAGACGTCGCTGGGCATACTCGAGGCCCGATTCCGCTGCGAATTCGGCACGCAATGCAGCCGACTCATCGCGCTGCACGTCCATGCTGTCTTCAAGCGTTGCTGAATAGCTTGCAGTGAGAGTGGCTAACACAATTCCTCTGCCGGTGAAATAGCAAGAACTTCAGTCCCATCTGCCAAAAAAAATGGGCCGACGACCAAAGGCGACGACCCAAATAGGGAAGGAAACTTTTACAGTGGGGGGGGTGCATCGAAAGATTCGATGACCATTTCCACGCGGACTCCCGGAAGATCTCCGAAGAAAGTCAAAGTGTCAGGAGGGCTCTGCCCAATTACAGGATCAAATTGGAAGGAGCTGTCGAAGACATTCGTAGCCGAGTTCAAGATGATGAGGACGCCTCTGTGTTGGAAGCGTCGTACCTGAGTGAGCGAATGAAGCACTGTGTATCCTGAGACCAAATGTCGAGAAGAACCGACAACGGATAGGCTGCTTCCTGGAGCAAGTATTCCAATGTTCTTTAACCCATTGCTGCGACCACCAAAGGAGTTGCTTCCTGAAAGCTGGATTGGATTTCTTGGATCCCCTGCCTGGTCATAATCGGTTTCTGACCAAACCACCAAGCCACCGCCGAAGTTGACATTTTGTAGGTTTAGGTCCTGCCCGGGATTTAACAAAAAGACCGCAGTTTCTTCAATGTCTAAATCAGCCACATCGGTGATGTGGTCGAAGATACGGATTTTTGAGTTGGGTGATAAATAGCCGCTAAAGTCCCACCCAGGAACGTGAACCGGCTGTTTCTCCTGTACTTGGTTTTGTGCCCATGAATAAAGGGTTTCGCTGAAATTGTGCAATGCACCGGGTGCATCAATACGATCTAAGCTCACAAAAGTTTCTTCTCCCACGTTATTGCGTGCCCACACGCCTTCCACGTTGTATTGCTGCTTGCGGATGTGTAGCAATAAGTCTTCCATAGTTGCGGTCAGAACCGCCGGAGTCGAAGGGCTTGCAGGAGTAGCTGGCGTTGCTGGCGTTGCAGGAGTAGCTGGAGTAGCTGGAGTAGCAGGAGTAGCTGGCGTTGCAGGAGTTGCACCCCGCTTGACGCCATCAGAGTCGTAGCCTCTTGAAATGTCGGCATTCCTGGTGGCATGGGTGCGCGTGTCCATTTTGACTTGCTTCTCCCTTTCCCCCGCATCCTTGAGGCGGGCGTCTGCTTGGACATCCGAGATAAGGTCCAAACGGAAATCCCATAGCCAACCTTTGGCATCGAGGAGAAGGTAGTCACCATCGATCTTAATGTTCGATCCAGAAACATTTCCAAGCACGGAGACAGCCTTATCGAGAAGTGGGTCACCTGGGTTGACATGGAGTCGAGTTTCGAAGCGCGCCTTCGAGGCGGATTGATTCCCCTCTACAAGAAGAGCGACTTCGGTTGGCATGACCAAAGATCCTTCGCCTTCCAGGCGGATAACAGAGAAAGTGATGCCTTCGGAGTAAAGCAGAGGTGCGCCAAGGGTGCCGTCCCAAAGCGGGTCCATCATGAGCCGACGTTGTGCGTACTCGAGCCCCGATTGGGCAGCAAAGTCCGCGTGTAAGGTTGCAGCCTGATCGCGCGCTACTTGAATTTGGGTGCCCATTGAGGAAGCAAAGGACAAGGCCAGAGTAGCAATCATGCCCGTGACCAATAAGGCCAGAAGCAATACGGATCCATTTTGGTCCGCACTAACAGGGGTGAGCTTAGGTATCATTCCTCCGAATCCAAGTAGCTCCCGCCAATTCAAAAGTGCGCTCCGTATCCATGCCTACTGCACCAGCTTCCGCTCCTGCAGTGAGGCCCAAAACCCATTCGAGTTTGATACGCGTGATAACCGTGATGCCGTTGATCGATGCGGTTTGTGTGACAATATTGAATACGCGAAGATCTTCTAGGACCGTTTCAGAAGTGGAATCATCGGCCACGGTTAAAATTCTGTCGATGGGGTTCCAACTGTAGGTTAGAAGGCCTGGATCCAAGGTCCCCGTGGTGGTCGTGGTGACATCCCACCCGTTCAACGAATCACCACTGACGGCGAGAGTTGAGGAATAACGGAAGTCTTTCAAAATCCGATCCAATGCACGGCGCGCATGAACATTGGTGTGAATCACCATGTCGCCTTCGCGCACCACCGTCAGAGTTTCACTGGTACTGTAAAGAGCTCCAAACAGCAGGACCATTGCAATGGTGGTTGCAATCATGATCTCGAGAAGAGTGAAGCCGGCTGAGCGGTTGCTCCTTATTCTATGCATATTCTTCATGAGATTTCTCCTAAGGAGTTTGCCCTCCAGTGACAGGATTGGCAGTAATACGGGCACTTAACGCATCAATGTTGATGACCCATTCCTTTCCGCCAGTCAAAATCCTCGCGGAAGTACTTTGCGAAGCGCGACCGTTAGGGAGGAAGGTTAAATCGGTCGGCATGTCAACCACTTGACGGAAGTCCACGCCGGCGGGGGCGTTGTGCCACCCATTTTCATCGGCACCTGCACTAGCGAGATGGCTGCCATCTTGCTTAATCGTGCGCCAACGTTCGTTGCCGACATCGATTTGCATGGTGACAGTTTCCCAAGCACGGCGTGAATGGGAGCGTGCGCGCACCGCATCGGAGACGATGTTTCGCGCTACCGAGCCGGCAACGTCGTCGTTTTGAGCGGCAGGTACAGCCATTGCAAATAGAGTCAGTCCAATGGCAGAAACCATCACCACTTCGACTAAGGATATCCCTCGATTTAATGCTCTGCGATCAACCATAGTGCCTCCATAAGTTCCTTTTCATCGCTAGTGGCGACAATCGTCACAATGCGCGTGCGTGATTCACTAAGGCCTACCGCAACAGTGGGGTCGATGTCATCGACCGCCTGAACATCAATCGACAAGGTCATGCCATCGACTCCAGGCATAGTGCTGCCATCACCCAGGACGGGTGAGATCACCGTGTCATCGCGCAAATCCATGGCGTCGATGGTCTCGTTAAAGGTGAACTCCCGAAATTCGCGAATGGCAGAAGCTGCCACTGATGCCGCTTGCGTTCCGTTCATGGTGCGCATACCCACGCGCAGAGATGCAATCGCAGAGGTTCCCACCAGAACAATCAACACCACCGCAATGGAAACCTCAATCAGCGTAAAACCGTTTTTCTTTTTAATCTTCATCTCTAACCGACGTACTTGGCCATGGTGAGGATAGGGGTCATCAGCGAGATCACAATGAATCCAACAACTCCACCAGCGATGACCACCGTGGCGGGGCCGAGCAAACTGGTGAAAGCGTTGAGCGCCGCTTGCGTTTCGCGATCTAGGAAGACCGCGGCTTTACGTAAGCTGGCGTCCAAGGTACCTGAAGATTCGCCGGCGATGATCATTTGAATCAAAGCAGGGGGTAGGTCTTCGCCTTGAAGAGCGGTGTACATGGGCTTACCGTCACGCACCATGGCTCCGGTTTTCTCCCAGTGTGCTTGCAAGCGCGGCAGTTGGGCCACCTGTTTTGCGTGTTCCAACCCGGTGAGGATTGGCACACCGGACTCAAGAGTCAGCGCCAAAGTTCCTACCGAACGAGAGAGGTAAGCCTTAAAGATGAGATCGCCAATCACCGGGACGTGGCTGATGACATCGAACATGGCTTCGCGCGCTTTCTTGGATTTCACCAAGAAAATGCCTCCGGCAATGAAGAGTGCAAATCCAGCGAGCACCAATTCTGGTTGTGCACGGAGGAATTGGCTTGCGCCCAAGACAATCTTGGTCGTCCATGGCAAGAGTTCCGGCTTCTTCATCATTAAGCCCTCAAACTTTGGCACCAAGAAGTAGAGGATTCCAGTGGTCATCACCGTGGTCATGAACATCAAGAATCCTGGATAAATAAGGGTGCCCTTAATCTTGGCGCCCAGGGTGATTTGGTTATCCAACAGCTCAATCGAGCGTCCGAGGGATTCATCCAAGGCACCGGATTGTTCACCTGCAGCAATCAGGTGTACCACATAGTTCGGAAAGCAGTTCGGCATACATTTGAAGCCGAAAGACAAGTCATGGCCGCCTTCCACAATGGAAGTTAGCTTAACCAATACTCTTTCTGCACCGGGAGTTTGCGCATGCTGAATCAATGTGCGTAAAGCAGCAAGCAGAGGAACACCAGCTTCCAGCATGGCGTTCATTTGAATTAAAACCTGAAGCGATTCCTTTGGCTTCAACTTAATCCGTGGATCAATCAAGGCCTCATTGTTAATCGCTCCGGAGTTTTTCTCGGAGTGGGCAGAAAAACTGCCACCGTATGACTCGTGGAGCTCGGTGGATTTTTTCTTCTTTTTAAATGCGGTAGCTAGGCTCATGATTTACCTCCGGCGCGGATGGCTTCTTCCAAAGTGGTCACGCCGCGGTTCGTTCGATCGATTCCATCGCGGAGCAAACTCGACATGCCTTCTTTTAGAGCAAGGCGTCGAATGTCAGCGGATGATGGGTTGGTTGCAATGAGGTCTTGAAGGTCATCGGTTACCTTCATGACTTCAAAAATACCGCGACGTCCGTCGTATCCCGTTTGACGACAGGATGGACAGCCGGCGGCGGAAAAATATTCGTTGCCACTAAGGCCGAATTGTTCGTATTGGTCTACGACCTCCTGCGGATACGCAACAGGCTTCTTGCAGGAATCGCAAAGGCGTCGGACCAATCGTTGAGCCACTACGCAGCGCAAAGTTGCAGCTACCAGGAACGGCTCCATGCCCATTTGAATCAGGCGCGATGCGGCACCAGGGGCATCGTTGGTGTGCAAAGTTGCAAGAACCAGGTGTCCGGTTAGGGCCGCCTCAATCGCAATCTCTGCTGTTTCGTGGTCTCGAATCTCACCAATCATGATGACGTCAGGGTCTTGACGCAGGAGAGCGCGGAGGCACACGTCGAACTTCAAGCCGGCCTTCTCGTTAATTTGCGTCTGATTAACCCCCTTTACGGCTCGTTCCACGGGGTTCTCAACCGTAGAAACGTTGGTTTCTGGATTCACGATTTCATCCAAAACGCTATAGAGGGTAGTGGTCTTTCCAGAACCCGTTGGGCCAGTCACTAAAACCATGCCGTGAGGCAGGTGCACTGCTTCATTCAGCCAGGCACTACTTTGGGAGGTGAGTCCGAGCTTGTCTAAGGCTAGAGCTGTGGTGGTGCGGTCGAGAATACGCATCACCGCTTTCTCGCCATTCACCGTGGGCAGCGTGTTGACCCGAAGGTCGACGTCTCGTATGCGGTCTTTATAGTGAATACGTCCATCTTGTGGCAAACGTTTTTCGGAGATGTCACAACCTGCAACCACCTTAATGCGGGCGACCAAGGAGTGCCCGATCTGTGGATTGAAACGCGTTACTTCATGTAAACGGCCGTCAACGCGGTACCGCAGCATGTAGTAATCCGGACTCGGCTCGATGTGAATGTCGGAGGCACCTTCAATGATGGCGTTAATCACGATTTCATTGAAGCGCTCCTCTGCACCCACTGATTCTTCATCAATGGCGGTTTCACCGGATCCACTGGCAGCTACGGCTCGTTGAATCTGATCGAGCCCAGAGTTGATGGCTTGAGGCGTAGCGACCGTGGTGATGACCGACAAGCCGGTGTACTTGCGCACCACATCGGCGGCGTAAACATCGGCTGGGTCTTTCAGCGAAACGGCAACGGTTTCTCCTAATCGCAGATAGGGGAGGATTCCGTGGACGCGAAGTTCTGCAAAGGGGACTTCGCAGTCGAGCGAAACATCGAGAACGCCTTCTGCGAGGGGGTCGACGTATGGAAGACCGTGCTGCATCGCTAAAGCGCGTGCCAGCTGCTCTTCACTAATGTGTCCTTCCTCGACCAGGACTTGGCCCAAATAAGTGTCTGGGCGCTCTTCAGCAAGCTTTACGGCATTCTCAAGAGTATCTTTGGTGAGATAGCCGAACTCAATCAAAACTTCACCCAAGCGCATGCCGAGTTCCGCTTCCAAGATGACATCTTCCACGCTATTGGGGAACATCATCAAGTCGTACAAGTTGAAGGCACGACGCGCCGCCATCAGTGGCGGGGTTGGGTTCAAGATGGTGACCGGGAGGCCGTTGAACTTGGCACGACGTAAGCCGTCGAGCAGCAAGGCCAAACCGGAGGAATCCAAGGTCGTAACGGAGCCGCCGTCAATCTCGGTAATGCCGTCGTCTTGAACCGTATCCCAAAGGTCGGTTAAATCCTCCGCCCGCGACCGGTTAAGGACGGCGGGCAAGACGAGGTTGGTTTTATGTTCTGTTTGATCCACTGATGGGCTGTGGTCGGAAGGACGCTTAGAGAAGGCCTAAGTGTCTTCTGAGGTGTCAGTCAATTCTTCTGCGATGTGTTGGTCAACATAGGCCAACAACAGTTCGGCAGACTTAAGGTCTGGGCGCTCGCGCAAAGCAAGCATGAGCGAAGTCTTGGCCTTGCCAAAGCGCTCGAAGCGAATGTCTAACTTGGCTTGCAACAAGTGGCCGCGCCATCCGCGGACCCCACTAGCTACGTTGACCATTTGCATGTCGCAAAGTTCGTAGCGCCCTTGTGCCCAAAGCACACGACTCAATCCAAGGCGGACCTCGTTGTTGAGTGGCTTAGATTCCACGAGGAAGCGGTACAGGTTGGCTGCCGCTTCGAGCTGTCCCTGGTCTTCCGCGGCCAAGGCTGCGGCGTACATTGGGTCCTGGTTGGAGGTACTACCGCCAAGTTTGAGCTGGATGGACTCAGGGGTCGGTAGGTTAGGGTCGATTTCCAAAGCCTTGCGGTAAGCTTCAGTTGCGCCCTCCAAGTCGCCTACGGCAAGCATCATGTCGCCGGAGATGGACCACGAACTGGCGTGGGTTGGATCTTCGGTCAGCATGCGATGCACGAATTTCTTGGCTTCACCGGTTTGCCCCATGGCGGAGTAGTGGGTGAGGATGGCTCGAGCGAACTGTGGATCACGCTCCAGGGTGACCCAGGTCTTCTCCAAAGTTGCCGTTGCTTCGTCTAAACGGTTGTTCTCAGCGAGAGCCGCTGCAAAAACCATGTTGATTTCTGGATCATCCGGTGCCACCAAAGATGCACGCTCGGCATAGGTCAACGCCAAGACGGAGTTGCCTTCTGCTAAGTACAGGCGAGCCAGAGCTGCATGGCTTGCTGTGTCGGTCATGTCGACCTCGCAAGCTTCGGTGAGATATTCGCGTGCTTGCTCGACTAAGCCTTTCTCCAATGCTCGGAAGGCAAAGGTGCGCAGAATGCTGCCGCGCGCCTGACTCCATTCCGACGGATCAGCTCCATCTGGCATGGTTTGGGTCACGCTACCGTTTTGAACCGAAGTTTGGTTCACAGCCAATTCAGCTTGCGGCTCGGGACTCGTGGAGCACGCCGTAGCGAGCAGTAAGAGACTTCCTGGGATCAGGCGCTTGTTCATTTACTTTCCTCCTCCTCGCGGAGGTCATCGAGGAAATCGATGGCGTCTTTCAATTCGGAAGTTTTTTCCAGTTGGGCGTGGATTTCCTTGCGACAGTGGTCCACGAGAGCAGCGAGGTCTGGGTCAGCAGGCATCGCGGATAGGCCCCATTCGGCCTTGGCCATAGCAGTGACCAGGTCACCCGCAGCTAAAGCAACGGCAGCCTCGCCGTAAAGGCGGCGTGCGTAACTTGGGCGCAAGTAGCCGTGGTGGGAGGCAGCCAGGTTGGCTCGCGCTCCATCAATCCGGATGCGCGCTTGCTCACTACGCTTGGCCAGATTTAGATCATCCACTATGTGTGGGGTGAGCAGGATGATAATCTCATTCTTCGATTCCACTTCTTGCTCAGAGCGGAACAGCTGGCCGAGATAAGGGATCGAGCCGAGCAAAGGCACTTGCTCAATCTCCGTGTTGGTGCCGGTTTCGATGAGTCCTCCAATCACCACCGTGTTGCCTTCTTTCACAATAACGTTGGTGCGCAACTCGGTCGTCGTTTCCTCAGGTAGGCCCAAGGAGTTAATGAAGCCGTCGGACTTCTTTGGAAAGATTTCCATGCGGATGTAACCATCCTCTGTGACGAAGGGGCGGAAAACCAGGGAGGTGCCGACCTCCAAGAAAGCCACCGATTGCAGGGTTCCTGTTTCCGTGGTGGTCGTCGTGATGTAGGGAAGTTTGCGGCCGACCAAAAGCTCAGCTGCATGCCGGTTCACGGTGAGGACTTGAGGGTTGGAAAGTACGGTGGTATTACTGACCGTTTCCAAGGCACTTACAAACATGCCTATTTGGTTGCGCAAAATGCCGAAGTGCAATCCGTTTCCAGCAGGATTGGTAAACCCTCGTTGCGAAACTCCACCTAGCCAACCTTGGAGGGCACCGCCTCCTAAACTGTCAGTGGAAATGCCGTCGGTGATGCTGGTGTCACCGTTTAGGGCTTGGAAGTCCACGCCACCGAAGGCAGTGAAGTCCACACCAAGCTGGGAGTTGTCGCTGAGAGACACGGACAAAATGGTGGCTTCGACCAGCACCTGTACCGGCGGAACGTCGAGAACCGCCAAGAGGTCATAAACCTTCTGCACCGAGAGGTCGCTGGCATAGAGGACCAAAGTCTCGAGAGAGGCTTCTTCTTTGCCGCCGAGCTCGGTGGTCTCCAAGCCTTTCTGCGATTCCATACCCGAGATCATTTTCTCGGCACCGGAAAGCAGAGGGGCAAGCATGGCCATGGCTTCCTGGGCGCGAATGTGATTCAAGTGAATCACGGTAGGCAAAAACTTCGAAGCCGCGCTTCCACTGGAGACGGCTGCTGGCCTTGGCTTAATCACAATGAAATTGCCATCGACCTCATAGTTGAAGCCGTTTGCCGCGAGCAGTTGACGCAAAGCATCTTGCACCGGGGCATCAAAAAAGTTCATGGTCACGGTGCCGAGGACATCGGACCCGTAAACTAGGTTCAGCTCATAGTTGGTGCTGAATAGTTCCAGAATCTCACCGAGATCCTCGTCTTGGAAGTTGACGGTAATCGTGTCGTCATCTCCTAAGTGCTGGAAAGGAAGCTCTACTTCCTGGGGTGCGGCAGGATCTTCCTGAGGTGTCGGCTCTTCTTGAGCAAACGCGTTACCGCAGAGGGCGGCAACCAGGAAGGTCGCTGTGAGAAATCGTGTGTATGACATGAATTAGGCTCCGTCTTTGTTCCGATGCTGAAGCTCGGGGAGGTCGATGAGCAAGATGTGTGAAGTGCCTTGGAAGGCGACCTCCACCATCCGCGTTTCGATGGCTCTGACTTCATATTGGACGGTTTGGCCATCAACCTGAACCTCGACTGATTCGCCGAGCTTCACACGGTTTCCATTAATCACTGCATAGTGATTTTTACCAAAGCGTGCAGTTGTGGTTAAACGTAGGCGTAGGGCGCTAAATAGGATGGGTTCATCCTCAACAACCGGTGGAATTTCGGAACTCAAATAAGCAGGAGTTTCTTCCATAATTCCAGACTCATTACCGAATCCCGAATTGTCGTCGGCAGATAAAAGGTCGTTAATCGGAGTTAACTCTTCGATGGTGCCCAGGTGAACTTGGCGGTTCAATGCTTGCGGCCAAAGGTCCATGCGTCGCACAGCCTGGTCGTAAGAGGTGATGGAGCTTGTTGCACCAACCCCCGGCGTTGCGGGCGTCGCAGTCAAAGCTCCGGCAGCACCCGTGGATGCTACAGCCACACCGGGCTCAGCAGCCTTGTGGTCCTTGCCAAAGAGAGTTTTCGACCATGTGCCAGCGGTGGCAAGAACCATGACCGACAAAATGACAACTTTTTTCTTGTGCGCCTTTTCTTGCGCTTTGTTTAAGGCTTTAGCCATTTGAGGCCTCATCTTTGACTTTGAGGCCTTTCGGCATCATGGGAATCTGCACCAAACCAACAATGCGTACCGCTCCAGTTTCCGTGCGGGAATAATCTTGCGATGGTATGGTGAGTTGAAGATTTTCAAAACGAACGAAGTGCTGCCCTTGTTCCAGCCGGTCAACCAGTTTCACTAAGTTGGGGTAGCTACCTTCACCAGAAATCAGAAACCGAACCGAAGTGTCGCCATCTAGGGCGGGTTTCGGTTGAATACGTAGATCGCAGTTCAGCTCCTCTGCCGTGTCGTAAAGGCGCTTTTGCACCAAGTGAGGGTTGAGGTCGTTGGCGATGTTTGCCAAAGCGTCGTCAGCAACGGGATGGAAGTCGGTCCAGGTTTCGTTGAGTGAATCACGCTGCGTTGGCAGTAACTTGTTGGCGGCCTGCACGGTTTTTGCATTCTCTTGACGCTGAACGAAACTAGTGCGATCGACCAAGGTCGGGTTCACTTGCACACCCCAAATCGCTCCGGGGATTAACAAGAAACCTGCAAAGAAAACCAGACGGTAAGAAGAGAGTGTCATTTCTTGATTTCTTTGTGCATGATGGCTTTATCAAAGCCAGGCAATAGGAGTGGGGCGCTGAGATGAATCGTGGCGCGCACCGTGTCACTCATTTCGGTGACCAGTTCCGTGTTCTCGCCAATCCAGGCGTTGGTGAAGCTGGTGTACTCTTGAAGCCGGTTCGGTAAACCAATTAGGTTGTCATCACCACGGACTAAGGCTGTGATCACAAGGTGAATCTCAGCAGATTCAACTTTGGTGATTCCTTTTCTGCGTATGTCTTGCGCCCATTCGATTTTTTCGATCTGCACGAACTCACCGACAGCACTGGCTAGTTCTGCAAGGATGGAACCGACCGCTGGCATCCGAAGGTGGTCAGAAAGCGGATCCAATCGCGACACGTAGCTGCTCATATCCTTGTATAAGGATTCCAACTCCTGGCCGGCTTGGGTCTCAACCGCATTCGGTGCTTCCGCCGTTTCAGCGACTTCACGCTGGTGCTGTGCTTCCAGGCTCACGACGAGACCGAGTACCAAACAACCAACAAGGAAACCGCTAAGAATGCCTAAGCGGCGTGGTGTCCTGCGACGCTCTAGGTGAGCTTCGAAGGCTTCTACAGGAAGGAAATCGGCAGTTTTCATGCGTAACCCCGCATGGCCAAACCAAGTGGAATGCACCATAAGTGTTGCTCTTCAAGCACGTGTTGAGGAGCGGTAATGCCAAGCGCGGTGAAGGGCTCGGCGATTTGGGTAGGCAAGCTCAAGGCGTTGCCGAGTGCGGTTTCAACTTCTGGAAGCTTGGCTCCCATGCCGGCGATTTGCACGTGTGCCAACTTGGCGCCGCGGTGGCGGTTGGCAAAGTGGCGTAAGCAGGCGCGTACTTCTTGAGCTAAAGCTTCGGCTTCCATGCGCAAGGCGTGGACAATTTCCGTGGCATGGCCAACCGCGTTTTCGGTGACGGTTTGCAGTGCTTTACTATTCACCACGCGGGTTTCTTCCTGGGGAGCATCAGATGCCAGAAGAAGCTCGGAGAGAGCACTTGGGTCAGGTGCATTGAAACGGTTCAATGCTTTTTCCAAAGTGTTGAGTAAGCGTTCTCCGTTCAACTGCATGGGTTTCAAGAAACGCAGTTGCCCATTCTGTACGATTCCAAAAATAGAATGCCCAAAGCCGAGGTGGAGGAAGCCCCAAGGGTCTTCCATGTTTGGCTGAGTGGCAGCCATGGTGCGGGCGAGTGGGAAGGCAGAGACTTCTAAACTCACGGGCCGCATGCGCAAGGTTTCGATCGCGGTTATGCAGCGGCGCATTTCCGATTGGCCAAGTGCGAGAAGCAAGAGCTCTTCACGGGTGGCATCGGCAGGATCGTCGTCGGTGTTCGACAACGGCATGTAGCGATAAATCACCCCTTCGGGATCCTGAATCGAACGCATGGCGGTCTCTTTCAGGGTTTGGCTGAGGCGGCTTCGGCTATGCGGGTCAACTGGAACTAAAGACACGGCGACTTCATCGCTTGTGACGCTAATAAGACAGTCCTTGCCGCGCAGTTTGAGGTCTTTCAGCCGTGGGGCCAGCGCTTCGACTGCCGCGTTGTGACGGGAGCCTCCAGCGCCTTCCAGTACTTCTGCTGCTCGAACAGACCATCCGCCAGGGCCTCCATTTAACTGAAGGAGTCGGGTGTCCAGGGAGCCAAAGTGCATTGCGATTGGCGAGTGTCGTGTGACGAGTTTCAAGGTATGTTTTCCTAGGGATCGCCACTTCATCGGCTATGTAAGCGGCTAAGCTTTAATAGGATGTTGCTTTAAAGTAGGGCGATGCATGTCGCGATGAAAACCAACACAGCTAGCAGTGCCTGAGGCGGACGTTCTTCGTAGGGATCCATTACAGGTCGTAAATGGCTTCGCCTTCGGAGGTGCTCTCAGAGCAATTGATCTTGAATGCACCAGTATCAGCCCAGTAGATCCAGCCGGTGCTGTCATCTGGGGTGGAGAAACTGCCGCCGGGAGCAATCACCATGACCGTGGCGAGATCGTTAAACGGGCTCGCAGGAAGGGGTTCCGTCAGATAGGGGCCGAAGGGATATCCGGCAGTGCCTTGTGCGGCAGTAGCGCCGTCGATATCGCTTGCCATACGAAGCTGGTTCTCGAAAGTAGAGGCTGACCAGACGTCGGAAACCTCACCTGGGAATTCATCTCGGTGCTGGAGATTGTAAAAATCAACTCCGGTGCGTACGCGAGAAAGCATGGACTGGGCCGATGCCACCTCGGCGTCGCCAATGGTGTCAGAAAAAGCAGGTACGGCCATTCCGGCAAGCATGAGCAAGATGCTTGCGGTGATGGCGATTTCCATCAAAGTGAAGCCGCGTTGTTTCCGGTGGTTTGCCTTCATTAGGTCAGAGGGAGGTGCGAAACCTCCATGACCTTTAACGGGCATATTCCGGCTTCCTAAATCGGATTACGGTAAAAACTTATGAATCTGCTTCATCTTTACGGGCAGGTATTCCTCAATCACGAAATTGAGTCCCCACTTCGCGAACGCCTGCTGCTCGGCACGCACACCCATCTTCAGCATTTGCTTCAGGGCAGCCTTCCATTTCGGATAGGCCTGAAAGAATGGATCGTTTTTGAGCGCATCTTTGGCGCGCTTAATGTCCACCGGCAGTAGCGGGTGGGTGGCATCTTCAAGGCCAAAGTCGATGATGTCTTGCGGGGTCACGCCTAGATAGTGGGCTGTGGGCACACAGAAGGTCTCGTTGACGTGCGCAGCCTGGCCCGAACCCACCTTGAGCGTGCGGTAAATGTTGCAGATGCCGTAAGGATCACAGTCAACAAAGGCGAAGACCGGAAGTTTTAGGCCGTCCGCAATGCGCCGCACGAAACGCCGTGTTGCGCGGGTTGGGACGCCGCCCATCTCCACCAGAATGCAGTTGGCGGTGCGCCAGTAGCGGTGGTGGTTGAGGCGCTGAAACATACCGCCAGTTTCAATGGCAAGGACAAAGTCGGCTGTGGTCTCAAAACCAAGATGGTCGACGGAACTTGGTACGGTGTAAGCGCCGGAGCCCATGGCCGCACAATCGGAGCGAATCGCTTCACCGGTTTCCGGGTCGCGGTCGATGACCGTGAGGGCGCCTACTACCGAACCGCCATGCTCTTCAGGTACAAAGCGGAGGATCTCGCGGGTGACGTCTTTGACCGAGAACATGCCCTCGATGTCATCTAAAACCATATCCGATTCACGCTGTTCGTTGAACTTGGCATCGCCCCAGTTCTTGGAAACGTAATACGCCTCTCGTTTGGTCGCGAAGTCGTCGTCGCCCACCATGTCCTTGGCGAGCGACATGAGGCGCAAGGTTTGGGCGAAGGTTTTGACCGAGTTGACGTCTAGAGTTCGGGTCTTCATGTTGCCTTTCAGCTCGAAGTAACCCATCTTCGGATCGTAAGTCACGTTAGCCAAGTTGCGCTGCGGCATGGTCATGTCAGGCAAAATTCCTTTGCTCGCCGTACGGTAGACGTCCGTGGCCACTTCTTGAATCGATTGCAAGGCCACCGACTTCAGATCCTTATTGCCTTTCTTCTCATAAGGGCCTACGGTGCGCTTCACACCCTTCTTAGCGGTGATTTTCTTGACTACTTTTTTCTTTGCTGCCATCGGTTAAATCCTAAATCTTACGCGTGGTTTCCATGGTGTCGCGCAAGGCCTCAACGACCTCTTCACGATCTTCCATACTTAAACCGAGGATCTCCTGAAGACCAATCCCCACATGCGGCAGGTACTTTTCAATGTAACTCCGCTTTTGAAATTCCGACGACACTTTCTTGCCGCGGCGAATGTGTACCCCTAACTTGCGTCCGACTTCCTGCAGGGCCAATTTGACCTCTTTCAGAATCTCTGGATATTGCGCAATCGCTTCCTTAGCTTCCGATGTAAACGGTACCCACACACTGGCCATGTGGATGAAAATCACCGCAGACCCAATCGGCAAGGAGCTTTTTGATTGGCTCAAACCGTAGTTCTTCCATGAGGTCTGCATGACTGCCTTGGTGAAACCACATCCGGCTTGTTGGAACAAAAGCGGCACGCGATTTGCGAAGCGCAAAATTCGCACTGTGTCATCGGCATTGCCGAGTAGGTCCTCGGTGTCGGTGGTGCGCTTCTTCTTCTTTTTCTCAATGCGGCCTTTCTCATCGACCTCCAGCTGATCACCACCGGGCTTACCCCAGGCAATGCCCACTTCAATCTGGAAAGGGTTACCGCGATAAACCGAAGGCGGGCGCGTGCTGACGGCATAAAAATCGGCATCGCATTCCTTCATCAAGCCTTCCGTAATCCGTTCCTCGCCAATTGGCGACAAACAAGTGGTCGGGGGCGCTGAAATCTTGGACTTTTGAATCGCACGGTAAAGGTTGTTGGCCTCTTCCCGTGCAATCCGACTTGGGTAAGAACGTTCGCCAAGATTGGCGGCCTTAATAATGTCTTTGGCAACCTTGGGCCCAACCCGGCAGAACTCTTCCTGCAAGAAGCTACTCAACCAACGCGAGTTGGTGTTGCGCAACATCTTCATGAGTTCCCCAAGCTCCACTCCATAAGGGTGTGGTTTGATTTCTTCAGCAAGATCAGGGACTTCCGTCACCGCGCGTTCATAAATATGCTCCTCGGTCATTCCGGGCGCACGAAATCGAATCAAGGCATGCGGATTCGACACAGCCGTCTGCTTGATGTAATCATCGACCGAACGTAAACCGCGCTGATAGGTCGCCTCAATATCAATCTCAAAGCGAGTGCCTTGCTTGCGGTGCCAATCCTTATGCTCCTCATCTTTGGTGATCAGTGCTTTGTTCTTGGTGAGATCCATTTGCATCTCAAACTGATGCATTTTACCGCGTTCGGTTTTAGACCAAATCCGTGGACCTTTGCCGCAGGTCATCTGACCGTACAAACCAGCCGCTGAAATACCGATGCCCTGTTGGCCGCGCGATTGGCGTCGGCTATGGAACTTCGAACCGTAAAGCAGCTTGCCAAAGATGTTCGGAATCTGCGCTTTCACAATGCCAGGACCGTTGTCTTCAATCGCTACGCGGAAACGGTCTTCCTCCAGTTGATCGATCTCGACCAGAATTTCCGGGAGAATGCCAGCCTCTTCGCAGGCATCGAGCGAATTGTCGACGGCCTCCTTAATAGTGGTAAGGAGCGCTTTACGCGGATTATCGAAGCCGAGGAGGTGCCGGTTCTTGGCGAAAAACTCGGAGACCGAGATTTCGCGCTGGGTGTCAGCCATTTGCTCAGCAGTGAGATGTGCCTTTTTTGCCACGATTGCCTTTCAGGATGCGGAATTGGGGGCAGAGGTCGACGTCGGGGAACGCCGCCTGGGGCCCAGAATGGCAGTTTGGCGACTTCGAACCCAGATTTCTACCCACAAGCCGATTGAGGTGCAGAGAAAGTTGGCCGTAAATGGGATAATGGAGAGTACTTGATTTTTATAGAGCATACGTAAAGTATTTCATTGAAGCTGTTTGTGAAAATACTATTTCCTATTGAACTAAATGCGACTTCCTTGCCGATAGGTCTTTCAGGCAACCTTCCTCTGCTCATCCACCCCGATGCCAAACAGCCAAAACCCCAACCCTATCTCCACTGTTCACGGAGAGCCCACCTCCAAGTACGAGGCCGAGATCGACCAGTGGCGCCACCTTGTGTGGTACGTCGTCAACCGTATTAAGGCACGTCTCCCGGTCAGCGTTTCCGAAGATGAGCTCTACGCGGCCGGCATGTACGGCCTAATGCGCGCAGCTCGTTCCTATGACCCGACAAAAGGTGCAGGTTTCAAGACTTATGCTTATCACCGCATTCGCGGCTCGATCCTAGATGACCTGCGCCGTTTGGATTTTCTTCCTCGTTCGATGCGGGATCGTGCGCGCCAGAATGGGGAAGCGGCTCCCTCCTTGGTCGGGATCCCTACCGATGAAGATGGCCACGAGAGTCTGGCCGCTGAGCAGGCCTCGGCAGAATCGGAAGGCTCCGACATGCACGACGTCCTGCACCGTGAAATCGACGCTCTCCCGGACAAAATGCGCATCGTGATGTCGATGTACTACCGAGAAGAGATGAATATGCGCGAGATTGGCGAGAAGCTGAATCTAACCGAGTCGCGCGTGAGTCAGATTCACTCCAACGCGGTGAGCCGTCTGCGGCGCGTGATGCGCTCGGCTGGCGGCGAAATCTAAAGCCTGGCGCGGTAGGATGGGTTGATGCGGCCAACCGCCGTCAAACCTTTCCTACCTAAACTCCAACGTAAGCTCGGCCTTGGTCTAGCACTTACGCTTTCTGGAGCTCCGGGGCTCTTCGCGCAAGAGCCCCTTCCGACGCATCTGCCCACCGAGAGTCCGCGCACCGTTGCGTATGAAATGGACGTCGCTCTGGCGGAAGATGGCCATACGATTTCTGGACAACTCAAGGTCACTTGGGTGAACCAGACATCGTCGCCCACCGATGAGTTGTATTGGCATGTTTACAACAATGCGTGGGAGGGCCCGCAATCTGCATGGTTAACCGAAGCCCGCATGAAGGGCGATGACACCATGCCGCGTGAGTTTGGCCACACCGAAGTGGAATGGGCGCATTTCCTGGGCATCACCAATCCAGAAGGTGAAGTCATTGGGGAAGGCAATCTCGATTTAGATTTCGAGTATTTGCCGCAACCCGGTGCGCCACTCGATCGCACCGTCGCCCGCGTGAAGTTGCCGCGTAAGGTTTTGCCGCAACACGCGGTCACCGTAGAGCTGCATTTTACCGCCACCATGCCGCGTGCTTTCCGCCGCAGTGGCTTTGGCGGAGAGGGATATTTGCATGCCGTGCAATGGTTTCCCAAGTTAGGCGTCTTTGAAAAGGTTGGCGGAGAAACCAGTTGGAACTGCCCGCCGTACCGCTATCTAGTTGAGTTTTACGCGGACTATGGAAGCTACAAAGTTAACCTTACGTTGCCTGCGCGTTACGAAAACCATTTTGTAACCAGTGGTTCCATTCTGGGGACCGGTGCTGCGCACAATGAAAGTGGCACCATTACCTACTTCACCGAAGCGCAAGACATTCACGATTATGCATGGACCGTCGATCCGGAAGCGAGAGTCATCGAACGTGAGTTTCGTGCTGAAATGTATCGCGATGAAGAGGAAGAGCAAAAGGTAGCTCGCGCATTGGGCCGGTCGGTTGAAATGGTCCGGCCATCGCCCACCAAAATGATTCTGATGTTGCAGCCAGAGCATGCAGATCTAGAAGAGCGCTACTTCGATGCCCTCGGCAAGGCGATTTACTATTTTGGTTTGTGGTATGGCAGTTATCCGTACCCAACGATTTCGTGTGTGGACCCAGCCAACGATGCTCGCGCCACTGGAGGCATGGAGTACCCGCGCTTGATTACCGGAGGCGCGAGTCTCGGTGTTGCGGAAACAACCTTGCGCCCACAAGGCGTGACCGTGCATGAGTTCGGGCATCAGTTTTGGTATGGCTTAGTTGGGAACGATGAATTCCGCCATGCGTGGATGGACGAAGGTTTCAACACCTTCAGTACCAAGCGCATTATGAACAAGGCCTTCCCAGCGCAACTCGACACTTACTCGGTTTTTGGTACGGAGTATGTAGGCCATGCACCATTGCCCATGCCGAGTTATGAAAGTGGCGATTCGCGTGGATTCCTGAGTTTGGAGCAATGGGAGTCACCTGATTTAGGTTTTGTTCCCGACGTTTCTTTGGCTTTGCGTAAGCACGATTCGCTCGGACGGTTCTTAGCTGAGTTGCCGCCGGTCACTTATTTCCCGAAGGTGAGTCATGACAGTGTGCTAGACGAACGTGAGAAGTTTCGCGTGGCATGGGGGCAGCCTCTGCAGCACCCAACGATGGATTTGCAGGACACCATGCAGCGGCGCATCAATGCTTATTATCGCCCAGCCCTGACTCTGGAAACCATGGCGCGTTTAATGGGGGAGGAGCGTTGGACCCGTGTGTTGCGTGCCTACCACGAGCGTTTTCGCTTTCAGCACCCGCAACCGGAGGACTTCTTGCGTACGGTGCAAGAGTTCGGGCACGGCGCGAGTCTAAAAGGCGAGAATCAAAGCGTGACGATGGATTGGGCGAACTTCTGGGAGCATGCTTATGTGGGCAATGCACCTATGGATTTCAAAGTGCATCACCTGACCAGCATTCCAAGTATGCAGACTGGACAAACGAGCGGCGCCCCGCAGTTTGATGTAGAGATTGGCATTACGCGGTCCACCGATTTTGCGGTGCCGGTCGAAGTGCGCGTGACTTGGGAAGACGGTAGCGCCACCGACTTAGTTTGGGCCGGTAATGATTGGGTGTGGACTTATCAGTGGAGCAAACATCCCATGCCGGCGGCAAAAGTGGAAATTGATCCACGGCGTCGTCTTCTCTTGGATCGAGATTGGAGTAACAACACCTTTACCCGCGAACCGCATTCCGAGAATGCATGGCATGTGGGTGTGCAAACCATGTTGTGGGCGCAGCAAGTGCTGCAGTACTTTGGAGGAGTCGGCTAGAAGATGTCCAAAGAAAACACCTCCCACGCGGAATCAGCACCGTTCAACATGCCCACCACCATGGTGGTCGATGCCTTCCCCGTGCGCGACCCTGCACGGCGCGAGGCGAAAGATCTTGCTCCACGCGAGCGTTCAATCGGAAGTCATTTGGCCGGCGGGGTCTGGGCAGCCCTAGCGCGCCCACGTTTACTCTTGTTCCTGATGGGCGTCAGCCTGGTGCTTCCACTGGTGGTTGCGCTACCTGCCTTCTTTGCCGCAGACCAACACCTCAGTAACTTTGAAGCCATTCCCGGTGGTACACCCATCGATTTGCCTACGGTTGCTCCCGCATGGATATTCGAAGAATGGTTTCGCGCTGCACCGACCGAGCGCAACCTTATTGCACAATCGCTGGCGCCCTTATTAATCCTGGCCAGCCTATTCAATTTGGTCATCACAGCCGGGTGGATGCGCAACGCCCTGTTAAAGCGTCGGCGTCATTCGCTACGCACTTTTCTGCAATGCGGTGGCCATTTCTTCTTCCCGTTTTTGCGCACTTGGATTCTTGCGCTGCCCATGTTCGCATGCATTACATGGATTTTTTGGGGCACACCGGCGGAGTGGCTTTTCGAACGTATGCTGCCCGAGGGCGATGCCAGTCAAGCCGCCAGTGAACAAACCGGACGATGGCTCGAAACTCTGCGTCAAGTGCTCTTCCTCATCGCCTTATGGAAGACTGAAATCCTGCTCGACCTTGCTCGCGCATCGATGATCTGCGGCAACCGACGCTCTGCCTTGGTCGCGATTGGCCGCGGCATTGGATTCTTCCTGCGTAGTCCATGGCAGGTCTTCGGCCTTATGAGTTTAGGTTTTGCCCTCGAACTGTTCTGGATTGCCGGCGCCAAAGCGGTGCAAGAGTTGGCTGGCTGGCCCATGTGGACCCTACTCCTCATCTTGCCCTTTGGCCGCATCGTCTTCCGCGGCGCCCGCTATGTAAGTTTAGCTAGCTTTTACGCAGCGAAAACGCATGACAGTTCCGCAGCCGAAGAATCGCGAGAAGCTCAGGACGAGGGCGATTTCCCCGATATGGCGTTTTAGACGGACCGTCGTTTAGGAAGGCTCAACACTTTTTTTGGGTCGAGCCAGGCACACGGAGAAATACAAGCTGGGCAAGCAGGATGCCGGCGACTCCTGCAAGCCCAGTGCAAGCAGCAGTGACCAAAGTGAAGATAAGAACCCGTACCATTTTTCTGTGTTGCTGCGAAGTGGATCCTATTTCATGACGATGCCATTCCATCAGCAAGTTCCACCAACTCATCCATGAGGCGCTGCAAGTCTTCCACCGATGTCGCTGGATTCATGACCGTCAAACGTAAGTAATCCACACCACAGTGATCCGCCGCGGTGATGTAAAAGTTTCCCCGCTCCATTAGGCGGCTACGTAATTCGCGTTGTGAGATGGAAGAGTCGCCAACACGGAAAAGCAGAATGTTGGTTTGCGGTTCCAGCGGGACGTCGATTTGTGCGTGCTCCCGGAACAGGGCAGCGGCTTGCTTGGCACGTGCGTACAGGTCATCGATGCGCTTGGTCATGGCAACCTCTCCATGAATCGCAAGATTGAGGAACAGCTTTAATCCAATCGGAACCTTGGTGCATTCCACGGCGCGACGGAAAAGATCCGGCCCCTTTGCGAATCCAGGATTGCCGAGGTAGCTGACATCTTGATGGAAAGCCTTGGCGAAATCAGTTTCGCGCTTGAGCAGTACTGCAGCACAAAGCGCCGAGGTGTGGAGCATTTTATGTGCATCCCATACCACTGAATCGGCCATTTCAATTCCACGCAGAGCACCTCTATGCTTTTCCGAAAGCAGAGCCGAAGCTCCATGCGCGCCATCGACGTGAAACCATAACGCGCGGTTGGCGCAAATTTCACCCATGGCTTGAAGGTCATCGATGCAGCCGGTGGCGGTATTGCAAGCGCTGGCAACGACTGCCATGACACGTTTGCCTTCCGCGGCACAGGCCTCCAGAGTTGCATTTAGGGCTGAAATATCAATCGTGCCATCGGGCTTGGTGGGAGTGGTGCGGATTGAGGAGGAACCTAAACCCAAAATCCCGGCGCTGCGTGCGATGGAATAATGGGCAGTGTCTGCGGTGACCAAAACTAAGTCTTGCGGCACACCCTGCTCCCATGCGTCGGGTGCAATCACCGCGCGCGCGGCGAGAAGTGCAGTCAGGTTAGCTAGAGAACCACCATGGGTTAAAACCCCTCCGCCTGCTTTTCCATAACCCACATGGGCGCACATCCAGCGCAGTACAGCCAGTTCCACCGCCACCGCCGGAGGACCCATTTCATGCACCGCCATACCGTTATTGGTGAACCCGTTAATGCAATCCGCTAGGGAAGAGCCCACCATAGGAACCGCAACTTGGTGACCAATATAGCCAGGGTGGTGCAGCTTGGTCGTCGCCTCTAAATATTGCTTTAGCCATGAATCGAGGGCCTTGGCGTCCATGCCGCCGCGCGCGATCCAATCACCGATGCCTAATTCTTCATCCAACACCTCCGGCGATTTCAGCTGAATCACCCGACCTTCTCGCGCCTCTGCGCTCTTCAAATATGCGGATAAGCGCTGCTCCACAATCGGGAGCAGCGTGTGAAAAGTTTCTGCTGTGCTAACCAACCGCCTTAACTCTCAAAGATGCGGCTGATGCCACCCAATACGGAGCCTTCACCCTTATCGCGTCCACCACCTTGGGGTGCTGCTGCAAGAACGCGGCCTGCCAAACGCGAGAACGGCAAACTCTGTAGCCAAACTTTTCCATGGCCACTCAAGGTGGCAAGGAACAATCCTTCGCCGCCGAAGACCATCGACTTTAGACCGCCCGCGCGTTCAATGTCATAGGACAAGCTAGGGGTGAAGGCGGCAATGCATCCGGTATCCACGCGCAAAGTTTCTCCTTTTAACTCTTTCTCAATGATGGTTCCACCGGCATGAATGAAGGCCAAGCCATCTCCACGAAGACGTTGCAAGATGAAGCCTTCTCCGCCAAACAATCCGGCGCCAAACTTCTTTTGAAAGGCAATGCCGACTTCGGTCCCATAGGCCGCGCACAGGAAGGCGTCTTTCTGGCACAGAAGTTCTCCGCCCATGGCATCGAGATCCAAGGCGACAATCTTTCCTGGATAAGGAGCTGAAAACGTAACCCGACTTTTTTGGCTTGCATGGTGGTTGGTGAAATGGGTGATGAAAAGAGACTCGCCGGTAATCGCGCGCTTGCCAACATCCATGAGCTTGCCGAAGAAGCCAGAGTCCGGTTTCGAGCCGTCACCCATGCGCGCTTCAAAGTCGATTCCCTGCTCCATCCAGTTCATCGAACCGGCTTCCGCAATGACCACCTCGCCGGGATCGAGCTCCACTTCGACCATTTGCATGTCATCACCGTAAATCTTGTAGTCAACTTGGTGGCATTTCATGTCCTTTTCTACCATTGCGGAGGCCTAAAGTTGGCGAAAACCCGGACCAGAGACGGGTTTGGGGGCGCTGCTAGAATCCGCCCTTCAGCACCGCTATCTTTCCCGGTGCAACCTCGAAATCATGAGCGAAATTCTCCAAGGCGCGGCCGTCATCGGTCAATCTGGCGGGCCCACCGTCGTCATCAATCAATCTCTGGTCGGCTTCGTGCAGGCTGCGGTGAAGGCGGATTGCATTACTGCGGTTTACGGCGCGCGGCACGGCATTGCAGGCATGATGAAAGGGGATTTGATCGACCTCGGTAAGGAAAGTAACGCCACCCTTGAGGCGGTTGCCAATGTTCCTGCTGCAGCGCTCGGTTCGGTACGCATGAAACCGGTTGTGGAGGACATCGCGACTGCGATTGAGACCTTCAAGAAACACAACATTCGCTACTTCTTTTACATCGGCGGTAATGACACCGCGGAAACTGCGCACATCATGGAGCAGCAAACCCGTGCTATGGGTTATGACATGCGCTGTTTCCACATACCGAAGACCATTGATAACGACCTGCTCGTGACCGATCACTGTCCAGGTTACGGTTCCGCGGCCAAGTTTGTGGCCCACGCTTTTCAGGGCGATGACCGCGACAACCGCAGTTTGCCGGGCGTAAAAATTAACGTCGTCATGGGCCGCCACGCCGGTTGGCTGACGGCTGCTGCTTCCCTTGGCCGACGCAACGCCGACGATGGCCCGCATTTGATTTACTTGCCGGAGCGTACCTTTGATCCAGAGGTTTTCGTGAAGCAAGTCGAAGAGGTGTACGCGCGCCTCGGCCGTTGCATTGTCGCGGTCTCGGAAGGCATTCACGATTCCGCTGGCAAGCCCTTCCTTCAGGTCTACGCCGAACGTGCCGGCTCGGCCATGGCGGGCATGAAAGATTCGCATGGCAACGTGCAGCTCTCGGGAACCGGAGCTCTGGGCGATGCGCTCGCCGGCCTGGTCAAAGAGCACATGGGGGACATCCGCGTGCGTGCCGATACCTTCGGCTACCTGCAGCGTAGTTTTCCCGCCGACGCCTCTGAGGTCGATCGCAAGGAAGCTCGCGAGGTCGGACGTCGTGCTGTCGAGGCAGCGATCAGTGGCGAGCACACATCTGGATCGATTGCTTTAAAGCGTGAAGAAGGAAGTAGTTACAAATGTACTACCTTTGTAACTCCACTCGAATCTGTGGCCAAACACACCAAAGGCATGCCTAGTGAATTTCTCGCTGGAGAGGAAGGCGTGACCGCGGCATTCCGCGATTATGCGCTGCCTTTAACTGGTGGAGTCGAGCCCATGACGGACCTGGAAGGCCACATTGTGTAGAGCGGACGCGCTCATCCATCTTCACACAAAACCCTTCTAATCCGCCCGTAGTTTTCTCCGGGCGGGCTCACAATCTCACCACTGCATTTCCGCAGAACCCAAAATAGCAATGATTCTTACACTTCTTTTGATGCAGGGCCAAGCCCTTGCTCCAATGGACTTCACCGATCTCCTTCCCGGCGATCCTGGTGAAAAAACCATCAACATCGGCGGCCGTTTTATGGAGGACTTCAGTTTCTTCAGCGGCGGTGAAGATACTGAAGCGGCACTTGGAACCACCTTTGATGATGGTGCTGAGGTGCGTCGCGCGCGCATCCGCGTATTTGGCGATCTCTCCCAGAACATCGCTTACAAAATGGAGTACGACTGGGCCGGCGGCACCGCTTCATTGAAGGACGCCTACCTCGAATTCACCGTCGATTCTGTCGGCAAGGTGGTGGTTGGTCACCAGTTCGAGCCGTTCGGTATGGGCGTTCAAACTTCGAGTCGCTTCATTACGTTTATTGAACGCTCAACCTTGTCCGAAGCTTTTGCCCCTGACCGTAACATGGGTATTTCGGCAACGCGCGCAACCGATGCTTGGACCGTCAGTGGTGGTTTGTTCCGCGACACCGATAGCCAAGGCAAAACTGCTGACGAAGGATGGGGTGCTACGGCACGCGCTGTCTTCCGTCCGATTTACCAAGACAAAGGTCGCAGCCTGGTACACCTCGGTGTGGCGGCTTCTTACCGTCAGGCCGATGGCATGTCCCAGTTCCGCGCTCGTCCAGAATCAAACAGCTTGCCACGCTTTGTGGATACGGGTGAATTGACTGCGGATCAGGTCACTTTGATTAACCTTGAGGCTGCATGGCAAGAAGGTCCTTTCCACGCCATGTTTGAATACACCATGGCAGACCTAACCGATGACACCGGCGGAGTGGAGCCAAGCTTTACTGGCATGTCCATTCAAGGTGGTTGGTTCCTCACCGGCGAAAATCGCGGTTACAGCACTGGTAACGGTGTTTGGAGTCGGGTTAAGCCACGCACCTTGGCGCTGCACGATGGCGACGAAGGTAGTGGTGCATGGGAAGTAGCCCTTCGCTACTCCAACTTGGATCTCACCGAAGCCACTACGGTTTCCGATGAGCTCGATACCATCACCGCTGCGTTGAACTGGTACTTGAACAACAACACCCGCATCATGCTGGACGTCACCCAAGCCGATCTCGATAGCTTGGATTCGACCACCATCGTTTCGCTGCGTTTCGCTTTCGACTTCTAAGTAAGTCTAAAAAAGAACACCTTCATTCACCGAGGGCCGTCCGGGAGCGACGGCCCTCGGTTTTTTTATGCGCGTGTCCGGTGAGTTAGCGCCGGATTTGAGTTTCTTGACCGAGTAGGACTTTGCATCGAGTGGGGACTTGAAGGAGATGTCCTTGCGTTACTTTCTTACGGGTGAATTTTTATGTAAACCCGAATACGCGCATCCTCTTGGATTGGACACGCGCGATGCCGTGGACTGGTAAGCGAGATGCTTAAAGTGCCTTACGCGGGGGCACCAGAATATTCGACACCAACAATCCCGTGACCAAAGCGGTGGTGGTCATGCCCACTTTATAGGCGGCTTCTAATCCTGCCATGGGGTCGCCACTAGCGAAGTCACCTAGTGAAATGAATCCGGTAGCGCCAGGCACCAGAATCAAGATGCCGGGCAAACGCACAATCATCGATGGACGGTCGCGCCATCGGGCGTAAACGTTACTGAAGGCTCCCACGACTAAGGCGCCGAGGAAAATGCTCGTCTCCAAACTGAACTCTTTTATCCCAGCTTGGAAAACCAAGAAGGGTAGGAACACCGCCGCTACCGCCCACAGTAAATCACGTTGGGCAATCTTGAACAGAATGCCCAAGCTTAACCCGGCCACGGTTAAGCCTATGGGTTGCGCCCAATCGGGCATTGGGATCGGGGACACCGTGGTGTTTGGGGAAAACCCCATGAGCTCGCCGAGTTGGCGTCCGAACATAGTGCCCATCGTGAGCATGAGTAAAGTTACCCCTGCACCGGCAAGTCGCGCCATACCAGAAGCTGGATGCTTTAAGGCTAGTTCGGTGGCGCCAATCGCAATGTTGAAGCCAGGCACCAAGATAATCAGGCCGGCTAAAGTTGCTAGGTCCGAAGAGGCGCCGAGCATATCGGCAAGTACCACGGAGGTTAGGCTTACCAGCAGTGCGCCGAGCGGTTCAAATAAGCGCTTTAAGGGAAGGAAGAAGTCCGCCAACACATAAAGACTTCCCAAGCAAAGTCCCGCAAGGCCGGCAAGAATCGTTTCTGGTAACCCTCCCGAAAAGAAGTTCACCGCCGCTGCAGAGGTTGCGCCAAAAGCTAACCAAGTCAGAGCCTTAGGGTATGGAGCCGGTGCCGATACAATCTCATCGACCTTGGCTGCAGCTTCTTGAATGGGGATCTTCCCATCTAAAACTTCATTGAACAAACGATCCAAGCGCGCGAGCTTCGACAAATCCACCGCATGGTCGTAAACGCGTTGCAAGCGTGCATAACCACGCTCTTCCGGCAAATCATAAGCGTAAAAAATAGCCGACGGCATGCTGAAAAAACTCGCTTCTAACCCCAGCTCTTTCGAAGTGAGGAAAAGTACATCTTCCAAACGATTCGCCGGTGTACCAAAACGATGCAACGCCTCCCCAAGCTTTTGTACGAAGTCTATGCCTTGCTGGCGGCTGGTGGAATCTTGAAGCGACGGCATGGGTGGTTCTCAGCTAGGTATTGTATCCCTATGCCTGAGATTCGTAATCCTTGGCCACGTTTTTTGACGTAGGCAAGGCGGCGCTCAGCGATATAGATTTAGGAAATCAATCGGCCGCGTGCTGCCACCCTCCAAGCACAGCTCGGCCAAGATCTCGCCCATGACTGGAACGAACTTAAACCCATGACCGCTGAAACCAGTGGCCACGGTGGTGTTTGGTTTTTCAGCATGACGGCCAATGCGGAAGTGCCCATCGCTGCTGTTGGTGTAACGGCAGACTTCATGGTGCGATAACTTGCCGCTTAGTTCTGGCAGCAAAGAGCGCATGGCCATCTCTACGGGTTGCAGTGCACTGGCCTCGGAAGTGAGCGGCGTATGGGCGTCTACCACGGCGCCCGGTAAGTGCAGTGCCGCTTTCAACTGAGGCACATCGCCGCGGGCCGGGAAACCGTAGAGCAATCCAGGGTTAGAAGCGTTTAGGGCGGAAGCTTCCATAGCCCAACACGGTAAGTTTTGTGCGGGGTCATCTTGGCCGGGTAGAACATCGAACCAACCGAGTGCTTGGCGGGTGACTTCTACCGAGCAAGGCAAAACGCCCAGAGACGTCGCGGAAGCTCCAGCACCCGCGGTCACCACCAAATGCTTTGCGTGAAAGCGTTCCCCCGATTGGGCGATGAAGACGATGTGATCTTCCTCGTATTCAATCGTCTCAATCGGACAGTCTTGCACCAAGCGCGCACCATAAGCCACCGCTCGATTTGCAATCGTCTTCACCGCATGTTCGGAATAAACATAACCTGCACGTTCATCCAGCACTCCAACACAATCTTCCGGAACCGAAAAGGCGGGGAAGGCACGGTGCAAGGCATCGTCCTGTAAAAGTTGATGGGGGAGATCGTGTTGCTCAGCCGCTTGCAGGGTGCCGCGAATCAACGCGCCGTCGGGGTGGCCAAAATACAAAGCACCGGTTTGGTTCAGCAAAGAGGCTCCACACTCCTGTTCGAGTGCGCGCCACAAATCCCAAGCCTCTTTGAGCAGAGCCACGTAACTCGGGTGCTCGTAGTACGACAGCCGCATCATGCGCGTGGTCCCATGATGCGAGGCGCGTTGATTCGGAATCGAATAGGCATCGACCCCGAGCACCGAAACACCGCGCCGTGCCAGGCTGAGGCAAGTTGCCGCGCCCATGGAGCCGACACCCAGCACCAAGACTTCAGCATCCATAGACTTGCCCGCCATGGGACCATCCTAGCGGTTAGCATTTGGTCATGGGCAAGCCGATCTCCGCACAGTGGAAGGTATTCCGAGTTTTAATTGCCAGCTGGAGTCGGACGATGCCACCCCAGTAAATTCCTTATGCCTGGTAGTTTGGAATCCGAAAAGGGAGCGACGTGGTGGGGGCTAATTTTCAGGTAAAGCGCCCAGATGGCCTGGAAATCCTGGTCTGGAATGAGGCATTCGTAGGAAGTCGGAAAATATCTAAATAAGGCTTAGGTGGGAGCGCGGGCAGCCGCAAAGGAGTCATGCGAGGTCCCATCCCATGCGTAATCCTCATCGGAGTTCTCTCAGGCTTGTCCCTGAGCAGTGCCGGTGCTTCTTCTGTTACCGAAACAGCTCCAGATTTAGAGACTTTGGTCGCCGGTGCGGAACGCATTTGCGAAATCGAAGTTCTCGACGCTACGAGCGTCATGTTGGACGACGGCACCATTGAAACGCGATACAGCTTTTCGACCCTGGTGCCGATAAAAGGTGCAATGGCCTCGATTCAGGAAGTTCGTATTCCTGGAGGTGAGGTTGCCGGTAAAGGACTGGTCCTGCCGGGCATGCCTGACTTAAATGTCGGGGATCGCAGCATCCTTTTCCTAAGCCAACCCTCTCTACAAAAGCAATGGCGCATGCCGATCGGACTCCAAGCAGGATCGATGACCGTGCAGTCTGCATCCGTTTCCGGTGCAGCGCAGGTCTTGCGTCGTGGCGGAGAGGAGGGTTTCGTCCAAGTCGATGACTATGATGTTCTTCTCGCAGAAATCTTCGCCGAAGTCCAGCGCCAAGGCTGAACCGCAAGCTTCACGCAATACGCGCACATTCAAAAGCGCGTTTGCCCTGCTCCTCGTTTTTGGGGTGAGCTTCGCCGCGGCCGATGCCTATGTACGCATTCGCATCAACGGTAAAAATCTGGCGTGGTCGAACCCCAATATATCTTGGCACTTGAACACGGCGGGTTCCGACAACATTAGCGATGACAGTCATATCGCTGCGATTGAGCATGGCTTTCAAGTCTGGGAAGACGTTACCGGTTCCACTTATAATTTTACGCGTGGTGCGGACACGGAATCGATCGATCCGTCTCCCACTGGCACGCACATTGTTGGCTTCGATGAGACCAACTCTTCGGGTTTCTTCCCGCCTGGAAGTGGCATTGTTGCGATAACTGCGATTTCGTTTAACACTTCGAACGGCAACATTTTAGATGCCGACATTTTGTTTAACGGGTCACAGTTCGTTTTCTCCACCGATGGCAGCCCGGGCACCTTCGATGTGCAGGACGTCCTAACTCACGAAATTGGCCACTTCATTGGCCTCGATCATTCGCCACAAGTGACTGGAACCATGTGGCCTTTTGTGAGCACCGGGCAATGGTTGCATCGTTCGCTCACGGCAGATGAGGAGGCTGGCGCTTCCGCCATCGCGACGGCTGGCACTGCTGCAAAGCTCACTGGCACCATTCAACGCAGCGCGGGGTCAACCAAGATTCCTGGTGCGTTGGTGAGCGCCATTCGAGTAGATGATGGTCGCCTTATGGGTATGGCTATGACCAATAACAGCGGGATATTCAGCCTGAAGGGCATTCCCGCCGCAGACTACTGGCTTCATGTCACGCCACTGGAAGGCGGCATGACCGAGGCTCATCTCACCGGAAATGGCGATGTGGAAACCGATTTCGCATCCGACTTCTACGGTGGCTTCGGTTCTCCAACGGTGTACACCCTGGATACAGGCGCAACTTTGGATGTCGGAACTTTGGACATGGGCAGCGACATCACTATGCGCGATAACGCGAATGGCGCGGTATTGTTGAAGCGCGGTCAAGCATCCGTCGTGACCATTTTTGGAACTGGTTTTGAATCTGGTGCCATGACCATGACGTCCAAAACCACTGGGCTTACGATTACGGGTGTTTCGAGCGGTACTTCCTTTGTACGTGGCACGGTGACTGCAGCAATCGGTGCGAACGTTGGAACTTATGATCTATACCTGCGCAATAGCTCAAGTGATTTGGAAGTTGCAAGCGGTGTCATCGAAGTGATTGCAGATGCGCCAAGCATTGTTGGGTTGAGTACGGTCACCGGCAGCATTGTGGGTGGCGAGACCTTTACGGTAAGCGGCACCAATTTCCAGAACGGCGCTTATGTCCTGTTCGGTGGCATCGAAGCGACCGCGGTTTCTGTGGTGAATGCAACCACACTAAACGTGACCACTCCAGCGGCTCCGGCCGGATTGGTAGATCTTGCGATTCATAACCCAGATGGTCAACAAACCATCTCAAGTGACGCTTTCACCTTTACCGGTTCCGCGGTCTTTAACGACATTTTGCCCACTGCTGGGCAGGCTTCTGGCGGCACCACGCTTTATATCGTTGGTAATAACTTCAGTACGCAAACGCAGGTCCTGATCGATGGCGTTGCAGCAAGCACGACCTTTGTCACCAGTAGAATCATGCAAGCGGTTGCTCCTGCGCATGCGGTAGGGAGCGTGGACCTTGTTTTGCGCAATCCAAGTTCGTCCGACACCACGGTTAGCAGTGGCTTCACTTATGTCGCCAACCCTGATCCACGCATTACTTCCTTCACTCCGTCAAGCGGCCCCCAAGCGGGTGGAACCCTGGTGCGCATCTTTGGTGCTTCCTTGGCCGATATTGCACAAGTGAAGTTTGGTGTGGACCCAACTAGTGGCCAAGGCGGCAAGCTTGCTTCTTTGATGGAATCGATTTCGGGAACCCAAGTCGAAGCCATGACCGATAGCAATGCCACATCTGGCAACTTTGGATTGATGGTGTTAACGGCCAATGGTCAGGGCGCCATATCCTCTGGATTCGCTTTTGAAGCCGGCGCCGGTGCTGCAGCTGCGGCCGATAGTGGTGGTGGAGGATGTTCCGCGAACTTCCACAGCGAGGGCGACGTCGACCTTCGCGGTGAAATCCCAGGCTGGGCCGCTTTGTTGTTTGGCTGGTGGGGTTTGCGTCGACGTTTGCGTAAACAGCCAGTTCCGGTCCGTATTCCAGTAGAATAGGGGCGTGAGCCTTTTCTCGAATCCACGTTCTATTGCTGGGGTATCCGTTTCACTGCTGCTTTGCCTTCCGGCATGTGGTGGTGAAGAGCCTGGAAAGCAGGGTGGATCCGAAGCGCCAGTTACCCAAGAGGATTTGCAGCCTCAAACCCAACTTACCGAACGCCCTCCAGTAGTGGTGCTTGGCGTCGACGGGTTAACTTGGAATGTGATGGAGCCTTTGTTCGCTCAAGGTAAGTTACCGAACCTGAAGAAACTGACCGATGCAGGTATTGCGGGAAACCTGTTTACCGACCGCCCAACTTTTTCTCCCATGTTGTGGACCTCCATTGCCACAGGGGTCAAGGTTCCCGACCATGGCATTCGCTACTTCATGGAGATTGGCGAAAACAATAAGCCAGTGCCTGGTGGTCTTCCTTACACCTCGAACTCGCGTAAAGTTCCAGCTGTTTGGAACCTTGCAGGCGAGAACGGACGCAGCGTGAATTCCGTTGCATGGTGGGTTTCTTGGCCCGCGGAGCAAGTCCCGAATGGACGGATCGTGGCCAGTTATGCTGCTCAAGCACAAGCTGCGCTCTTATGGAAGCCACTCATCATGGAAGAAGGCCTTCCTGAGTTGACCTACCCAGATCAGCTGGCCGATTCCATTAGTGACCTGCTTTACGATGGCCGTCCCACGGGCCCATTGATGGCGGAGTACAACGAGCGCTTCGGTATTACGCCACAGGAGTGGAAGTTTGCCTTCCTGCGTGATCGCTTCTTCCGCGGTGTTTTTCATGCCGACCGCACCCATGAGAAAATCTTCATGCAATTGATGGAGGGCGGTGAGATTGCCGACCTCAACCTGCTTTATTTTGGTCTTCCCGACGTCGCAGGGCATTACTTCTGGCGATACCGTGCGCCGCAGAACTACACCTACTTAGTTCCAGATGACCATGTGAAGCGACTTGGAGACCGCATCGATCGGTCCTATGAGCAAATGGATGCTTGGATTGGCGAAGTCGTGGCTGCACTCCCGAAAAATGCCATCGTCATGATTGTGAGTGATCACGGCATGGATGTTGCAAACGCGGATGACGTTACAAACGTCCAAAGTGGTGGACACGATTTAGCGCCTCCCGGCGTGATGATCCTCTCCGGTCCTGGCGTAAAGGCTCTCGGCCTCCAGCAGCGTGGCGACCGAACCTTGGGCAGTATTTACGATGTCACGCCAACGCTCCTGTCTCTTCTGGGACTGGCGAGTGGCAGCTATATGGAGGGGAACCCGCTCCGCGACCTGATGACGGAGGAGTGGAAGGCAACAAATCCCGCTCTTGAACCGATGGATTACCGCGAAGGTTTCCGTAAGGCAACGCGTCCGCGCCTGCCCATGGATAATGCAAATGATCTTTTCTTAGAATCGATGTCGGCTTTGGGCTACGTGACCAGCGGCGAGGAAGAGATTCAGAAGAAAATTGACGGCAAGTAGCCCCAAGGCATGACCCCATGGGTCGCCGGAAGCGTTATTCTGCAGGCCAGATGTTCTCCCGCATTCTTCTCACCACTGATTTCTCCACACAGGCAGAGCAGGCCTATCCATGGGCCGCTCAGTTAGCCTCTTCGAATGGTGGGGTGATTCATTTAATGCACGCCCTTGAAAATGACTTGGTGGCGACTGCCCCAGTTTTTGCCAACTACATGGCACCGGGTGCGCTCGACCTTGGCAATTACAGGGAAGAGTTCCGCGCCGGTGCCCGGAAAGCTCTGCAGGTCGCAGCCGAAAAGTTGGGTAAGTTGGGTGCAAAGGTTGAGGTCCATTTGGTGGAAATGGGCAAGCCATCGTCCGCGGTGGTGAAAATGGCGGAGGAGTTAGATTGCACCGTCATCGTGATTTCCACACACGGTCGCGGCGGTCTCGCCCATTTGCTGCTCGGCTCTACGGCTGAAAAAGTGGTGCGCCTGGCGAAAGTTCCGGTGCTCACCGTGCACGACGGCGACATCCCCCCTGCAGCCTAAACAGCAATCCCATGACTCCTTCGGAACCCGCCGGTGCGCAAGCCAATCTTCGTTCACCCATTGTTGCCTTCGACATTGAGGTCGCAGGTTTGGAGTGGGAGGAAGTAGATCAAGCCACTCGCCATTACCTTATGGCGCGCAATAAGGGCGACAAGGCAGATGACATCCAGAACCGCCTTGCTTTGGTGCGCGGCCTTGGACGTGTGGTTTCCATAGGCATGTGGAATATGGCCAAAGATCAAGGCGCTGTCTTAGTGCATGGTTCCGGATGCAAGTGGGAAGACTTTGCCGATGTCACTGGCACCAAGATTTTCCGCGGCAATGAACGGGAAATCCTTACCGAGTTCTGGCGTTTAGCCACCGAATGGGGGACTGTGGTGACTTACAACGGTCGCGGCTACGACGGCCCCGTTCTGCTCACCCGCTCGGCCATGCTCGGTGTCACCCCAAGTCGTCATCTAGCTGGATACCGCTACAGCCTACGCGAACATTGCGATCTCATGGAAGTGCTGAACTTCATGGGGGCTGCCCGCGAATCCTATTCTTTGGATTACTGGTGCCGTCGTTTTGGGGTGGAATCTCCCAAAGGCAAGATGGATGGCTCCATGGTGGCGCAAAAAGCACGCACCGGTCGCTACGACGAAATTGCTGAATACTGTTTGCGCGATACCCGAGCCACTGCCGACTTGTTTCAGAAGATTCGTCCGACCTTGATTCCGCTTTTTCGTTAAGCGGCGGACACGTTTATGAGTAGTCTCGCGCGCAACACCCTGTTCCTGACCGGTGCGAAGTTCCTCGGAACTTCCATCTACGCAATGTTCGGCTTTATCCTGCCGCGCTATGTCAGTCTGGAAATCAACGGTGTTTATACCCTCATGGGAACTTTGCTGTTTTTAGGCAGCATGATTTCCAGTTTTGGTATTCCGTTGATTGTCACCCGCGAAGTTGCGCGCGACCCAAATCGATCGGCACGCCTTTACGCCGATGCCCGCTTAGCCATGTGGTTGGGCACTCTCGCAGCAGCCGTGGTCCTAGGCGGATTCCTCATCATTGAGAGTCTCTATACCGGCGAACCACTCGATCAAAGGCTCATCCTGTTCCTGTTGGTTATGGGCATCACCCTGGCCGACGCCATGGGCTCACTTGGCGAATCGCTGTTCCAGGGACATGAGCGCATGGCCATGCCTGCCATGGTGGAAATCCTCACTGGCTTGTTCCGTGCCGGCGGCGCCGCACTTGCCTTGGTGCTTTTGCCGGAAGAGCAGCGTCTTTTTGGCATCTTCACCATGTTCCTGGTGGGATCCAGCGTGCGCGGCTGGTTATTGCCGCGTTTGGTGCACCAGCGATTGTTACCTGGCCAGATTTTGCCGAAGTCCACCCCACGCCGCGCATGGGATTTGTTGAAGAGTTCGGGCTTTGTCGCCATTTTCCGAATATTGCGGATGTTGCGCAATCGCATCGATGTCTTGCTCATGGGCTTTTTATTCGTGAGCCTAATCCCCGGCGTCTTTGGCGAAGTCGACATGGCCCGTGGCATGTACGGGCAAGCCATGCGCGTAGCCGTGGTCTTTCAGACTTTCACCATGGCGTTTAACACGGCGTTATTCCCACGCCTCGCTCGCCTCACCGAGTCCACTTCTGGCGGTGACATGAAAGCCGCCACGCGCGCGCTTTATGGACGCGCCGTGCGCTGGCAAGCCTTTTGGGTGGTCCCCATGGCTGCCGGAGTTTTCCTTTACTCCGACATCGTCTGCGGTTGGTTTGGACCGGAGTATCGTTTTGGCGCTCCTGAAATGGGGGTGCTCCACAGTACCGCTGAAGTATTGCGTGTACTGCTTGTCGCCATGGTGGTCGATTGCCTCGGTGGCCCCGTCGGTTTACTCATGCTCGGTTCCAAGGAATTGGAAAAACGCATTCCCGCAGTAGGTATCACCATTCTTGCAAGCATCGTGGTGTGCAACATCCTCTTGATCCCGCGTTATGGAATCCTTGGTGCCGCCTATGCTTCCGCGATTACGGCGTGTTTGGAGTTCTTGATTAAAATGACTCTGGTCGGGCGCATGTTCGGCAATCCGCTTCCAATATTGGTCAAAACTGTGCCTTATTACGGGCTCACGGCCGCCATGATTGGCCTCTTGTTCTTAGTGAATCTTGAGGAAAGTGTGTTCTTCGGTGCAGCAATAGGGGTCACCTTCTATGGTGTGGCTTGCCTTGCGCTGAAACAGGTGGATCCAGCGGTGGTGAACATCCTGAAACGGAAGTTAGGAAGAGCGTAGAAAGTCGCTCCAGAACGGGTATCCTGCACCTCGAGGGAGTTTCTGCCCTCCTTTCTTAGCATGAGCTCGACCCCTCGTAAGCGCGTCATCATCGCCGGTATCGACGGCGCCACCTGGGACATCATCAATCCGATGATCGAAGCAGGCAAACTGCCCAACTTAGCCGCGATGGTTAAGAATGGTTGTTGTGGCCCACTCACCAGCACGGTTCCACCGAACTCCTCACTGGCATGGACTTCCTTCATGACTGGAGTGCACCCTGGCAAGCACGGGGTGTTCTTTTTCCGTGAGCAACGCCACGGCAGCTATCAGCGCCCGGTGGTGAGCATGAATTCGGTGCAAGTGCCGAGTGTCTTCCGCCTCGCAAGCGAAGCCGGCAAGAAGGTGGCGTCGATTACGGTGCCCTTGACCTTTCCAGTAGAGAAGGTGAACGGTTGCATGATTGGTGGTCTGTTGACCCCCGATCGTCACTCCGATTTCATTCACCCCCCGGAGTTGCGCAAGGAGTTGGAAGAAGCGATTGGCGATGTCCCCGCCGACAACGAACCGGAAATGCTTTTCCATAGCGCAAGTGAAGGCGCTGCAGTGAAGAGTATGTTCCACGTGATTGAGCAAATCACCCGCATGGGCGAGCACGTGCTCGATAACCATGACCCGGACTTCTTCGTTTTAGTTTTCCGCCAGGTCGACCTGACATCGCATCAGGCTTGGTGCTACCAAGATCCGCAATGGCAAAAAGCGAATCCTGGCAAATGGGAAACACGTAAAGATTTGCTTGCCGACGTCTATATCGCAGTCGATGCAGCCTTTGGCCGCATTCGTGATCGGGCGCTGAAAATGGACGGCGATGCCGTATTCGGTACTTGCTCAGACCACGGTTTTGGTCGCATCACCTATCGCTACTACATGAACAAGTGGTTGTTGGATAACGGCTACTTGGTTTTGAAGTCCAGCGCAGAATCGATGAAGCGCAAATTGTGGATGCAGAAAAAATGGAATGGCGCGCTACGTCGCAGCGGCATTTTGAAAATCCTCACCGAGCGTGGGCGTAAGTTAGGCAAGGGGCAAGAGCACACCATCATGGAAATGATTGATTGGTCAAAGACTCGTGCATACTCGAGTTTCTCCGGTGGAGAAGACATCGTCTTGATCAACGTGAAAGGGCGCGAGCCTGAAGGTATTGTTGATCCTGGTTCTGAGTACGAAGCCTTGCGTGAAGAGATCATTGCCAAGGTGGTCCAGATGAAAGCTCCTGATGGCGCCAAAATTATTGCGCGCGCATTTAAACGGGAAGATCTCTGGGAAGGGGAGCAGTTACACATTGCTCCAGACATTCAGTGTGTCACCAAAGAGACGGCATGCAATATGTCGCCATCGCCGCTGCACTCGGTGGTTGCCGAACCGGCCGTGGAAGGCCGTCCAGCAATGCATCGCACTCAGGGCATTTACGGTTGGGAAGGCAAAGGTGTCATCAAAGAGGGTGAACGCGTGACTGGACCACAAATCGCAGACATGGCCACCACCATGTTGCACTTGCTCGGTTTGCCGGTGGAAGATTACATGGATGGCCGCGTGATGGAGGATTGCTTCACTCCGGAATACCGCGCTGCGAACCCAGTGCAGACTCGTGAAGGTTTCGTCAATCTGGCGCCACGCGAAATGGGCGAGGCTTTAGAAGAAGATGATGAAAAGCTAATCGAGACTATGAAAGCTCTCGGGTACATGGAGTAAGTTTCTTGGGGCGCATCCTTCCGTGCCCACTGCGTCGGCCGCAGAACATTCTGACCATGCCAGAGGTGGGGGAATTCCTTCCCACCTTAAAGCCTGGTTTTCTTCACGGAGACCCGCGGCCTTGGATTCCAGGCGCCTTTCAATCGAGTGAGGCACAAGGCGCAGTACCGCCCCTGCCGTGGACCGCAGGTTGTGATTTACTCATTGCCCCATATCCCGCACCGGGTCCAGAAACCGATTCGTTATTGCGGATCCTTGGTGACCTGTCCGCAGGTTTCCCGGTCGCACTCTATGAACGCGATATTGCGCTGTGGCCAAACCTCTTGCTCAAATCGGGGAGCGAGGAAACCTCTCTTGAGTTTGCAAATGCCGCTGAAGGTTTACGCGGTTATCGCTCCGCCTTCCGTCATGTCGGTCGCGGCGGTGCAGAAGCCATCTTGCTGCTTCCCGCTGGACGCCTGGCGCATTTGCTGCGCGCATCTTGGCGTGCCGAATTCCGCCCGCACCGCTCCGATGCCCTGCAATACCGGCATCACCTAGCAACGGCCTTGGATTATCAACGCAGCCTAAGCGAGATTCCTTTGGCCGTCAGTCAAGGGCCTATGGCGCCGGTCGAGAAGGTTGCTATCGTCATGCCGCACTTCGATGACGATGTTCTGCAATGCGGGGCCGCCATCGCTCAAGCCACCGCTGCCGGCAGTGCAGTGCGCATGATTTGGCTGACCGATGGCCGTAAAGGTGTGAGCTCCGTGAGTGAAGAAGAGTCGGCCGCGATCCGCCATAAGGAGGCCAAGCGTGCCATGGACATCCTTGGTGTGACCGACCTGCATTTTCTAGATGCACCAGAAACCGAGCTAGTAAAAGCGGGTGCGTGGACTGAATCCCTGCACCAGCTACTCGACGATTTTCGGCCCCAACGCGTGCATACGGTTTGGTGGGCGGACAATAACCTGGATCACTTTGAGGCCAATCGCGTACTGCGTGCGGCTTGGCCGAAATCGCTGAACCAAACTGAAATCGCCGCTAGTGGTCTTTGGCAGCCCTTGCCATTAACCGGTGGAGTGGAAATGGACGACGACCTGCGCGCGCTGAAAGATGAAGCTATGCGTGCCTATCCTTCACAAATTACCGAGGTCGATTACTTGCGTGTCGATCGTGGCTTAAGCCGTTGGTATGCGCGGGATTCTGAAGCGCATTGGGCCGAAGCCTTTTGGCGGTTACCCGCTGAAGATTACTGGAAGGCCTTCCATGGCTCCGGCGCTGCTAAGCGATGGTTCCTTTAAACTAAAGCCCGGTTCCTTTACCGACCCATGAAACCTTGGACCCAAAGACTTTTTGCGCTGCTTGGCGGCGCATCCTTCGCCAGCATCATTGTTAGCTTGCTCGGTGGTAGTGCGCATCCGTGGTACGAGGTTTTGCTTCCGATTTGGCTGGGTAACTTGCTCCTCGCGGGTGGGCTTTTTGCACTACTCTTGCTTTTGGCGCCGGTTGCGGTTTTCCGTAAATGCTTTCCAGCAACGCCCAAGTGGATGTGGTTCACGTTCTTAGCTGGGTTGGTGCCTAGTCTCGGCCCACTCGGAGTGCCGAGCGTGTTGTTTTTTCCGCTCGCCCTCGTTTTGATCTTCGTGGTCATGCGTTTACGAAATGCCTTGCGCGCGTTTCCTGCGGCCCTTACCACAAGCCTGACCGTGCTGGTGTTCTTCGCTTCCTTGGGAGGTGGTTATTGGAATCACCTGCAGCTGCGCTTGCTCAACGATGAAATCAGTAGCCCAACCTTGGTTTCGAATCCGAGTGCTAAAGCCTTTCAAGCGCCAGATATCATTCTGATTTCGCTCGACACCTTGCGCGCCGATGCCGTGACCGGACCGCGTGAACCAGCCTATCGTTTGCCTTTCTTCGATGGCATGCAGAACTCGGGCAACTGGTGGGATTACTCCTATTCTTCCAGCAATCAAACTCTGCCTGGGCACGCTTCCATGTTGTCCGGCCACGATGCCCTATCCAGTGGCGTGCGCTTCAACTTCAATCACTTGCCGGGTCCCGAAGAGCTTCCTTTGGTCTCCGAGTACTTGCAAGATGCCGGCTATCAAACCGCTGGCGTAATTTCGAATGCGCTCATCGCCGGTGACATGGGATTCTCCCGTGGTTATGACCTTTACGATGACAGCACCACGCCACGGTTTGGCCCACGTACTGCGTGTGCTGCGTATTTGGCTGGACGCACTTGGACAGGTCATTTGGTGCCGAGCGGCATAACCGAAAGAGTGTTGTCCATGCTTTCCTTCCGCGCCTTGCGTCGCCCACCACGCTCCATGGACGGCATTGGCATGGAACAACGTGGTTTGGTCACCACCACCCAAGCTAAGGAAGTTTTGGACCAGCTGTTCGCTACCGAGCAACCCTACTTTTTCTTCCTTCATTACCTCGATGCGCATCATCCGTATGGAGCGCCGGCGCCGTATCGCGGTATGCTGACTGCAGACTTGCCGCCGCTTGCCAAGCGATATCGCGGTCCGGAAAAGAGTCAGGGCATGATTGGTTTGGACCAGCTCAACATCATGAAGGCTGATTTGCGCAGTGAAGATCCTGTGGTGCACGCGGAAGCGGTAGCAGGGGCAGAATTTTACCGTCAGATGTATTTGGAAAACGTCATGTACCTGGATTCTCAGCTCGAGGAAGTACGTCAATACGTAGAGAAATCCGGGCGCCCAACTTTGTGGCTCATCACCGGCGACCACGGCGAGCAGTTTGCCGAAAACGACTCCTTAGTTCATGGCAATCACCTCTACCAAGATTCGGTACGAGTTCCATTCCTGCTCTCTGGCCCTGGCATTGAGGCCGGTGTGCAACGCCAAGGCATTCCCGATGTCGCCGATGTCGCCCCAACCCTGCTGGAATATGCAGGCCTAGAAGTGCCTGCCGATATGACCGGCCGTTCGGTACTTGGCTCCGAGGCCTTGCCGAGCATCGTCCACGTGCTACAGGACGATGTCCGCCTCATGGTGCGCTATGGCAATCAAAAGCTCATTGCAAAACGCACCGGCGATGGCTTCGAGGTCACCGCTGTGTACGACTTAGCGACCGATCCGGAAGAGCTGCAAAACCTGATTGGCCAAGCCGATTTCGAGATTCAGCTGGTCGCCATATTGGAAGAGCAACTGCTGCGTGACCGTTTTGTCGATCGCGGCGGAGTGTTGTCGGCAGAACAAACCGCTGCTTTGGGTGACTTGGGCTACGTCGACTCCGCTGAAGAAGACGAACACCAGCACTAAGCCATCAAGCCGGGCGAAGGCCTAGTTTTGCGGCTTGACTTGCTTCAGAAAACGTGGGTCATGCACAAATCCATTTAAGGATTCTTCGCTCACATAACCAGCCGCTAGGAGGTCGGCTTGCAAAGTGGTTGATCTTTCTGGAATGACGCCTTCGATGACCCAATCCTCGGGGCCAACGATTTCTAAACGTACCGGGCGCATGGCAGCAATGTCATGTAGCTCCAGCTCATAGAGCAAGCGGAAGATTTCGCGGGGGTCAGAGGAAACGTCACCTGCTAGGGTCAAAAGCTCGCCTTGAGGCACGCCTTCGGAGCGCACGATGCCGTTTTTCTGTGGTTGAAAATCACGCGTTTTACGTAAGCAACGGCGACTCTGGCGGTGCAAAATCGTGCCTGCCCAAAGCAAGGCCAGGCGCAAGAGCTCCTCATTGTTTTCGCGTAATCGCAGCTCCTTGCGATAGGCCTCGAGCATGGGTTTGGCGAACATCAGACGTCGGCGGAGGGTGAATCCACCTAGGAAGTGCACCCAATCGCGGCTTCGGTCGGTTGCTGAGGAGGGCGCTGTGCCGACATGCGCATGCCCCAAATCTAACGGCAAAAGTAGGCCAGAGGCGGTTAGCAACATGTCGTTGGGGCTGAGGTCGGCATCGGTCCAGCCGAGTTGATGCAGCGCAGCTATGCCGGCACCCACTGCCTCCGCATCGACGGCCTGCCAGGCTTCTCCACGGCGTCCGTCGAACCACTGGCGGGCGAAACAACCGCGTGCGGAGTCGAGTTGCTCGGCAATTGTGTAGCCGAGGAGCTCCTGAAGCGCTGGCCAGCGTTCACTGAGCAGTTGCCAGTTCCTGGATTCTCGAGCCAAGGGAGGACGTCGTAAGCATGCGCGAATGGCCTCAAAGGACCGTTCTGGGGCATCTAGCTTTAAAATCCAATTATGGCCTTCATCGGCAAGCATAAACACTGAGCGGCGAGCAGAGAGGCGCAATAGTTTCCCCTCGCCAGTCGCTGCCATTTCAAGCAAGCGACATAATCTTTTGGAGCGCGGTTTTCTGCCATCTGCCGTAAACCTTGCCATATTCTCCCTGGCCATTGGATGCACCGCCCTAGAGTACCAGATACGATTCGCTCATGATTCTTGCACGGTCTTATCTCTGGGAGATCCTGCAGCGCCTGGTCATGGTGCTGACGGGGGTGGTCTTCCTGATTGGACTCGGCGCCGCGATTCGTGCATCTTCCACTAGCCAAGGTGCGCCGCTTTGGGTTCCCTTAAGTTTGGTGCCGCTCATTATTGGCCAGGCACTGCCGTACTTTTTCCCGGTGGTTTTACTCATCGGGGTCGTGCTGACTTATGGGCGCATGGCTTCTAACTTGGAACATATCTCTGCCTTCGCCGCGGGATATCGGCCCATGCGATTGCTCACTGCCGCCATGTTGGCTGGACTCATGGTGTTTACCGTGAGCTATCCCATCACCGCAGAAGTGGTGCCCAGTTTGTATCAGCAAATGCGCGGCCTATTGAATCGTGTTCCGGTAGCTGCCTTGGAGAACACCAATCCGGGCTCGAGTGAACTGCAATACGCCGGTCTCTATTTGTCGTGGCAAGGGCGGAGCGGGCCGGGAGTTTTTCATAACGTTCTGCTCAGCTTGGAGGGCCCGAACGAAGGCGAAGGCAATGGTGGAGAGGAGCTTCGTTTACGCGCGAACACCGCACGTATGACGGTCGATGGCAACAATCTCGGCTTCAACTTCGACGGCCTTCGCACCTTCCGTGACTCCCGAGGATTGTTCTCTAATCCCGAGAAAACCTGGCTAGTCTTCAATTTAGAGGAAATCCAGAAATCGCGCGATGATGAGGTTCGAGCCAAGGATTTGCCCTCTTCACGCATTCTTGAAGTCCTTGCCGATGGCAGTTTAGCCCCCGAACGCCACTCGCATTTCCGTTTTATTTATTGGCAACGGTGGTCCATGTGCTTCGCCACCTTACCGCTTGCATTCATTGGTGCACTGCTGGGTTGGCGGTTACGTAAAGGCGGTTTCCTCGCAGGATTTGCCGCCTCCCTCATGTTGTTGCTGTTCGTGTTTTACCCAGTATTTTACTTGTGCGATAACCTCGAGGAGAGCGGCAGTTTGAACATCTACGTTGCAGCTTGGTTGCCATCGCTGATCATGGTTCCGATTGCGGCTTTGCTCTACTCAAGGGTGTCGCGCGTCTAATGCAACGTTTCGATCGCTATGTGCTGCGCGCTTTCCTTGGCCAATGGGTGGTTGTTGGTTGCGCCTTTTTGGGTTTGTTCACGGTGCTGGAAATCCTCGGTAAGGCCGATGAATTCCAAGAAGCACTGGCTATCGAAGAACTCGCGCTTTCAGGTGGTGACATCTTTTATTACTACCTGCTCAACCTGCCGTTTTTGTTGTTGCAGTTCGCGCCTTACATCACCTTGATTGCTGGTTTGGGCACCGTGGCTCAATTGTTGCGCAATCGGGAGTGGACTCCCATCTTGGTTGCCGGCCGCGCGACATGGCGTGCCTTCCTCCCCATATTTTTTGCCACCGCACTCATTTCTATCGGATTAGGGCTATTCCGCGAGTTCAACTTGCCAGATTATTTGCGTGCGCATGAAGGCTTGCAGCGCCAACTGTTCAACCAAATCCGCTGGCAGCCGAAAGATCTGTGGGCCCGCGGCGAAGGCGACGTCCGTCTGCATGCGACTCGCTTTACCCCAGGCGAAACTCCAGTTATTGACGGCTTGGAAGTGTTCGCTCTCGATGCTTCTGGGAACGATGAGCGGGTGCTCGCCGACCGAGCGGTGTGGGCGAGAGGCGCTTGGCAATTGGAGAATGGACTGCGGATTTACAACAAAGGGGAACAGAAGATGGACCGCTATTTTCATGCTGGATTGGCGCCCACCGACCTCGAACGCTCTTATTTCGCTCATAATCGGCCGCTCGATCTCAGCGCCCAAGACTTAAAAGCGCTGCTCCGTGGGGACCCTGATCATCGTCAGGCCGAAACTTTGCTGTGGAGGTTACGCCTGTGGCCCCTGATTCCTCTGATTTTGCTCGCCCTCGGCCTGCCCTTTGCGCTCAGTTTTGAACGACGCAGCTCCCTGGAGGGGGTAGCCACGGGCTTATTGCTCTGTGCGCTCTACTTTGTGGTCGATTTGCTCATGCTCGACTTCGGCGGACGCGGCGCCCTGAGCCCATGGCTGGCTGGAAGTGCTCCGGTGTTGCTTTTTGGCAGTCTCGGGATGTGGTCCTTTGGCCGAATGCCGAATTAGGCGAAAATTCAGGCAGGACATCGTGGGTCGAGTGCGTCAGAATATGCTCATGCGACGTCTCACTGTCCTACTTCTCGCCTCCGCATGGTCCTGCCAAGCGGTCACCCTTGAAGATGGGGATACCGAATTTCGCCGGGCTAACTTCCACAAGGCCCTAAATATTTACACTCAGCTGCCTGCTGACGATCAGAACGCCGCGCGCATCGAGCGCACCCGCTATTTCCTCATGGAGCAGAATACGCGGGAATTGTTGCACCTGAGTCGCCCAGAAGATGCGGCCACCATGTTGGATTTTCTGACGCCGATCACTCCAGCCGATCGCGCAGAGGAGCTTTTACGTTTACGTGCCCGCACCGAGCTTCAAATTTCCGAGCGCTACTACAACATTGGCTACGAGTACTCCGAGGCGAACAATCCGGAAGCTGCATCGGAGGCCCTACGTGTTTCGCTGAGCTGGAATCCAAACCACGAAAACTCGCAAAAGTTGCTGGTAAAGACGGATGATTGGCTCGAGGTACAAGAGCAGATCGGTGAAGACTTTTACTTCCAGGGCATGGAGCACTTGCGCACTCATGAAGATCTTCGCGCGCGTACTTCCTTTATGCACGCCGCAAGCATGCTGGGAGAGGAATCCCTGGCGCAGTCGCGTTTGGAAGGCGTCACTTTGCAACTTGCCGAGGAAAGCCGTGCGCTTGGACGCATGTACCTAGAGGCTGGTTTGACCGGTCCAGCATGGGTGGCCATTTTGGACAGCATGCATCTCGATCCAACCAATTCAGAAACCATGGAATTGGTGCAGGCGATTGAAGATCAAGTCCACAGTGAAGCCGCGCTCTCTTCCGCAGACTTGGCGACCCGTGGTGGTGCCGTCGAAGCGGCCTACGCCCTGCTAGCTGAAGCACGGGTTCTTGGCGTAACGCAGCACTTACAGCGTTTAGTGGAGCTTTCCGAAGCCAACCAAGATGCTGAGAACCAAAAGCGTTATCGTCGTGCGCGCGCCTATGAGTTGGACAACCAAATGGTCCACGCTTACGAGCAGTATCAGGCAATTAAGGAAGATGAAGGCGGATTCGGTTGGGAAGATGTGTTGGTACGCATACAAGCTCTGGAATCCCGTTTGGGACAAGCCGGCGAAGCCTATGACCGCGCCATAAGTGCAGAAGCTGCAGGCAATCAAGCCGTATACGCCGAAGCACTCACCGAGGCCTTGCACTTGTCCGTCGACTTCAAAGATGTCCGCGCGCGCTTCCTTGCGTTGCCGAGCACCGGCGAATAGTTGACTCGCGTTGCTGCACTTCCGTTTGACGTGCGTCCCGGGGAGGTCGCCGTCAACCTCGCCGTGGTGCTGCATGCGGTGGATCGTTGCATTGCGGCCGGAGTGCAGCTCTTAGTTCTGCCTGAGAAATGGACGACCTCGTTCTTGCCAGAATTTTCAGCCGCAATGCGTGCACAGAGCGATGCTGCCTTGGAGACCGTGCATGCACGCGCAGAAAAAGGTGGGCTGATCGTGGTCGGTTCCGCACCCGGTGGGGAAGGCGACAAACCGAGCAATGCACTTCATATGCTTGGTGCTGCCGGCAACTTGCGCCCTTATCGGAAACGTATGTTGTTTTCGCCGACGGGGGAAGGACGTCAAGTCGAGCGCGGAGAAACGCAACCAGTTGCCATCGATACGCCGACCGGCAAAATCATCGGCGTCATCTGCTATGATTTGCGCTTCCCAGAAATTTGTCGCGAAGCCATGTACCAAGAGGCCGATATCCTCATTTGTTGCGCGCAGTGGCCGTGGCCGCGGGTGCCAGTGTTCGAACTTATGAGCCGGGCTCGTGCCGCCGAAAACCAAATCTGGACCCTGTCCTGCAATCGCGCCGGCGAAGCCTCCCTTGGCAATGGCGACCCGATGCGCTTTCCAGGTTCGGCCTTGGTCATCGACCCGCTCGGTGAAGTCCATGAGCGCATCGACGACGGCGGCCTCTTGATTACCGAGATTGATTTAGACGTCGCTGCCAAGGTTCGCAAAAACGTGCCTCTAGCCCGAGACTTGAAAAAGGCTGGGCTTTGGCCCTAAGGGGGGTCGGAACCAGGGGCTGAGATGCCTGTACAATGCCTGTTCCAGAGGCCCGTCATCCCCGGAATAAAGAATGTCTGAAGTGTTCCTCGTTAGTGCCTGTCGCACACCCATCGGCCGCTTTTTGGGCGGTCTTTCTACGCTCCGTGCCCCAGAATTGGGCGGATTGGCAATAAAAGAAGCCCTCGCACGGGCTGGAATCAATGGCGATGTCGTCGACGAGGTCATCATGGGCAATGTGCTGCAGGCTGGTATTGGGCAAAACCCGGCACGTCAGGCCATGCGCGCTGGCGGAATCCCAGACAGCGTGGCTCCTTTCACCGTGAACATGGTTTGCGGTTCAGGTTTGAAGGCTGTCATGTTGGCGGCACAAGCCATCAAGGCGGGCGATAAGCACATCGTCGTTTGTGGCGGCATGGAATCCATGAGCCAGGCGCCTTATTTGCTGCCGGCCGCACGTCAAGGCGCGCGTTTGGGCGATTCCAAAATGGTCGATGCCATGATCCACGACGGACTGTGGGATCACTCTTCCAACAAACACATGGGCATGACTGGCGAGCTGGTTGCCGATGAGTACGGCATCACCCGCGAAATGCAGGACACCTTCGCTGCAGAATCTCACCGTCGCGCTGCCGATGCATGGGAAAACGGCCGCTTCGATGCTGAGACTTTCGATGTGGAAGTGCCGCAAGGGCGCAAGGATCCAATCGTGATCTCGCGCGATGAAGGCATTCGCGCCGACACCACTGTTGAATCCCTGGGCAAAATGCGCGCGGCCTTCACCAAAGAAGGCTCGGTGACTGCGGGCAACGCATCGCAAATCTCTGATGGCGCTTCTGCCGTAGTGGTTGCATCGGCAGCTGCGGTTAAGAAGTACGGATTGAAGCCATTGGCTAAGATCACCGGTTACTCCGAAGGTGGCATGGCTCCGGAGTGGGTCATGATGGCGCCAAAGGTTGCGGTTGAGAATTTCGAGAAGAAGACTGGCATGAGCCGTCACGATTTCGATCTACTTGAAATCAACGAAGCTTTTGCATCGGGCGCTTGTGCGCTCACCAAAACTTTGGGATTGGACTCTGCAAAGATCAACGTCAATGGCGGCGCAACCGCACTCGGTCACCCGATTGGTGCCAGCGGCGCGCGCATTTTGACCACTTTGGTTTACGCATTGAAGGATCGCGGTTTGAAGACTGGCCTTGCAACTTTGTGCCTCGGTGGAGGAAACGCCGTCGCAGCATCCATCGAACTTGTTTAGTAAGTAGCACTAACTTTTAGAAACATGACTGATTCCCTCAAAGTAGCCGTCATCGGTGCCGGCACCATGGGCAATGGCATTGCTCAAACCTTCGCAACCTTCGGCCACCACGTGACCCTGATTGAAGTAGGGCAAGATGGCCTGGATCGCGGCTTGGCTGCCATCCGCAAATCCTTAGACCGCTTCGTTAAGAAGGAGAAGATGACCCAGGAAGAGACCGATGCCATCTTCAAGCGCATTTCCGGCTCTCTCGATATGGCAGGCGCCGTCTCTAATGTCGACATGGTGGTCGAAGCCGTGTTCGAGAACGAGCAGGTGAAGAAGGACATCTTTAAGGTGCTTGATAAAGCTGCACCGGCTGGTTGCATTCTTGCATCCAACACCAGTTCCATTTCCATCACCTCGATTGCAAGCGTGACTTCGCGTCCCGAGTCGGTGGTGGGCATGCACTTCATGAACCCTGTGCCGCTCATGAAGTTGGTCGAGCTCATCAAAGGTGAGAAGACTTCCGAGGAAGTGGTTGCGAAGACCAAGGCGATTGCAGAGGCGATTGGCAAGACTGTGGGCGTGTCTGAGGACTACGCCGGTTTCGTCGCCAACCGCATTCTTATGCCGATGCTCAACGAAGCTGCGTTCACCCTTTACGAAGGCATTGCAACGCGCGAAGACATCGACACCATTATGAAGCTGGGCATGAACCACCCGATGGGGCCGCTGGCTCTAGCCGACTTCATCGGCATTGATGTTTGCGTGAACATTTTGGATTACCTCTACGAGCAGTTCGGCGATTCCAAATTCCGTTGCGCGCCTAACATGCGCCGCATGGTAGAAGCAGGCAAGCTTGGCCGTAAGGCTGGCGAAGGCTTTTACGACTACCGTTAGTTACGGATTGATTTCTAACGGGACGGCAACGGAGCTGAAAGCCGGAATCTCTCCCAGCCTCGGCCGTGCGCTTTTGCACTGACTCTAGCGGCCTAGCGGTCGTCTTCCTGGTCCGCATAGCCCAAAGCACTCAGCGCCAAGTCCTGCGCTGCGCTGCGTTTGGTGTCGGTTTGGCGGAGGAACCAGGTGTCGGCGTCGGAGAGCGCGGCAATCAGACGTTGTAGCTCGGCGGAAACCGTGGTGCCGGTGGATAGGAGGTTATGCTCCTCGGCTGGATCGCGTATTAGGTTGACCAGGCTGACATCGATGGGATCCCCCTCAATGACTTTGTCCTCGGCATCGGTTGGCCAGGCACCGGTCCACTTCCATCCGATGTCTTCGGTGACCGCCATTTCCTTTTGATCAACCACTACGTGCGCACGGGTGAGGTAGTCGCGGGTAACGGGAATGCCAGTGAAGGATTCCGGCAAGTCAATGCCCGCTAAGGCAAGCAGGGTTGGTGCAACATCGGCGCCGTGCGGTGCGGCGCCAAGGTGCGCGGGAATCACGCCCTCGCCCCAAACCATGAATGGCACCTGAATGTTTTTCTCGTACAGGGAGTTGGCGTGGTCCATGAGGTTGTGCTCGCCAAACTGTTCGCCGTGGTCAGCGGTAAGCAACACCACATAAGGACGTCCACTCTGGTCCGCCAAAGCGAAAAACTCTTCCAATTTTTGGTCCACGTAAACCATTTCCTCCAGGTACACCTGGTGGTAATAACGTGCCGCAACTTCGGCTTCCGGATCATCTTTCTTCAGGGCATCTTCCACGCTGCGGACTAATGCGAGCGAGATCTCGGCAGTGGGCGATGGCAAGAAGCGCTTAGCCACTTGCGGTGCAAGTTCCCCCGATAGCGTGCCGCGCAACTGTGCCGGTGGACGGTATGCGGTATGCGGATCCATGTAATGCAGGAACTGGAAGAACGGACGCTCCGATGCGTAGTTGTCCTTCAATTGCTGAATAGCCGCCTTATTCACCCGATCCGCCAGAGGAATATCCTTCAGCTGCAGCTGCTTGCGGAAGAAAATGCGCTGAAAAGTCAGACGCGTGCGCTCTTCCGAGAATAAAAATCCCGCCCACGTATTTTCATGCAAGTACTGCGACAGCAAAATCGCATAAGGTCCTAAGCCAATCGGATCATCGGAGTAACTGTCGTAGCCGCGATGCATGCCGGTTGCTGCAGAAAGCAGCGCATTTGAAATCACACCTGAGGTGTGCCATCCGGCCTCTTGGAAATACTCGGAAACCAACTTCACTTTTGCATCGGGCAGGTCAACGTTGGAGCGCACACCATGCACCATGGCATTCACTCCGGTCAACATGCCGACATGACCCGGCAAAGTTTGATTGCTGCTCGACCACGCATAGTTCGCCCACAAAGAACTGGGACGCTTGCGGTCAAGGAAGGGCGTGGGTGCGGTGGAGTCGCCCTCGGTGTTGGGATCATCGACGATGGCATCGGCGCGCAAGGTGTCGACTGAAATCAAGAAGACATCGATGCCGGTTGGGACTGGACGCGTGTCCGCGGTGGCGTCGTAAACGTCTGGCGACAGGCTGGCGGTGGTCTGCGGCAAGAAGGGGGTGGCGACCAGGAAGGCGGCCATCAACCCTGTTTGAATCACTTCGATAGCTGGCGGCATGGTGTAGCGGCGGAAGACTTTTAGTTGCGCAAAAGCCAGCAGGAAGACGCCAGGCAGAAGGAACATGATCCCAGGCAAGCTAGAACCCATTAGCGGGGTCCAGCCAATCGCCCAGCCGACCCAAGAAGCGGTTTGGACCGGGCTTTTGAGCTTCGATTTCAGCACCCCAAGCAGGAGCCAGGCAGGGAAACATAATGCCCATGCATTCAGCAGAGCGAACCCCATCATTTCCCGTCGAAAGAAGGGCTGAGGATTCGATGTTTGTAGCCAGCCGTCCAGCAGGGCCATAAGGCCACTGGCAGAGAGGAGAGCGAAGCCGCAACGGAGCCATTGACGCATGTAGAAAGTCTATCCCGAGAGGTGGGAAGGAGCCACATTCCCAAGCCGGTGAGCTTGAGATAGGGTAGAATGATGCACTACCCTCACGGGAGAAACATGGAATTTTCCCTTACAGAAGACCACGAGATGATCCGCGATTCGGCGCGAGAATTTGCCGATCGCGTTTTGCGTCCCAATGCCGCGCGCTGGGATGCAGAAGAAAAATTTCCGACCGAAGCCATCCAAGAAGCTGCAGAAGCAGGATTTTTGGGGCTGACGGTTCCTGAAGAATATGGCGGTGCTGGACTCGGCAACCTCCACGCCTCGATTCTTTTGGAAGAGATCAACGCCGGATGCGCCAGTGTTGGCGTGACCATTTCGGTGCACATGTCCCTCATGTGCTCCATGTTGGCGAAGCACGGTACTGAGCTTCTGAAGAAGAAGTACCTTCCGACCTTGGCTGATGGCACGATTCTTGGCGCCTATTGCCTTACCGAACCGCAAGCCGGTTCCGATGCCGCAGCCGTACGCACGACTGCAGTGAAGGCAGATGGCGGCTACATTTTGAACGGCACTAAAGCTTGGATCACCACCGGCGAGCAAGCCGGTTTGTTTGTGGTCTACGCAGTTACCGATCCCTCTGCTAAGCAAGGTGCGGGCATCACTGCGTTCTTGGTCGAAAAAGGTTACGCCGGATTGGAAGTAGGCAAGAAGGAGTTGAAGCTTGGTATTCGTGCCAGCTCCACCACCGAGATTTTGCTGAACGATGTCTTCGTTCCTGACGAGAACATCGTCGGTGAAATGAATCAGGGCTTCAAGATTGCGCTCGACACCTTAGATGGTGGACGCATTGGCATTGGTTCGCAAGCGGTCGGTATTCACCGTGCTTGTTTGGAAGCATCAACCAAATACGCAGCTGAACGCGAGCAGTTTGGAAAGCCGATTAATCGCTTCCAGGCCATCGCATTCAAGCTGGCAGACATGGCGACTGAGTTGGACGCCGCCCGCTTGTTAGTCCAACGCGCAGCATGGTTGCGCGATAACGGTCAACCAAGCACCAAGGCATGCTCGATGGCGAAACTGTTCGCATCGCAGGCTTGTAATCGTGCGGCGCAAGATGCCGTGCAAATCCATGGTGGCGCTGGTTACACCAAGGAGTTCCCTGTGGAGCGTTACTACCGCGATGCCCGCATTACTGAAATTTACGAAGGCGCCACCGATGTGCAGCGCATCGTCATCTCGCGTAATCTGTAGTGAGTACTTCGGATATGGAAAACATAGTTACGAACTTTGACCTCACCGAAGAGCAGGAGATGATCCGCGACACGGTGCGTCGTTTTGCTAACGAAGTGGTTGCACCTGGTGCGGCCGCTGCCGATGAACACAAGCAACTCAACATGGACGCCTGGAAGGGAATGTGTGAGCTCGGGCTTCCCGGCTTACCGTTCTCAGAAGAAGTCGGTGGTGTGGGCATGGACAACCTTTGCTACAACATCGCAGTTGAGGAACTTTCCCGCGTTTGCGCAAGCACAGGCCTAACCCTGGCTGCCCACGTATCGCTTGGCACTTGGCCAATCTACGCATTTGGCTCTGATGCACTCAAAGAACGCTACCTGCCAGGTTTGTGCAGTGGCGAGTTCATGGGCGCATACGGCCTGACCGAGCCGGGTGCTGGGTCGGATAGTGCTGGTACTCAAACCACTGCGGTTTTAGATGGCGACCATTACATGATCAATGGCGCTAAGTGTTTCATTACCAATGGCAGTTACGCAAAGAGCTTTGTGATTACGGTGCAGTCGGATAAGTCGCTTGGTGCGAAGGGAATCATGGCGATGGTCATTGACCGTGACCAAGCTGGGTTCAAGATTGAACCTGGTGAGGAAAAACTCGGCATGCGTGGTTCCGATTGGGTGAATCTCGTGTTCGAAGACTGCCGCGTTCCGACCGATGCCGTGCTCGGCCCAGAAGGTGAAGGTTTCGCGACTTTCATGAAAACCTTGGAAGGCGGACGCATTTCGATTGCATCGCTTAGCCTCGGTATTGCACAAGGCGCTTTGGATCAGGCTTTGGCTTACGGCAAAGAGCGTGAGCAGTTTGGTGTGCCTTTGGTCAAGCATCAGGCGGTGGCCTTCAAGCTTGCCGATATGGAGACTGAAATCACCGCAGCCCGTCACTTGGTTTACCACGCGGCGCGCTTGAAAGATGCTGATCGTCCTTATGGTTCTGCTGCTGCAGTCGCCAAGTACTACGCATCGGAAGTCGCCATGCGCTGCACTTACGAAGCGATTCAAATCTTCGGTGGAAACGGCTACTCCCGCGAGTACCCAGTCGAACGTATGTACCGCGACGCCAAGTTGTGCACCATCGGAGAAGGCACTTCAGAAGTGCAGCAGATCATCATCTCGCGCGATCTCTTGAAGCGAATGGCTTAAAGCATGACTCAGCGCGAAACCCGCATTGGAAAGTTCCGCGTGGTTGCATTGCGCGACGCGAACTTCGCCCTCGATGGAGGTGCCATGTTTGGTGTGGTGCCGCGCGCGTTGTGGCAACAGCTAACCGAGGTGAATGAAGATCACACCATTCCGTTAGCGGCAACGCCATACTTGCTAGATGATGGCGTGAATCGCATTGTCATTGAACCCGGTATGGGCCGGCGCTGGAATGAGAAGCAGACTAAAATGTTTCACATTGATCATTCTGGCGGACATGATTTGCTGGAGTCCTTGCGTGGCGCAGGGCTGGAGCCGGAAGACGTCACGCATTGTTTGATGACGCATTGCCACTGGGATCACATCGGTGCGACTTGTGGTGAAGATGGCAAGCCAGTGTTTCCTAATGCACAGCATTGGGCGGTGGAAAGTGAAGTCAAGGCACTGAGCGCGCAAGGCCATATGCGCGGTGCGAGTTATCGCATTGAGGATTTACAGCCAGTCATAGATGCTGGCCTATTGAACAGTTTCTCTGGCGAGGTTGAAGTTTTGCCAGGAATCAAGATGACCGAATTAGGTGGTCATAGCGAAGGCATCGCACTGATTCGGATTGAATCGGAAGGGGAGAAGGGAGCTTTCTGGGCTGACATCGTCCCAACCCGCAACCACGTACATTTGCCATTCATCATGGCTTATGACATGAACGCCGAGAAGTCCTTTGCCGTACGCAGCGAGTGGATTAAAAAATCCGCCGAGGAAGGCTGGCTCAACATGCTCTACCACGACACAATTTCCCCGCTGGGACGCTTCGTGTTTGATGGCAAGAAGTACGGCTACGACGCGCTGGTCGACTAACGGATTTTCCGTTCCGACAATCCCATCGCAACACGTTGCATAGCCAGGACCAATAACGCCATGGCAAGGGTTGCAGCAGTCAGGCGCCACCAACGGTCGTTGCCGAGATCGTTGAATGCCCATGCGTCGGCAATCATGGTTCCCCAAGACAGATGGCCTTGCATGCCGATGCCTAGGAAGGACAAAATGGCTTCAGCTTTGATGGCATAAAGGAAATGCAGGACAAACTGCGTGAGCAAAATCGGGCTGAGGTTTGGCAGCAGGTGGCGCATAACCAGAAATGGGGTGGAGGCACCATGCAGTTTGGCAGCAAGTAAATAAGGTTCGTTTTGTAAGCGTTGGACTTCCACCCGTACTAAGCGGTAAATGCCAACCCAAGAAACTAAACCAATCGCGAGGAACACTCCTAAATAACCTCCGCCAAGCATCCAGCTAAGCACAAGGACCAACAGGATGCCAGGAATCGCTGCCACGCTGCCGCTGATCCATAACAAAAAACTATCTAGGCGGCCTCCGTACCACCCAGCCAAAATTCCAAACAAGGCACCCAGTAAGACCGCAACGCCTGCGGCTAGGAAGCCAACCGATAAAGCAACTCGCACGCCTTGCAGGGTGACCTCTAAAACATCGCGACCCAGCTGGTCCGTTCCTAACCATGCGCTGGAGTTCGGAGAGGCATAAGCAAAGACTTGGGCAGCATGACCATCGCTGGAGTTGAGTAGTTTTAAGTCAATCTCTGCAGGGAACATGCCAAAGCTTCCAAGCAGGGCAATGAGCAAATAAAGCGCGAGGATTATGAGCCCAAACTTCATGCTTGGCTCCTCTTTAAACGTGGATCACATAAAACGGCGATGGCTTCCCCCAGCCATTGGGCCAGAAGAAAGGTCACTGCAAAGAGAAAGGTTAGCGCCCGCAGTAAATTGGTGTCGTGATCCTTGACCGCTTCGACCAAACTGTTGCCGAGGCCAGGAATGTCGAACATATATTCGAGCAGTAAAGAGCCGAGCACCAAAAAGGGCAACGTGATGCAAAGTAAGGATGCCAGCGGAGCCGCAAGGTTTGGAAGTAGATGCCCAAGCCAAATGCGTCGCTTGGAAAGTCCGCGTGCACGAGCCGCGGTCATCCATTCCTGGTTGGACCGCTCCAGAACTAAGGTGCGATAAAGCAAAAAATCTGGCCAAGTAGAAATCCACACCCAAATCAAAATGGGCAGTGCGACCAAGGGCCAAAAAGGTTCCGACCAGGGTCGCATGGGGAACCAAGCTAAATCGACTGCAAGGCTTTGGCGTAAAAACAGAATCCATGCCAGAGAGGAAACCGAAACCACCATAATGGCAATGGTTTGCATGCTGCGATCGATCCGACGTCGAGCAGCGACCAGCATGGCTAAAGCGAGAGCCAAAACGGTAGATAAAGTGAACGCCGGAAGCGACAGCATTAAGGAGCGTTTGCCGCGGTCGCGAATCTTGTCGCTAACCAGGCGGCCTTGACGGTCATTGCCAAAATCAAAGTGCAGTAAGGAAGAAAAGCCGGTCAGGAAACGTTTCCACTTTGGCGCCGTTTGCGCCCAAGGCAATGCGTTTGGTGCGCCATCTTGTAACAAGAAGGGGAGTTGATGCAGTGCCGCAGCAACCCCAGAGGCGCCGAGTTGCGAAGAAGCTTCGGGAGCAAAAGCTTGCAAGGACCAGGTGTCGCCCGAAAGCTTGGACAGTGCGGCGGCAAAGGAGGTGAGATTTCCTTCGGTGGTGACTGCAGCAAGCTTAGCGGTGCCATCTAAAACTTGAATCGAACCATCGTGCGCTTCAAAGCGTAAATCCATGGCGCCTGCAGTGGAGGAAAGTTGTAAGCGTAAAGCTTGCGCATCAAACTCCTCGTAGTGTCCCAAGCGTAAGCGAGCGAGTCCAACATCGGTGGCGCTGGCCCGAGGACCGACTTCGATCAAGGCAGGGTCGCCTACCAAGCCACTGTCCAAGGTCAAAAATAGAATCAGGTCAGCGCCTACCACCAAGGACAGGGCAAACCATAGCCGACGCAATATCTTCCCCATCAATGTGGCGCGATGCGGAAGTACTTGGTGGCGAGGGGCTCAAAAGCGTGTGCCCGATAATTCGAAAACCATGGTTGGGTTAAGAACCAATTGTGGCGATGATCGATGGGGATCCCAGGCGTTTCAAAGTTTAAGATTTCTAGCATGCGGCCAACTAGCAGTTCTCGTTCCGGCGAATCTTCCATACTGCGCATCTTCTTATAAAGTGCATCGTATTCCGCATTACGAAAACTCGACAAGTTGGTGTCGGTTCCGGCAAGATCGCCAAGGAATGTTTGCAGGATGAGAGCAGAGTCTGGCCAATCCAAGACCCAGGCGCTCAGGAAAATCTGAACCTGTCCATCTCGCTGGCGTTTCCGTTGCTCCGCGTAAGGCAGGGTCAAGAGTTCCATCTTGATGCCAACCTCAGCGGCCGTTTCCTGAAAGAAGAGGGCTACGGATTGCGAGCGCTCATCGGCGAATGCGTGAAGCTCAAGCGTGGGCAGCCCCTTGCCTCCAGGATAACCCGCCTTTGCAAGAAGCTGGCGCGCACGGTCGAGATTGGTCGTAACCAGCTCCGATGCCGGAAATAATCTACTTGCCGGAATCACAGGAGAGAGAAAACTACGTGCGGCATCGGCAGTCGTGCCACCACGTACGGTGTCGTTCCAGACTTTATGCGGGAAGGTGAGGGCGATGGCTTGGCGCAAAAGTCTGCGCTTTTCATTGCCGTCATCATCGCCACGTACGTTGCCAACCATTGGGTCCCGCATGCCAAAGCAGAGCATGGTTACGTCGGAGCCAGGGCAGTCGAAGAGCTGGTAGTTTCGATCCTTATACTCGCTTTGAATCTTGAAGTCGGAGTCAAGGAACTGTTCGACTCCCAAGGGGCCGAGGGATATGCGATCGAAAGCCCCGGCTTCAAATTGCAGCAAAGCGTTTTGTGAGTCGCGCACGACATGGAACTCCACCTGATCTAGGAATGGAAGGGTGCCATCTTCGAACGGTGATTCTTGGCCACGCCAATTGGGAGTACGCCCAAAAATCACAGTTTGCCCTTCCACCCACTCTTGCAAGACAAAGGCGCCGCTGCCGACAGGCTCATTCAGCATGGATCGGCCTTCGGCTTGCGCAGCCTCGATGGGGTAGATCTCGAAATGAGTCATTGCGAGGCGCTGCAGGAAATCCGGATCAGGCTCAACAAGAGTCAGCTTTAGGTGATGAGCATCGATCACCTTAATCCCTTCGACGCCTTCCTCCATGGCTTTTAGCCACGCCACTTCTGCAGTTTTGGGGTCGAGCGATGCGGTTTGCGTGCGGAACTCATTGAGTCCGAGGAATATCCCATCCATAGCCCACCATCCGTCGGAGGCGTTGCGCGCATCGGCCATGCGCAACCAAGAGTTCAGGACGTCTTGCGCAACCAGAGGTCGACTGCGTGAAGGCCAAAGTGGCGGATCAAAGGGATCGTAAAAAGCAGCATCGGTGCGTAAGCAAAGGTTCCACTCCGTGTGATTTTTAGCGGAGGACCATGCGTTCGCTAAGCATCCTTGAATACTGCCATCGTCCTTTAAATATTGATACTCAAATAAGCACTCCAGAACCTGCCGCTGCATAACTGCATCTAGCATTTGGGTGCTTTGCACCGGATCGAATCCACCAGGTTCAGAGCTTAAACGCAAGCGCGCTACGCTTGGCTCCTGCTTGGTTTCTATGGAAGTGGACTCTTGTGCGACTAGGGAAGTCGCTGTCGTGAGCAGGAGTAAAGCTAGTGAGAACAAAACGTTTTACAGTGGTTCGGCCAGCATGGCGAGGTGGCGGTCGCCAACCCGTGTCGCGATTAAAGTCATGCGTTTATCGCCATACTTCTTAGGCAAGAAACGTTGCTCCAAGGTTTGTGGGCGTTCCGCAATGCCGCGCTTGCGAATGATCAAGCTGCCAACTTTGTGTTCGCGCATTAAGGCCCGCATCTTGCGCGGGTCGAGACTGTCAAGGGCAATGATGCGGAAGCCATCGAGGAATGGGCTATGCACTTCTTTATCACTAGTCAAGTAACCAATCTCGGGGTCGATGTTCCAAAGCCCCAACTCTTCCGCTAATTTGCCAAGCAATCCGGAGCGCACCATAGCGGGATCTGGATCGTAAAGGAAACCGCCAATCTCCCCGGTCTCGGCTTGCGCCTGTTCTGCACCGGAATAAGTTTCGCCCTGTGGAAGGATCGTGGCACGACGCTCTACGCCAGAGGCCAACTCGCCATACCAGAAGATGTTTTCCTTTGCTTCCCCGCGGTAAGAAACGATTTCGATCTCATCGGGTTTTGGAAACAACCGGAACAGCGTTTCCATGTCGACGGCAGGCGACAACTTTAAGCAGGCACCTGGGCGCCCTTCGATCATCTTGCTGACAATGTCTGGAGCGGGGGACCAATCTGCCGGATTCATAATCCGACGACTGCCACGACGCCGTGCCGGATCTAACATGATCGGGCCATCGGGTGGCAGCTCTTCGAGGCAATCGGCTACGTGAAAGTCAACCATGTCGGCCACGCCGGAGAGCGCAGCATTGGCCTCTGCATAATGCACAGCGATGTCATTCTTATCGCTAGCGTGCACCTTCAACCCGGCCAGGGCCAAAGCGATGGTGTCGGAACCCATTCCGCAACAGGGGTCATAGACCTCCTTAAATCCGGCCTCGGCAAAACGCTTTGCACGATAGGCCGCAACCGGTTGGCTCGAAGCCTGCTCCAGCAGAGGCTTGGTGAAGTACATGTCTAAGCCCAGATCAAACTTTTGCACCGCACGTCGGCGTAAAGCGCGGAGCTCCCCCATGGCTTCAGCAACTTTCTTAGGGAACATCCCGCGGAAACTCTCTTGAATGGCCAGCGGATCATCGCCGAGGGTGCGAAATAGCACCATGGTCTCTTGAGCCTCTTCCGAGGTCAGAATCTTCGCGGTCTTGATGTCAAGTCTTACGGCCATCTGAGGTCATTCTAGCATTGAACGTGCATGAAAAACGGGTTCCGCACCCATCGTATAGATAGGCACGAAACCCGGTGCGGTCTCCAGAATACTCTAGAAGCTGGTACCGATCAGCAAGTTCCACTGCCGGTCGGTGCTGGAGAATCCAGCCGATGGGTTGCCGTCCCAAGCAATGCTATTGCCGATGGAAAGGTCCCAGTTGTCAGCGAAGTTCCAAGCCAGATTCATGTTTTGAACATAAGATTCAACGTCGCCACCGTTCAGGTACTCACCGTCTGCGGAGAAGGAAACGTCGGCAAGCCACTCGATGTCGCCTTTGAAGTCAAAAGCTGCGCGGCCAGTTGCACTACTATCGTTCGGGATGCCTACTTTGTTCTCGTTTACGAATGCAACACCGGCTTCAAGACTGAGGTCGCCGCCTTCGTACACGTGGAAGGTGTAACCCACACCAGCCCCAATGGCTGAGCGCAACTGCAAGCCGTTTGGCTCATCCTGACGAGTTCCAAGGCTTCCGTAGCCGTATAGGTTTTTCTCCTCGGAGAGGTAACGGTTGTACGCCGCATCGAATGCGTAGAGGCGAGAAGTGGTGGTGGAGTTGCCCGCACCATCGCCGGTGCGGTTACCTGCGTAACGTGCGCCGAGCTTGACCTTATCCAGGCCTTCTGCCCAATCCATATCGATGTAAGCGGCTCCGTTGGTGGATTCGCTGTTGCCCGAAATGTCGCTGAGAGAAAGTTTTGCGGAACCAGACCAGTTGCTCGAATCCTCGGTGGGATCCTGCATGAAGTCGAGGTTCAAAAGCGGTTGGGTGTTTTCCGGAGCCGCTTCGACGGCGCTACCGGTGACAGGAGTGACGAGCAAGGTGCTCTGTAGAAGGAGGATGCTAAGCATGATTTCGTGAAATTGAGGGTCCCCAAGGGGATTGGAGCCCCACATTTTAAGGTAATCCGAGGTAGAAACCGATAAAGAAAGCAATGTCTACGGCCTTCCGTCCGAAAATCGAGCCTGCTGAACAGGAACGATCCTTCCGCAGCTTTTTAAAACCGCGGGGAATCGCCTTTAAAGGCGCTCTATTCGCAGGTGTGCTCGCTGGAGGCCTCACTTGGGGAGGCGGGCAATATCTGATGAAGGTCGATTTTGAAGGCCAAGCTAAGGAATCTGGAATAGCACTCTTGGCCCACGCTGAGGTCATCGCCAAGGAAATCGGAAACCCGATAGACAGCGGCGATTCGAAAAAAGCTATGGACGTCTTGCACAAGCGTTTGCGGGCAATTCCGCATGCCACCGCCTTTCTTTTGGATGCTGCGGGTGAACCTTTGCTGCCAGGAGCTCCGGAAGGGGACGGGAAAACACTCGCCGGTCTGCATGAAGTGATCGATGGCGTGTTGCTTGGCGGCCAAGGTCAGGCCAAGGTTTTAGAAGTGCGCCATGAAGTACGCGGTCGCTTGCTTTCGCTTGGCACCCTGTATATCCGGCAAGATTTACCAGCCCCGATTTGGGCCGGCGGCATTGTGGTGTTAGCCCAATGGACCAGCATAATTAGTGCGGTCCTCACCTTCCTATTCCTTTCCGTATCCATCCGCGGCTTGGGCCGTTTGCATTGGGTCTTGGATCGTGCCGGTGCGGGTGACTTTTACGAGCGGGCACCAGCCGTGGGTTGTTTTGAAATCCGCGAGTTGGTTAAGAAAACTCACGACGTCCTGCAACGTGTGGGTGCATCTCAAGAAGTGGCGCAAAAGGTTTATGTCGAAACCGCAATTGCGTTGAGCAAAACGATTGAAGCCAAGGATCGCTACACCAGCGGCCACAGCCAGCGCGTGACGGTTTACGCAGTGGAAATGGGGGAAATCCTCAACTTTGATGAAGACCGTTTGGAAACTCTTCGTTTAGGTGCCTTGCTCCACGACATTGGCAAAGTAGCGGTTCCGGACGATGTCCTGCTCAAGCCAGGCGCGCTGACCGATGACGAGTTTGTCACCATGAAGCGTCACCCCATGGCCGGCGACCGGATCTTGTCTGCAATCCCTGGGTTACGCGATATGGCTGACATTGCACGCAGCCACCATGAGAAATGGGATGGCACTGGATATCCACTCGGCGTTGCCGGTGATTCGATTCCGCTGGAAGGCCGTATTGTTGCCATTGCCGATGCCTACGATGCCTTGATTACCAAGCGCTCTTACAAGCCAGCCATGGCCATTGAGAAGGCTTTGAATATCATTGAGGCCGATGCAGGAACGCACTTTGACCCGCAATTGGCTAGTCTCTTCGTGGCCATGAAGCGGAACGGCAAGGGCTATAAGCCGCTGCCATCTGCAAAAGCTGTGGAAGCTCCACGGAAGCGCCCCAAGGAGGCTCTGTAAGTTGGTCAGCCCAACGTTGACCTAAGCCTCCGGTTAAAGGAAACTGGCGCTCCGGGGATTCCCCGTACACCATGTTTCGCAGCCACCGACAAGCCTTTCTCGACCACATGGAGGACGGCGATATCGCCCTCTTTCAGGGTGCCAACCATATGGTTCGCAACCATGATGTGGATTTCCCATTCCGTCAGCAATCGGGTTTTTGGTACCTGACTGGCCTGCCGGAAGCCGATGGCGCCTTAATGCTCGCTAAGGGTGTCGAAGGTGTCGCCGAGGAAACCCTATTCGTATTGCCGCGCGATCCGGCAAAAGAGACTTGGCATGGCCGTCGTTTGGGGCCAGAGGGTGCCATGGAGAAACTCGGTTTTGCCGATGCGCGCGAGAACGATGAGTTCCCCGAAGTCGCGCTTTCTGCCATGCAAAAGGCGAAACGCGTTTGGTGTCGTTTAGGCGAACAAGCCGAACTAGATGCCTTTGTTCTCGAGAGCCTGTCCGCCATCCGCAAACAAACGCGCCTTGGATTAACTCCACCAAGTGCCGTGTTAGATCCTGGACCGGTGTTGGATGAACTGCGATTGTTCAAGTCAGAGGGCGAGTTGAATCTCATGCGGCGTGCGGCTGCGGTCAGCGCGGAAGCGCATATGCTGGCCATGGCGCAGTGCAATCCTGGGTTTTACGAGCATCAGCTGGAGGCCTTGTTGCACTTCACCTTCCGCAATCACGGTTGCAACGATGCCGGTTGGGCTTATCCATCCATCGTGGCAAGTGGTGCCAATGCCTGCATTTTGCACTACACCGATAACAATCAAGCCTGTGCCGATGGCGACCTGGTTTTGATTGACGCCGGTGGAGAGTTCCAACATTACGCGGCGGACATCACGCGGTGCTTTCCGGTCAATGGAACCTTCAGCCCAGCCCAGCGCGCGGTCTACCAAGTGGTGCTCGACGCCCAAATCGCTGCCGTCGATGCGGTGCGTGCTGGAAATCCATTCCATGACATTCACGACCTCGCCAGTTTGAAGCTCTGTGAAGGTTTGGTTTCCCTGGGTGTGGTGAAGACCTCGGTGGAGGAGGCCATGGAGACCGGCAGTTTCCGCAAATGGACCATTCACAACACTTCTCACTGGATTGGTCTCGATGTGCATGATTGCGGCGCTTACCGCTTTGACGGCGTTTCGCGTCCGCTTGAACCAGGCATGGTGCTCACGGTGGAGCCAGGTCTCTACTTTTCACCAGACGACGATAGTATTCCCAGCGAATTGCGCGGCATAGGCGTACGCATTGAGGATGACATCCACGTCACTGGCGGAACCCCCGAGAACCTAACCGTGGCGACCCCTAAAGCCATTGCCGATGTCGAACAAGCTTGTGCCGCCGAACGCCTGGCGCCTCCAACACTGGAAAGTGCTGGAATTTAAACATGAATGACACCTCGCCTTATGCCGTGGAGCTCCGCGGCATCACCAAACGTTATGGAGACTTCACTGCGGTCAAGGACATTAATTTGGCCGTGCCCAAAGGATCCATTTACGGTTTTCTCGGCCCTAACGGCGCAGGGAAAACCACCACGATTCGCATGATCCTTGATATCGTCAAGCCTACCGAGGGTAGCTTGACTGTGCTGGGTGCGCCTACTGCTATGGATGTGCGCGAGCGCATTGGATACTTGCCAGAAGAAAAGGGCTTGTACAAAAAGATGAAGGCGTGGGGAGTCATTGCTTACTTCGCCAAGCTGAAAGGCATGAAGGGCAAGGCGGCAAAGGCGCGTGCTTATGAGTTGCTCGAGCGTTATGGCTTAGGCGATTTTGCCGATAAGAAGGTGGAGACCCTCTCCAAGGGAATGGGGCAAAAGGTGCAAGTCTTGGCATCGATTGCACACAACCCGGAGTTCGTGATCTTGGATGAGCCATTTTCCGGTTTGGATCCAAGCAACCAGCAGGTCATGGAAGATGTCATTAAGGACATGAATGAGGCTGGCGCTACGATTGTGTTTAGCACTCACGTGATGTCACACGCAGAACGCATCTGCGACCGCATTCTGTTGATTGCCAGTGCGGAGAAAGTTTTCGATGGCACCATCGACGAAGCCAAATCCTTGATTCCTAAAATTGTGCACGTCGAAGGCGTCGAAGATGCAATCGCTCTCGGGGCACTTCCCGGCGTGGGCGATGTCCGCAACAGTGACGAAGGCCTCGGCGCCTACGATGTCACCATGCTGGAGGATGCCAACCCCCAAGACCTCATGCGCAACTGTTTCCAGAACGGGATTGAACTGACAGCTTTCAGCTATCACGAACCCACCTTGCACGATGTATTCCTTCACCTCGTTGGTGACGATGCCAAAGTCGCCACGCTTCGTTGAGCCAGAATATGAGTAACTCCTTACACATTGCCGCCCGCGAGTATTCCGAAAACGCGCGCACCAAGGGATTCTGGATCAACCTCCTCATGTTCCCCGTGATTTTGTTCTTGTCGATCAAAGTCCCACAATTGCTCGAAGACAAGGCGAAGCCCGCACGCCATTTTGTCTTGATTGACCAAAGTGGTTCCTTTGAGGGTGTCATCGATCAAGCCATGGAACGAAGCTACCAAGGTTCGGTCATGAAGAAGCTTGGGGAGTACATACAAAAGTACACCAAAGAGGAGTTCCGCGTATCGCTTTCTGCAAAGGCTCTCGAGGACATGCCTCAAGTCGACATGAAGGTGGATCCAGCCAATCCGCAAGGCGCCATGTTCGATATGGTGTTGAATGAGAATCCGGAAGTGTTGGATGATCTCAGCCAGGAAGGTGGCTTGGATATGGTCGTGCAACTGATTGCCGGAAGGTTGGTCGAAGAGCGACCGGACTTTGAGCCGCCAAAGCGTTTTCTAGTCCACGCTCCCATTCCTGACGGCGCACTCGAAGGCGTAGATCTGACCTCTGCCTCACGGGAAGATATTGTTGCGGGCATCAAGCCTTACCTCTTGAACGAAAAGTCCATTGAAGGCAGTGACGCCCCTCTATTCGCGCTTGTCGTGATTCCACCTGACGCTTTCCAGCAAGTGAGACGTCCCGGTGAAATGTCCGTAGATGCCCTGGCAGATGCCAAGGCGGGTGTGCAGTTTTGGTCTACGAACCTGACCGATATGGATCTAGCGAATACGATAGAGGGTGCCATCAACCGGGAAGTACAACGGCTTGAGTTCGAGTCGAAAGACTTGGACCCCGATGCTGTAGCCGCAGTGCAGCGCACCGAGATGCAATTCGCCGCCTTCGACCCAAACAAAAAGGTCGGGGAGGAAATCGTCAGCATGGCGGACACCATCCGTAAATGGGCTCCAGTTGGATTCGTTTACCTGCTTTGGGTTGCCATCTTCACGGTGGTTAACATGCTTTTGAATAACACGGTGGAGGAAAAGTCCAACCGCATTATTGAAGTGCTGCTGAGTTCGGCAACGCCATGGGAAATCATGAGTGGTAAGTTGATTGGCATTGCAGGGGTCGGACTCACCATGATGGTGGGCTGGTTCGTTTCCTTACTCGGCGTTTTGCATTACATGGCGGGACCGGAGGTGGAATGGGCAGGTGTACTCATTCAAGTCATTCAAACTGGCGGGCTCTTGCCCTTGTTCGGTTTGTACTTCTTCAGTGGCTATATGATTTACGCAGGGATCTTCCTAGCGATTGGAAGCTTGTGTAACACGGTGAAGGAAGCGCAGAACTTCATGGGAACGGCGACCATCATCCTTATGGTGCCTCTGTTCACCATGGTGTTCATTGCACAGGACCCACATGGAAGCCTCGCAACTTTCCTGACTTGGGTGCCTCTTTACACGCCATTCGTCATGATGAACCGCGCTGCTGCCGATCCACCCATGTTCGACTTGGTCGGCTCCGGAATCCTCATGTTCTGCACGGCAATCTTCATGTTGTGGCTGTCCAGTCGCATTTTCCGCATGGGAGTGCTGCGCACCGGACAACCACCGAAGTTCATCGAGCTCATTCGAAGCCTCAAGGCCTCGCAAAAAAACATGTAGGCGAAAGCCTTTGTCAGTTCTTCATGAATCACGCGTCCGGACAACCTGCCGGGCGCGTGATTTCCAATTAAGTCGCCAGCAGCGGGGGGAACAATCGATAGGCCCACCGTTTCCAAGGTCGCCACGATCACGGCATCGTCCTGAGACCGTGGCTTTATCGACCAATCACTCTCGAACCCCCACGGCGTTGGGGTGGTTATGGCCTAAGTAGAGGCTTCCGTCGTCTGCAAACTATCCCGAAAGCGCCGGAATAAATGTTCGGGGTCATGCGGGCCGGGGGCGCCTTCGGGGTGATACTGCACCGAGAACACCGCTTTGGTGGCGTGCTTGAGGCCGGCGACGGTTTGGTCGTTTCCGTTTTGATGGGTGACCACCAGATCGGTTCCTTCCAGACTGTCTGGATCGACCGCGAAACCGTGGTTTTGCGAACTGATGTCAATCCGACCACCAGCTCCTTCGATGACCGGATGATTCGCACCATGGTGGCCGAACTTCATTTTGAAAGTGCGTCCGCCAAGAGCTAACGCAAGGATTTGATGTCCTAGGCAAATGCCGAAAACTGGAAGGTCTGCATGTACCAACTTGCCAACCGCCTCAATCGCAGAAGTGACGGCTGCTGGATCGCCAGGTCCGTTACTCAAAAACACCGCCGCAGGATTCATGGCTAAAACTTCTTCGGCGCTGGTGTCAAAAGGCACCACGGTCGGTGCAAATCCACAACTGACCAAGTTGCGCAGAATATTGCGCTTGATGCCAAAGTCATAACACACCAACGGAATTGCATTCGTGTGCCGGGTGGTCGGCTGCCAAGTGACGTCATCGGGCAGACCTTCACTCCAGGTGTAAGACTCGGTGCAGCTGACCTTGGCGGCGAGGTTGCTGTCATCCAAAGTCGGGTGCGCCTTGACCAATGTGAGGAGCGCTTCCACGTTGTCGGTTTCCGTACTCAAGATGGCGCGTTGGGCACCCTTGGTACGCAGTAACAAAGTGATCTCGCGCGTGTCGACGCCTTCCATAGCCATGACATCGTTTGCGACTAAGTACTCCTGCAGACTTTGTTCGGCCGTCCAACTTGAAGTGCAGCGCGTGAGTTCGCGCATGATCATGGCGCTCGCCCAACAACGATTGGATTCGTCGGCAGCGGCTTGGCAACCATAGTTCCCAATTTGCGGGTAGGTCATGACCACCGCTTGGCCTTGGTAGGACGGGTCGGTCAGAATCTCCTGATACCCGGTCATGCCAGTATGGAAAACTAGCTCAAAGGCGCGTTGTCCAGCAACGCCGACACTTTGCCCGCGGAAAACAGAGCCATCTTCAAGGACGAGAATTGCCGGTTGAGGAGCGTGACCCATTGCGGGGCATTATCGCCCCTGCAGGTACTTTCGCCAAGCCTCACTTTGAGTCTCGTGAGATTCTCCATCTAGTCCAATGAAATTGGGCCGCGGATTCTTGTCCTTCTTCTTCTGGCGCTCGGTGCGCTCCGTTTTGCCGCCGGAACCCGGGGTGATGACACGCTCCAGCACATCGGCCATGACCAATTTCTGCTGGGTGGTGGCCACCGTGCCGTCTTCCAGGGTGGAGCCATCGGTGACGGCAATGCCAGATCCGGTCAGTGAAACCCCAGCGGGTGGGGCGCAAGAGTAGCCACTTGCGCCACCGCTGCCACCAAGCACGTAGGCCGCGCGGAGCAGTTCTGCGATTTCCGCAAGGATGTCTGGGTAGTGCCTTCCGAGTTCGCCCAGCAGGAAGGAAGCGCGACGGTGCTCGAGGATGTCACGGCTATCAATCAGCACAAAAGCCCAGCGGTAAAGCGCACCCTGGGTGTCCTTGTCGAGCAGGTTTTGCGCGGCGGTGCGGAAGACCCAAAGGTCTGGGTCGACCATGCTGGTCTCGAGTAGGAATTCCTCCAGGCCCTCTTCCTGCATGAGAGTGGCTAGGCTGACCGCCGCCCAGCGCAAACCTGGATCGGTGTGATCCATAGCTTGAGTCACGTCTTCCATATTCAGGTGACGCCAATAACCCACGCCCATCTTTTGGCTTTCCGCAAGCATGGCCCCATAAATCAAAGCGCGTTGGGTGCCTTCGGCCGCTTGCAACCGTACCCACAATTCTTCGGCGCGTTTCGAAACTGGAAATCCGGGTGGTAGAGGATCAATGCGCGCGCCCCATGGAAGGATGGCGGCGAAAAGTGCCTCGCGATTAAAACGGTCAACACGCTCTTTCATTAAGCGCTCAAACAAACCGCGTTCTCCGATACGCTTCACCCAACTTGCATAATCCAGATCGCGTAGCGGCTCGAGCAGTGCGACTTCTTTGGCACTGTCGGAGAGTTCGGTGACGCGTTGACCTTCGGTGCGCATAACACCGAGCGAAGTTCGCACCATAAAGGAGCCGACTTCGGTGTCTCCTAACACTTGCACACGGGTGCCGTCGTCCAGGCACGCGAGGGGTTGTTGGAAAAGAGGAGTTGCGAGTAGAAGGATTGCGGAAATCATTTAGCAAGACCTAGTAGGTAACGGCGCCAAGCCTTCGATTTGTCGGCCTCATTGGCGTAAACCAAAGGTTGGCCGTCTCCGTCGATGCGTGGCGGAATCGTGGCTTTGCCGCCTAAGGTGACGACGCGTTGGAGTACCATGGAAACGGTGCGCATTTCAGTTTTGTTGGCAGTACGCACTTCAATCACGGAACCTTCGGTGACGGAACGCCCAGGATCGGAACCTGGGGTGACTGCGGCGGAAGGCGGAGGGTCACAGCCATTGCTGCCACCGCCATAATTGCCGCCAGCTAGGAAATAGCCGCCAGTTTGAATGAGCTGTGCAATCTCCTCGGCCATGTCGGGGTAGGCGCTGCCGTATTCACCCAACATGAATGCGGCACGCAAGCGCATGGACTCGTTTTCCGAGGTGACCATTTCATAGGCCCAACGATGCAGTGCGCCACGCGGATCGGTTTGCACTAAGGATTGCGCACTGGTGCGTGCGACCCAGTCATTCCCATCTTCCAAGCTGGTTTCGAGGAGGATGACCTCCATACTCGATTCCAGTTGCTGGCCGGCGACACGAGCCGCTGCCCATCGCAGGGTGATGTCTTTCGATTTAGCAGCTTTGCGCCAATCACTCAAGCTCACCCGACGTTTAACGCTGTCGCTGGTTTTTGAGATTTCTGCCATAAGTGCGCCAACATACAAAGCGCGCGCTCCACCTTCGGCACCAAGCATGTGATTCCATAGGTTGTCGACGCGGAAATCCCGTTTGGTGTTGGGCTGGAGTGGATCTAAGCGTGCGCCCCAGCCGGCCAAGGCATCGAAGATGATTTCCCGGTTAGTGTCATCGATGGATTCAGCAAGTAGGCGATCAATTAAGCCACGCTCATTCAAACGATGCACCCAAGAGACGTAATCCAAATCACGCAACGGATCCAGCAAGGCGATTTCGCTGGAGCTATCTAGAAGTTCGACTACCTTCTGTCCCGAGGTGCGGAACTGGCCATATGGTGTGACCACATGGAAGGAATCGATTTCCACTTCTGGAAGGACCTGCAGGCGGGTGCCGTCGTCGAGGACGGCGACGGGCTGTTGCAGGAGAAGGCCGAAAAGGAGTGTGCTCAGCAAGGTTACTTGGAAGGATAGGTCTTTTCGTACCAGCGCATCCAGTCAGCGCGGGTTTTGCCGGGATTGGCACCGGTGATGGTGGTGAGGTTGCGGCGAATTGCGTGTCCAACCACCACCGAAACCACACGGACTTCCAGTGCGGTGCCGTCGACCAGGACGGAGATTTGCGGGTCAGCGATGACCGCAGAATTGGCGACTTCTACATCGAAGTCGGTGACGGCAGTTATCTGGCTGCCAATGAAGATGTTGCTGCGTGGAGCCACGGCATTGCTTTCTCCACCCATAGCCAGAATGAGTGCCCGGACTACGTCTTCTTCTTTGGAGCCGTAATACGCCAAGTAATCCGCAGCAAGCACGCGCTCGTCGTCGTCACCGTGGCGCCAAAGGGTGATGGTCCATCGTCCTAAGCTCTGCTGCTCATCCATGCTAAATGCAGCATCGGAGGCGGCGCGACGTGCACCTAAATCTTGCTCTTCCAAGCTTGAAGCTAACAAGCGATGCATAAAGCTGCTTTCGTGTTGACGTGCTGCCAAACGTGCTGCTGCTCTGCGCATTTCCGGATCCTTCGACTTCATGGCCTTGTTTAAGGAGGACAAGCCAACGCGCCGGCTGTACGCGGAACTGGATGCACTGACTTCCCGCATGAGTGCGCCAGTAAGCAACAACTGATGGTCATCGGACTTGGTTTCCTGCAAGCGCTTCCACAATTCCTCGACGCGTTCCTCGCGGTCAATTTTGTTAGGAAGAGGGTCCAAGCGTTTGCCCCAATCCTCCACTAGCTGCTGATATTGCGCTCGGTGCTCAAGGGGAACTTCTTGCTCCATTAAGGTGCTTAGCAAACCACGCTCGGCAATACGGTTGAGCCACAAGCTGTATTCCATCTCCTTCAATGGAGCTAGAAGCCGCAAGTCTTCGTTGCCATCAGCCACCGACTCGACTGGGTCTAAACTTGCGTCATAACGGCCGAAGGGCGTGGTTAGATAGCGTTGTCCAGCTTGAGCAGAGCCCTCGATTTCGACCCGGGTGCCCGAATGGAGTACCGCAACGGGTTGTTGGGCGGCGCAAAAAAGTAAGGTGAGGAGCATGTATTAAGGGCTAAGATTTAGCTTTGAGTTGGCAACCATTCTTCAAGGTAAAACTTCATCCATTCGCCATGCGTGCGTTCGGTGGTTTTGCCCGCCCAAAGGTCTAAGGCTTCCAGCAAAATGTCTCTTTGGTCTTCTCCATAACGCTTTACTTGAACGATGTCGTGGAAATCGAGAAGAGCATGGTTGGGAGAGAGGTCCTTTAGGTTCACGTCTTCTTGATCCGGGGAATAACCCGGAATGTCGAGGGCATTGCGATCTGAGCCTGAAACTACGCGCAAGCTACGCCCGGCGAAGTCGTATGTGTGGCCTAAGGGGTGTTCCCATGCGGACAACGCAGTCATCAAGCCATGCAGGCCATCGGCGTCTCCATAGTTCGCTAGGTTGAAGGCGCTGGCCATGCGCAGGTCGTCTTTGCCTTGCATTAAGTTGCGCACCCAATAAGCACGTGCGGAATAAGGGTGGAGCATATGTGCGCCCTTGGCAGCAGCATCGCGCGCGGCTTCCGTGGGATCGCCCAACGAGGCTTCCAGGAGAGTTTCACGTAAGGAGAACTCTTTTTGACGACCAGCCACGTGTGCGGCAACTCTACGTAGCACGGGGCTGGAGCTACGCAATGATTTGCGTAATTCACTCAGGCCAACTTTGCGGTCGTTGTCTTCATAGGAACTCGCGCTGACTTCCTCGGCGAGTTTGGCGCCGGCAAGAATGGCGGCGGCGAAGTCTTTGCGGTTGGATTCGCGCCACAACCATGCCACGCGATCTTGCACTAAAACCTTAGGTGGCACGGGGTCAATGCGGCGGCCCCAAGATTCCAGCAAACGATAGGGGAGGATGGCTTGCGGTTCTAAGGCGAGCACTTCCAAACTCGCGCGGGCAAGTTCTTCCAGTTGTCCGGCGCGTGACAAATCGCGTAGCCAAGAAGCATCGTCCAAGGCGCCAGTGTGATGTAACTTGCGCAATTCCAGGACTTGTTTTTCACCATCAATGATGGCAACGACAGGGTCCATCACGTTGCGTAGAGTGCCAAATGGGGTCTGGATTTCCCGGTCGCCAATCTCGGCGTGCGTGGCCTGAATCTGTACCCCTTCCTGCGTCACCGCAATCGGTCGTTGCGGGGTTTGTAATGAAAAAGTTAGAAGCGCGGAGGCGAGAAGCCACACCATGGCTCAATTCTAGTGCAAAGGGTGTGCCGCAAGTGCAATTTGAGCGGCCAGGAAGCCACCGCCAAAGCCATTATCGATATTGACCACCCCAATTCCTGGAGCGCAGCTGTTCATCATTGCGAGCAGCGCCGTAAGTCCTTGGAAAGAAGCGCCATAGCCCACACTGCTCGGAACGGCTACCACTGGGCTTGCAACCAGCCCGGCGACCACCGAAGGAAGGGCGCCCTCCATGCCTGCGACCACCACCAGCGCGTCGGCCGTGCGTAATCGCTCAAGATGGTGCAAAAGCCGGTGTAAGCCCGCCACGCCGACATCGACCAAAAGCTCAGTTTGAGCCCCGTGCCAGGCTGCGGTGACCTCGGCTTCGGCGGCGACGGGCAAGTCGGAGGTGCCGGCGCAGACGATGAGCACGTCGCCCCTTCCTGCGGGTGGGGCAGTGCGGTACCAGGTAATGCAGCGCGCTTGCTCTGCGTAATGCGCATTTGGCAACACCGCTTGCACCGCCTCAAAACGGGCGCGATCGGCACGGGTGAGCAGCAGCTTTGAGTGTGCACCAGCAATCGCATTTGCAGCTTCGGCACATTGCTCTGGAGTTTTACCTTCCGCAAAAATCACTTCGGGCGCACCGCACCGCAACTCGCGATGGGTGTCTGCCATGGTTTGCGAGGTGCTCGCAAAGGGGAGTTGTGAAAGTTTGGAAATCGCATCGTCAATCGAGCAGTTGCCATTTTGCACACCTTGCAATAATTCTTCGAGGCATTGGCGGTCCATGTTTATCCGGTAGAGGCCACATCTAAATCCAAACCTGAAACCAAACCGCGACGCAATTTTTCACCACCCAAACCTGCGATCATGACTGCGTTGTCGGTGCAGTAAGCGGGCGGCGCAAACTGTGCGCTAAACCCCGCTTTAGCGGCTTCCTTTGCCATGACTTCACGTAAGCGCGTATTGCACGCCACGCCGCCACCCACTAAAACGCGGTTGATTCCGGTCTGCTCACAAGCACGACGACATTTCCTTGCCAGGGTGCGTGCGACAATCGATTCGAAACTGGCGCATAAATCTGGCAGGCAATCTTTGCTCACAATCCATGGATCGGAGGTGGTGCCGCCAGCCCCTTTGATGGTGTAAAGCAAGGCGGTTTTCATGCCTGAAAACGAGAAATCCAACGACTGCGGTGCAATCAAAGGCATTTTGAATGGAAAGGCAAGCGGGTCGCCTTGAGCACCAGCCTTCTGAATGGCTGGTCCACCGGGATAACCCAAGCCCAACATTTTGGCCGCCTTATCTAAGGCTTCTCCGGCGGCATCGTCTCGGGTGCTGCCGAGTAACTCCATAGAGAGAGCATCGGTGGTTTTGTAGAGGGAGGTATGCCCGCCCGAAACCACCAGGGTGATGTAAGGAAACTCCATCTTCTCCAAAGGCATTAACGCGGCATAACTATGCGCTTCAATGTGATGCACACCCACCAGTGGTAAATCCCATGAAAACGCCAATGCCTTCGCTGAAGTGGTCCCAATCAGCAAAGATCCGAGCAGCCCTGGTCGATGGGTAACCGCGATACCACCTAAATCCGATGGCTTCAGGTCAGCCTCCTTCAAGGCTTGTTCCACCACCGGGCGAATCATGCGCAAATGCGAACGCCCAGCGACTTCAGGAACCACGCCGCCCCAATCTGCGTGTTCATCAATCTGACTATGAATCACCGAGGACAAGACTTGGTTGCTCGCACTGACGACCGCGGCAGCCGTTTCATCGCAAGAAGATTCGATGCCAAGTACAGGTTTGGTTTGACTCATGAGCCCTTTAAACTGCGGTTCAAAACCGCAACGGCGGTATCCAAAAAACGATCCGGGGGCGGTGACACATCTGCGGTTTCAGGGAAGGCTGCTTCCATGGCTTCGCGGTAAATCGCAGGCGGGCGGTTACGGCGTTGCCAGGTGCGAATCAGGCGATCTTCTTCCGCATCGGCGATCACGCTTAAATCAGGCTCCAAACAACCGGCAAGTTGTGGGTTCAGGTGCCCTTCCAAAATGTGTCCCGCCGGCGTGACGTAGTACCCTGCGGTGAACTGCATGGCGAACTCGCCAGAATCGTATTCAAAAACTTGTTGGTAAATGCCTTTGCCATAAGTGCGTGCTCCAACCAACAGCGCAAAACCTCGTTCGCGTAAGGCAGCGGCCACCACCTCACTGCCCGAGGCACTGCCGCCATTCACCAGCAAAACCAAAGGCATGCCAAAGTACTTGCCATCGACCTGTTGCGCATAACGGCGCTCGGTGGGGGCGTATCGGCTTTCCAAGGAGCACACCAAACCTCCGTTGAGGAATCGCCCAGCTACATTTATGGCGCTTGGTAGTTGGCCGCCCGGATTCCAGCGCAGGTCGAGGATTAAGGCTTTCATGCCACTGCGAACCAACCGCTCTAATGCGTGGTCCAATTCGGCTACAGTGCTTTTAGCGAAGGAGCGAATATGAATGTGCCCAATCCCGGAATCCATATCCAGCATGCGGACATCGCCCACTGTAATCGTGGGTACCGCACTGCGTTTCACGGTTGCAGTAAACGGGGTGCCATCTTGGTGCTCCATCTCCAACACCACTTCGCTGCCGGCTTCCCCGCGCAAGAGGCCTGCCATCAATCCTCGATCCATGTTGATTACGGATTGCCCATCAATGTTCACAAACCGATCTCCAGGCACAATGCCCACTGCTTCTGCATTTCCGCCAGGTTGCGGATAGAGGATTTCACCGCGACTGTTGAGCATGACGCCAATCCCTACTATGACCCCCGAGTTACCTTCTTGAAAGCTGCGTAAATCGTCGGGGCCGAAAAAGTCTACATAAGGATCTCGCAGGGACTCCAGCATGCCACGCGCACCATTGCGCATGAGTGCCTCTGGGGAAAGCGGCTCCACATAATCCTGGCTAATCGTGCGATGGACCGTGGCCAATATTTGCTCTTCGGTGGCCTGGGAATGACGGGAAAGAAAGGGGCCGATGAAATGCTGTGTGACCAGAATGCCCACGGACGCCCAGAAGGCGCCGAACAGAATGCTTTTCAGATGGAACGACCGGTTTTCGGTGCGCATCGCCTGATTCTACATGCCCGGAGGCTTAGAATATGCCCTTCCCTGACCATCCTCTTCCCCTAGAAAGCCTTGGAAATCTGTTACCAAACCGAGTTTTGCGCTGCGCACCGCCTCTTCCGTGAAGAGTGGTCCGAGGAACGCAACACCGAAGTGTTCGGCATTTGCGCGAACCCTAACGGTCATGGGCATAACTATAAGCTCAGCGTTTCGGTGCGCGGGCCCATTCAAGAAGAGACCGGCATGGTGATGGACTTTGTGGCGTTGACTGCTTTGGTGCAACAAAGCATCTTGAGGTGGGTCGATCACCGCAACCTCGACGTGGACGTTCCTTTCCTTGCAGGCACGATTTCCACCGCCGAAAATTTATTGGTTGCCTTCTGGAAGCAGCTAGATCCTTGCTTACCAGAAGGTGTCGTTTTGGCCTGCCTTTCCTTGGGTGAGAGCCGCGACTATTCCTGTCACTACTTTGGCCCTGACCATGACTGAGAGAACTTTCGAAGACGATCCGCTGAAAGATCAAGTGCGCAACATGTTGGCCGAGCTGGGGGAAGACCCCGAACGTCAAGGATTGCTGGATACCCCGAAGCGCGTTGCCAAAAGCATGCGCTTTCTATTGGGTGGTCAAGATCAGAACCTTACCGATGTCGTCAACGGTGCTCTTTTTGAAGAAGAGGTCGACGAAATGGTGCTGGTCCATGACATCGAGTTCTACTCCATGTGCGAACATCACATGTTGCCGTTTTTCGGACGCATCCACGTGGCTTACCTGCCGAAGGGGCGCATTATTGGGCTCAGCAAAATCCCGCGCATTGTGGACATGTTTGCCCGACGCCTTCAGGTGCAGGAACGGCTGACCGTTCAAGTCGCAGAGGCCCTCCAGGAAGTCCTTGAGCCGAAGGGAGTTGCGGTTGTGAGCGAGGCTTCGCACCTGTGCATGATGATGCGTGGGGTCTCCAAACAAGCGAGTCGCGCCACCGCTTCGTGTATGCTCGGTGGTTTCCGCAAGAACGCCCAGACTCGGAATGAATTCCTCAGTCTCGTGCGGGCTTCCGGCAATAAGTATTAGCACCATCCTAATTTAGGTTGAGTTTCATAAAATCTTCACACCTAAGTGTTTCTTACGTGATAAAGTCCAATAGTGGAGCGCCAGTCATGGGGCTCCTAATTGCCCCCCTCGTTTCCCTCAAAACATCCCCAGAATCGTGCGCCCAAACGCACCTCGCCCCCTCCCTGCGTTGTTCGCCATCGTTCTCTTGGTCGGAACCATGTTGTTGGTCTCCGTAGCTATGAGCACGTCGACATCTTCGGAAGGTACCCCGGCCGTTTCGGCCGAGGCTTCCCTTGACGAATAGCTGCTAAAGCGGCTTATTTCTCGCGAATTTCATCCACAAACCTGAGCACGCGCGCCACTGCGTCGCCAGGAGTTAGATCGGTAGTATCCAGAGTAAACTCCGCACGTTCGTAGGCGTTGCGGCGTGTGGCAAGCAGCTGTTCCATATTGGAGATTGCTTGTTGCTGGCCTTCCGGTGGATGCACGCCGTCTTGTTTGGTCACGCGGTCCCAGTGAGTTAGGGAGTCGGCATGTAGCCAGATTGTGGTGCAGGTAGCCAGGAGGCGCGCATACGCGTCGGTGTGGCTGACGATACTGCCGGGCAGTGCAAGCACGCCATGCTTATGCTCTAAAAGCCAGGCCTCGAGGGCAACGGCTTCTCGGCGTAGAAACCCTTCGCGGCCTTCGGTTTCGAAAATTTCACGCGTAGGCATGCCCGCCGAGCTTTCCACAATGTGATCCAACTCTTGGAATTGCACCCCAAGTTTGCCAGCGAGCAGCGGTCCAAGTGTGCTTTTTCCTGCACCTCGGATTCCCAATAAAGCGATTCGATCACTTGGAATGGATTTGACTTGGAGGTCACACAACTGGCCCAATGGAAGCTGCAGGGCCTGCGCCAAGAGGGCAAGCTTTTCCAGGGAAGGATTGGCACGACCAGCCTCAATCTCCACCAGAAACCGTCGGCTGATTCCTGCAAGGTCGGCTAGGGATTGCAGGGAATGTTTGCGCTCGAGGCGCAATTGGCGGACCCGCTTACCGAAGGAGCGGAGAAGGCGGGTGGAGGTGCGTGCCATAGGCAGGTGGAAATATACTTCCTTTTGACGCATGGCTTCAAGAAAAACGGGCGCTTGCAGCATGTGGAAGAGTTGCCTTAGTCCTTCATCCATAAAACAACCCGGCTACCCTTGGAGGGTAGCCGGGTTGTTGGTTTAGCTTTCCGACTTACTGGAAAGTTACCGCAACGACGCGGGTCAAAGCCGGCTGGAACAAGTCCCAATCATAGCCCTGGAAGTGGGCGGTCACTCCGAAGAATCCACCAGGGATGTTGACGGGCGGACTGGTGTACTGACCTTCTTCTGGAGTACCAAAGTCACCCGACTTATCTCCATTAGGAGTCAGTGCGCGAGGGTTGCGCAAGTTGACCTGCCAGCTACCGTTTGGCACGTTGTTGATTGCGCCAGCGGTGAAGCCTTGGTTCGTGCCGTAGATATACACCGGGCTATTCGGAATGCCCCAGCGAGTCCTGAGGGTGATGGGTTGACCCGCAGTATTTCCGATTACGAACAAGGTGACGCCAGGATCGCTGACCTCACCGTTGTCGGTGGTCGAGGTGCGTACGAAACCGTTGCGGTCTTCAATGACCTGGAAGAAGAGCGGGGTGCCATCTGGAACGGTGTCCAGAATGCGCCAGAGCTGCTGTGCCTGATCGCCAGGATTCGCGGTAATGATGAAATCGAACACATCACCAATGTTGAGGTTATAGCCGTGTTGAGAAACGGTTTCCTCAAGCCTGGTTCCGATGTACCAGAAGAGCTGACCGCCACCACCTTGTGACAGGTTGGTGACTTGCATGGCTACGTCGGTTTCCCATTCGAAGGGACCGGAGACATTCAAATCGATCGCGCCAATGTCCTGAGCAGGAGGTGCGTAGATGTCGATGCGCCCAACATCGTTTCCGCGATGTGGGGAGCCAACGCCAACCTCAAGCTTATCGGTTTGGTTGATGTCGCCCACTTCCGCGAGGCTCCAGCCAAAGTTACCGGTAGAGCCGCTGGATCCGGTTGCAGAGAAGAGCTCTAAGACACCGCCAGCGAGGCTGAAAACGTTCATTGCGCCGCGGTCGTTGATAGCACCCGGGGAGCCTACCACTAGGTCGCCGCGGCCGTCAAAGTTGGTGTCCTGGGTGAGTAGGACCGCATAGCCGAACTGATTTCCGTTGCCCTGGCCAGCAAGTTGCAAGATGTTAATAAGGCTGCTTCCATCCCAAACTGCGACATTACCGTTAGCCGTGTCAGGTGCACCTGCGACGTAGTCACCGGCGCTGTTACCCAATGCGTTATAACCGCCAGCCACGCTGAACCCAAGGTGGGCATTGGCGATGTTGCGGTAAGGGTTTTGAAGTTGGGTTTGGTTACCGAGATCATCTAGGACGATGGCGGCACCCGCGTTGACTGCAATGTCATTTGCGAAGGGTGCACCGGCAATCAGGGTTTCAGAAGTGGGGCCACCAAGGCCGGCTCCACCACCACCAAGAGCACCACCGCGACTTAGCGACCAACCGAGCATTTCCATGCTGCCGGAAGCGCCCGAGTAAATGTCTACGGCTGGGGTAGCTGCGCCTGCCGAACTCATAGAGTAGGTCAGGACTTCGCCGTCTTGAAAGCCAGCACCCATGGCGCCCACTGCAAGGTCGAGGTCGACATCGCCATCCATCTCGAAGGCAGCGAGGCTAAAGCCAAACAAGGCGCCAGGAGCAGAACCAAGCAATTCGTTTGTGAGGCTTAAGGTGCCAGAGGCGTTGTCCCAGCTGTAAATACGAACTAGACCAGAAAAAAGGCCGTTCGCACTACTTGCATAAGGGGCGCCGACTGCAATCTTGTGGATGCCATCGCCATTGTGGGTACCGAGGTTTGCCAAGGAGAAACCGATTTGTTCGGCTGCTGCTAGGCCATCGATAATGCTGACCATGGCGTCGTTTTCGCCAGAGAAAATGGTCACACTGCCTGCGTTTTGGCCGGCTCGATCAGAGCCTACAGAGGAGACTGCATAATCGTCATAACCATCTGAGTTCCAGTCACCTACGCCGGTGATTACGGTCCCAAATTGATCGGTTGCATTCCGCCCTGAAACGTCGGTCCAAGCAACCCAATCCTGTTGGGCGGCTAGTGGGCTAAGCAGAGCGCCCATAGTGAGGGCGATGAGGAGGGGATGGCGAGGTGTCGGCATGATTCTTGTCCGGTTGCTATCCGGTACCCAATCCTACCTTATGTTGCAGAGTCTTCTGCTGTTTTCTTCCCCTTAAATCTAGGTAATCGGCAGTATCCTTAGCCCATGCCAAAGCGCTCCCGCACCCTGTTGATGCTCCTAATGCTTCTCCTGCCTAGCTTAGGCTGTGGCGGAGGGGAAACTCCGCTACCAGAAGATGAGGACCAGTCCGCGCAAGGTGCTTCAGGTGAAGTGGTTACAGAGTTTTCGTCGGGCTCGGCAGAGGTCCAGGAGGATTTGCCCGATGTCGACCCCACTGCAATGGGATTTTTGCGTGTGATTACCACTCTCAAAGGCGAGCGAGTTGGAAATGTCCCTTTCGACGTTCAGTGGCTCGAGGAGGGGAATCCAGCCAAGACGAGTAGCCGTACAGCCCCTTCTGGGGAGTACACCATCTCTTTTGAACATGGCTCCCAGCTGGTTGGGTTGGTGTTTTCATCGACTTCCACCACCGCACCCATGGGCGTGAAAGATGGCACCCTCATAGAAGGAAAGCGCACCCACACCATGGAGGTGGATTTGACTCCTTCCAGCATTGTGAGTGGGGTGGTTTTAGATGTAGAGGGCAATCCTATGCCGGGGGCTAAGGTGCTTGCGTTCTTTGATACTCCAGAAAATCTGGAGACTCTGTTGAATCCTTCGGTGCGGGCTTTCACCACGGCCGATGCCAACGGCAAATTTCGCCTTGGAGGATTACCTCCAGGACCTTTCTGCTTGGAGGCCTCGCTTGAGGGACAGGCCACGATTTGGCGCCCGTGTGGTTTGATTGGTCTGGAGCAGGAATACACCGATCTAGAAATCATGATGGAGCCTGCCGGTATTGTTTACGGCCAAGTCGCTGACCAAAATGGCGAGGCCATTAAGCATGCATTGGTGACTACGGGGCGTCCAAATCGTCGACGGAATCGTCGCAGCACGCCAAACCCAGAAGTGTTTCATTACAACGCTCGTGGTTTGAATGTGCTTACCGAAGCCGATGGAACTTTTCAGTTAGTCGGGGTTCCAGAATCGCAAAACTGGATGGTGAACGTCACTCACGAGGAATACAAGCGCACCATCGAAACGCTTGAAGCTGGCCAGATCGACATTTGGGTGGAGTTAAGCAAGGGGGCCGATTTGCGCGGCACGATTGTCGATGCTGCGGGTGTCCCGGTTTCGCAAACCCAACTTTGGATGTTGACCGCGGAAGGCGAACCGAGCAAGTTCTCCGACTTTAAAGGGGAGTACCTATTCGGTGGATTAGACCCCCTAGAGAAGGTTTACGTGATTGCGTATCACCCAGGGTATGGCATGCAGTTGCTTGGTCCTATGGCGATTGAACAAGGCATGGCACCCTTAGATATCGTGCTCGATGCCGGCGCGGTCATTGCAGGCGTATTGGTCGATGCGAACGGCGATCCAGTCAGTGGAGCTGCGGTGCGATTGCAAGGCGCCCTTCCCGAAGAAGGTTTTATAAGTGCCCGCTTACCGGAACAATTTCTTGGCCGCAACGCAACCTTAACCGATGCTGACGGGGGCTTCCGCTTCGAGGAGCTCTATTCCGGAGTCTTCACTGTGACGGTTTCGGTTCCGGGGAAAGCCAAGGTCATTGCGCTCGGCGTGGAGCCTGGGATCACCCCAACTCTTCAGTTGAGGTTGAAAGACTAAGCGGTCTTCCTTTCGCGCTTGCGGCGCAGCTGATGCATGACGTAGCCGGCAACCCATAAGAGCGAGGTCGCCAGGTGAATCCATTTCCAAATGCTGCGCCACTCTTCATCGACCGCGACTTGCAAAAAGTATGCGCTGAACAGCATGGGCAGGAACGAAATGCATAAGGCCATTCCGGTGGCGCGGCCACGTTTCTGTTTTTGGCGTAAACGCTTCGATGCATGCGCAACCCAAATAATGCCAAAAGACAAGGCAAGTAAGGGGGCAAGTACCAGGTGCAAATCGTGAGCGATGCCCTGCCAGGGGTGATTCCACACCGAGAACTCATCGTCGGAAGTGGCGAAGAAAAGGATCCAGGCATAAATGAGACCGGTTCCGCCAACTAGAAGGTTGGAGGAATGGTGGAACCAGGCTTCGGTACGGCTCATTTCTTGCGCGCCGTTGCCTTCTTGATGACTACAGGGTGGGCAGTCGCATGAGCTGCTAAGACTTCCCGCACTGCCGCCGTGGTTGCACGTGAGGTCAAGGTTGCGCCGCTCACTCCGTGAATACCTTTTTTGAGTTGCAGCTCGTCATTCAGTTGGCGTCCTTCAAATTGTTCATACCAACGCGCGACGGGTTTGTAGTCGAGCGGTTCATCGAAGCTACACACGACAAGCTTTTCAACGCGTTGTTCGGCATCGATGATCAGCATGATGGTTTGCGGTTTACTGCGCACCATGCGCGTATCAAACCAAACGCTACGTCCGGCAACCACTTTGCCCTGCTTGGTTTTGGCTTGAAACTTGGCGTGGGTGCCACCGACCTTTTTAGTACCTGCAAGCTCACCTAATGCCGTGCGCTCCACCTTGGTCCAATAATGCGGGGTGCGCTGGACTTCAGCTTTACCAAAGGCAAGCACTAACGCTTCCTCCTGCGAATGGAAGGTCTTGCCCGGGCCCGAAAGAGCCAAGTAAACAAGTGCAAAAAGAAGCGTTTTCATGGGAGTGCCTTAGAAGGACCAACCGAGGGTGAACTCTAGCGTGTCGACGGTGGTGTCGGCATCGGTGGACTGGTCTTGGTAGTTCAACTTGAAGGTGATGTTGTGGTTCGGCTGCCACGCGACTCCAAATACTAAGACATCGACGTCAGTGGATGCGGAGGTGGCATCGAGTAGGTCGAAGTTCTCAAAACGGATGAAAGGGGTCAAGGATTGACCCGAATCGCTGTTTGCGAGGACATCGTAGCCGCCTTCGATGTACCAGCCTATCAGGTCATCGCTGGCGGAAGGGGTGTCAAGCAGAGAGGCATCGTCGATGCTTGCATCGGCGTAGAGGAAGCGCAGGCGCAGAGGGCCGCGATCGTATTGCGCGTGAAAATCAATCACGCTAGTGCCGAAATCGGAGACTGTGCTGCCTTGGCCGGAGTTGCCTTGGTAAACCGAAGCGCCAACCAGGAGGCCTTCCACGCCGCGCCAATCAAGGCGACCAGTGAATGCAAAATCTTCGGCTGCAGCTTTGCCGCCGCCTTGACGTCCGCCGCTCAAACCGGAAATAGAAGGATCGAAGCCGGCGGCATCCATGCCGTTCACCAAGTAAGCCTGCCACTCAAAATCGCTGGCCTGACCGAAGGTGCCGAAACCGTTTTCGTGCCAGGTGGTTGGAATGATGAAACGCTCTACCAGAGGACGTCGTGCGGACCAGAAGGTGGTGGGCTCGTGCATTTGATTGACGAAACCCACTGGAATCAGCAAGTGACCACCGCGAAAGTTGAAGGCATCGGTGAAGCGGCCATCAATTTGCGCAAACTCTACGGAAAGTTCATCGCTGTGCTCATATTCGATTTCGGAATTGAAGGACCAGGTGTCATCGAATTCATAACCGAAATACATGACCACGCGGTGCAGGTCGAGTTCATCGGTCATGCCGGAAGGGGCACCACCATCGGTTTCGTCGTCAAAGTTGCGATAAGTGACCTCGCCGTAACCGCCAAAGGAGAACTTGTCGGTGGGAGACTCATGGCTCAGAGGATCTATATTCTCAGATAAGAGGTCAATGCGGCGGGCCAGCTCGGCATTGCTTGGTGCGTCTTGCTGCGCGAAGAGAGGGGTGGCGACGGCAATAGCGAGGCCGAGGGGGAAAGAATGACGGACGTTCATGGGGTGGAAATCCCTTGATGAGAATGAGAATCAATCTCATTAATGGGGCGCATAGGTTACCTAGTTTGGAGCATCGCGCAAGCCCAATTTCTGATTCTTCTGGGCTCTGGGCCCAAAAGGGCACGTCGGCGTGGTTAATCTCACTCGCATGATTGACTTGTGGTTAGCAGAACGGCGCGACGGCACCCCTCAGGCTGAGGAGGCGATTCGAGGATTTGTCGCCGGAGTGGTGGATGGCAGCATCACCGATGCCCAACGTGGTGCTTGGCTAGCTTTTGTCATGGTCAACGGCATGACCGCCGAGGAAACCGTTTTCCTGACCACGGCCATGACCGAAAGCGGCAACTGCCTCTCCTGGGATGGCCTGAGCGGGCCTTTTGTGGACAAACATTCCACCGGTGGAGTCGGCGATAAGGTTTCGCTCATCCTGGCTCCGCTTTGGGCGTTTCTGGGTAAGAAGGTGCCCATGTTGTCGGGACGTGGCTTAGGGATAACCGGCGGGACATTGGACAAGCTCGAATCCATCCCCGGTTATCGCACTGATTTGGAGTTGCCGCAGTTGCGCTCGGCTCTGGAAGAGGTCGGATGTTTCATCAACGGCCAAACTCCAGACCTCGCGCCAGCCGATCGCATTCTTTATGCCACGCGTAATGAAACGCAAACGGTGCCCTCGATCCCGTTAATTACGGCGTCGATTTTGTCCAAGAAATTGGTTGAGGGCATTGACCGTTTGGTGCTCGATGTGAAGTTCGGCTCCGGTGCCTTCATGCAAACCCGTCCCGATGCCGAAGCGTTGGCCAACTCCTTAACTCAGGTTGGCAATGCCGCTGGGGTCCAAACCAGTGCGGTGTTGACTCCCATGTCGGAACCGCTCGGCCGCGCCGTGGGCAATGCGGTGGAGGTGGAGGAGTCCATGGCCACCCTCCAAGGCAACGGGCCGAAAGACTTGGTCGACCTGGTGGTGGAGCTAAGTGGGGAAGGAAATGCAGCCCGCGATGCTTTGGATTCCGGCAGTGTGTTCCCAGTTTGGCAAAGCATGCTGCGCGCCCACGGTGGAGACCCCGAGGCTCCTCTTCGGGGAGGCCCGGTGAAGGAAATCGTGGTCACCGCACCGCACTCCGGAATGATTCAACAGTGCGATGCAGGTCAAATCGGGCGCGCAGTTTTCGTTCTGGGAGCCGGACGACGTCGTGCTCAAGATCCGGTTCATTTTGGAGTTGGCTTGCACCTTCATGCCAAGGTTGGCGACACGGTAGAGGAAGGTCAGCCCCTGTGTAGAATTCTGCATGCGGAGAAGGGTTTAGATGAAGCCCGCCGTTTGGTAGAACAGGCCTACCGGATTGGCTGATTCCCCATCCCCTCGCCTTGTCCCGCCTGTGGACAAGACCACCAAGCAACCGTTGCGCGTCGTTTTCTTAACCGAAGGCGAGGCTCCTCCGGAAGCCGTGGTGAAACTTTTGGAGCACGACTCCATGGTGGTGGGCGGTCGGGAATTAGACGCCTTCTTCGCCGAGTTGGAGATGGGTTTTCCCATTCCCGATTTGTTGGTCGGTGTTGGTGGGCAAAGTTTGGTGCAAACCTTACGGCGTCATGAACAGACCGCTTGCCTGCCCATCTTTCGTTGGGGAAGTACCGCAACCACGCCGCCCGGATGGGATGGTTCGGTGGTGCGCTGGAGTGAAGCCCGCTTGTCCGATGTCGCTTTGTGGTTGGAACGCCTCACTCCATTCCCCAGGGTGGCGGAAGCGGAAGAGAGCGATCGTCGCGAACATTTGTTCCTGCGCTATTTAGCCACGCGAGGTACTGCTTCTCTCGCCGCCGCTAAGGAGTTCGGTGTCAAGGCACCGCATGCCGCTTTGCGTCGATGGACTGAGCGCGGTTGGTGCCATGGTTCGATACAACACTTAAAGGCAACGCCGGGTTTGTTAGAGGTCGTTGGGCGCGAGCGCCTGCATATCGAGGAACTGCTTACGCACCCAGGTCAAGAGGTCGTGGTGCACAAGAAGTCCATTGCCTCGAAAAATCCAAACGTGAATCCATCGGTTTTGCCAGTGGAACGTCGTGGCGGTTCCAAGTTAGCCTGGATGACGATTGCCGTCTTGCTCGTTTTAGTGGCTTTCCTGTTCCAAAAAGCCGGCGGAGTAGGTTGGATGCGCAACTTGTTTGCTTCGGAGTTACCTGACTTAGAAAGTGCCATGGAGGATCCGGTTGCCGAATCGGAACCACCGCCACTGGAGGTGGCTTTGTCAAAAGAGCAAATGCCGTCCTTGCCCGAGCTCTATTTGGACGCTCGGCTTATGCGCCCCTTGCTTGAAATTACTGCGAACCTAGACGGAAGACTGCAATGGAGTGCAGAAGAGAAATCCTCCGTCATGGCTGGCGCGCAGGTTGGCATGATTACCCAGGTTGCTGGTGTAGATCGCAGTGATCGCTTAAACGTTTTAATGCAAGACATGGCTGCCGAGTTGGCTTTGCAACAAGCAGCCGCGGCACTTGCTTGGAAAAGCGGTTTAGAAGATGCGCAAGAAGTAGCGCGGATGAAGACTGCAGCCTTAGTAACCCTTGAGCGGCGCTTGCCTTCTTTGCAGCAAACCTATGCGCAATCCAAATCCTTGGCGGAAGAAGGCGTGATTAGTTTTCGTGAAGTGCGCCCAGACTGGGATGCCTTGTTGGCTTTAGAAGAGGACATCGCCCAAGCGAAACAAGTGCAAGACACAGCCGAGGGAGTGGTTGCCAAGTTACAAAAAGAAGGTGCTCCTGACCTCGCCCAACAAGCCTCTTGGACCACCCAAACCAAAGCTTTGCAAGTGCAGCTTGAGGAGGCGAAGGCAACCCAAATCCAAGTGCCAATTTTGGTGGAACAGCCGGGTGATTTTGAACCCTTGCTTGCTGCCGGGGAGGTGTGTCACGCCGGCCAAGTCATTGCTTTGTTGAGTCCGCAGAACGGCGGATACTTAGAGGCCGTGCTCGCGACGCCCGATTGGAATGCTGCTTACCTTGTGGGCGGCGCGCGTCTGCGGCGGCCAGAACGCTCCAGCTGGATGCCTACCCGAATCCTGTCGGCATCCTCGGAGCCAGACGGTCTGACTCGCTTGCGCCTGCGCTTGCCGGTAGGGTGGCTAGATGATGCCCTGGCCTTGGCCGATGCAGACCATCAGCTTTTGGAGCTACGTCTCACCGCACCGGTGCCGACCTCACCTGATTCTCCACCAGAAGCTAGCCAACCCAATGGCAAATTATCCGTAGAGCAACCAAGATGAAAAAACTCCTGCCCGCTGTTTTCTTGAGCGCCCTTTTGGCCGCCTTGCCTTCTTGCGTGCTCGCCGCTGGGGCCGTGCTTGGTGCTGGTGCCATGTATTCCCTAGGCGAAGATTCGGTGCAGACTTATTTCGATGCTCCCATGACCGACGTTTTCGCGGCCGCTCAGGCAGAGTTTCGAGATCGGGGCTCGATGGAGTTGTTAGAAGCTGGCAACGATGAGAGTTTTATCCGCGCACGGGTCGAGAATGTTGAAGTCGAAGTCTTTTTGAAGCGCATCACAGACAACACCACAGAGATGGTGATTAAGGCACGTAAGTGGGAAGACATGGCGCCGGATCTGGAATCGGCAGAACGCGTGGCCGACCGGATCAGTTACCGCATTACCAAGTAAATTTATGTTGGAGCCTGCCGCCCCGCGTTTAGAGCAGACGGATGGCCGCCTTTTTTTGGTTAGCGACGATGGCCGTGTTTGCGTCGATTTTGTCGAGGGCTCCATGGGGTTCCGTCGCCGTCACGGTGGTGGACGAGGGCAGGCGGTTGCAAAAGCGGTCGGTTTGAAGGGTGCCAAAACGCCACCGCGTGTAGTGGATGCCACGGCAGGTCTAGGACGCGATGCCTTCATTCTCGCCAGCCTCGGATGCCCAGTGCTCGCCATCGAACGGCACCAAGACATTCATGCGCTGTGCGCCGATGGCCTGCTCCGCGCCCAGCAAGACCCTGAGACTGCGGCAGTGCTCGGCGCTCGTCTGCAGTTGCATCAAGGCGATGCCTTGCTCTACCTTCAGGATTATCCCGCTAGTCCCATCGCCAGCTTTCAACCCGATGTCCTCTACCTAGACCCGATGCATCCGCCGCGTCGGAAAAGTGCGCTGCCCCGTCTAGAAATGCGTTTGTTTCGAGATTTGGTGGGGGAGGACCTCGATCAAGTCGAACTCCTGCAGGCTGCCCTGCAATCCGGCATTCCGCGAGTGGTCGTGAAGCGCCCAGCTAACCAAGATCCGCTGATGCCTGGCGTGGTTTCTTCCATTCCTGGGAAGACCACTCGCTTTGATATTTACTTGGCATCGCGCGAAAGGAAACGCAGAGTGCTGTGAAGCCAGCCGTTGTGTTGGGAGTGTTTTTGTTGAAGAACCCTGCTGCGCTGCCTACATCTGGGAGGTGATACAATCTGTCTTTCACCTTGGTGCAAAAGCCATGCAAAGCGAAGAACGAACCCTGCTGGAAGTCCCTGAGCCCGCTGTCATCCGTGACTGGGCTACCGAAAACGGAATCCTCATCCTGGCCCACAGCTATCAGGATGGATTCTTGCAGGAAGCTGCGCATTTTGTCGGCGATAGCCTGGAGCTAGCGCGCAAAGCGGCCTCAGCTGGCGCGGATGCGATTTGTTTCGCTGGCGTGCACTTCATGGCCGAGACCGCAAAAATCTTGTGCCCCGATGCACGGGTTTTTGTTCCCGACATGGACGCTGGATGCTCCCTGGCCGATGCTTGTAAAGCGGATGACCTCATCCGCTATCAAGAGCACTTGACCACCAAGCTTGGAAAACGCCCAGTCACCATTGCCTACGTCAACTGCACCGCCGCAGTCAAAGCTGCGTGCGATATTATCTGCACTAGTGGCAATGCACGTCAGGTGGTGGAGTCGGTGCCGGAAGATCAGCCGATCTTGTTTGTACCCGACAAGCACCTTGGCGGATGGCTCAACGAAACCTTGGGCCGCGACATGATTTTGTGGAATGGCGCCTGTGAAGTGCATGAATTGTTCTCGGTGGAAACTCTCAACCTGATGAAAGTTGAGAATCCTGGATCGATTGTTCTATCGCACCCGGAGTGCCCAAAGCCAATGCGTGACGCGAGCGATCACATTCTTGGCACTGCCGGAATGCTGAACATGGTGAAGGCTGCGGTGGGCAAAACCTTCCTCATCGGAACCGAGGCCAACATGATTTACCGCTTCGAAAAGGAGGCGCCGCAAAACACTTACTTGCCTGCTCCTGGCGCTTCTTGCGCTTGCAACCTTTGCCCGTACATGGCACTCAACACACCTGAAAAACTGTGGAAGTGTTTGCATGAGCGCGGTCCAGAAGTGACGGTTGCCGCCGAACACATGGAACCTGCGCGCCGCTCGCTGCAACGTATGCTCGATATCGTGGTGCCTTCTTGAGAGGCAAAACGAGCTGAATCCTTGGTTTAGCGTTGCGCGCGGGCGCAACTGCAGTGGGTGTCGATTCCTGAAGGCGCTTGGGCGCTTGAAATTGTCGAGTAGGTTATTTCGATAAGAGGAACTTCAACTCTTGCGCTTGCGATCGGATCTCGCCGCTGGTCATGTCGGCATCGAAGAGGCGCACGCGCCAGAAAAGAGAACGCGAACCGTCTGCATGAAAATCGACGAAACAGGGACCGCTGACCCCTAGAGGGTCGGTGGTTTTGCCGACCAGCTTGACCGATGACAGCTTGCTGCGCGTCTTGACCTCTACGGTGTAGAAGTAGTGCTCATCATTGCGCTTTTCGGGGCCATGCCAAGTGCTTTCCACGCCCACTCCAGCGCCACGCCAGGAGTATAAGATTGGGAATTCGCAACCCCATTCCTCAAGCGGGATGTAGTTAAAACGAATCCACCGCTTGGGTGCGAGAACCGTTACTTTCCTACCGTCAATCGAAGCCGATGCTGCCTCGGAAGATTCCGTGCGCTTGAAATGAAGCTGTAAAGCGGGGTCACCGATGACCATGTGGTTGTAATGCTGATAGAAGTAAGCCCCGCCAGCGGTTTGCTCCTTTTCGAGAACGGCCACCAAAGTGCGATTGAGGGCTTTGCGTTGGGCTTTCCCAATCGTCATGCCGTCGAGCAATCCATTCCAAATTTCACTGCGGAACAAGTCTTGCTCAGCAATCCCGCGGCGCGTGTTGCCAATGAAGGCTACGGCTCCATTGCGTAAAAGCTGGGCAGCCACCGAACGATGCTCCAGGTCTTGATCCAAAGAGGCGGTGCTGCACCCGGCGGAGTCTACGACTGCAGGCGCCAGCAAGGTCGCGGTGTCCCAGGAATAGGTATTCCCAAGCACAGTCCATGCCGCATGCGAACCATGGACGATGGCCGCGGAATGGGTTAGCGGAGATTCCTGCTCCATCGGGGCATCGCCGTTGTGGTGGCCGAGGAATTGAAGTCCCGTGACTTGCATCGAGGCGCGACTGGCGGTTTCCCATTCAGCGGTGGCATAGGTTTGATCCCAACTGCGGTCGGGAAAGTCATCGCGCGCAAAACCTCGGCAGGCGAGTAAGGTTGCAGAAGTCAGATCGGTGGTTAGAAATCGAGCATGTGCAAGTTCGAGGAAGGGGTCTTCATCGGTTTGCGCATAGGGGAGATCGGAGACTAAATCCGCATCGATGCCCTGGCCGTCGGCGATGATCGGCATGGGGATAGCCTCCGGCCAGCCGACGATGCAGAGATATTCCGCTTGCTGCTTGGTAGCCGCAGAAAAGCGCTGAATCTCGCCCTGAATCTGCTCCGTAGTGGGCGATGTCAACCATAAAGCTAAACCGCGTTCGGCTTCCACGGCGTCGAGATTCACCGTCCATTTGATTTTCGCAATTTCGATGACATCGCCAGTGAAAAGCTTCGGCTCCTGCTTTCCTTTGAACTGACCGTCGCGGTTGCGATCCAACTGTGCATACCATTTACCGCTGGTCGCATCTTTCCCAAGGCGGAATGGGATTGCTTTTTTCTCCAGCGGCAAAACGCCCTCTGCGACGCCATCAACCGGTTGCGATGCCGTGTATTTTTGTTTCCATTGCACTGCAAAGGGAAGCGGTACGACCACCCCCTTGCGTCCAGCGGCTAAAAGCGGTGCGGCAAGCGCCAAGGTTTGGTTGCGTCGCCCTTCTTCCAGGGATGGATGGACGACCGCCAAATACTCAACGGCCAGACCTTCTTTTATGAGCCATTGAGTCACAGCGAAGGCATCGACTAAATGCTCAACTTCAAATGCTTCAAGCTTCGGTGGTGTTCCCTTGCCGACAAAAAGGGCGCTTTGCACCTGCAAGTTTTGAAAGCTTTCCTGCACGCTCTTCTCAGCGTCGCCCTCTCCCCAAGGAAACAGTGGCCAATGCAAGCGCGCGGCAAGTGCGGAAGCGGTTAATCCTGCTCCAGGTTCCTGCGGATCGTAAAGCACCACGCCTTCACTTTGCTTACACGCTAAATTCGACATGGCGAGGGCGGCGGCGACGGCCGAATCCGCTTCTAGAAACTCGACCTCGCAGAAGTCTCCTGTTAGTTGAGGAGGCTGCTCCTCTCCAATCCAATACAGCTTGTCTGGCGCATAACGAATCAAGAAGTCCAAAACTTCTGGGCTCCAGGGCGTGTGCCTGTCCACGGCCAGCACCATAGGTTCGCCATTGCCTAAAACGCAGGCGGCCGGAATCGCCGCGAGGAAGGCGTCGTCTTGCCAAGAAGCGCTGGCTGCAAGAGGCACCAGGAATAGCACCCGCTCAGTCGGAACGTTCGGCGAGAGGAGCGAGAGCAAAAGGATCCAGCACAGCATGGCTCCATTCTAAACCGCTTTTTTCGATCCGTCCTGGTGATTTAGTAGGATGGAAGGCACACCATCGGCGGCCACTTCACTTTTGCGCGCGTTCCCTTCGGCTTTATTACCGAGCTCTTTGATTTTGAGCGGAATCATTACGATCGTATAGCGCATTTTACCGTGGGTCTATTCGCCTACCCGATTGCCGAAATTTTGCAGCGCCGGAAACTCGTCAACTCGCGCTGGCTGCTCTTTCTGTTTCCAATTTTCTCGATCGTAACGCTTGCCGCTCTGTATGAACTGTTTGAATGGGGCATTGCAAATTACGCAGATCCCGATGCCGGCATTGCCGTGCTTGGCGCCCAAGGTGATATCTGGGATGCGCAAAAGGACATGCTTGCCGATACCTTGGGTGCTTGCCTGGGTATGCTGATTTTTGCTCGGTGGGGAAGTTCTCATGCAAGCAGGTCCGCTTCCTTGTCCAATAAATTCTCATGACCCATAGGTATGCCAGGTTGGAACTCTGAGATAGGGGGGAGTTGCGCCAATTTGGGGGTTTGGGGCAGCGCCGGTATCCTGTGCCTTTCGTTTTCACCCTCTCACCTAACGATGAGCGCTTCTTACTCCGACATTCAATCTCTCCTCGGCGGTCAAGCCGAGTCTCTTCTCGGCCACACTTGCTCGACCATCTCAAAGGATCGTCTGCATTTGCCCGGCCCAACATGGTTGGACAATGTCCACAGCATGAGCGATCGCCCAACCCGCGCGCTCAACGGCTTGTCTTCCATTTTGAATCATGGCCGCTTGGCTGGAACTGGATTTGTTTCCATTCTGCCGGTAGACCAAGGCATCGAGCACACCGGTGGCGCATCTTTCGCGCCAAACCCGGACTACTTCGACCCGTCGAACATTGTCGAGCTCGCAATGGAAGGTGGATGTAACGCAGTTTGTTCCACCCTCGGCGTTTTGGGTTCCGTCGCTCGTAAGTATGCGCATAAGATTCCGTTCATGGTCAAGTTGAATCACAACGAGATCCTTTCCTACCCAAACATTTACGATCAGACCATGTTCGCATCGGTCGAGCAGGCTTTCGATATGGGCGCACAAGCGGTTGGCGCGACCATCTACTTTGGTAGCCACGAATCGCGTCGTCAAATCATGGAAGTCTCTGAAGCTTTCCAGCGCGCGCACGAGCTGGGCATGGCCACCGTACTTTGGTGCTACTTGCGCAACTCGAGCTTCAAGAAAGATGGCGTCGATTACCACGATGCCGCCGACCTCACCGGTCAGGCAAACCACCTTGGCGTGACCATTCAGGCAGACATCATCAAGCAGAAGCTGCCGACCAAGAATAACCCAGGTTTCACGGACATCGGCTTCGGCAAAACCCACGCTAAGGTTTACTCCGAGCTTAGCAGCGATCACCCGGTGGACATGTGTCGCTACCAGCTAGCGAATTGCTACATGGGCCGCTCCGGTTTGATTAACTCCGGTGGTGCTTCAGGCTCGAACGACCTCGCTCAAGCTGTGGAGACCGCAGTGGTTAACAAGCGCGCAGGTGGCATGGGCCTCATTTCGGGTCGCAAGGCATTCCAGAAGCCTACCGTGGAAGGCATTCAGTTGCTCAACGCAATCCAAGACGTTTATCTTTGTGACGACGTCACCATTGCCTAAGTAGGCTATGGAAGATCAGTAGGCGTTTACCTTCCGACGCAATCGCAGGTCGGACTTCTCCACGAAGTCCGACCATTCTTTTTGTAGAGACTTGCGCTGAGCATGCACGAGCTGGGCATCCTTGGCATCGGCAAGGCCGTTGCGGTCAAACAGCAGCATGATTCAAGCATAGGGTCGCTGGGCTGGCCGGTTTTGAAAGAAGTCTTAAACAAGGCTCATGTTAAACCCTTGAGAACCGATGTTGAGTTGCCTTCCAGGTCTTTGCTCCAAGGCCCTCTAATCAACAACATGTCACATCTCACAGGTTCCTCCGATTCGTCCACAACCCACGGCTGGACGAAAATCATGCTCGATAGTGGAGATCCGCTCTACTTTCTTTTCGACAAATCCGGCACCACGGTGAAAGTCTCTAACCGCGGCTTGCTTGGCAAAAGAGTCTTTAAGGGGAATGCTGCTACCTCCTTATACGTAGGAGAGTCGCTCTGGGCGATTTATCAGCACCGCGCAAAGCACGCGTTTGCGAATTATAGAGAAAGCCAGCGCGGATTTATTGTCGCCGCCCTTTGCTCTGATTCTGTGGAGAGTTTTGCAGAGAAGGTTTCGGCCACACGCTATGCAAGTCGTGTGCAGGACTTAGCGCACGTATAGGCGCGGGTCCTGCGCCCACCTTTCACCGATATGTACTGCATGCGCCAGTGATGGCGTGTTTGCGACAAACATCGGTGCCTGTCAGCTCACCCTCCGCTTCGCGGAGAATGGCGATCATCTAGGATTCGGTAAAGCGTTACTTTGGCATGACTGTTTCTTTCGGTCTGCGCCAACTATCACTTCAAATGAAATGCGGTTTTCTGGGAGGTAGCCCTCCCCGTATCCTTAAACGAAACTATTGAAGTTTCCTTGGAGCCAGCATCCAAGGTTCTTGTGACGTGGGATTTGCCCCAAGACATAGACTTGCGTGGTGCCGTTCTTTCTTGCCAGGAAACTACCAAGTAGAACTCTATGAATGGAAAGCAGGTCCAGATCTATACGAATGGAAGAAAGTCCATGGCCCCACGCTTACCACTGCTCAAGCAAACGAAGAATCAGAAATATCACTTACCTATTAACTCATATCCAATATCCAAAGTTTGAGGCGCAGTCCGGGTGCGCGCCTCTGGGGCGGTATTCCCGTCCTAGTCAAGCGCAACCGGGCTGCGCCTCAAACCATTACCAAGCGTAGCCACCAGGTGAACTCACCTGCCATCCAATCGTTGGTCGGGTAGGATCAAAGAACGGGTTGCTCACGTAGTAAGTTGCCGCGGTGCTGTTAATCACGAACTTGAAGTCAAAGCCGTCGGAGCGGTACATGTAACCGCCATCGGTGGCATTGGGGTACTGCGCGTCCGGGTCTTGGGGTAGATATGGAATGTAATCCGGGACAAGGTTCGGTATGTATCCACTGGCATCGTATCCATAGCTGCCATGGTTCCCAGAATCACCCTGCCAGTTGCCGGTCGTGGTGGGGTAGTCTCCATTGCGGTCCTTATAGTTGGCTAAGGCAGAAGCGACCGAACGCAAGTCAGAAGCACGTCGTCCATCACGGGCGATTGCGGCTTCTTCGGAAAGGATGGGCACCAAAATGCCAGCCAGCATGGTCAAAATCGTGACCACGATGAGCATCTCGATGATCGTGAACCCTTTGCGCGAGGGGGACGGGCAAGTGTGCTTTAAATTCATGCTTTCCTTTATCGGAATGTTTTCACTGAAACAAAAGAGAAACCGCCGACTCAAATGAGTCGGCGGTTAGGTTTGAAAAGCTAAAGACTAGTTGACGTAGTTGTAGCCGCCCGGAGTGCTAATCGACCATACAGTGGTAGGGTTTTGCGAGTCGTAGAAGGGGTTACCGGTTGGGAAGGTCTCAGGACCACCTTTTGCGGAGAACTTGTAATCGATACCATCGGACTGGTACTGGTAGCCGTTAGTTGCATCTGGAAGATCTGCGCTTGGATCTTTCGGAAGGGCAGGCATGAAGTCAGGCACAAGACCTGGGCAGTAACTGCCGGTTACACCGTAACCGTGGTTAGTACCAACGCCAGAGGCATCGCCCCACCAAGCACCGTTGGTGTCTGGGTAGGCACCGTTGACACGGTTGTAGCTAGCAAGTGCAGTTTGCATAGTCTTCAAGTCAGAAGCGCGACGCGAGTCGCGGGAGGATTTTGCTGCGTCCTCAAGAACGGGGATTAGAATTCCAGCGAGCATCGCCAGAATAGTAACTACGATCAACATCTCGATGATCGTGAAGCCGGATTTTCTGTTAGTTTTCATCGTAAGTTGTTTTGAACCATAAAGTTAGAGGGAAAACCGTCTCGCTCCTTATGAATCGGTGAGGTCAGGTGTTCAATCGTTTATCGGTGCTCTCCTGGGCTTTCTTGAGCTTCCTGACTCAGAAATCCAACATTTACGATGGTTAAGAGAATCCCCAGCCCGTCTAATCGAGGTCGACAATGACCGGAATATGGTCGCTTGGCTTCGATTCCCACTCTCCCATCTTGCGCTCGTCACGATCCATGGAGGCTCCCGTGCAGCGGTCGATGGCAGCAGGGGTGCCGAGCGCGAGGTCAATACGCAGGCCTAAATCGCGTGGAAAGGCGCCACCGCGATAATCCCACCAAGAGAAGAGGCCGGCGTCCTGATGATGCTTGCGGTACAAATCCTGCAGCCCCCAATCGGTGAAGCCTTGCAGCTGCGCATGCTCCTCGGCGCTGAAGTGAATCTTGTTGCGCCACAAATCGGGTTCATGCACATCGCGCTCTTCGGGGGCAATATTGAAGTCACCGAGAATGACGAGTGGATCCTCCTGCGAAAACTCCTTCTCCATCCAGGTGCGCAAGGCCTTTAGCCATTCCATTTTTAGCGCAAACTTGTCGGTGCCCAGTTGCTTGCCATTGATGACGTAGACGTTGATCCATCGCACTCCATCTAGAACGCAAGAAATCACCCGTGCTTGTTCGGGGGCTGGGTCGCCACCGAATCCGTTACGCACATCTTCCAGCGGCTTTTTGCTGATTAGTGCGACACCGTTGTAAGTCTTCTGACCGTGCACCGCAGCTTGGTACCCGATTTCCTCCATGGTCGCGTGGGGGAAGTCCGCATCTTGGACTTTGGTTTCCTGCAAACAAAGCAGGTCGGGTTGATGACGTTCAAGAACTCCCACCGTTCGCTCGAGGCGGGTGCGGAGGGAGTTCACATTCCAACTGATGGCGCGCATAAGCAAAGTTTACGCGCGCCGCTTGCAGAGGGGGATGCCCTTAGTTAAAGGTAACGCTAAGCGGCGTGGTGAATTCCGCGTTTGCTGACGCCAAGGCAATCACCGCCTGGAAATGCAGGGTCAGGCCGGCAACGCTAGCCGGTAGGGTGGCATCGAAGGTGCCGACGCCATCGGTGCCGCAGGTCCCACTCAGGATTGGATTGGCTGGTGCGAGGAAGAGGGTGCCCAGAATGCCGGGGACGGTGCTGCCACCACTCAGGTTAGGGCTGTAGGCAAGGTTAAAACTTGCACCTGGCTCGCCATCGACCACGAAGCGGATGGTTTCGCCAACACTTGGCTCACCCCACATGCCCAAACTTGGACCACCCTGCAGCGTGCGGATTTCAAGATCATCCAACATGCCTTCGGTGATGTCATCGTTCGGATCATCGGCAATGATGAAACGCAAGCGCATAAGATTAGTGAATGGCACCACTCCATTAAGTTCGATTTCAGTATCGACCCAGTTAGAACCGGTGTCACCAAGGTTTTCAAGGTTTACCCAAGACAAACCGTTGTTGCTGGAGATTTGACTCACCCAACGATCATCCACAGGACCACCTGGACGGTTCGCAAACCAGCGTGCGTAATGCAAGCTCGCATTGCTTTGGCCGAGCAAACTAAAACGTGGCGAGGTCAGCCATGCAATGCCATCGACATCGTTGGTGCCCACACTTCCGCCAGCCGCAGCGCCAGTCACCCAGCATTGCGTTCCGTTCGGAGTGTTGTCATCGCCGGATTGCACATCGCTGCCGCCGGAGTTGGTGGCTTCCGGATTGGCACGTTCCCATGACCAGTTGGTGGCGTTGTTTGCTGCCCATCCGAAATCAGCGACCTCCATCTGATCGCGTATTAACACGCGTTGACGGCCAAGGGTGATGTTTACTTCGCTGCTATCGATCCATCCTTCGTAGTCCAACTCAAGGTCCAAAGCGAAGGAAGTACCGACGGGAGCATTCGCGGCAAAATCGATTTGGAAAGGAGCACTAAGTGCGGAGCTGCGTGGTGCGACCACCAAGTTGCCAGCCAAGCCGGAAACCACAGTGAAGGCATGCGTGGAACTGAGATCGAAGTCTACGCTCAATGCGGTGATGCCAAAATTTTCGACCCAAACTTGCAGTGCCCAGCTTTCGCCCGGTTCTTGCGCGAGGTCGCCGTCGCCACTGACTTCATTCCAAACCAAGTCGCCGACCGAGGCCCATGATCCGGTGTATTGCGCGGACTGAAAGTAAGCAGGACGAATCGATTGATAAAGCGCAGGAATGCGGGAAGGTTGTGGCCAGAAGCCATCGTTCGAGTTACCAATTTCAGGAGTAAAGGCAAACGTGCCGTATTCCCCATAGTGGTAATCCACACTGCCACCATTAGCGATGTAAAGCACTTCCCAAATCGTGCCCCGCGGCCATCCGTTTTCAGCGGTGAAGGAACTACCGTACTGCCGGTAGATGGCATCGTCTGGAGTCACAATCGTGTTGTAGCCCCACGGATAAAGCATGAGGTCGCTGTAGGTGTGCGACGACATGGACATGCCAGGAGGCATGGTGGCCATCGTGTTAACTAGGGTTTGCGTTTCTGGCTCCGAGAAGGGGGCCGTGCCGCGGTAGGTTTCACTACTGGTGTTGCCGCTAGAGCCTTGCCATTGCGCACCCCATTCCCAATCGTAGTTTCGGTTCAGGTCAACGCCAAAAGTGCCATCGCCATTGTTGCGACGATTCTTACGCCAAAAACCACCACCGCCTGGGTTGGTTTGGCGGTTGTATTCATAACCGTCTGGATTCACGCAAGGCACAAACATGAGGTTGCGCGTTTCCACCAAACGGGTGGAGGTGGAATCTGTGCCGTAGGTCGAAAGAACTTCGTCCGCGAACAGCAAAAGTGATTCGCCGGACATCGGTTCGCGCGCGTGATGGATGGCGTCATACCAAGCGACAGCTTTGGCCGGATCATGCACACCGGGAGTGGTGCTAATCCGCATCCCCCAAATGCTTCGCCCTTGAATGGTGGTGCCGACCGCGAACTTTGGCGAGCAAAGCATGGGGTAGGTCGCGGCTAAACGATCCATTTCCGCTTCAATCTCAGCGAGGGTTTTGAAACCGCCCATGGAGCCACCGACGGCGGCAGCAACACCTTGCGCCTGACTTTGTGCTAAATCCAAGGCCGCTCGTTCCGCATAGAAGCTTGCGAGGTCCTCAATCGCCACTGTAAAGCCAATGCCGGCGCCCAGGAGCACGGCTTGCTCGGCGTCGGTGGCGTAGGCGGTGGCCTCTCCAGACATGGCCACGGCATGGTGGTCATCGACATCTTCGAGAAGAATTTGCAGCTGCTGATATTCCTCCACGCTGGAGACCGGAATTTTCAACAGGTCTTTCACGGGAGGTTGTTGAGGCGTGCCTTGGGCGAGGCCCAGGCTGAGGGTGATAAGGGTGAGGAAATCCATTGCAGAACAGGGGTTTCCTAGCTTAGCAAAGTATTCGATTTTTTGTAGAATGGCTGGTTCCATGACCACGACCACCACCTCATTGGACTTGTCATTCCTGGCCGAATTCGGCTTGGGAGGACTGCATTCTGGCGCCTACGCGGGCAAATGGCTCGACTGTTCGGGAGAAGAACTCTCCGTCGTCAGCCCGGCTACCGGCGAAGAAATCGGCCGCGTCAAGCAGGCCACATTAAAGGAGTACGAGCAAATCATGGAAGCCGCGCAAGAAGCTTTCTTGCGTTGGCGCGAACTTCCGGCACCCCAGCGCGGCGAATACGTGCGTCAGTGCGGCGTAGAAATGCGCAAGTACAAGGAGCCTTTGGGCAAGTTGGTTACCTTGGAGATGGGCAAGATTCTTCAGGAAGGTTTGGGCGAGGTGCAAGAGGCGATTGACATTGCAGACTTTGCTGTCGGCCAATCACGCATGCTTTACGGATTGTCGCTGCACTCCGAGCGTCCGCAACACGCCATGCGTGAGCAGTATCACCCCATCGGTTTGGTCGGTGTGATTTCCGCGTTTAACTTCCCGTCTGCCGTTTGGGCATGGAACTCCATGTTGGCTTTGATCTGCGGCGATGCAACCGTATGGAAGCCGAGTTGGAAAACGCCTCTGACAGCGATTGCCATGACCAAGGTTTGCGCCAAGGTTTTGGAGCCTGCAGGTTTCGGTGCTTTGATCTCCATGATCGTTGGCCCAGACATGGAAATCGGTGAAGCCATGACCGGCGATAAGCGTTTCCCATTAATCAGCGCTACCGGTTCTTGCCGCATGGGTAAGATTGTTGGCGCCAAAGTTGCCGCACGTTTTGGCAAGAGCTTGTTGGAGCTTGGCGGTAACAACGCATGCATCGTTCTGGACGATGCTGACCTCGAAATGGCTGCCCGCGCGATTGCATTCGGCGCAGTCGGTACTGCCGGTCAGCGTTGTACTTCGACCCGTCGGGTTTTGGTGCAAAAGGGTGTCAAGGAAACCTTGGTCAACCGTTTGCTCGAGCTTTATAAAGGCGTGGAGATTGGCCACCCTCTCGCAGAAAACACTCTTATGGGTCCACTCTCCGATGCCGATGCCGTGCAGCGCGTCATGGATGCCGTAGAAGCGGTTAAGAAGCAAGGCGGTGAGATTCTGTGCGGTGGCGAGCGCGTCACTCCAGAAGGTTGTGAAGGCGGCCATTACATGACTCCAGTCATCGCTACTGCCGAGAACCACTGGGACATCGTGCAACACGAAACCTTTGGTCCCATCCTTTACATCATTGAAATCGACAATCTCGATCAAGCTATCGAGTTGCACAACGATGTACCGCAAGGCCTAAGCTCCTCCATCTTCACCCTGAACATGCGTGATGCTGAGAGGTTCCTCAGTTCGATTGGTTCCGATTGTGGAATTGCTAATGTCAACATCGGTACTTCCGGTGCTGAGATTGGTGGCGCTTTTGGTGGTGAGAAGGAAACCGGTGGCGGTCGCGAGTCCGGCTCCGATGCATGGAAGGCTTACATGCGCCGTCAAACCAACACGGTGAACTGGGGTACTGAGCTTCCACTCGCTCAGGGCATCTCTTTCGATCTGTAAAGATTGATTTTACTTTTCGCGGTCCAGTCCTTTTATCGAAGGGCTGGACCGCGCCTTCAATTACCGAGTAAATCGCCCAGGTAAGAACGCGGGTAACGTTTCATGCGTACCAAAGTGGAAATCTTGCCGTTCTCACTTGGCTGAAAGTACTCCCAGACCACCTTGCCGGCAGAGGTCACCTCCACAGCATGACCGCGGTCGGATTCTAAGAGCAGGGTGTTGCCGTTTTCCAAACGCTGTGCGGCACCACGGCCGGCGGTGTAGAAGGCTTCTTTCTCCGCAGCGGCCCACTGCCACACGATTTCTTTGGTGTTTGGATCCACCTCTATCGCGCGACTCCAGCCGCGACTCAATCCGTTATCAAACATCAAAATATGGCCACTTTCCAAAACCGTGGCATCGTGTTGGCCGGAGATTTCACCGAGACCAAACTGCCACAGAAGTTCTCCTGTTTCCGGTCGCAAAATGACTACCCGGTTTTGGTGCCGCATGGAAACCATGACATTGCCTGGGGTAAAAAGTGGATTGCGTGCTTCCCAACCTGATTGCATCCAGGCCACCGAATTGGAATGGACCAAATCAATAATGCTTTTGTCCCGTGAAAGCAAATGCGGCTCTACGGTTTCCCATTCCCAGTCCGGGGAAGAATCTAAAAGGTCCACCAAGGAATATTCGGCCTGCACTTCACCGGCGGCACTCATTTGCACAATCAACTCATCGCGCACTTCAATCTCGGTTGAAATCGATGGCAGCATACGCCGCTGAAAACTAAGCGTAGAAAGGCTGCCATCGGGAAGGACTTCGACATCGTGATGCGCAGGAATTGGCTGACGCCAAACCAATTCGTTATTCCAATTTAGTTTGACCAAAAAGGAACCGTCCTCTTCCTTCGTCGGCACCACAATCGAGCCGTCCTTCAGTAACTCGACATGCCCCCAAACCTTGCCTTCACGACTCCAAGAGTGAAGAATCTTGCCCTGGTTATCCATCAAGCGCGCCTCACAAGGACTATGGATGCTAAACAGGTTGATGCCGTCCTGAATGGCACTGGCTTGATGAATGAGGACTCCCGTGTTGCGTGCACCTTCGGCGCTCTCTACATAGTCGACATAACCAAGGGCTTGCAGCGCTTGAAGGTCCTGAGCCCCTAAATCCTCAGTGGAAAACTCTTTCTCAGGAGCTGGCTTTTCGGCGTTTCCGCAACTCGCGAACAGGCATAGAGCGATAGCACCAAGAGTGGTCGGTTGCGCGGGGGAGAAGAGCCTCATCGCTCTGGATTCTAAGGGCTTCTCCTACTTGGAAGCAGAGCGAATTCGGCGCCGCAGGACTTCGACCGGGACTTCGATCCAGTAATGAATCAGAATGGCGAAAACCATAGTAGGCACCATGGCAGCCAGTAAAAGCCAACCGCCTTTTTGCTCCGCCCAACCCATTTGGATGGTCAATGCCGCGATTGGCCAATGGGCAAGGAACACTGGGTAGGAAAGATTGCCCCCAAAATCATCCCACTTTTTGAGCTTAGAAGAGACCTGCGAAGGGTCCACATGCCGTAAAACCATAATGAGATAACCCGCGCTCAGCAAGGAGAGATAAAACCCAGTCTTGTTGGTGTCAGGGGCAATGGTGACGTTTAGAAAAAACAGAATTGGCGCCCAATAAAGATGTTTACGATGGGTGAGGCGTTGCCCAAGTTTGAAGTGGTAAATGCAAGCGCCGAAAGAGAACGGTAGCGAGGCCGACCAGAGTGGGTAATAGCGCTCGCCTAAATCGGCATCCATGATCAACAAGACTATATGAAGGATTACCGATGCCCACGCCCAATACTTGGTCATCCACTTAGTGCGGGTTAAGAACAAGCCCATAAAGATATAGAAACAAAGCTCTACATCGAGTGACCAAGCTGGTGGCACCAAGCGTTGTTTCGCACCGTTCAGTCCAAACAAGAAGGCGTTGGATAGCCATCCGCCGATATCGGAAGGCATCGTCATGGATTTATTAATCGCCTGACTAGTCTCCGGCCAAGAACTAATTACAAAGTAGGCCAGGAGCAAGGTCGCCCAGTAGGGGGGAATAGTCGTAAGAAGCGATTCGATAGAAAACGAAGCGTGCCGCCGAGGCTTTGCCCGTATCGGCGATCCAGCACTAAGGCCATGAGGTACCCAGAAAGCGCATAAAAGCCGAAAACGGCATACACTCCGGAGTAGTTATTGAAGTCCGGCCAAAGGTGAGCCAGCACCACTAAGAAGGCGAGGGCGAAGCGGTAGAGGCCAAACATGTGGACTAAAAGTAAAGGGAGCGTTTCATTGAAATGTCTTCGCGTGCTAATGACGTGCCCCCCGAGAGCGAGGTGAGAACTTCGATAGTAGGCGTAGAGGGAAGGGCTGGCAATAATGTTGCCATGCCAACCGCCCAACCTCCTGGCCCTCCCGCACAGCGCAAGGTCAATCAAGCCCGCCTGCCTTTGGCTCTATGGGATTATGGTGGCGAGGGGCCCAATGTTTTGTTCGTGCATGGATTTCTCGATACTGGACGCAGTTTTGAAGACATTGCATTTGCGCTGAAGGGCACTTGTCGCCCCCTGTGCCTGGATTGGCGCGGGCATGGTGCAAGTGCTTGGGCAGGTACCGATGCAGGAAATCATCAACTTGATCACCTCAAAGATTTAGTCACAGTTTTGGATGAGTTGGCTGCGGATGGCACCTCCATCGACCTCGTGGTGGCTCATTCGATGGGCGGTACCATTGCCATCATGTTGGCTGGCTTTGCCCCAGAAATCATTCCACGCCTGCTGCTTTTGGATTGCGTCGGTGGCTATGCCGCCGATGCCGAAACGCAGGTCGACCAAATGGGAGAAGTCGTAAAGCATTTACGCACCCAAACCCGTGGCTTTCGTGAATTTGATTCTCGAGAGCAAGCAGAATCGCGCGTGCGGCAAAACAACCCTGGCCTTAGTTCCGTGGGGAGTGAGCGTATGGTGCGTCACTACTTAGATGAAACTGCCGATGGAAAGTTCCGCGTGCGTTTGGATCCGAGCCTGCGCGGCCCCAATCCTTATCGTTTTCCGGAAGAGCATTGGCAAGAAATCTGCTCGCGCGTGAAAGCACGCACCGAAGTTTTAGCACCGGAAGGGGGGTACATGTCCCGCATTCCTGAACTTGGCGACCGCCTAGCGAAAATCCAAAAATGCACGCGGGTAGATGTGCCAGGAGTTGGACATCATGTGCACGTAGAAGCGCCAGAAGTGGTGGTCGCTGCCGTGCAACGCTTGTTACAGCAAGAAGCTTAAAGCGCTTTAGATACCGCTTTGTTGCGGTTCTCCTCAGCCAATCCCCAAGCCATAGCAAGGGTGTCGCGCAATATGCTTGGCGTGACTGGCTTGGCAAGATAGGCGCTGAAGCCTGCTCGGCGATATTCCTTACTGCAGCCTGCGCCAGTTTCGGAAGTGAGCAAAACCATGCAACACTCTTCGAGAATCGGGTCGCTCATCATCATCATGCCTAGTCGCTTGCCATCCATGTCTGGCAGTTCATGATCGATGACCGCGAGTTGGAACGGACACTTATTATCTAGGCCGACTCCCATCAAACGGAGAGCTTCTTGGCTGGTTGCGGCGAGGACTGGCTGCACGCCCCATTCCATGAGTTGCTCTACAAGAACATCGCGGTTACAGGCGTTATCTTCTACGACGAGCGCTTTTAAGCCAGCAAGGTTGCCCGAGAAGAGGTTGGTGACTTTCGGCCCACGGCTGTGAGGAAGCTCAAGATCGAACCATAGGTCGGTACGGTCTTCATCGTGGTCAAATCCCATCTGACCGCCCATGAGGTCAAGAATGCGTTGACTTAAGGCTAAGCCAAAGCCACTTCCTGAGTGACTGTGGTCCTCGCCGTTCTCGTTGGCATCCGAATGGAAGCTCTGTTGAAGTACTTTGCGCTTCTCTAGTGACAAGTTTTGCCCGGAGCCTCGTACGTGGAATCGCATGACCGATTTGCGGTCGGCAGTACCCATCTCTTCGACATCAATTAACACGTGGCCTGAGTCGCTGAGACCAACCGTGTTCTTGACTAATGCGCCAAGAATCTGTTGGATGCGACCAGCATCGCCGGTGAAGAAGCGCGGGGTTTTCGGTGCAAAGCGCAGCAGAATCTCAATCCCGTTGTGACTTGCCCCTTGGGCAAGATGCTTGGCGACTCCAGCCACGGCCACTTCTATATCGAAAGGCTTGTACTCGAGTTCCAACTCTCCAGATTCGATGCGAGAGAAATCTAAGACATCTTCCAAAAGCTCCATGAGAGCGGTTCCGGATTCTTGAATCGCCTTGGCGTAGTCTTTTTGCACCTGATCCATTTCGGTGCCGTGGAGCATGCGGGTCATGCCTTGAATGCCGGTTAACGGCACGCGCATTTCACTGCCAACCTTGGCAAGAATTTGGTTTTGCACCTGCAACGTTTCATGCACACGACGGTCCGCTGCAACTCTGAATGAGCGCTCCTTATCAAGCTTATCTTGAATGTCATCTAGCTCTGTTTGCTTGCGGGTGTGCTCCGTAAGGAAACCACTCATCAAGAACGCAGCGCCGGCGAGAAGAATCAGATTCTCAAGCATCTTGTAGATGGATTCGCTGCGCCCAGAAAGATCGGCAGGAGAATCTAGGCTGAACTGATTTAGTTGTCCAAGGACTAAAACGCTGAGCAAACTCACGGCGGCCCAGCTCATGCCGGCACGAGGACCGGAAAGCAGAGCAGCGCAGAGTGGCAGCAGTGCGAACCAGGCAATGGAAGCAGCATTGGCGCTGCCGTTATGCAGGGTCACGAAAGTCGAAGCCAAAAATAGTCCGACTGTAATGACTTGGCCGATTTTCTGAATCGGACGGTGACGGTGAACCATGACCCGAATGACACCCGCCATTCCGACCAAGCCCATCATGCCGAGAGAGAACACACTCACTCCTTGGCGGATGTCGACCCCAATGTAAAACAGTGCAATCAGGCATAGCCCGAAAGCGAGTCCTTTGATCATGCGATAACGCGCAGCCTCTAAAGAGGGGTCTAAGCCCTCCAGTTTTGGAGGTCGTACAAGGTCTTGAAGGAAGGCAATCACGTTTCGATGATGGGTAAAAGCCCGCGTGTGGGAGCGGACATTTCCTTTTCGGCATGGCGAGGGGCCTTTCTGAAGGCTTCAGGCAGACTCACATTAGTTGTTGGCACTGTTATCCTGTGCAAATGGCGTGGATTAAGCAGATACAGGACAAGGAAGCCCAGGGTGTGGTGAAGAAAATTTTCGCCGATGCCATCCGGAGAACTGGAAGAGTGTGGAATATTGTGCGCTTGACGAGCTTAAATGGGGGCATGACTAGAGCTCATATGGGGCTCTACCGCAGTGTGATGGCTGCTGACACCAGCTTGAGCCCTCGCGTCCGCGAAACGCTGGCGGTGGTGGTGAGTCAGGTCAACGCCTGCCGTTACTGAACTTTGGCGCATGCAGGCGACCTCCGTGATGAGGTTGGCGAAAAAGAGTTAGCCAGTGCTTTACTGGAATCTGGCTGGGAAACTGCGCCTTTGAGTGCCAAGGAGCTCGGGCTATGTGCCTATGCAGCAAAATTGACCTCCTCTCCGGCAGAAATGTCCGAACACGATGTCCTTCAACTACGCGAGCTTGGTTGGACCGATCTTGAAATCCACGATGCTTGCCAGGTGATTGCGTATTTCAACTACGTGAACCGGTTGGCGGATGGGCTTGGAGTGGATTTGGAAAAAGAGATGAGCCCCTCGCACGGGTAGAATCTCGCCATGGAAACATGGCGCAAACGCGTTGAGGAGGAGCTGAAGGGAGCCGACTTTGAGCGTGCACTGGTGGACCATGCCTTCGCTGGAGTATCCGTAGCTCCGCTATATGCCGCTTCCGATTTGCAGGGCTTGGCTTTGCAGGAAGAGGTCGGATGTGCGCCCTTTGTACGTGGTCGGGTGGCAGTGGCTGGCGGAGGGTGGGGAAATGAGCCACGCTACGACTTGCC
>JAQBXR010000020.1 GCA_027623295.1 Planctomycetota bacterium
CCGATGCGCTCATCCATGATGAGGTTCGCACCAGTTTCTTCGAAAGCCAAAGACCCCGGCAGCCTCACGGCTGCCGGGGTCTGGTGTTGCGGAGAGCCTAAGCCCTACAAAACTGGCTCGATGCCCAGCGCAGCGAAGCCCTTGTCATCGAAGTTCTTCTGGAACATACCTTTGAGCTTCTCAGCAGCGGCATCGTAGGCGGCCTTGTCTTCCCAAGTATTACGTGGGTTCAAAATCTCGCTTGGAACCCCAGGGCAAGAAGTTGGCATGGCCAAGTTCAAGATTGGGTGCATTTCGGTTTCGACGCCATCTAGATCGCCGTTCAAGGCTGCATCTAGAAGTGCACGGGTGTGACCGATGGAGATGCGCTTGCCAATCCCGTAAGGGCCACCGCCCCAACCGGTATTGAGCAAGATGCAACGCGTGTCGTGCTGCTCCATTTTCTCAGCCAACAACTCTGCATACTTGCTTGGGAACTGCGCCATAAACGGAGCACCGAAACATGCGGAGAATGCGGCTTGCGGCTCGGTAATGCCAACTTCGGTGCCAGCCAACTTTGCAGTGAAGCCAGAAACAAAGTGGTACATGACATCCTTTTTGCTGAGGATGGAAACCGGAGGAAGCACACCGAATGCATCGGCGGTCAGCAGAACAATGGTCTTCGGATGTGGACCCTTTGCGCCAGGCATGACGTTTGGGTTTGCATGGAGCGGGTAGCTGAAGCGGGTGTTCTCGGTGCAGGAATCATCGAACAGATCCAACTCTTGCGGATCCAAGTCCTCCATCTTCCTTCCTGGAAGTGGTGGAACATTCTCAATGATCGTTCCTGGCATAGACAAAGCTGCAGCAATCACAGGCTCGTCATTCTTGTCCAAGTTGATGAGCTTGGCATAGCATCCGCCTTCTAAGTTGGACACACCAATGCTGGTCCAGGCATGCTCGTCATCGCCGATGAGTTTGCGCTTTGGATCTGCGGACAAAGTGGTCTTGCCGGTACCGGAGAGACCAAACAGAATCGCGCCATCGCCCTTTTCGCCAACGTTGGCGGAACAGTGCATGCTCATCTCACCCATTTCTGGCAAGAGGAAGTTCATGACGGTGAACATGGACTTCTTAACTACACCGCAGTAATCGGCGCGGCCTGCAACTAAGACGCGACGGTTCGCAAAGTCCAAACAAGCGATTCGAGCGCCTGGAGTTCCATCGCGCTCGGGGTCGCAGCGGAAACTTGGCGCGTTCACCATGGTCCAACGCTTGCCGTCTTCATCTTCAACGCCTTCAATGTTATGCATAAACATGTTGTGGCAGAAGAAGCTGTGCGTGGCGTACTCAGAAACCAAACGGTAAGGACGGGCGTAGCTTGGATCGGAACCGCAGTAAACATCCTTTACGTAAAGGTGGCTTGCGTTTTCGTTCAAGTGCTCAACGACGCGGTTGAATAACGCATCGAACTTGGCCGGATCAAACTTCTGGAAGTCAGGCTTCCACCAAATTTTGTCTTCAAATTCAGGCGAAGCAACGCCGAAGGTATCTTTGACCGGGCGGCCGGTGCAGGTCGGGTCGGTGTAGTAAACCAACGGTCCATCTACGCCCAGCTTGGTGGGGAAAGCTTTTTGCGCATTGTCCGAGCCGCCTTCTTTGACGCGACCGCGGTCGTAGGCAATAGCCTCCTCAAAAAGCTCTTCCTTAGATAGGTTGATGCGGAGCTCGACGCCGCGAAGGCCAAATTGAGCCTCAAGCTCGGTGGCGTGGCGGGATTGGGTGGATTCAGTCATGACAAAGTCCTCACGAGGGGAGGGGGTCTGCAAAGTGGGGTATTCTACCCGCAAAAGCGGTTATTTCGCCCCCCTGAAATATTCTTCAAATTTCCGACTACCAAAGTAGTTTTTCCGCGTAGTGTAGGGCCATGAGCAAACGTCACCGTCTCGGAGACCTTCAACTCGCGATCATGCATGTGCTGTGGTCCGAGGGCGAGGCCACCAGCAGCCAAGTCCATGCTGCCCTCCTGGAGGAGCACGGTTTGGCCCCGACCACCATTGCCACCATGTTGAAGAAAATGGAGGCCAAAGGAGTGTTAAAGCACCGGAAAGAGGGTCGGATTTTCGTTTATCAACCCACGGTTGCAGAAGAGCACGTCCGCCAGACCATGGTGGGGGAACTCGTCGGGCGCCTGTTTATGGGAGACACCGCAGCTTTGGTAAACCATCTGCTGACGGAGGGCGACATCGATTCGACGGAACTCGCCGCTTTGCGGACCCGAATCGAAGAAGAGCGTCAAAAGGAGGGAAGGAACAGTGTCTGATTTCATCCTTCTGGTCGGGAGCTGGCTACTTACTTTTCTGCTGCACAGTACTGTGTGGTTGGGTTTGGCTTTGCTTCTGCTTCGTCAGTTTCCTTCCTTCACACCGGTCGTACGCGATTGGATTTGGAAAGGGGTGATTCTGGGTAGTTTGCTTTCCCCAACTTTTCAGGTCAGCGCAACCACATGGCTAGGTTGGGACGGCTTTGGAAGCCAGCTCACCCTGACGTCGCCCAATACAGCAGCTGCATCCATGCTCGAAGAGGTGGCTGTGACGCCGATGTTCGAGAATGCCGAGGGCAACATTTTCACCCTCGGCCCCTATTTTGTTCCCGACACCTTCGTCAATCCGGAACAAAACCAGCTCGCCATCATGTTGGCTGCTGCCCCATTGATTCATCCAGGCGTTTGGCCCGAGGCCGATGGCGCCATGCTTGCAACCACTGCATCCATGGACCAGCCGGGACAGGTCATTCCTTTGTGGCTGAAAGTTTTGCTCAGCATTTGGGTGGTCGGGGCATGGGTTGGCCTGACTTACTGGATACTTGCGGTTCTACGTTTGCGAAAGCAACTCGCGAACCGCCTCCCATTGACCACGGGGTCTTTGGTTCGGAACATTCAGAAGGACCTCGCTCGTTTTGGCACTGGACGTAGCCGCCGTATCCGCTTCTCTCTCTCGGATCAGATACAAGTACCGGTTGCGTTCGGGATTTTACGTGGCGAGGTCTGTCTGCCGATGCGTGCATTGCAGGAACTAGACTCCGAGCAACAACAAACCATGTTGGGGCATGAACTCGCGCACCTTTTGCGTCGTGATCCACTTTGGCTCAACCTCTTCCAATTCACGCAGCGCATTCTGTTCATGCAGCCGCTGCTCTTTTTCGCGCGACGCGAAGCATTCCATGCCGCAGAAGAAATCTGCGATGCGTGGGCTATTCACCGCAGTGGTAACCGCGTTGCTTTGGCCGAATGTTTGACCATAGTAGCGCAATGGTTGCGTCCTGGAAGTCGCACCTTGCCAGTCGCATGTATGGCCCAACCAGGCTCTCCGCTGGGACGCCGTGTTCACCGTTTGCTGGATCAAGAAGCAGAGGTGGCGCCGCGCAATGCCGCAGTGCGTGGAAGCATTGCCTTGGGCTTAGTCACCATTTTGACCTCCATGGCCATGTTCGCGCCACAAGTTGTCGGGCATTTCCGCGCTCCCATTACATCGGAAGCGCGCGCAGACCTTTTGGCTTTAGAAGCTGATTGGGGACTCGCAGAGGACCGCATAGCTTTCCTCCATTTAGAGATTGCAGCCCTTCGCCAGGAAATGGCACTTGGTGTTTTCTTGGAAGAAAACGACTCCAATCTTCATCAAACTCTCAATAACCTGCAGTTGCAACTCCAGCGCTTGGAGCAACTCAGCGACCACGTACGCTGGAACATTCAAACCCAAAACTAATCATGAATCGCACCCTACTTACCTTGACCGGCCTACTCTTGGCCGCACCGCTTGCCGCACAACAGCCAAGCGCAAATGAAATGAAAGCGTCGGAACTTCTTCAGCTGAGCGCCCAAAAAGCGATGGCTGGTTATGAAGACGAAGCTACTAAGCTAGCCGCAATGGCCATGGAACTTCTCGCTAAGGATACATCCACTTTCAAGGATGAAGTCCGTTTTGTGCTCGAAGAGTACGACAATGTGCCTATAGGACAGGCGGGTCTCTTGGAATGCCCCCATGAACATGAAATCATTGAGTTCATCGGATCCGAAGACATTGAAATGGAGGACGTCCGCGGTCCATTTGGCGATTCCGCTCACAATGGATCCTGGATGACGGATGGCGATGTGCATCAAAATGTTCCCATGCCAAATGGCGATTTGCACCAACAGTTACGCGAGATTCAGCATGAGCTTGAGTCCTTGCGTCACGAGTTACGCGCACTTCGTTCTGATATGAATGGTGGTCGCCGTGGGACACGTTTTCAAATGCGTATGGCGCCGGGTCAAGTACAGCGCTTGGATCTTCACCAACTAGAAGGCATGCCGCACAATCTGAAGTTGCATGAAATGCACGATATGCAGGGCCATAAGAAAGACATGGAGCTCCATGGAATGTTCATGGGCGAGGGCGAAGATTTTGACTTTGAATTCGATTTGCCAAAAGGTGCTGAAATCCACGAGGAAGTTGTGGTCTTCATCAATGGCGAAAAATTCACTGGCGATGCCGCCCGTGAAAAGCTGAAGGTGCTTAATTTGAACATGAAGGGCGAAGCCGAGGGCAAAGTCCGTATGCGTATGGGTGGCAAGCGCGGCGCGTTCCCAACACCTCCAATGCCACCTGAACCTCAACAACAGAACCGCTGGCGCTCGCAGGAACATGGTCACGACCACGAAGAACTGTAATTCGAGTCTGAAGGCTTAGGTAGGCCACCTAGGCGTTGGAGCACCCTGTCTTAGGGAGACGGGGTGCTTCGTTCCATTTAGGCCTTGAACCGTTTCCGCCTACTACCTACAGGCGCGTTATCATAGGCGGCTCGATTCCGGGGATTCACCCTGGTGAAGTCGCTTCGCACCAAGCCATTCGCAGTCATGTCCGCACCAAAGATTGTCATCGCGTCCGCGGTACGCACGCCCATCGGCCGTTTTAACGGCACTCTCGCCGGGATGTCCGCACCAGAGTTGGGTGCTGCAGCTGGAAATGCTGCGCTCCTGGAAGCTTCGGTTGCGGCCGAGGAAGTGGATCGGGTCATCATGGGGTATGCGCGTCAAGCTGGTGCAGGTCCGAATCCTGCACGGCAAATGCAGCGCCTGATGGATATTCCCGAGGCATCCACCGCCTGGACCTTGAACCAGGCCTGCGCTTCTGGCTTGAAAACCTTGCAGATGGCCTCCGATGAGCTGAAGTTGGGCCGCGCCAAAGTGGTGATTGCTGGCGGCATGGAGAGCATGTCACGCGTTCCATACATGCTGGACCGCATGCGCACTGGATATCGTCTCGGCGATGCACCGTTGATCGACGGCATGTATCGCGATGGTTTCAAATGCCCCATCGCCAACATGATCATGGGCGAAACCGCAGAACTGCTTGCGCAAGAGCGTGGCATTTCGCGCGATGAGCAAGATCAGTTCGCTATTGATTCACAGCGTAAAGCAGGGGAGGCTCGTAATGCAGGGCGTTTCCACGATGAGATCACCCCGATCACCATCAAGACGCGCAAAGGCGAAACCGTGTTGGACTTTGATGAGCACATGCGGCCCGAGGCTACCTTGGAAAGCATGGCTAAGTTGCCTGCAGTCTTCGCCAAGGAAAACGGAACCGTGACTCCTGGCAATGCATCGGGCATTACCGATGGCGCTGCAGCCATGGTCATGATGACCGCCGACGAAGCTGAGCGCCGTGGAATCACTCCTCTGGCTGAGTTGCTCGACGTCGAGGTGACTGGCACCGATCCCAAACGCATGGGGTTGGGCCCGGTTCCTGCCACAAATCAATTGTTCGAACGCAATGGTTGGCAGATGTCTGACTTCGGTTTGTTTGAAATTAATGAGGCCTTTGCTGCACAAGTGTTGGCATGCCTCCAGGAACTTCCGATTCCTCGGGAGTTACTCAACGTTAACGGCGGCGCGATTGCTCTAGGACATCCCATCGGATGTACGGGCACGCGGATTGCTGTCACTCTTTTGCATGAGATGCGCCGACGAAAAGTTGAGCGCGGTCTTGCAACCCTCTGCGTTAGCGGAGGCCTCGGCATTAGCGCCGGATTCCAACTTGTTTGAGATGAAACTTCTTCACTTTGTACCATTCCTCGTTTTGGCTGCCTGCAGCGGCCAAGACTCCGGCAATTCTGCCACCTCGTCTGACACCACTTCTCCTGCAAACGGTGGTTGGGAAGCAGCAGAAGGCGTAACCGAAGCGTCCAATGAACTTGCTGAAGCAGGTTTGCCGCGCCTAGGAGAGCAAAGCCCATCCATTGCGCCGAAGATCACGCCAGAGGTTTACAAGCCAACTCAAGAGCCGCAGTTTCACTTTGAAACTGAAGCCATTACCGATGCCGAACTCAAGGAGTTTTACCTTGAGATGGACGTCGAGATTGACGGCGAGCCTGTAGGCATGATGACCTTCGAGGTCTGGGGCGATGAAGCTCCGATCACCGTGCGTAACTTCTTGCGTTACGCCGACGAAGGCTTTTACCATGGACGGAAGTTCCACCGCATCTTGCGCGACTTCATGATCCAGGGTGGCAGTTCGAATAACACGGGAAGCGGTCAAGGTCCTAACGGGCAGATCAAGGCAGAGTTCTCCAATGAGAAGAACCGTCGTCACCGTTACGGAGTGTTATCTATGGCGCGCAGCGGCAGTCCAGATTCCGCCTCAAGCCAGTTCTTCTTGATTTCTGAAAGCAACTCGCCATCGACCATCGGCTTGAATGGCAAGTACGCAAGCTTCGGCATTATGCTCAACGGGATTTCTGTCTTGGAGCAAATCGCAGATATTCCGGTCATTTCGAATGGTCGTGAGCAGTCGAACCCTACTCAAGAAGCGATTGTGACTCAATGTCGTGTGATTCGTGGCGAGCCTACCGTCAAGCGCGAAGAAATGGTCCGCCCACCGTTGAATCTCAACGGGCAACCTGAGCGCGTGCGCATTCAGCACGTTCTGATTTCCTTCGCTGGTACCGGAACGACTGCAACCCGCACCAAGGAAGATGCCGAAACTCTGGCCAAAGAAATCCTAGAGCGCGCTAAGGCTGGTGAAGATTTCAATGCTCTTGTAGAGCAGTACACCGACGATCCGAGCGGCAAAACCACCACTCCACGTGGAACCTATTCCATGTTGAATAAGGGATGTTTCGCTCCGGCAGAAGAAACCACGCGCTTGATGGAACTACAAACGACCATTCAAGAGGCGCAAACCGCGTTGATCGATAGGGTCAACAAGAAAGAGCTCACGATGGATGAAGCGAAGGAGCAGTTCTTCGCACTTCCTGTGTTCATTGAGTTCCAAAACGCACAATCCCAATCGTGGATGAGCCGCACCCAAATGGTTGCCGCATTCGGCGACGTTGGCTTTAGCTTGGAAGTTGGAGAGATCGGTACCTCGACCTTCGACGCACAAACCAGCCCATTCGGATGGCACATCATCCACCGTTACGAGTAAGAAAATGACTACCCTAACTAACCCACAAGATCTCAGCGATCAAGAGCTGAAGAACGTCCTACTCGACATCGAGATGAGCGTTGATGGCGATGTCGTCGGCACCGTCACTTTAGAGTTCTGGCCTGAAACTGCCCCAGCCACGGTGCGTAACTTTTTGCGCTACGCTTCTGAGGGCTTCTACAACGGCAAGACTTTCCATCGCGTCATTCCTAACTTCATGATCCAAGGCGGATGCCCAAGCGGCACCGGCACTGGAAGTGGAAGTTACGGCAACATCAAAGGTGAGTTCTCCGCAGATGCGCAGTACAGCCACAAGCGCGGTGTGATTTCTATGGCACGTTCGCAGGATCCAAACTCTGCAAGCTGTCAGTTCTTCATCTGCCACGGCGATGCTGATTTTCTCGATAACCAATACGCTGCATTCGGTTGCATGACCGAAGGCGATAGCGCGCTGGATAAGCTCGCTGCGGTTCCAACCGGTGGTGGTGGCGAAGGCTCCACTCCGAAAAAGGACTGTCTGATTCAAAGCATGACTTTGCGGTCGCGGATTTAATCATGAACGATCAAGCTCTTACTGAAGAAGTTGAAACTGAAGAGTTTCAGCACCTCAAGGTGGACATCGATGATGCCGGCTTGGCATGGTTGGTCATCTCTCGCCCGAAAGCGATGAATGCCCTCAACTCGGAAGTCATCGAGGAGTTGCGTGATGCACTCGTCGAATTGGTTTCCTACGAAGACGTGCACGCGATCATCATCACTGGCGATGGCGACAAAGCCTTTGTCGCTGGTGCCGATATCGCGGAGTTCACTGGCTTGACCCCGTACGAAGCGCGTGCACTCAGCCAAACTGGTCAAGATGTTCTTGCCACCATTGAGGCTAGCCCTATTCCTGTCATCGCCATGATCAATGGCTTTGCACTAGGTGGCGGACTAGAACTTGCAATGGCATGTCATCTACGCGTGGCCTCGACCGATGCCATGCTCGGCCTTCCAGAAGTGAGCCTCGGCTTGATTCCAGGGTTTGGCGGTACCCAACGTTTGTCGCGTTTGGCTTCTCCAGGCGTTGCCCGTGAGTGGATTTTGACTGGCGAAATGTTCAGCGCGGCAGAAGCGCATCGTGTTGGCGTGGTGAATCGCATTGCCGCTCCAGACGCATTGCGTGAAACGACTGCTAAGTTGGCATCGTCCATCACCAAGCGTGGTCCCATCGCTGTAGCTACCGGCCTCGACGTTATCCGTCGCGGTTTGGAAGTAGGGCAGACCGAAGGTGAGAACATTGAGGCCGATGCATTCGGCATGTTGTTCGCCACCGAAGATCAAACTGAAGGCACAGCGGCATTCCTTGAGAAGCGCAAGCCTGTGTTCCTCGGGCGCTAAGACTGAGGCTTTAAAAGCAAAAGGCCGGGAGCACTGCATGTGCTCCCGGCCTTTTCTATTTTCTTGCGCTTATAGAGTTGCGACTTGGCTAACCAAGCAGCTCGACATATCGACCACTTGGACCAATCGTCCACATAAGCCTGCGGGGGGATTGAAGTTCAAAGAGAAGTTGCCATTCGCATCAGCATTAAAGAAGCCTGCAAGTGTTGGAGCAGAAATGTCCAGGACTGCACCGGCACAAGAGCCGCTTGGAATCACAAAGTTTCCAGCATTACCATGTGCGATGGCAAGTTGTGCACCAGCATTGGCTCCGGTCACGGTCAAGGTTTTGCCTCCAGGGCAAGCACCTGTAATGGAAAGATTCGGACCACCGTATTCATGGTTGTCCACGATGGGGCTAGAAGGTTGCTGCGTTGCCCAAATCTTGACCGAGGCGATTGGCCCGCCTTGGTAGGAGAAGGGGACGCCAGTGCCGTCGATCACAGCAATGCCAGTGGTGGTAGACAGAAGCACACGGCCTGGGCCGAAGACCTCAACAGTGACCGCATCTGGTGCGGTATTGAACACCATGATGTCGAAGGAGACGTTGGTCACAGGAGGGTCGTATTGCATGACCAGGTCCAGGCCAGCGCCACAAAGGTTGCGCGAAGTTTGACCGAAAAAGCCGTTTCCGTTCCATTGTAGGAACGGCCCACCGGTGGAATAGGTGCAGCCTGGCATGACTAGGTTGGGGCCAAATCCGTTGGCAATAGTCGTGTGGTCTAGGAGAGAGAGCCCAAGTGGAGTACCAGCGCCATTGGCGACAGGGTAGGTCTCAAAGTCTTCAACGGTTTGAGCGGAGAGCGGCGCACAAAGGGCGCCGAGGATAAGTAGGTTTTGAAGCATGACGGGGAAGCAGTGAGTTCGGAATCCCTGGAGCGGGACCATCCACCCCAGCAAAGCCTGTGCCCTATGGATTGAGATTTCGTATTAAGTGCCTAAGAACCGGGCCTTGAATCGGACCACCTCAAGCCTATTTCTTACCGTATTCCATTTTCTGGCCCACTGAGGCAAGCCACGGATCTCGGTGAATTCACAGCGCAGTTCCGCGAAGATTAGAACCCTCCGCCTTGTTAGAATCTATGCTAAAATCTACCCCATCTCCGGGTGGAAAAAACGCGAAAACATCCCATGAGTAAGCAACTGGTGATCGTCGGCGGGGCTCGAACCGCTATGGCTGAATTCTCCGGCACCCCCGGATACGGCCTCTTCAAAACTCAAACCGCTACCGATCTCGGTGGTCATGCCATCCGCGCCGCCTTGGAGCGGTCGGGCGTGAGGCCTGAGCAGGTGCAGCACGTGGTTATGGGCAATGCCATGCAGACCTCGGCCGATGCCATCTATGGTGCGCGTCATGCCGGCCTCAAAGCTGGCTTGGCAAATGAAGTGCCGGCGCTGACCGTCAACCGTTTGTGCGGTTCCGGGATTCAGTCGGTCTTGAGTGCGGCTTACATGATTATGGCTGGTGATGCCGATGTCGTGGTGGCAGGTGGCATGGAAAACATGTCGCAAGCGCCCCACGTTCTGCGCGGTGCACGCGATGGCTATCGCTTGGGCGTGTCTCCGCAGTTGGAGGACTCCCTGTTTGAATCCTTGAAGGATCCTTACTGCGGTTACTTCATGGCGCAGACTGCGGAAAACTTGGCGACCAAGTACTCCATCACCCGTGAGGAGCAAGATGCATATGCCTTGCGGAGTCATCAACTCGGCGCAGCAGCTGTACAGAGCGGCGTGTTTGCCGATGAGATTGTTCCGGTCACCGTGAAGGCCGGCCGCAAAGAGTTCGTGGTCGACACCGATGATCACATTCGTCCGGAAACCACCCTCGAAGGCCTCGCCAATTTGCGCGCAGCTTTCGGTAAGGAAGGCACCGTGACGGCTGGAAATGCATCTGGCATCGTCGATGGTGCTGCAGCGCTCATCATTACCACCGAAGAGAAAGCGAAGGCCGAAGGCTGGAATATCCGCGCCAGGATTCGCTCTTGGGGAACCGCCGGTGTGGAGCCAGAACTCATGGGCTTTGGTCCTGTTCCCTCGATGCAGATGGCAGCCAAAAAGGCTGGTGTGGCCATGGGGGACATTGATTACATTGAGATCAACGAGGCTTTCTCTGCGCAGTACTTGGCATGTGAGAAAGTTTTGGAGCTCGATCGCGATAAGTGCAACGTGAATGGTGGCGCAGTGGCGATCGGTCACCCACTGGGTGCAACTGGTACACGTTTACTGCTAACCCTCATGCATCAGCTGGAGCGGAGCGGTAAGTCGACCGGCATGGCTTCGGCTTGTATCGGTGGCGGACAAGGCATCGCCATGATGATCGAGCGCTAGTACGAATTATCCCCTCAGTTTGGCCTAACAGTGCCTCAGCTACTATGATTGTGGCGGAGGCACTTTCCATTGGCAGCAAAAAAACCAACCGAGACCGTCGTAGTCGACATAGACATTCCCTTTTGGAGGTGGGTGTCCATTATGGTGTGGAATGCGGGAGGTGCAAACTAGTGGAGAAGGTCTTCTGGGAAGATCGCTGGGACGAGGAGAGAATTGGCTTCCATCAGTCGGTTTTTAATGAGTACCTTTTGCAGTTCTGGCCGCAAGTTGGCGCACCAGAAGGGGCGAAAGTATTTGTTCCCTTGTGCGGAAAAACCCTGGACCTGCATTGGCTGCAGCAGCAAGGCCATAAAGTGCTTGGCAACGAAGTAGTCGATAAAGCCGTCGATGATTTCTTTCGCGAAGCTGACCTGCAGCCAACGCGCGAAGAGCAAGGTGGCGTGACCGCCCTTGAGGCAAAGGGCATCTGCATTCTGCTCGGTGATTTTTTCGACTTAACCGCAGAACATTTAGAGGGCGTGACTGCTTGGTATGACCGTGCAGCCCAAGTGGCTTTGCCGCCAGAAACGCGTAAACGTTACTATGCGCATTTACACTCCATTCTCCCTGCAGGTGCCGTAGGCTTGAGTTTGGCCTTTGAGTATCCACAGGAAGAAATGCCCGGGCCACCCTTCTCGATTGAAGAATCTGAAATCCGCAAGCACTATGCCGATGGCTTCAAAATCGAATTGGTCGGACGCCGTGACCGTTTGGCTTTTGAGCCTACGCTGAAAGAAAAAGGTTTGTCGCGTGCGAACGAGGTGATTTACCTCATGGAACGAATCTAAGCTGTGTTGCGCCCAATCCTTCCGGATGAGGCTTGGCAGGCATTGGAGGAGGCATTTGCATGGGCCGATCGCCAAAGTTCCGAGGTGCAGCAGCAGTTTTTAGAGGAGTTACGCGAAAATCGGCCGGAGTTGGTGAGTGATTTGGAAGCCATGTTGTCGGGAACTCATTGTGCGGAGCGCTTTGAAGACCCAGACTTCGAGCAAGATCTGATTGAAGATTTAGGCCATAAAACTTCTCGAGTCGGTGAAGAGTTTGGGCCTTATCGGATTCTGGAAGTCCTCGCCTCGGGCGGCATGGTGAAGCGGTAAAATGGGTTGGTGCAGGACGACAAACCACGACCACGCGTAGGTATCGACCTGCGGCATCAATATAGCTCCCGCGAAGCCAACCTTTGGGTGCTTGCGGGCCTGCTTGCTGTGGCCTTCGACATGTTCTTGGTCAACAAGGGCCTTGCGTTTTCGTGGGTGCGCGCGCTTTCGCCCATGATTGCACTATTGTTCTTTGAGGAGCAACGGCGTAAACGTCCGAGCAAAGGGTGGCCAGGCGTGTCCCCGAATGGAGGCACAAGGTTATGGATCAAGGTCAGCCTGATTGTGAGCGCTTGGGCGATTCTGCTTTGGGTGCTGCTATATGGCGTTTCCGCGCTGTTCGATTTTGGACCGGGTTTTGCAAAGGTCGACCCCGACCACATACCGGTCCAGTTTTTATCGATAACCATGATTGCTCCTATCTTGGAGGAAGGCGTCTACCGCATTCTTCTATGCACAGCTCTGGCTACGAAATTCCGTCACCGTACGGTGGTGGCCATCAGCGGTACTTTGTTCGCACTTCTGCATCTGCTTTACGGCAATCTCGCGCCGACCAACCTGCTCGCAGGCTACCTTCTGTCCTGGGCATATCTCATGAGTGGAAGCCTGTGGATTCCCATTCTCTGGCATGCGGTCGGGAACATGGCAATTTTGAGCGTCGGCATGATTTTGTTCTTAATGGCCGGCGGCTAAAGGCTGCGAACAGCCCTCAGGCTCGACCTGAACTCGTGGCGCGGTCGCTGGTACAATCTCGCTCTTGAAAACGGGGTAATCCCGCGTAAAGAAGCAAGAAAATGAGCGATTCCTGGCCCCCCTCCGCTGTCCGATTCAACCCGGAAAAACGTGTCCTATTCCTTACCAAGGACCTGGATTTGTTGCGTAAACAACTCTACGAAGGTCTAAATCTTCGTATGGAGGATTTGACGCTTGACGACTTGATTGATGACATCAACACCGATGTCATGACTCCTGCCTGGGTTTGTTTCCGTCACCGCCCAGCCGACATTGCCCTCGATGCTTACGCTGGCCTGCTCGATGAATCGGGCAAGCGCGTTTTTCATACTCGCGCCCTGATGGACGGCAACTTTGAAGCCATCGTTTCGGGTTATCGCAAAGGCACCGGCTCCAGTCGCGAGACTGCTGCGCAGTGCGAGCGCTGGAGTGGCATTCGGTATGTCTTCGCAGCAAGCTTTGCGCCGATTCACGAGCGTAACAACATAAACCTTGGTCAGTTGATGGGAGACCACGCCATGGTGACTCGTTTGCAGAGTGGCGAAAGCGTGGACTTGAAGGAGTTCACCGAAGGTTATGACCCGGTGACGCAAGTGATTTTGGAACAGGGTGGTTTATTCCCGTTCTCCAAGAAAGTTGTGGGTGGCGAGATCAAGGTGCCAGCAAACGCTACCGGCAAATGCGGCATGACCATGGCTGAGAAAATGATCGCAGCCAAAATGCTCAACCCTGGAGCGGCCGGCGCTTATGTTCAGGCCGACGATCCAGTTTTGGCCGAGGTCGATGGCGGCTACAGTCACGAATTCACCACCGCTCAAGTGCACGATTTTTTGAGTGCTGAATTTGGAGAGGACTATCAGGTGAAGAATCCTGAAAAGCTAGCGGTCTTCGAGGACCACCTGCTTTACGCAGATGGTGTCGCTCGTTTCGCGCCCTTCGTTGAGCAGATTCAAACTCTGCGAGATCTGCAAAAGGTTTTCCAAAAGCACACCGGCGTCCGCGATTACTCGGCGAAGGATGGCGTGAGCCCGGGCATCTGTCACCAAGTGGCGCGTGAAGAATTTGTCGACCCAGGTGACTTCATTCAGGCCACCGATTCGCACACCTGCATGGGTGGCGGCTCGAATGCGTTGACTTACGGCGTAGGTGCAACCGAATACGCGGCCCTCATTCACTCTGGCTTCACTTTCGTAAAGGTTCCGGAAACGATTCGTTTCGATCTGGTCGGCGAGTTGAACCCCGGATGCACCGCGAAAGACGTCATGCTCTTCATTTTGAATAGCTATGCGAAGAATGAAGACACTTTGAACTGTTCGATGGAGTTCGGTGGCCCTGGCATGCACAGCATGTCGGTGGATGAACGCGCCACCTTGTGCAACATGGCTACGGAGTGCACGGCGCGCACCGGCATTTGCGAAGGGGATGAACTGCTTGCCGCATGGTTAGCGGAACGTCGTCCGGGTAAAACTGCGGAAGAAATTGCCAAGACCTTTGTCTTTCCAGATGAAGATGCGGTTTACAAAGGCGGACGTTTTGAAGTCGATTTGTCGACCATCAAACCGCGCGTGGCAACTCCGGGTGACCCAACTTACGGCAAGGAAATCGCTGAGCTTGAAGAGATCGCGATTGACATTGCCTATGGTGGTTCTTGCACCGCTGGCAAGATCGATGACTTTAAGTTTTATGCGCAGGTTTGTGCGGAAGCGAAAGAGGCTGGCTTGAAGGTGAAGCAAGGCTCCGAGTTTTTCATTCAGTTTGGCAGTAAATCGGTACAGGATTACGCCCGCCAGCAGGGATGGATTGAGTTGTTTGAAAGTGTCGGCGTAACTTTGATTGAACCCGGTTGTGGTGCATGCATTGGTTGCGGTCCAGGCGTTTCGGACCACTCCGAACAAGTCACGGTGAGTGCCATCAACCGCAACTTTGCCGGCCGCAGCGGCCCTGGGCAGTTGTACTTGGCAAGTCCACTTACGGTGGCGGCCTCTGCGTTTACTGGGCACATCACTTCCTTCCGTGAAGGCATGTTCCTGGCCACCCCAGCAGGTGTTTAGCCTTTGGCGCTAAAGGAACTGCGTCGGATTGCTCCGCTTTACCGACGCTACCGTAAGCGCTACATTCTCGGCGTCACGGCTCTGATTGGAGCCGTGGTGCTGCGGATTTCGGTGCCCTATTTACTGGGCCGCACTGTAGATGTCCTGCGAATTGCAGCGGAAGATCCCAGCGTGGGTGAGGTCGATGCCACGAGCTTGACCGGCTTGGCCATGCAAGGTGGTCTGATGATTGTCGTGGTTGCACTTTTGGGCGCCATTTTGCGCACAGTGAGTCGTTTGTTTGTTTTGGGCAACAGCCGGCGAGGGGTTCATGACTTGCGTAATCAGGTGTTGGGTCATCTGGTGAAGTTGTCGCCCTCTTATTACGGTAAGAACTCCACGGGCATGCTCATGTCCCGTTGCGTGAACGATGTTCAGTTCGTGCAATCTCTTATGGGACCGGTGTTTCTTTACCTCGCGGAAACAGCTGCGTTGTACGTGGCCGCGCTCAGTTACATGAGCTCGATTGATTTGCGCCTCACATTACTTGCAATCTTCCCGTTCCCCTTTTTCCTCATCCGTGCGCGACGCTTGGCGACTCAGATTCAGATTGATTCGCGGGCATCGCAAGAAGCTTTGGGAGAAGTGAGCTCTAAGGTGGAAGAGAGTTTGTCCGGCGGAATGGTGGTGCGGTCTTTGGCGTTGGAGGATTTTGATCAAGAGCGTTTCCGGCGTAAGTGCACCAATTACCGTGACATCAACTTGCGCTTGACGGGGCAGCGTGCATGGATGGGGGTAAACATGAACCTGCTGGGCTCGACTAGCACCTTGGTGGTTCTACTTGCTGGTGGACCGATGGCGGCGCGCGGTGACATCAGCCTTGGCGATTTCGTGGCCATGGTCTTTTACCTGAACATGCTTGCCGCACCGACTGGATTGCTCGGTTTTGTGATTAGTTCTCTGCAGCGCGGAACTGCTGCGCTCTTGCGGGTAGGGGAGATTCTGGACTCGGAGCCAACGATTTCGCAGGGTTCCGAGGTAGATTTGCCACGCGGAGAGATTGCGGTCAAGGGTTTGAGCGTGACTTTAGAGAACGCAAAAGGTGAGTCACGCAAGGTGTTAGATGACATTGTGCTGACGGTGCCTATCGGAACCGTGTTGGGAGTGGTTGGCGCCACAGGATCCGGCAAAAGCGTACTGTTGCAGGCGCTTGCGCGGCAATTAGAGGTAGAGCCAGGCAAGGTGTTCTTTGATGGGAAAGATGCGCATAGCTACCGCTTAAAGAAGTTGCGCGAACAAATCGGATACGTTCCGCAAGAGGCGTTTCTGTTCAGCATGAGCTTGGCGGAAAACGTTGCCTTGGGGCGACCAGATGCATCGGCGGAAGACATTGCCGCGGCGATTTTGGCGAGTCGTTTGGAGCAAGACTTAACCCAGCTCCCGCAAGGCTATGACACTTTGGTGGGAGAGCGTGGTTTGAACTTGTCAGGTGGGCAACGTCAGCGCACCGCTTTGGCGCGCGCTCTGCTGCTAAAGCCAAAAGTGCTACTGCTTGACGACCCCTTCTCTGCAGTGGACGCCAGCACCACCGATGAAATTCTCAGCGGACTGAAGCCCTTCTTCGCGGAACGAACCACTGTGCTGGTGGCGCATCGGGTGGCAACAGTGCAGCATGCAGACCTCATTGTGGTGATGGAGGAAGGGCGTATTATCGAGCGCGGCGCGCATGCGGAGTTACTGGAGTTGGATGGAGCTTACGCCGCTCTACATCAGCGTCAGCAAGAACGTGCAAGCTTGCGAGAGGAACTCGGGGAGGAACCTCTTGGATAAGGCCGGCGCCGCATTCGATAAAGGATTGGTGAAACGCCTTTGGGTTTTCGTGGCCCCACATCAGAAATGGTTGTGGAAGGGCTTGGGCCTCTTAATGTTGGTCTCCGCTTGCCGCTTAACCATGCCCTGGCTGATTAAGTTAGCCATCGACCAGCACCTCTCAATCGGAGATTTAAGCGGCTACTACCCGTTGCTCATGGCCTTTGCCGTGGTCGCATCCATCGATGCCCTGCTGCGCCGCTCCCAGCAACTTGCGGTAGAAACGGGTGGTCAAAACGCACTACTCGACTTGCGTTTAGCGCTCTTCCGTCATTTACAGGAGCTTCCCGCAGCCTACTTTGACCGCACTCCAACGGGACGTTTAATCGGTCGCGTCACCACCGATGTCGAAGCTCTGCAGGAATTGTTCTCCAGTGGAGTGGTCACCATTCTTGGCGACCTCATCTTCCTCATCGCCACCCTCGTCATTCTGTTTAGCTTGCACTTCAAGTTGGCTTTGGTCGCCATTTTGGTAGTGCCTGTCTTACTCGCATTAACCATGCTGATTCGCCTTCGGGTACGCACGGCTTATGTCTCTATGCGAGCAAAATTGTCCGAAATGAACGGGTTTTTGCATGAACGCTTAAGCGGCATGAGCGTGGTGCAGATGTTCAGCCGTGAAGAAGAAACAATGGTCTCTTATGCAGAGATCAATCACGATGTACGCGGCGCCCAGCTGAAAACGGTGTGGTGGGAAACGTGTTTATCTACCACCGTAGAATTGCTTTCGTCTTTTACAGTCGCCATTATCTTGTGGTACGGCGGCGGCTTGGTGGCTGAGAACTGGCAACAGGGAGGGATTCGAGGCGGTTTAACCTTGGGTGTGCTGTTCGCCTTTATTGACTACATGCAAAAGTTCTTTCAGCCACTGAATGAGCTGAGTCTCAAATACACCGTCATGCAAAATGCCATGACCGCCGCACGTCGCATCTTTGATTTGTTGGACGAAGCGGAGCGTTTGCCTGAAACCGAGAACCCTCAAAACCCAGGCGAAGTCGTCGGGGAGATTCGGTTTGAAAAGGTCACCTTCGGTTATGACCCGAAGAATCCAGTCTTGAAAAACGTAAGCTTTTCCGTGGCACCTGGCGAAAAGGTAGCTTTGGTGGGCGCAACCGGTGCCGGCAAAACTACGGTTCTGAAGCTACTCACACGGCTTTATGATCCAAGCCATGGTCGCATTACTCTAGATGGCATCGACCTGCGCGACTATGAAGTGCGGGACTTGCGCAAACGTATTGGTTTAGTTCCTCAAGACGTATTCCTTTTCGAGGGGGACATTCTTGAGAACATTCGCCTCGGAAATGTGGAGGTCAGTGAAGAAAAGGCTATTGCGGCCGCGACTCGACTTCACTTAGATCAATTGGTAAACCGTTTCCCCGGCGGGTGGCATGAACCGGTGCGTGAACGTGGCCGCAACCTATCCGCGGGGGAGAAACAATTGATTTCCTTTGCACGGGTACTCGCTGCATCGCCACGCGTTTTAGTTCTGGACGAAGCCACCAGTAATGTGGACTCTCATACTGAGCACATTCTTCAGGAAGCGGTGCATGACATCATGCAAGGCCGCACCTCGCTTGCCATCGCCCACCGCCTCAGCACCGTGCGCGATGCCGACCGGATTCTAGTCTTCCATCAGGGCGAACTTGCTGAGCAGGGTACTCACGATCAATTGATTGCTGAGGGCGGCCTTTATGCCTGTTTGGTGGTGCTTCAGTACTCCGAGACTTAACGGTTCCATTGCAAGCACCTAGGCTTGGGTAAATATGACCGGACACGAACTCCTTACGGGCTTGAGTTTGTTATTTTGTGGGCCGTATTATGCTGAACAGGGAGAACCTTCGAAACTTTTCGAGAAAGCATTGGGTGCACATCCCCTGTGTTGTGACCATCCTGTTCCTTCTGGCCATGTTGTCCAACACCTTGCGGCCTCACATCCTCCCTTGGGTGCGCGAAAATGGCCCCGTCGAGCTGATGACCTTTGGACTTGCTTTGGTGGCTGGTGTTTTGGGCCTTTTCCTTGCTCGAAAAGTGGACAAGGTCTCCGGGCTTCACTTTGACGGATTTATTCTATACCTCTTTGCCGCAGGATCTCTGTTTATAGCTCTGGAAGAGATTGCGTGGGGCCAAGCTTTTTTCAACTACGGTACGCCTAGTTACTTCGTTGAAAATAATGTGCAGAAGGAGGTGACTCTGCATAACCTGTACGGAATCCACGGCAGCTCGGATTATCTATACCTAGTTTTTGGCTTTACTGGATTGGTTGGCCTGTGGGGATTCCAAGGAGATAAATGGGTTGGCATTGCGGTTCCGCCCCGCCTGCTCTCTCTTTTGTGGACCATCAATCTTGGGGCAGGAATTTCCGTCGCACAAGGACTCTGGCAGTTCGGTTCTTTGGAGTCTGGCCTTGGAAGGAAGTTGGCCGAGGTCATAGAGCTGTGGATTGCTCTCACGGCCTTTCTTTACGTTTGGCATCATTACCAGGCTATCCGCAAGAAAACCTAACTTTTTTGGCCGAAGCCTTGGTACCGATAGCAATATGATGGGCACTTTAGATGCGCAAGGAGATGCCGCCGTCGCTCCCTAGATAGGTAATAACGCTTCAGGGAGCTACAATAGGCCCCATGAATATCCATCGCATCGCGGTGATTGCCGGTGACGGCATCGGGCCAGAAGTGGTCGCTCAAGGCTTACGTGTTTTACACTCGGCTGCCGAGAACTTTGGATTTGGACTTGACCTCACTGAGCTTCCGTATGGCACCGAGCATTGGCTGGCCACCGAAGAAATCTTTCCAGATGAGTCCTTTGAGTCTCTGAAGTCGATGGATGCCATCCTGTTAGGTGCCATCGGAGATCCGCGGGCTCCAGTAGGGCTGATTGAGCGCGGAATTATCGGACGCTTACGCTGGGATTTGGATCTATGGGTAAACCTACGTCCAATCAAATTGCTAGATGAGCGTTTTTGTCCTTTGAAGGGCAAAGGCCCAGAAGATGTCGACATGGTCATCGTGCGCGAGAACACGGAAGACGCCTATGTGCAGAAGCCGCAGTTCGAAAACGAAGGCACCAAAGATGAGGTCGCGCAGCAGGCAATGCTCTACACCTACAAAGGTACCGAGCGCATCATTCGTTATGCATTCGAGACGGCCATGACCCGTCCGCGGAAGCATTTGACTTTGATTGATAAGGCCAATGCAGTGCGCGCGCAAAGTTTATACACGCGTATTTTCGCAGAGATGTCGAAGGAGTTTCCAGAAGTGGAAACCAGACACCTTTACGTAGACGCAGCTTGTATGCGCATGATCGAATCTCCCGAGTCGTTCGATGTTGCGGTGACCACCAACCTGTTTGGTGACATCGTCACCGACCTTGGCGCCATGCTGCAAGGTGGCATGGGGGTGGCAGCAAGTGCCAACCTACGTCCAGGCGAAGTGTCCTTGTTTGAATCGGTCCACGGCAGTTTCCCGCAGGCAGCTGGAAAAAACATTGCGAACCCCATCGCCACGATTAACGCGGTGGCCATGATGTTGGATTACCTCGGCGAAAAAGAAGCGGCTTCTGCGGTTGAGAATGCGGTGGCGCATCTACTTACTTCAGGCGCTATTCGCAGTTTGGAGGTCGGAGAGCATGCCACCAGCGAAATCGGTGACATGGTGGTCGACACCTTGTGTGCGTCGGCTGCTTAAGCTGCGCGACTGATTTTTCGTTTGGCTTTCTAGAAGTGGAAGCCAATGGCAACGTATCCCACGATGCCGCTGAGCTGATGCTCAAAACCAGAGTCGACTGCGTCGTCACCACGAATATGCGAAGGCGTGCGTGGCATGCCTTCGTACATGATGTAAGCCTCAATGGAAAAATCTTCCGAGAGTGCCCAGTTCACGCCACCGCCGGCGCCGTAGCCGAGGAAACCGTCAGACTCAAGGCTCTCGGTTTGGAATTCGAGGCCGAAGTTGTACATCAGTTGGCCAGTGAGGAATGCCGTGACCGCGCGGCTGCCGAAGTACTTGCGCATGCCGATGGCCATTTGGGTGGCCTTGACTAGATCGACATCGTTGATTTGATGGTATTGACGTTGATCCAGGCTGGCGGTGGCCGAAATTTGATTGCCAATCAAGCGTTCCAGCTCAAAGCCGAAGGAACTGAAGCTATCGAGTTCCAGGTCGGAACTGTTGACCGGCGGGTTGTTCACCGTATCGGTGGCAAGCGCATCCATATCGGAGTACGCCGCGCCTCGGAATTTCAAAGTATGAAAGCCACTGACTTCTTGCTTCTTAATATCTGAATATGGAGGAATAAAGTTGCAACTCACGCTGCCCAAAAGGCAGAGTGGAACAAGAAGGCCGAACACCGATCTAATGCGCATGGCTGAGAGGATAACAGCGCCCGGCCTGTGTGTTTTCTACTGAATCACCAGCACCTTAGGCGCGGTGGTGAAATCCGACACGCCATCGGTGACATAACCCTGCAGGAAGAACTGGCGTCCCTCGATGGCGGGGTTCAGCGGAATGTTCATGCCTAACGAAAGGCTTCCAATTCCAGAAGCAGCGCGCCGTTGAAGCGTGCCTCCAATTAAGAAGTCCACACCGAGGTGATTGATGGGGCTGGAGTTAGGACCAGTGAGGAGCGCGACCGGGAAGCCCGCAAAGCCATCAAGGTCGATGGCCACCACGCTGCCTTGCGCCGGAGTGGTATCGCTAACTGTGAGGGTGCCAGAGAAGCTGTTGTTCGCTGAAACGGTTGGTAGGTTATCGAACACTAACACTTTTTCACTACCCTGGAGGGTCATGTAGATGCGGTCGTGGGCGAATATGACATCGTTCGGGAAAGTGTGTCCGCCGCTGCCAAAGCTGTTGATGTCCATCCGACTGAGCAAGGTGTCATTGAGAACGTCAACTAGGACCAACTCATTGGTTACGAATCCTGCAATGGCCAAAAGGTCTTGCGCGGGATTTAGGGCAAGTCCTTGTCCGTTCGCACCTTCAAGATCGACCACGCGGTCGACTTGGCCGTTGGAGTCCAACTTATATAGGTGACCGCTGAAATCGAGGCCGGTGAAAAAAGCACTGCCGTCGTCGAGGAATGCGATTTCTTGGCCCGATGGATAGGCCAGAAACTGGTCATCGCGCTCGACAAACCAATGGTCGACTTCTGCACCTGCATTTATGTCATGCTGGAACACGCCACCTTTGGAACCGCTGAATCCGGCAAGAAACTCGGTGGTTGGAATGTAAAGCGAATCTCCCTGCGCTGCCAAACGACTGCCGGAGCGGAAGTTAGTGCTAAAGCTATGCGCAACATCGTGGCTCAGGCTTGCAATATCAATGGCGTGGACATCGCCGGAACCGTCTTGGGTAGTGACCCAAAAATACCCTTGATGTTCCAGGATGCCGAAGGGGAAACTGCTGCCCATGAGGAATGGATCGGGCAGAGCTATGGTCGCAACGACGCTGTTGCTTGCATCCCAAATAGAAACCGTACCACTGGTGGAGTTGGTAACTGCACCGTAAAGGAAGTTGCCGAGGTCATCGTAAGCGAAGGCAATGTCTTCCGGAAACAATCCCACCGTGATGGTAGAGGTCACGGTGTTGGTCAGCGGGTCGATGACCGCAACGGCATTATTATTGCCACCGAAGTCGCCCGAAATCGCGACGTAAATCTGATCCGTAACCGGCTCGTAACTGATACCAAACGCTTTTGCGCTGGCGAGGGGATCACCGAGACCGAACAGGTCGATTTCAGTTTGAAAAGTTTGTGCTGCGGTGGGGGCAGCGAAAAAGCCGACTAAAAGCGCGGCACTTAGACATGATTGAAGCATGACATTCTCCTTCCGGGGTCTGGCCCGGGGTTTGCAGTCCGTGGGCTGCGAGGGAAGGCTCACTTCATGGCGGTGCTCCGACTTTGCACGAAGTGCATTTACGGTGGCGGACCCGTGGAGGAATTACACCTCCTTCCCCGGTCACAAAGTTTGAGCGAATTGGTATGGAACAAGCGATTTCAAACCGCTGTAGTCGCGCATTCTACTCCTTTTCGATTGTGAGCCCAGTCATTTTCCATTTGGTAGAGTGAAGGAGTCGTATGGAAGGATATACCAGGGACTTCCTCCTTCGAGTTGTAGATAGGTTCAGGTACTTAGGCCTTTCACCCAAGCCTTCACTGATCCCTTTGTCGGATTCCGATCCAAGGCTGAATGAAACTCATTGGCGCCAGTCGTCTCTTGCAGTAACCGCACATTGTGTGCCCGCACGCCGCCGCCTACCACGATGGCAATCCTCCCCGCAGCCTGCTCGACTAACTTCTTCAGTTGCTTCGTGCCTTGTTCTGCATTGCCGCGGCATCCAGAGGTCAAAACGCGTTTCACTCCATGCGCGATGAGCACCTCCAGCGCTTCTTCCACCTGCACGGTGTAATCCAATGCGCGATGAAAGGTAACCGGCAGGCCATCAGCCACTTGCATGAGTCGTTTCAGTTGCTGCACATCGACTGCACCATCTGATGTAAGCATGCCAACCACTAATCCATCCGCGCCAAGTGCCTTCAACCGTATTGCCTGTTCAAGCAAGGCTTCGAACACTTCTTCACCTATATGAAAGCTGCCGCCGCAAGGGCGTGCCATGCACAGGATTGGAATATCCACGGCTTCTTTGACGGCCAATAGCAAATCACCACTCGGCGTGAGCCCGTCTAAATCCAACTGCGCACAAAGCTCAATCCGATGTGCGCCTCCCTCCTGAGCGGCAATCGCTCCAGCAAGAGTTTCGGTGCAAACCTCGAATTTCACTCTGAAACCTAGCTTTCCTTCGCTTCGTATTCTTGCTGTAAGCCCAGCAAGACCGATGGGTCGGCCAAGGTGGTTACATCGCCAATCACTTTGCCTTCGGCGACATCACGCAACAAGCGCCGCATGATTTTTCCACTGCGTGTCTTGGGAAGTTCCGAGGTGAAGATGACTTTCTCCGGACGCGCCAGTCCGCCGATTTCTTTCGCCACAAAAGCACGCAACTCTTGCGACAACTCCGGACTGGCTTCATAGCCGCCACGCAAGATCACAAAGCCAACCGGAGCCTGTCCTTTCAATTCATGTGCAATGCCAATCACCGCAGCTTCTGCCACCGCCTCATGCGCCACCAAAGAAGATTCAATCTCCATCGTGCTCAGGCGATGTCCAGAAACATTCATCACATCGTCCACACGGCCCAGAACCCAAAGGTTGCCGTCTTCATCGCGCTTGGCGCCGTCGCCCGCAAAGTACTTGCCTGGAAAGCGTGACCAATAAGTCTCTTCGTACCGCTCGTTATCGCCCCAAATGCCGCGCAACATGCTCGGCCATGGGCGGGTGAGGGCGAGGTATCCGCCGCCAGCGCCAACCACTTCCGAACCATCTTCATTCAGCAGTTTGGCTTCGATTCCAGGGAACGGTGTGGTGGCAGAACCCGGCACCGTAGTGGTGATGCCCGGCAACGGCGTAATCATGATGCCACCGGTTTCAGTCTGCCACCACGTGTCCACAATCGGGCACTTGCCACCACCAATGTGATGCAAATACCAAACCCAAGCTTCCGGGTTGATCGGTTCACCCACACTGCCGAGTAAACGCAAGGCACTCAAATCATGTTTCGCCGGATGCTCATCACCCCATTTCATGAAGGCGCGGATTGCAGTCGGTGCGGTGTAAAAAACAGACACTTTGTATTTCTCGGCGAGATCCCAAAAACGATCAAACGCAGGAAAGTTTGGCGCGCCTTCATACATGACTTGGGTCACCCCATTTGCCATCGGCCCAAACACGATGTAACTGTGCCCAGTGATCCATCCAATGTCTGCGGTGCACCAATAAACATCGCTCTCTGGCTTTAAGTCGAAGACTAAGTTCGAGGTAGCCAGCGCACCAGTCATGTAGCCGCCGGTGGTGTGCAAGATTCCTTTGGGCGAACCGGTGGTGCCGCTGGTGTAAAGAATGAATAACGGATCCTCGGCATCCATCGATTCCGGTTTGCAAGTCGTGGCTTGGTTTGAAACAACATTTGCCCACTGCACATCGCGGTCCAAATCATCGGCCTTGCTTTTTACCTCACCACCGCGTGGCCAGACCAAAACATTTTCTACGCTTGGGCAGTCGGCCACAGCCTCATTTACCACAGTTTTTAAATCCAAAACCTTGCCGCCACGCCATGCGCCATCAGCGCAGACGATTAACTTGGCTTCCTGGTCCTGCACTCGGTCTTTCAGTGAGGTTGGGCTGAAACCAGCAAACACTACTGAGAAAATAGCTCCAATACGTGCGCAAGCTAAAACCGTCATGGCCAACTCGGGCACCATAGGCATGTACAGAGTCACGCGGTCGCCTTTCTCAATGCCAAGACTCTTCAAGCCATTCGCGACCTGACACACTCCTGCCAACATGTCGGAGTAAGTCAGTGTTTGGGTGTCGCCCGGTTCTCCTTCAAAGTAGAAAGCCACGCGTGCGCCGTTCCCTGCATCTACATGGCGGTCCAAGCACTGCACACTGGCATTGAGCTTGCCGCCCAGAAACCACTTGGCGTAGGGCAGTTGCCAATCCAAAACGGTGTCCCACTTTTTGTCCCATTGCAATTTCTCCGCCCAGCTCGCCCACCAACTTTCATAGTCAGCATTCGCGAGATCATAAATCGAGGCATCGGAAACATTTGCAGTCGCAACAAAATCAGCCGGTGGCACAAAAGTCCGGTGCTCGGAAAGGAGCGTGTCGATGGTTTTGGGTGAGGTGTCGGTCATCGTTGATTCAGTCCAGCGCAAACGCCACGAGTGGAGGTCAGAACAAAGTCGGCGAGTTCGCGCACGGCGGGGAACTCACTAGAGGATAGAGATTGTGCAACCTCGCGTGCGTGCTCTCCGGGGCCAAAAATTGCACGTAATGCTTTACGGATGGCATCGCGCTCGTCGCTTTCAAAACCTGCGCGTTGCAGGCCAATGCGATTTGCGCAGCGCCATCGGGCGGGGTGGGCGCCGGTGACTATAGAGAAGGGGGGCGCATCGCGCGTGACCATGGATGCGCCGGCGATCATCGTAAGGCGTCCCACGCGGGTGAACTGATGCACTGCCGAGTTGGCCGACAGAACGCAGCGGTCTCCAATCTGGGCGTGGCCACCCAGCGCACTCCCGTTAACCAGCACCACATCATCGCCCACCACACAATTATGCCCGACGTGACTGCCAGCCATCATGCGCACACGATCGCCCAAAACGGTTTCTTGCCCTTCGCCGGTCGCGCGATGCACGGTGGTGTGTTCATGAAACTGACAATTGTTTCCAATGCGCACAACCGTGCGAGCACCATCGTATTTATCGTCTTGCGGTTCGCCACCCAACACGGTTCCGGTGCGCAAGACACACTGTTGTCCTAACTCTATTCGTCCTAACAGGTGTACCTGCGGGCCGATACGGCAGCCATCGCCAATGACCACTCCAGGCTCCACCACGGAAAAGGGACCGATTTCAACGCCCGTTCCAATCTCCGCGCCGGGCATGACCACGGCGGTAGGATGAAAGACGGTCTCAAGGGAAGAGAAAATCATGTAGATAGTTTAGATAATCTCATGACTAGGCGGCTAGTCAGGCGTATCCTGACCAACGGCCGCATCCCAAGCCGAAGTCTCCGGAACCATCCCTTGAACCTGCGCACCCATCTCGCCGCCCTTTGTGGCACCCTGCTTCTTTCCTCTGCCCCAGCTTTAGCCCAAGAAACGGGCTATTCCCGTACCTACGTCATCCAAGCAGATGGCGCCTGGGTCGGGCCTGGCATTTACCTCGAGCCTGCATTCATTCAAATCACCGACGGTCGCGTCGTGTGGGTGAGTGACCAAGATCGACGTCGCGAGAGCAAAAACATGCTCGGGCAATCCACCGGTAAAACCAAGATGATTACCGTTTCGGGTATTTTGGCGCCAGGCATGGTTGACGCTTGGAGCTCCTATGCTCCGGCCGACTTCCAAGCAGAACGTCGTCCAAGTAGCACCCGGCGGGTGGAAGATTCCCTTCCTATGCAGGTCGCTATGGAAGACCCGGTGCTTTATGCCCAGGTCATGGCCGCGCGCTCGGCAGGTGTTTCCGCCACTTACATGGCAGGCGGCCATTCCGGTTTGCGCCGCGGAGTCGGCACCGCGGTTGAGTTCACGGCTTTAGATTTACCATTGAAGGCTGGGCGCGAGGCGCTCGACTTTGCGGTAGGTTCCGCCGCACAACCGGGTTTTGAACGCACATACCAGTCTGAGGAGTTGTGGAGCGCCTTCGTGGAAGCCAAGGTTTGGCGTAATTCGTGGGATGATTACGACGAAGAGGTCGAGAAGTACACCGAGGAGCTGGAGAAGTACCAGGAAAAACTCGAGAAGTACCTCACCGAGAAAAAGGAATGGGATGTAAAGCAGGAGGCCAAAGGACCTCTTGCCGGTGACGGCGAAGACGGCGACGAGGATAAGGAGCCCAAAGCGCCCAAGCGCCCTAAGTTGCCTAAAGAGCCAGAGTCTTCGATTGCCCGCGATTTGCTGCTTAGCGCTATGGATGGCGCCATTCAGGTGCGCGTTGTGGCCGACCGAGTGCACGATATTCGCGAAGTTATCAAGCTAAAGAAGGAGTTTGGATTAGACCTAGTCCTGCTTGGTGCTTACGACGCAGATTTCCTGGCCAAAGAGCTCGCGGCTGCAGAAATCGCAGTCATCCTGCCGGTGGTTCAGGACCATCACGCCACTCCTGACCCAGACCGCAGCTTTGCAAAGCGATACCTCGCTTTACGGGAAGCCCACGTCACCGTGGCGATTGCCAGTGGCGGTTCCGATGGCGCCCAGTTCATGCTGCCGATTCGTGCAGGTGAAATCGTGGCGGCTGGCGGTTCCCAAGAAGGTGTCTGGGCTTCCTTGACATCGGTTCCAGCGAAGATCCTCGGCCTGACCGATTACGGCACTCTCCATACCGGAATGAGCGCCACCATGATTCTGTTTGAAGGCGCCAGTCCCTTCGACGCATCCGCGCCCTTCAAAGCTCATAAGCCGAAGTAGAGATGATCCTTTTTAGCACCCTGCTTCTCACCTCTTTGCTCGCACCCTTGCCGCAGCAAGATGCCGTGATTCTGCAACCCGATGCCATCGTCGCTGCCGACGGAAGCCTTCAAGAAGGCATGTCCGTGGTGGTGAAGGAAGGCCGCATTGTGGAAGTCGCTGCCGAACCGACCACCGCGGGTACCACGGTACGCCTTTCTGGTGTGCTCGCTCCCGGCATGATCGATGCCTTCAGTGGGCACGGCGCAGATCGTCTGCTCACGGAACAGTCCTTGAAGACCACGCCTGATTTGCGCGCCGTCGATGGCCTGCAATTGTCATCCCCAATTTGGGAAAGTCTCATGGCGCGCGGAGTCACCGCCGTGCACATCACCCCCGATGCCACTAATGTGGTTGCCGGTTGGGGTGCTTTAGTTTCTACCGCGGGCAAGGAACGCGTGATTGAAGCGAAAACGCGCATGATTGGATCCTTGGTGCAATCCGCGATTAACGATGATCGGGTCGGTCCAAGTTCTTTGGCCGGTGCGGTTGAGATTCTGGAAGCCACCTTCGCCAATGCTGCGGCTAAGGAGTACCGCAACAACATGTGGTTTTTTGTGGAAAGCGCGGAAAGCGCACGCGCCATGGAGAATCTCACTTCCGACCTGAAGGATTCCAACAACCACGCCATCTTGATGGGCGAGGTTGGTTCTTTCGGTGGTGCCTTTGCCGGCCAACTGGTCGGTCTACCTACCATGAGTTATGGCGCGCTTGCCCGACGTGCAGCGACCTGGGAACTCATGCATAAAGCCGGGGTGCGTTTTGCATTCGGCACCCGCGCTGGAAACCGTGAATGGGATTCGTTACGCACTTCCGCCATGGCACTCAGTCGATTCACCGGCAGTGCTACGGCAGCTTGGGCTAGCGTGACCAGTAACCCTGCAGAAATGTTGGGCATGGAAAGCGAGGTGGGCAGTTTGAAGGTTGGCGCGCGCGCTGACCTCGTGCTTTGGACAGGGCACCCGCTTGACTCCACGGCTACGGTGACGGCCGTTTTCATGGATGGCACCACCGCCTACCGCGCGACCAGCGAGGAAAACTAATCATGATCATCAGCTCCCTTTTGAGTTTGTGCTTTGCGCTCCCAATGGCGCAACAATCCGAATCGATCAGCTTGTCGGTCGACCGGCTGCACGTAGGCAACGGCGAGATCATCGAAAACGCTTTGGTGGTTTTGGAAGATGGCAAGATTGTCTCCATCGTCCCGGGCGGTTCCGCAGCGGGCGCGATTCACTTTGAAGGCGCTGAACTTTCCCCTGGTCTTGTAGATGCTTTTTCCTTTATGGGAGTCGGCGGTGCCAGCATGGAGGAATCGCGTGAATCCACGCCTTCGATTCATTTGGCCGACACGGTTGCGCTCGATGCACCGTCCTTCGCCAACGCATTGAGTGAAGGTGTGACCTCGGCGTATCTTTCACCGGACAGTTTTAACGTGATTGGTGGCCTCGGCACTGTGGTGAAAACCGGCGGTGGAGTGGGCGCCAACTTGTTCGCCGATGCTGGAAGTGCTGCACGCATCATTGACCGCGAAGGTGCACTGAAAGTCACCTTGGGCAACGATGCCTCGAACGGCAATTTCACTCCGAGAGGGGGATCCACTCGCGACTTCAAAGCGCGTCGTCCAAACACCCGCATGGGCACGGTTTGGGTAGTGCGCCGCGAGTTCTATCGCGCGAAGGCTTATCAGGCCGCCCTTGCCGATGGCGAGAAGGTTTACGACAAGGACCTCGAAGTTCTGGTCAAAGTTTTGGAAGGTGAAATCCCATTGCGGGTGCAAGCGCGCCGCAGTCACGATGTGCAAACGGCCTTGCGCCTACAGGCCGAGTTCGGCTGGCCCAACCTCATTATTGAGGAAGCCACCGAGGGTCAAGAAGCCGCGGCGGAACTTGCAGCTGCAGGAGTTTCAGTGGCTACAGGCCCGGCTTACGATGCCGTGAGTCGTGCCATCGCCCGTGGTCCACAAGCTTCGGAGTTGAAGTTCCTCGCCCATCCACCTGCGATTTGCTGTGAAGACATCCACGAAGTCGAAGGCCTGCACAGTGGTCATGAAGACAACGGATTGGTGGAACTCAGTGGTCCAGCGCTTGATTTTCTAGTCGCTCTTGCACCGCGTTATGGCGCTGCAAGTGGATTGAACGGCGGACGCTTTTCTGAAGGCCGTTCCGCAACGCCGGCACTCCCGGCACTTTTGTTTGAAGCAGGCGTCAGCCTAGCTATGGGTTCTGCGGAAGCGCACGACCAAACGCTTACCGAAGCAAGTCTCATTCATCAGGCACGCAATGCTGTTCGCTGGGGAATGCCCGCGGCGGAAGCTCTGCAAGCCATTACTTCTCGCGCCGCAGCTCTTTGCGGCACCGCCGACCATGTCGGCAAGGTCGAAGTCGGTTTTGATGCCGACGTAGTGCTCTGGTCGGGTGATCCACTCGACAGCAGCTCCCGACCTCTTCTTGTGATTCTCGATGGCCGCATCGCGGTCGATAACCGTCCCCAGCAATAGTCAGGCATGCGTAACGCAACCCTCCTTCTAGCTTCCGTCCTTCTTTCTGCCCCTGCGTTCGCGCAAGGTGGGTCCATCGCCGTTCGCGGTGGGAAAATAATGAAGGCCGACGGCTCGGTCACCGATGGCGGCACTATGGTCATCGAAAACGGTCGTATCTCCAGTCTCGGCGACGCTGACCTCGAAATCCCATTCGATGTCATCCTCCATGAGTACCCCGATGCAGTCATCTTCCCAGGTTTCTTTGAGGCGCATAGTTCGTCCGGCATGGACCGTCCCAACGAAAACGTTGCGGTCGCTCCATTCCTAAATGTCAAAGATTCCATCGACCCAGTTTCCTTCTACTTCGAAGATGAATTGCGCGGCGGCACGGTTGCGATTGGCATTATGCCGGGCAACGCCACTGTGATTGGCGGCCGTGGTCGCGTGGTTACTCCAACTGGAATGACCATCGAGCAAATGACCTTAGATGTCGACATGGGCATGAAGGTTGCGATTGGTCCCCAGTCCGGATGGAGTCGCAGTACGCAACTCGCCGAACTACGCGAAACCTTCTCGAATCTAGATCGCGATCTGCGAAAGTTGGGCGCCCAGTTAGAAGAGGATGGCAAGCAGGAAGAAGATCTTGCTTCCGTCGCCGATGATGCTGACGAAGAAACTGAAGACGGTGATGCATGGGATAGTGCTGGCGGTTTTCTCCGCTTCGGCGAAGACTTCCCTGGCAAAGCCCTGATTTCGGAAGAGGACCTCGACGATGGCCAACGCGGTTTGGTCAACATTCTCAATGGCGATGAGCGCCTTTGGTTATGGGCCCCAACAGCAAGCGATGTGGTCACCACCCAAACCTGGTTAACCACCCACGATTTGTTGGATAACGCAGTGCTCGTAGTGGATTCTTCCGCATGGAAAGCTTCTGCCCAGCTCGCAGAAATGGGACGTCCGGTAGTCTTAAGCGGCGACCTGTGGCATATCGAGCGGGACCCGGTGACATACAAAGAAGTGCGCACTTTTGCTCCGGCCAAGTTTGCCGAAGCTGGTGTTACTTTTGCTTTGAGCTCTGTGGAAGGCCGCATGGGACCAGACCGTTTGTCTTACCAAGCCGCCATGTGCGTGCGTGAAGGTTTGTCGCGCGAGGTTGCTTTGGCCTCGGTCACCACCAACCCGGCCATGTTCTGGGGTTTGGAAAATGACCTGGGAGATTTCAAAGAAGGCGCTGACGGCACCTTTGTGGTTTTTAATGGCGACCCGCTCGCAGCAAGCAGCCACGTATTGGAAGTTTGGGTGCGTGGCGTCAAGCGTTACGACCGCAGTGAAGATGCTCGTCTGAAGCGCCTCGAGGAGGGTCGCATCAAGTGAAGCCAAACACGATTCTTCTCTCCGCGGTAAGTGGGGTCTGCCTATTGGCGGCCGCACTCACTGGCGCTGACCGTCAGGAGCCGGCGCCCGCAAATGCGTTGGTTTTGAATGGTGAAGGTCCGGCTACTGCGTATCACGCGGCAGTCATTCACACTGCAGGAAGTGCCGGCGCGATAAAAGACGGCTACCTCGTGGTGCAAGATGGCAAGGTTGTTGGTGTGGTTGCATCGGCAAGTGACTTGCCTCCTATGTTGAACACCGTCGAGCTCGGTTCCGCTGAAATCATTCCAGGTTTGGTCGCTGCAGATACCACCGTGACTGGTGCTGATGGCCAAGGCGATCGTTCCATGGCCGCGCATAACTTGGCCTCGGATTCGTTTGATCCGTACATGGACACCACCAAGGTGTTAGAGCGGGGCATTACTACTTACTATCTGTCACCCGATCGCTCGCGATTGATTGGTGGTCGTGGTGCTGTGGTGAAATCCGCGGGTCAAAACTCCATGTTGGAGGCGCGCGGCGATTTGCGCGTCAATCTAACCACGACGGCTTGGAATCCTCCGGACTATTTCCGTCCACCGATTCCGCCGACGGCCGAAAACCCAATTCTTCCGGCAAAGGCCCAAGCGCCCAACTCGCGCCCTGGTGCTATGCTGGCTTTGCGTCAGGCTTTTGCGGCCACATCGGCTGGGGGAGATCTCGATCCCAACATGGCCGGTCTTCAAGACTTCTTGGCCTCCGATGCCGCTCTACGTTTAATCGTCGATACCGCCGATGAAGCGCAAGCCGGCGTCGATTTGGCAAAAGAGTGGGGGCGCCATCCGGTGCTTGCTGGACTGAGTCAAGCCAATGCCGCCCAACTGGTGTCGGTCTTGGAGAGTCACAACGCAACTTTGTTGTTCGAGGTGCCGCTGTTTATCAGCATGCCGGATCTCGACGCCACCTGGCAATTCCCCGACGCAAATCTGTTGGGAGACATTAGCGCTTCCACTCCGGTTGCCTTGCACTCCGGACGTTACGGTCGCTGGACTTGGTTGCTAGAAGCTGCAGCCGCATCGACTGGCTACGGTTTAAGTGAAGCCAATGCCTTGCGTGGCATTACCACCGTACCTGCCGACATCCTCGGCGTCGGCCAACGGGTCGGACGTCTGGAAAAAGGTTTCGACGCCGACTTTGTAATTCTTGATGGCGGCCCACTCGATGCCGCAGCAAGCGTGCAAAAGGTTTACATCGATGGTAAGAAAGTTTGGAGCCGCAGTGGCATCCAAGCTCTGAAGTCCGATGCTGTTGTGGTCCGCGCTGGAACCTTGTGGACCGGCGATGGTGCCCCAATGGAAGGTGGGGTGGAAGTCCTGCTTGAAGAGGGACGCATTGTGGCTGCAGGTCGTACTGTTCCGCATCCTGCTGGCGCACGCATTGTGGATGCCGGCGCAGATGCTCACATTACTCCGGGCTTCATTGATGCTCGTGGTTATGTTGGAACCGGTGGTGCGCAAAGCATGGATGCGCGCGTTGACCTTGGCCGTCTCGCAGACGGTTCGTACTTCTCCGACTTATGGCGTCCGGTTGCGCAATCGGGCATCACCTCCATGGTCATGGGCCCACGCAATCTATCGGCGAAAGGCACGCGCGCATCGGTGGTGAAAACTGCTGCTGGCGTGGAGTCGGGTTCTCTTGAAGATCGCTTTGTGGTGTTCTTCGACGTACGTTCTTCCGATCATGCCGCTAGCCGTAAGGAAATGGCCGGCCAACTTAAAAAAGGGAAAGACTATTTTGATAAGTGGCAGGAGTTCCGCTCGGAACGCGCCGCTTGGGAATTGGAAAACACCGAAAAGGTTGCCACCGAACGCGCCGACAAAGAGAAAGCGTTGCGCATCCGTCTCGCCCAAGGCTCTGCACCGAAGGTAGAGGAAGTGGTGGTGGAGGAAATCGAAGAAGTAGTGGTCGAGGAAAAGGAAGCAAAGCCGGTTGATCCGATTAACGGTCTCTGGGCTGGCATCTTGGAGCATGAAATGCTCGGCGATCAAACCATCGAGATGAACGCGCGCCTGCATCACGAAGGCAAGCAACTGACCGGTATCTTCAGCACTCCGGAAGCTCCGGGGGAAGATTTCGAAATCGAAGGCACCTTCGAGAACAACATGGTTCACTTTGAAATCCCAACGGAAGTCGGCAATGTGATGATCGATGGCATCATTGATGCGCCAGACAGCATGTCGGTGAAGATTGAGTTAGCCGGATTCGGTTCTGCTGACTTGGTCATGACACGGACTGAGATCGAAGAAGATGGCGCCGCTCCAATCGCGAAGAAGAAGATCAAACAAGACGATGGCCCACAAGCTCCAAGCAAAGATTGGGATTTGGAAGGTCACCGCGCCATGTTCGAAGGACGTGGACGTGCTGTGGTTGCGGCTTCGCGTCGCGATGAAATCGAAAGCGTGTTGGCGCTCTTCGCTGAGTACGAGTTGCCCGTGCAACTGATGTACGCAGACGACGCGCTCGACATGGTTGAGCAACTGCGTGCCGGCAAAGTGGGCATTGTGGTTTCACCAGCGGTCACTGCGCGACGTGAAAACGTCGACTATGTGCCGGCTGCCGAACTGCATGCTGCGGGTATCCCGATTGCATTCCAGTCGGACCGCACCCAAGGCGCACGTTTCTTGCCACAACTCCTCACCATGGCTACGCGCTACGGTTTGGGAGCGGAGCAGGCGCTTGCCGGTTTGACTTCTTCCACTGCAGACATGCTCGGCATTGCCGATCGCGTCGGCCGGGTGAAGCAAGGACTCGATGGCGACATCGTTATTTTCCAAGGGCATCCATTTGATCTGCGATCACGGGTGACCCACGTCTTCGTCAACGGCCGCGAGGTACCTCAACAGTGATTGTTAGCGCACTACTAAGCCTTTCCCTTTTTGCAGGTGCCCAGGCATCTGCAGCAGAAGAGATCACAATCCTGCGCGCCGCCAAGGTTTACACCGCGGGGGAGCAAGGCATGATTAACAATGGTCTGGTCGTCATGCAGGGCGAGAAGTTGTTGTGGGTTGGACCGCAAGCGGAGCTCGAGATTGGCGAAGGCCTTGAGATTCAAGACCTCGGCGATGTCTGGCTAGTTCCTGGACTTATCGAACCGCACAACCACGTTGCCGGTTCTTTGCGTGACTTGAACGACACCGTGTTCCTCACCAACCCGGAATTGCACACCTATGAAGCGCTCGAGCCGCAGAACGATTTCCTGAAAGATGCCGTCGCTGGCGGAATCACTTCGGCTCTGTTCATTCCAGGCTCCGGTTCTAACATGGGTGGATTCGGCATGCTGGTGAAAACATCCGGCAAGACCCCCGATGAAATGGTGGTGCGCTCGCCCGGTTCTCTAAAGGTTGCCCAGGCCGGCAACCCGGAACGTTATTCCTGGGGTGTACATCGCGCCATGATGAACTGGAACACGCGAGATACTTTGGAGAAAGGATTGGCTTGGGCCGAAGCTTATGAAGCTGGCGAAGCAGATTTCAATCCTCGTTACGAGGACTTCATCGGTCTGCGTAACGGAACCATTCCAGTCAGTGTGCACACGCAGATCTACCAAGTGGTGCTGCAAACACTCACTATGCAAGTCCGTGACCTGGGCCTCAAGTCCTTCATTGACCACGGAACTTTCGACGGCTATAAAAACGCCCAGCTCGCCGCCGATATGGGCGTGCCGGTCATGAATGGTCCACGTCAGTTCTGGTTTGACCGCTCCACCTCCCAAATCATGGGCTGTGCTGCTGGTTGGGCATCGGCTGAAGGAATCATTCTTGGCTACAACACGGACTCTCCAGTGTTGCCGCAAGAAGAGCTACCTTTCCAAGCTGCTATGGGTGTGCGTTTAGGTGCCGGAACCAATGAGTCCGCGCTCAAAGGCATGACTGCGCACGCGGCAACCGCTTTGTTAATGGGAGACATTGCTGGGCGTTTGCAGAAAGGCCTCGAAGCCGACGTCGTGGTGTGGACCGGAGACCCCGTCGACCCACGCAGTTCCGTACTCAAAGTTTGGGTGCGTGGTGAAAAGGTTTACGACATTGAGGAGGACCACCGCCGCTTCTAATGCTCAGTTTACTTCTACTTCTCCCGCTCAGTCAGGCGGCACCAACTTTGGAACCAGGCATGGTTTTAGATGTGGGTGTGGCGTTGACTATGGAGGAGCGTCAGGTGGTGCACAATGCGCGCATCTTGATTGGAAGTGACGGACACATTTTGAAAGTAGGGCGGCAGTTAGATATCGAGTTGCCGGAAGGTTGGGAGCACCTCAGTTACCCCAACTCCTTCGCCTGGCCGGGAGGAATTGATTTGCATTCCCACACGCATACCGGCGGATGGGAAGACATCAATGACATGGTGCATCCGGATAATCCGGAACTGCGCACTCTCGACACGATTGTTCCGGACAACAAGTTGCACCAGATGGGACGCGCCGGCGGTGTGACTTTGGTCAACGCCATTCCTGGTTCAGGCACCAACATTTCTGGCGCGGGCACTTTGGTCAAGCTGAAGGTTACTGACAAGGTCAGTGACGTCGTCTTTCGTTACCCCGGCTCGGTGAAAGTGGCACAAGGCTACAACCCGGAACGTAACGGTGACCTCGGTGGCACGCGGATGGGCATGTGGTGGATGCTGCGCTGGTATCTAGACCGCGCCAAAGAAGTCGCCAATGCGGACACCCTTGCGGAGAACCCCGATGTCGCCAGCATCGCCGGTATTTTCCAGCATCGCTATCCCTTCCTCGTCCATACCGCGGGTGCGCGCGACACTTTCGGCACCGTGCGTATGTTCCAGATCGAAGCTGGCGTTCCCGTGATTGTCAGTCACGGTTCCTTCAACGGCTTTATGGCCGGCGAAGCCATTGCGGAACTCAACACTCCGCTCAACATTGGTCCACGTAACTTTGACTACACGGTAAGCCGTAATAGTCAATTCCGCGGACTGGTAGAAGCCTTCGAAACTGCGGGCAATACTGATATTTCGGTGCAAACCGATGCCGGTGTGATTCCGCAAGAAGAGTTCATCTACCAAGCCACTTTGGCGGAACGCCTGGGCTGCTCCACATGGCTAGCTCTGGAATCCATCAACGTGAATCCCGCTCGGCAGATTCTGGTGGAAGACCAGGTCGGCCGTCTTTTGCCCGGTTTACAAGCTGACATCGTCGTCAGTACTGGGCAGCCGTTGGACCCGCGCGCGTCGGTGTTACTCGTCCTCATTGAAGGCGAAGTGGCGTATGACCAAAGCATGGGCCAGCTTTACTGAATCCCTTCTTAACCAAGATGCTTGCATCCCTGCTCCTAACTTTTGCGCTGCCCGCTGTGGCCCCGCAGGAAACGCCACGTGACCCAGTGGGTCGTGTAGTTGTCTATCGATTCGATACTGTCGAGACGATGGATGGCGAAACCCTTTCCAATGTGACCATGCTGGTGCGCAACGGCGTCATCGAACGCATGGGCCAAGCGGTGGTGATTCCCGATCATGCAGAAGTGCATGACTATCGGGGTAGTGGCAAGGTCGCCATGCCGCCGTTTGCATTGAGTCACGCAAACTTTTTAGTCAGCGATCGCCGCGGCGACGGACGTAATACCCGTTACACCGCAGCCGATTCCATATGGCTGAATGAAGATTGGTCCGAGGACTTATTGGAAGAAGGTGTGTTGATCGTTGGCGTGGACCCTCCAGGTGGCGGTTTGCCAGGACGCACTTCGGTACTTATGGTAGATGATCAAACCGGTGCTCCGAACGCCCTTGTTTCGGACCTGCACTTGAAAGTCATGGTCTCAACCTCGTCCAGCGCCAAAAGTTTAGTGCGCGATGGCTTTAAGGCTGCCGATAAGGCGATCGCCGATGAAGACAAGGCTCGCGCCGAATGGAAGAAGGCGCGCGAGGAGTGGGAAGCCAAGCAAAAGGAAGCGGCCGAGGCTAAGCAGAAAGCCTCCGAAGGGAAGGACGGTGTCGACGGCAAAGAAGTCAAGAAAGGCACCGAAGTTAAAGGTGGCAAGGGCGGTACCGCTGCTCAGGATGAGGGCGGCGACAACCAGGAAGACAAAGGTCCTCCGGAAGAGTTTGAGGTCCCGAAAATGGATTCAGACGTCGAACCGTTGGTGGAGTGGGTGCGCCAAGAACGCGTCGGTCAGGTTTGGCTAAGCAGCCCATCGGATTGGTTGCATTGGCAAGACTTGCTTCGCGAGCGCGAGTTGCAATACGAGATTGTGTTGCGCCACGGCTCAACGCAAAACCTTTTCGAAGTGGCCAGTTCCATCGCAGCCACCGACTTGCGGGTCGATGTACCTGCACGCTTAAGCTTCCTTCCGTACACCCGTGTGCGGGCAAACTTGCCGGCCGAGTTGGTAGCTCAAGGAGTTAGCAAACTCATCTTGTCGCCATCGAGTGATTCTTTAACTGGATTGCGTGACTACCGTTTGTCGGTTTCCCAAGTGGTGGCCGAAGGTTTAGATCGCAAAGTGGCTCTCCGCGGCATGACCGTGGAACCTGCTCTTTCCATGGGCCAAGAAGAAATCATCGGCGCATTAAAAATTGGTGCGCCTGCCACCTTCGTCATCTGGAATGGCGACCCACTCGACCCCATGAGTGAAGTTGACATTGTGCTCTCAGAGGGCAAAGTGGTTTATGACCGCGAGAAAGCAGAAGCGGAGGATCAGTCATGAAAACCCAACGGAAGATTTGGATGAGCTTGTTCTGCGCCTTGGGGTTGCAGAGCGTCACGTTCGCTCAAGAACCACCGGAAGTGGTGGAAACCCCACCGTCACCTCCCGAGGAGATTGTTGAGGAGGTCCAGGAGCCGGTAGAAGAAGTCGCCGGAGAAGTGGTTGAGGAAGTCATCGAGGAGGAGCAGATCGATTCGGAACTTTTCATTGATCCAGATAGCCCTTACCTCTACATCCATGGTGCGGACATCCACACCGTGACCAATGGCGTCATTCAAAAGGGTGACATCTTGTGTAAAGATGGCCGCGTGATGAAGCTTGGTGAAAGTTTGCGCAAACCGCACGGTGCACGTCAGATTGACGCATCGGGCATGCAAATTTACCCAGGCCTGATTGCAGTGGATAGCTCCGGCATTGTGAGTGGCCGCGGTCTTTCGATTCGCGATTCCTACGACCCCTATGCACTCAACATTGACCTTGGTCTTTCCGGTGGTCTAACTACCGTGCAGTCTGGCGGTGCAGTCGCCAAACTGAAGCATGGCACCTTAGATGGCATCCTGCTTGGTGAAGCGAACTGGGTCAACATGAACTACTCGACCACCTCTCCAAGTGGTCGTCGCAAACTGCGCGAAGATTTCAGCAAGGTGCGCGATTTCCTGCGCGAAGAAAAACGTTGGATTTTGGACAAAGCTTTGGGTGAAGATGTTTCTGAAAAAGCGCCGGAGCCAAAGGATGTCAATAAGGAGTATCTCTCTTTGCTCAAGGGCGAAGCGGTGGCACATTTCAGCGCCAACTCCCTAAAGGACCTTCTCGCTACTTGTGATTTGCTCGAGGAGTATCCGATGCAGTCGGTCATCATGGGAGGTCGAGAGGCATGGGCGTGTGCCGGACGCCTTGGGCGAGTGGGTGCGCAACTTGTGATTACCCCACGCGCAAAAAGCTGGGCCGATGACAGCCTGAACCGTCCAAGCGGTTGGTCGATTGAGAACGCTCGCATCCTGTGGGACCACGGCGTATCTTTTTCGATTCTTCCAGGAGAACGCTTCATTTCAACCGGTGGTATCGCTGGTCGTGACTTGCTGACCCTACCTATGGAAGCAGCCTTCGCTATTCGCGGTGGTTTGCCGCAAGACGTTGCGTTGCGATCGATCACCTTAGATGCTGCAAAACTCCTTGGAGTAGATCATCGCCTTGGTTCCATCGAGGTTGGTAAAGATGCCGATTTCATTCTTTGCGATGGCGACCTTTTCCACTACCGGACCTTCGTGCAATGGGCCGTGGTCGATGGCGCGGTGGCTTATGACAAGATGAATGCTCCTTATTTTGCGCATATTCGTCCACGTGCAGCGGAATCGCTTGAAGAAGTGTTCGAAGAAATCCAAGATACTGTGGTCGGCGAAGAAATAATCGAAGAGGTTGTGGCCGAAGAGGCAGCAAGCATCGACGATCCTGAAGAAGAATAATCTCAGCCGAATCTGCCTTGGCAGAATCAAGAGGGCGGGCCATAATCGGCTCGCCCTTTTTGTTTGAAGTGGCCGCATTTGTGACCAACCCAGTTCTTGCCCCCGGGAACCGCGCCCCCGCCTTTACCTTGCCCACTGACAGTGGGGAAAAGGTGCGACTCACAGAGCATCGCGGGCGTTGGGTAGTCCTTTTCTTTTTGCCGCTCGCGCTGACTCCGAGTTGTTGTCTGGAAGCTAAAGAATTCCAAAAGCAAGCCGATGATTTTATGAATCTTGGTGCCGTCGTGGTGGGGGTGAGCCCAAGTAATCACGTGCGCCACTCCGAGTTCCGGGAAAAGAATAAGCTCAGCTTTCCCATGCTCCATGACCGCGATGCCAAACTTGCGATTCGTTATGGTGTTTATCGGGAACGTACCACTAACGTTCGGGACTACCTCGGAATCGTGCGCACCACAGTCTTAATTGATCCAGCCGGAAAGGTTGCCCATCTTTGGGATAACTTGCGGGTGAAAGGGCATGTCGGCCGCGTCTATGCGCGGTTAGAAGCGGAGTTGAAGAGCTAGTTATGGGAGACGACATTCGTCCACTTTTGCACCGGATCTCAGGAGCGGTAAGTGGCGGACGTGTCCATAATCTCACCGCCGAAGCGGCTGAAAAGTTATTCGGCATGTTGTTAGAGGGCGATGGCACCGATGCCCAAATCGCCATGTTCCTTGCCTCCATGCGCGTCAAGGGAACCACTGCGGAAGAACTGGTGGGAGCTGCACGCGCGGCTCGTGCACGCATTGAATTTCCTAAGTTGCCAGTCAACTGTGTCGTGGTGGCAACCAGCCGACATGGCAAACGTCATAGTCCTCCTATGGTCCTGGCCGCGGCCGCCGCCGCTGCAGCAGCTGGAGTGCCGATCCTGCTTCAAAGTGGACCGAGCCTGATTGGCGGCGGCGTGACTCCCGGCGAAGTCTGGCAACGCATGATTGGTCCTTTGCTCGGCGATGCCAATTATGCCGAGGAGCAGCTAGCTGAGTTTGGCTTGGCCTGTTGGCAGCCAACTTTGGCGGATAGCGGTTGGCAACGTATGCAGCGGATCGAAGATGAAACCGGCATCCGCGGCATCCCCGATGTCGTGTGCAAACTCGTGCTCCCAGAAGGCTGTGCAGTACTCGCTGCCGCACTTCCTGGCCCGGTGCTGGGTATGGCGGGCGATGCTTTCGAAAGCCTTGGCCACAGCCAGTGCATGATCGTGCAAGGGGTTGAGGGGTCGGTAGATCCATCGGTGGTGGAGACCACCCGCGGATTGCGCCTCCTGAATGGTGTGAAAGCTCCCGTGCGCATGCGGCCAAGCGACTTTGCGCGGTGTGAGAAAGGCGAGCCGGGCATCAGCCATGAAGACCCGATTGAGGCCGCAGTCATTGCCACGCAGCAGGCATTGTTGGCATCTACAGGCCCTGAAGCTTGTTCTGCAGTGCTCGGCGCCTCTTTGCTAATCAGTTTGGTCAGCCCCGACGCTAATTTAGCCACCTGCATGGGTCGTGCGGTGGATGCCTTGGAGTCCGGCGCCGCCGCGCATTTGCTGCAAAAGTTGAAAAAGGCTTAGCCCATTGGGCATAACCGGCGTGCGCGCGTACCCTAATGGGAACCAAAGGCAGTGCTACTCTTTGAGGAATCTTGGCACAGCATTTGCCTCTAGGAAACCATGCGCAAGCTACTTCTAATCCCGGTTTTAGCCCTCGCCGCCTGCAATTCAGGAGCGGAGGAGCCTAGCCAGCTGACTTTGCAGGAGTTAGAAGTGCCCTCTGTTGTGCAGCCCAGTTTCGCCATAGTTGGCATCGAGCATGAGCATCTGGCGCGCCTTATGCAGGTAAGCCCGTCGATTTATTCCGGAGCTCAGCCGCATACCGCCGCAGCCTTCGCATCGCTGAAGGAGCTTGGCATTAAGACCGTGGTTTCGGTCGATGGCGCCCGGCCCAACATTGAGGCCGCTGCCCTAGAGGGATTGCAGTACATTCACATTCCGATTGGCTACGACGCCATTTCTGAATCCGCCGGCGATGCTTTTGCCAAGGTCATGGCGGAAGCCGAATTGCCGGTGTACTTTCACTGCCACCACGGACGTCAGCGTGGACCAGCCGGTGCAGCGATTGCACTCCGCGCCTCCACCCATTGCGATGCCACGACTGCACTTGCTGTTTTGGAAGCCGCTGGAACCAGTGCCAAATATTCAGGCCTATGGCGCGACGTAGAAGGCTGGATGGCACCGCGTCCCGGAAAACTAACCGCAGAGCTTGTGTCGATCCAGGAATTGCCAACCTTCACCGTGAAGATGGCGGATCTGGACCGCACCTGGGACCGTATCAAACTATTACGCAAAGCCGATTGGGAATCCGTATCGCTAATCCCAGAGACGCAACTTTTACTGCAGCAACTGCAAGATAGCGCCGGTCAGATCCCCGCGGAATATATCCAAGACCAAAAGCTGCATAGTGGCTTGGAAGAGGTCATCGGTTTCGCCGAGCGCTTGCAACGCGCCGCCGAGGCCTTGGATAAGGACCTGCTCGAAGAGTCCTACAGTGATTTACGCGCGAGCTGCAACGACTGCCACGCGGATTACCGTAATAAGTAAAGCCTAAGGCAGTACCGTAAGCTCCACACCTTCGGTGGAATATTCCACATCGTAGGTCGCAACTGGGCGATGGCTGACCAAATCAAACCAGGCCAGTTGATAATTTTGTCCACCCTTGGCCGGGTGATCTATGGCGCTCAAAAGAAGAATCCGGGAGGCTCTCAGAGCTTCCCGGATTCTTGTGGAGATAGATCTACGCTTAGTTCAGGGGGAGGGGGAATGATTAATGGCTAGGAAGTCCTAAAACCTAAATAATCGAAAATCCCGCCTAGCACTTTTCCATTTCCTTGGTTAAAAAAGTCGGAATTTTGAGGGTGGTAAAAGAGAAAACGGGCCCAA
>JAQBXR010000021.1 GCA_027623295.1 Planctomycetota bacterium
AAATCTTGCGCGGTAGTTTCGCGATCAAAGCGCAAGCTGCGTGTCTTGCTTTTGCCCAAACGCAAACTCACCGTGGACACATAGTCGTGATGTAATCCAGCAAGCAGGTGATTGCGCATTTGCTTGCCGTGCAAAGATCCTTCGACGTCGAGCTCGAAGTAAACCCATACATCGCGCAGTTCGACTTCTTTGCCAACCCAGGTGAAGGGGGCAAGCTCTGCCTTAGCGTTGGTAATCGAAAGGTGCGCCTTTAGATATTCCGTAATCAAGACGTCGAGATTCTCCTCTTTGTCCAAGCGCACCGGCCGTTCGGTCATGCGACTCAAGCAAGTTTCTAAATCGTTAGGACTAAAGTGCAACGCAATTTCCAGCGCACCACTCTCTGCATCTAGATCACCTTCTAACTGCGTCGTTGCGATGTTATGCCAACTCAGCAAGAGCAGCAGTGGGAGAAGCAAAAACTTCACTTACCTTCCTCTGCCGCTTGCATGGGATTACTGCGGTTACGCTTTCCCTCTTTGAATAGATCAAAGCGGGTTGGCTCGGCAGCTTGGGGAGGCCAGAAGTTGTTGGACAAATCACAGTCAGCCGTTTCCAAACGTGGATCCAAAACAATGCGCTTCAGGGGGCGTTCTGTTACCACCAAAGTTTTTACTTGTTCACTGTTCTTACGCCAAACTTCTGCGGGAATGCGACGCATTTCTTCTTGGCCGTCCTCGTACTCCAAGCGCAGCAAAATCGGCATGACTAAGCCGCCGAGGTTCTCGATCTCAAGCACGTAAAACTGCCAAGGCGATTCCAGCTGCTCTCGTTGCCAACCCTCGAGGCTTTCCAGGAGCTTTAGATAATCCTGCTCCTGCTTGTTGGTCGTCGCGAGAGGGTCATAGCCATCATAGAAATCCTTCAGTTCTGGATAGGCATCGAAGCGCTTTACGAAATCGGCATTGCGCTCATGCTGCAGTGTTTCCGGGGTTGCAGCGCGTTTGTCAGCGGCAAGTCCATTTACCTGGTCAGGGTCTTGGGTGCTAATCGCGTACCAAGAAACATCGGTGAGGGAGAGGTCTACGTGATCAGTGCTGTAAAACCACCCGCGCCAAAACCAATCTAAATCGACGGCACTCGCATCCTCCATCGTGCGGAAGAAATCGGCCGGTTGCGGATGCTTAAACTTCCAACGGCGTGAGTACTCGGCAAAGGCAAAGTCGAACAACTCTCGCCCCATAATGGTTTCACGCAAGATGTTTAACGCGGTCATTGGCTTGCCATAAGCATTGTTGCCGCCACTCAGGAGAGAGTCACCCGCAGTCATAATCGGCACCTGCTCTTTTGACAACATGTAACCGGTGATCTGCGATGGCTCGCCCCACCAACCGGCATAGTGATCATCCCACTCCACTTCCGCTAGGTGTTGCACAAAGGTATTCAAGCCTTCATCCATCCAGGTCCACTGACGCTCATCGCTATTCACAATCATGGGGAAGTAGTTGTGCCCCACTTCATGGATGATGACGCCAATCAAGCCATACTTAGTGCGCTCGGAATAGGTGCCATCTTTCTCCGGACGCGGACCGTTGAAGCAGATCATTGGATATTCCATGCCTCCGATTGGACCGTTCACCGAAATCGCAGTTGGGTAGGGGTACTCAAAGGTGTAACGCGAGTAAACCTCAAGGGTGTGCACCACGGCATGGGTGCTGAACTTGCTCCACATGGGTTCCCCTTCTTTGGGCCAGTACGACATGGCAGCCACCTTGTGGCCGTCGCCCTTTTCCTCATCGCCGGAATAAACGCCCCAGCAGTCCCACAGAAACTTACGTGAGCTCGCCCATGCAAAGTCACGCACATTGTCGGCTTTAAACACCCAAGTTTTATGCCCACTCTCACGCACGCCTTCCTTCGCAGTGGCCTCATCTAAAGTCACAATCATGGTGGGACCATCGTTGCCCAACTCCATGGCCTGCTCGAAGCGCTCCTGTTGGACTTCGCTCAAGACCTCTTCTTGGTTTTGCAACACACCGGTTGCGGCAACAATGTGATCCGATGGTGCCGTAATCCGCACCTCATAATCTCCAAACTCTAGAGCAAACTCGGAGCCACCAAGGAACTGTTTGTTTTGCCATCCATCGACGTCGTCATAAACCGCTAAGCGTGGAAACCAATGTGCCAATTCAAAAATCCAGTTGTCGTCTTCCTCGAAGTATTCCGCGCCAGTCCGTCCAGGCACTTTTGATGCATCGTTCACCACATAGTTCCATGCAATATCAAACTCAAAGGACGTGCCTGGTTTGAGCGGGGTGGGCAAATCCACGCGCATCATGGTGTCGTTAATCACATAGTGCAGGGGCTGCTCGCGTTGTGTCACTTCCGTGATGTGAAAGCTGCCATCGAAGTTGGTGTGTACCAAGCGATTATGCAGTGCATTAAAACTCATGCCCTTGGATAAATCTGGGGCGCCCGCGGTCAGGTTGCCCGCCGAGCTTGCCAGGAAACGGTTGTTTTCCAGCTGCACCCAAAGGTAGGTCAAAGTGTCCGGGGAATGGTTGTGATAAGTGATGTGCTCCTTACCGGTAATGCGCCGATCCACTTCATCGAGGTGCACGTCGATTTGGTAATCCACTTTTTGCTGCCAGTAGGCATGACCCGGCGCTCCCGAGCCGGTGCGCGTTTCATTTGCGGTTGGCAGAATCTCTTCGAGCTGCCGGAAGGCGTCAGGGCGATTCTGCTTCTCTTGCGCGAAACTCGAAATGCTGAGGCTAAGGCCGGCGAGCAGAAGCAGGCCGAATCGGGATGTGGTGCTGGCGAGGAAAGCCATGAGTGATGGATTCTAGACAGCTCGAAGCGGAAATTGCGTTTAAACAGGGTTTAAAGCTGAAATTTCTCCTGTGATGGATCGAATCGAAAAGAAATTTAAGAAAGTGCCGGGAAAAATGGCTTCGGCGGCAACTACTTAATGAGCCGGGATTCGCCCCACAGCCTTCCGGGTTATATACAGGAATTCTGTCTATCGGTTGCCGAGTAGAGTGGGTTAGGAGGTAGCACACTCTTCTCGGCGCCATTTATAAACGAAACCCCCACATGGTCATGCACTTCGGTGCATGGCCGTTTTCTTTTGCCCTCCAAAGGGATATGGTGAAGCACGACTTTCATGGCCAAAATCCTTCCCACTCTGCTGCTCGGTTCCCTGAGCGGAGGAGCCGTCTTCCTCGGGCTGAACGGCACCTTTTCCGATGACCCCATCCTTCTGCAACGCATCAGTGAGCTGGAGGAACAGGTGTCCACCAAAGAAATTCAACTTGGCTTTCTGCGTGAGCGCCGGCGGGTTGCCAGCATTGAGGTTCTAGAGCAACGGCAAGACCCGGGCCGTCCAGGAGGTCAGGTGACACGCTTTCGCTTCCAAGAACTCGACCCAGGAGGGAAACCATACAACGATGGAGACTGGTATGAAATCGATGGTGACCTTTTGTATATCGAAGCCTTAGTGATTAAGTTTGATGACACCTTCGTGGAAAACAACGATCTCCTTCGTGGAAGCAGCCTATTACTTTTCCGCCGCCTGTTTGGAGAACATCAGAATCCCGCAGATGGTTTTGCCATTGATAGTGTCGGTCAGTTTCCTCGGGCTTATTCTCCAGAAGAAGGCGCACCACCTTTTCACCGGGACTTATGGAAGAACTTTTGGGATTACGCCCTTAATCCAGAGACCGTGCGCGAAAGTGGAGTCCGCGCCATGCACGGTGAGGCACCTTTTATCAAGCTTGCACCCGGTGGGAAATACCAGGTGGAGTTGCGCACTTCCGGCGGGCTTACCATCCGCACTCAAGCGGACTGACCCGGCGAGATCTCCCCAGAGAAGGGTTTAAGGGAAGCCTTTGCGCTTATAAGGCGCACGATAAGTCTCGCGTTTATGGTGATCCAGGACATCGTCGGCCCCGGTTGGCTTCAAGTTATGCTCCTGAACGGCCACGCGGAAATCTTCAAAAGTGGTCTCATGCAGCACATGATTGACCGCATCTTGGACTTTGGCGAGCTTGTCGTGAAGGGCGCAGTTGACCCCAACTCCACAAATTCCACCGCCGAAGGGGCAGCGCTCACTATCTTCTTCACGCTCAAAAAGCTTGAAGACATCGTGGATGTAGATCTCGGAAGGGTGCTTGCCGAGGGTGAAACCGCCGCCCGGACCACGCGATCCTTTGACTAGGCCAGCTTGGGACAAGGTAGTTAAGACCTTTCCAACAAAAGGTTTAAGTAAACCACGATCCTGGGCAATTTTTTGCGCAGAGAGCTTGGTTTTGCCGCCGTCATAGACTTCTGCAAGTCGTGATAGAGCAGCGATCGAGCATTCGGTGGCTTTTCCGTACATCTTGGTCGTTTATTCTAAACATTCTAGTACACCGTTCGCAAAATGAAAGCCCCTGACATCCGAAGACGTCAGAGGCCCTCAAAATGGGGGGGTACTGGGGCACGCCAGCAATGGAATCTGTTCTTGATGCCTACTATTTCGAGGGCGAGAAGTACTTCTCGCGCTCAAGCTGGTCTCCCAACAATGCCCTGCACTTGTCCCTGATGGTCAAGAGGCTCTCCCCACCCAAAACCGCCTTTGCAGCTACAAGCGCGGCATTTGTCTCGGAATCGAGATTTTCGGAATCTTTTTCTAAGGTCTCCAATAAGAAAAGCAGAGAGTCATTCCGCGCGAAGGCTATCCCTAGGACCACGGCTTGTTTTTGCTCCGGCGTTCCCTCCACCAAAATCTCAGCGAGGATTTTGGTCACACTTTTTTGGTCGACCTGGCCACCCAAAGCGAAGAGGGCGTTGCGTCGCAGGTCTTCATCCTTCTTGGACGTGGCAAAGGTGGAGAGCTGCTTGTGTGCGCTGGCGTTTTCAATTCCACAGGTCCCAAGGGCGCGCACTATGCAACGGCGCACATCGGGGTTCTCTTCCTTTTTGAGCGCATCCTTGAGTCCTTTGATAGCGCCTTCGTGGGCAAGTTGCTCTAGTGCGACCGCGGCTTCTTGACGGATGATTCCTTCCGAGTCTTCCAGTTGCGTGACCACAGCCTCCCAGTACGAAGGAGGGGAGAACACGCCAATGCGGTGAATCAAATTAGAACGCCCAATCAGAAGGCGGTTGCTCGCATCCTCGCCACCTGCTTGTCCGCCACGTCGTCCGCCAAAAGCGGCGGCAACATCGGATTGCTTGAGGTCACGCGCCACGACTTCGATGGCATCTGGATGATCGGTTGCGATGAGAGAGTACAAATCCTCCAAGCGCTGATTCAAGCGTTGGGTGCTGCGAATACGCTTAATGGTGGCCTCCATCTCATCTTCCATGAGTGGACGAATTCCGCTGTCTCCCATGTTCGCCACGCCATCCATGACCAAGCGGCTGGGTGCGCGGGCACCTTTGACAGCTGGAAAGTCGCCATCGGGATAAGCCTTCTTTTGGGCAGCGCGGAAGCACCAAGCTAGCTCCTTTGCGCTTACTTTGTACGCCACCGACAAAAGCACGGCCCCATTTTTATCTAAGAACACGTGGTGGGGAGCAATCACCGAGCCACTTGAACCAGGCTTTAGAATTTGCGCTCGGGCCTTTATATCAACCTTTTGATGATCGCTGCACGGGTTCGAACCAAACCGCGGACAGGGGCCACTGGAAGAATGCTCGAAGCGCGATGCCACAATATTTACCGTTTCGGTGGTCAGTGGCAGAATCAACTTATCGGTGTACAGCTGCTTGGCAGCTTCGTCGTTGGCGGATTCTCCGTCCATATTGACCGCCAGAAAAACGATGGTGTCGCGGGCTTGAGCAGCAGCGAAGGCAGATTCATAGCTCTCCGTCCATGCAACGTCAGCATCAGGAGAAGCAGGTGTTGGAGAGAAACCGGCTCCGTGAAGGGGAAGGAGCAAAGGAAAACAAGCGAGGAGTTTGTACATGGAAAGTTTCAAGCTGGTTAGAAGGCCCGTTGTCCCCTATTCTAGAGGAATGCAGGACATAACCCCACAAACAGGGCATTCCGACTGCACGACCAACGGAATTCGTGTTCAGGTCGCTGCAACCTACCTAACCGAGCACTCCAAGCCCGAGTTGGGGCGCTTTCACTTTGCCTATCAGGTGAGGCTGAAGAATGTTGGTGATCGCACAGCCACTTTGCGTTCACGCAAATGGATTATTCGCAACGCCGACAATGAGGAACGGGTGGTGGAAGGCCCCGGCGTGATTGGCGAATACCCCCGCCTGGCGCCCAACGAGCGCTATGACTACATGAGTGGCTCCCCGATGGATACATCTTGGGGAACCATGGAAGGCTACTTCGTTTGGGAAGACGAAGATGGCTCGCTCTTCAAAACTCCCATTGGCCGCTTCTTCCTCGCGTCGAATACGGCTCCGATTTCGGATCTTGAGTACTCGTAAAGAGACGTAGCCAGGATTTTTTTAGCCGTACGACTCGAAACGAATGTCGTAGCTGCCGTCTTCGCGTGCATCCTTACGCGCCACAAAACCGCGAGCCTTCACCGTGTCACAGATGCTATCGACGATGGCACCAAAACCGCAGATGTAGAAGGAGGCGTTCTCCGGAGTAAAGTGTTCTCCTGCAACGCGTTCGGCGGCATTGAGGCCATCCTCTCCTGGAACAATCAGAGATTCCACGCGGCCGGTGTGTCCTGCCCAGCCAGCATTTGCCTCTTCATCGGGGCGACTGATGCTCGGTAAGTAATGGAAGTTCCAATCTTTATGACCGTTGGCGTCGCTTTCTGCAGCTAGACCTTCCAAGTAATCGCGATAACCCAGTTCTTGCTGATAACTTGCGCCCTGGCACAAAATGATCTCGCGGTTGCATCCGGCATCTTTTAGCGAGCCAATCATGGAAACGAAAGGAGCCACGCCGGTACCCCCACCAATCATGATTAAGCGTCGGGTTTCCGGGCTGCCATCAGGGTCGGAGTGATTTATGAGGAAGGCACCCTTTGGATCTTTGAAATCCATGACATCGCCCACGCCTAGTTTCCACAGCATGGTGGTGAACAAACCAGGAACTGGACGCTCGGCCAAGCGGATATACAGCTCCATGCAATCCTTTTGCTCCGGTTTACTCGAGATGGAGTAAGGCCGCCAAAGGGTTTTGCCTTCCTTTCCCGGATGCGGCAGGCCAATGGTGAGGAACTGGCCAGGCTTGAAATCTGGCACGCCACCTTCCAGGGCGAACTCGAACCTGGCCAAAGAGGGGGTCAGGTCTTCGCGAAGCGTAATGGTGGCTTTCAGTGGGGCAGCTTTCAAAATTGAGGTCCAGGCGATTCAGAAGGGAATCCAGGTGAGGCCGTTTTTTCGGGGCCGGTGGCGAGGATTGGAGTCGCTCCAAAACTGCCTAAGGGGAGGCCGTAAAATCGGGGAGAGTACGTTCTACCCGCGCGCGAGGGGCTTCAAGTAAAGCTTGGCCCCGTTTCGCGGAACAGGTCGGTAGGTGTCGCCGCGCGTGGTGGAAACTCTAAAACCACGATTTCGCGGCAATTTTATCTGGGTTTACGGAAATTTTAGGGATGAAATTACGGACAAAGTTGTCGATAATTACACCTGGGGAACAACTCCTGTTTAGGATGAGTTTCGTCCCACCAGGCCACTCCCTAGCCCCCCCAGAACTAAGTCTCATGCCCCGCCTCTCAGCTCTAATTCTATTCGTGGTAGCCGCAGGTATTGGTGTAGTCGTTTATATGAACGGCTCCAGCAAGCCAGGCCCGAAAGCGCCTGTCACGCCTATGGAAATCCAGACCGAACGCATGGTTCGGTCCGAAGCCTTGAACCTATCTTGGTCGAAAACAGGCTTCCGCAGCAAACTAGGCCAGGCGATTGAAAGTAAGAAGTTCCCAGGTCCCTTGTGCGACTTTTACTTTGCCGATGAGTTTGAATTCCAAGGCTTAGTGGAGGAGTTCCCTGAGTACGACGAAATCCTCAACGAAGGAACCGCTGGTGTGCGTCACTGGGAAGTGAATCCTGAGGTCGTCAAGGTTTCGAAGGATGGATTGCCAGACACTCTCAGCTACAGCAATCTGTCCCTATATGGCAGTTTGTTCGAGAACGTGGACTATTTTAAATACGCCAAGGTCAAAGTGCACTTGCCGGTCCCGCAGTGGGTAGATCCGGTCGACATGCACCAGTGGAAGGTATCCATGAAGTTCGAAGGCAAGGCGAAAATGAAAGAGGGTCGCCTGGCCAACGTGAAGGGTTTTAACGAGGTCGTTTGGGAGTTAGATCCTGAAGACTACGATGAGCCAGATCCAGATGAGCAAACTTGGCGGATCATTAGTTGGAAAGTGACCTCCTTAAAAATCACCGAGACCGATGGCTGGTTATTCGAGGAAGTACTCGAGGAACTCGTGCCGGATTCGGAATCTCTGGAACTCGCACGTCAATCCATCCACGAAGGCGTGGTGCGTGAATGGCTGCAAGGCGTCAAAGATGGAGACCCGTACCCTAAGCCTTACCCGTCATGGCAGGGAGCCGCTGGTGAAATCCACCCGACGGTCGCTGTTGTCGACTTAGACCAAGATGGCTGGGATGATTTCTATCTTCAGGAGCGCCAAGGTCGCAACCTTTTCTTCCATAACAATGGAGACGGCACCTTCAAAGAGATCGCTAAAGATCTTGGTTTGGATTTCGACGGCTTCACTTCTTCGACGGCCTTTGCCGACCTGGATAACGACGGAGACCTCGATGCCTTCCTTGGAGGTAGCTTGCGTCGCTGCCTTTTGCTCGAAAACGTAGAGGGTAAGTTCGTAGACCGGTCCAACGAATGGATTGTCAATGAAGACCTTCCTTTCCACGTGTCTGCCGTCAATGTGGTGGATTACAACGGAGATGGTCTTGGAGATATTTACATCTCCACCTACGCAGCTCGCTATGTGCAGCAAGCACTTACATCTTTGCTTGGCTTGCAAAAGAATAAGAATGGGCTGAAAGCGCAAACGGCTTTAAAGCCTTTCCTGAAGCCTGATGATTGGACGCATTTGGATAAGCGCATTCACGATGCTTCAGAGAACGCTGAGATGCATACCAAGCGTCCGGGGCCGCCCAATGTCATGCTTACCAACTTAGGTAATGGAAAGTTTGAGGTTGCCAAAGACGCGCTGAACTTGCGCATCTTCTACAGCTCTTTCCAAGCCAGCTGGTCCGACTTCGATAACGATGGCGACCCAGATATGTATGTTGCCAACGACTTCGCTCCGAACTTTATGTTCCGTAACGAAGGTGGTGGAGTATTCACCGATGTAACCGAAGAAATGCAGGTTGCCGACATTGGCTTTGGCATGGGTGTGAGCTTCGGCGATTACGACAACGATGGATTGCAAGACCTTTACGTGGCCAACATGTTCTCCAAGGCTGCACGTCGCGTGACTTCCTTCTTTACCGTCGGCCGAGAGAACTACGATGACGAGCTGTTGCAAGGTCAAGGCATTGACCCTGTGATTGAGATGCTCGGGCGTGGCAACTCTTTGTTCCACAACGATGGGCCTGGCAATTACTGGGAAAAAGTTTCTGACGTCGGCAAACCTTTGCACAGTGTGGAAGCGGCCGGCTGGTGTTGGGGTTCACAATTCGCGGACTTCAACAACGACGGCTGGTTGGATATCTACGCACCTGCGGGTTACTACACTGCGCCGAAAGACAAGAAGCGCGATGTGGACTTGTGAAGTACTTTCTGGCGCACGGTCGTGCGCAACAGTTCGAAAGACATTAAGACCGGTTCCAGCCTAGGCGTGGTCATTGAACCAGGCAACATTGGCTCGGGAGCTTCCTTCTCGGGAAGTGAAATCAACCATTTCTTCCTCAACAACGGGGGCGAAGAATTCTTAGTACAAACCGGAATCTCTGGTGCTGACCACAGCGGCGATGCACGTAGTTTTGCACTCTTTGATTACAATCACGACGGATACCAGGATTTCATTCTGGTTGGCGCGAACCGCCCGTACACCCAAGTCTTCCGCAACCGCATGGGAGACCTCATGCCGGAGGAGAAGCGTCTTCAGCCGGTCATGTTCCAGTTTGTTGGTGGAAACCGCTCGAACCAACCATCCACGGAATGGGGCGCGCGGGATGGCTTTGGAGCCAAAGTTAGTCTCACTGCAGGCGACATGAACATCTTGCGCGAATACCGTTGCGGTGAAGGCTTAGGCGCACAAAACAGTGCGACCATGTCCATCGGCATCGGCGGCTCTGAGTATGCAAGCAACGCCCGCGTGGTTTGGCCTAGCGGGAGAGTGACTGAAATCGGCAAGGTTTCTCCAGGTGAGATTGTGGTTGTTTACGAAAACGCAGCCGATTCTCCTAACGGAGATGGCTTTGAAGTGGGTCGCTTGACGCCTGTCGGTGGCAAGATTGCATCGGACTCGACGCGCCATTCTGAGGTGAAGAGTCTTGGCAGTAGCCCTATGTTGGCACGCTTCGCAGAGGGTAAGACCGAAGCTAAGTACCGCATGTTCACCTCTTGGTTTACCACTTGCTCTGCATGTAAAACTGCAGCTCCTTTGGTGTCTGGAATCTCGGAGAACTTCGAGGACAGCCAACTAGCTGTGTTCGGCTTCAACAATGACAGTGGCGATTCCGTCACCGAAATGAAGAAGTACGCAAGCGTGTACAACCCGTCTTACATCATGTTGACGGAACGCAGTGAAGATGACATCAAGGAGTTTAAGCGCTTGCAAGATGCCATCCTTGGCAAGCTCAAGATTGATGGCGCCATGGAAGATGCTAGCGCCCTCACTCCTGGCACCATCATCACCGATGCAGACGGCAACATTCTTTACATAGATGCTGGCGTACCCACTTACTCTGCTGTGCAGACGATGATTCGCAAGTGGGAGGGTCATCACGATTTCTAGGTCCTTTGCTTTCTCAACGCTAGCCCTAGCACTTCTCGGCTCCGGTTGCTCAGGCAAGCCGGAGCCGACTGCTATGGATGTGCTTGCAAAGCGCATGGAATCTTCGGAAGCCTTAATTGGCGGTTGGATGCGCGATGGATTCTTACATGTCTTCGACACCGCGGCGGGGAACTTGGATTTCCCATCGGCCTTGTGTCGAGAGCGTTTTGAAGACCGTGTGCGCTTTCGTGGCTTCGCTGCCCTAGATACTACACAAAGTGGATTGGTCAATGCTGGCAGTGGTCAGCGTCGCGTTTGGAGTGCGGCGGATTCTGTGGCCGAGGTTGACGCTGGTGAAATTCGCATATTTGAAGAGCTGTTCTCAGAAGTGGAATGGCTTGAGCATCCGAAGAACAAGATTCATTTGCCGGTGCCGGTGTGGCTGGATCGTGAAAATCTTCGCGAGTGGCGAATCACCATTCAGCTAAGTGCCGATGCACAAATGAAGAATGGGCAGGTGGGGCATTTAACCGCCAAGTTCGACGTCGATTGGCGTATGCAAGACGATTCTGATTGGAGCGATGAGGTGCACAAGCAGAAGTGGAAGATCTTCGCGTGGGAGTGCCGCTCTATGGAGTTCCTGCAGTCGGACCTGCCACTATTCGTCGAGGTTTTAGAGGAAGTGCTGCCGAATGCATCGGATCAGAAACGTGCGCGGCGGTCCATTCATGAAGAGATGGTGGTCGAGTTTTTAGAGAAGGGACGGAAGTGGGAAAAGCCTTATCTGTCTTGGCGCCCGAGTGCCGGCGAGGTGCATCCGACTTGCGCAGTGGTCGATTACGACAAAGACGGTTTCGATGACTTCTATGTGCAAGAGCGTTCCGGCCGCAACATGATGTTTCATAACCTTGGCAATGGCACCTTCGAAGAAGTCGCCGCCGATTTAGGTTTGGATTTCGACGGCAACACGGCATCGGCCATGTTCGTGGACTTAGATAATGACGGCGATGTGGACTGCTTCCTTGGCGGAACTTTGGAGCGTTGTCGTGTCCTAGAGAACACCGGTGGCACTTGGGTGGATCGCACGGGCGAGTGGATTGCTGAGGAGGAAATGCCTTACTTTGTCTCTTCGCTCAACGCCGTGGATTATGACAACGACGGTTTGCTGGACATTTACTGTTCCACCTATGCGGCCAACTTTGTGAACTTCGCGATTAACTCCATACGCGGCGTGAACAATAACGCCTCAAGCCAAGATGCCGAATTCCACCTGCGCAAATACTTAGCGGCCGCGGATTTTGAAAGCCTGCATGCTCTCATGACCGAGCAGGCCGAAACCTTGGAGGTCGACACCAATCGCCCCGGCCCACCAAACGTCCTTTTGCACAACCTCGGCGGCGGCAAGTTTGAAATCGCCCAAGGTGCGGACGAACTGCGTATCTTGCGCAACAGTTATCAGTCCACCTGGGCCGATTACGACAACGATGGCGATGCCGACCTGTACTGCGCCAACGACTTCGCCCCGAACTATCTGTTTCGCAATGAAGGCAGCGGCAAGTTCTCTGACGTCTCCAAGGAGCTAGGTGTTGTGGATGTCGGTTTCGGCATGGGCGCGACCTGGGGAGATTACGACAACGATGGATTGCAGGATCTCTACGTCACCAACATGTTCTCAAAAGCTGCGCGTCGAGTGACGAGTTTCTTTACCAAAGGACTCGCAAACTACGACGAAGCTCTGATTGCAGATGGCGCTTCTTTAGATCCGATTTACAGTGCTCTTGGCGCGGGCAACTCCCTTTTCCACAACGAGGGGCCAGCTACGCCTTGGGATAAAGTTTCCGGCATTGCGCGTCCCGCGATTCCGGTAGAGCCCGGCGGTTGGGGATGGGGCGCGCAGTTCGCCGACTTCAACAACGACGGCTGGCTAGACCTTTATGCACCGGCCGGTTTTTACACGGCACCGGAGGAAGCGGCCATCGACGTCGATGTCTGAAGTAGTTTTTGGCGCTCGGTCGTGGACCGAGATGACACCATCCGTGAAAGTCGCAGTGAAGGTCGTTCTGCGGAAGCCGTGGTCGAGCCCGGCGGCGTCGGACGTGGCGCTTCCTGGAGTGGTCATGAACGGAATCACCTGTGGATAAATCAGGCGGGGCAAGATTTCCTCGAGCTGTCCGGCGTTTCCGGTGCCGATGAACCTTGGGATAGCCGCACCTTCTCGCTTTTGGATTACGATCACGATGGCTTCCAAGACTTCGTGATGGTGAATGCAAATGCTCCCTTCGTGCAAGTCTTTCGCAATCAGTTTGGAGACTTGCTGCCGGAAGAAAAACGCGGTGGTGCCATCCATCTGCGCTTGACCGGTGGAAACCAAACCGCCCAACCTTCGAGTGAGTGGAGTAACCGCGATGGCATCGGGGCGCGGATTCAGGTGCAGGCGGGGGAGCAATCTCTGCTTCGCGAATACCGATGTGGCGAAGGTCTCGGGGCGCAAAATAGTGCAACGCTTAGTGTCGGTGTTGGATTATTCAAAGGCCCAATCCTGGTCACGGTGCTGTGGCCAAGTGGGAAAGTTACTGGACCCACCACGGTGTCGGTAGGAGATTTGGTTTTCGCCAACGAAACGGAATCACAGCTAGTGGTGGGCAAGTTGGAGGCAAAAGCCAGCCTTGCTCCAGCCATCTCGTCAAAAGATGTGGCTCTCCAGCCCACCAGCCCAGAACTCGCACGCTTACTGAAGGGCAAAACCTCAGCGTCGGCGAACCTAATTACCACCTGGTTCACCACCTGCGCCGCCTGCAAACGCGCGGAGCCAACCTATCAAGCCATCCGCAAGGCCTTCACCGCGGAGGAATTGGGTCTCTTCGGCTTCAATAACGACGCCGGCGACTCCAAAAAGGAAATGCAGCAATACGCGGAGCGGTTCCAACCGGCCTACACCCTTTTGCTCGACCGCACCGAGGATGACATCGACGCGATTAAGGCTTTGCAGGACTCACTTCTTCCGCCGGTTCGCCCCACGGGATCCCCAAAGGAGGAGGCTGTCAGCAATCTGACTCCAAGCTGTCTGTTGGTGGACGCCCAGGGTCGCATTCTTTACGCATGGGCTGGCGTGCCAACGGTTTCCGAATTGAAGCTCCAGCTGTCGAACGACCGATAAACGGGTATCATTTGGGGTCCGTTTTGCACGGTCCCTCTTCAAATCCATGGCTGAACTAGTACCCGCAGGAATCGCTGGCATTGGTCACTTTGTTCCCGAACAAGTGATCGATAACGAGTGGTTTACCAAAACTCTGGACACCTCCGATGAGTGGATCCAGCAGCGGACCGGAATTGTGGAGCGCCGTTGGTTGCGCGATGACGAAAAACCGTGCGATATGTTTGTCGGCGCAGGCAAAATGGCCATGGAAGATGCTGGAGTGAATCCAGAAGACATCGACATGATTGTCATTGGAACCGTGTCGGGTGATTACACGGCTCCCTCAGCGGCTTGCATTGTGCAGGCGCGCTTGGGCCTTCCGAAATGCGGTGCATTCGATGTCGCTGCTGCTTGTTCTGGATTCATGTACGCGCTGGCCGTCGGCTCGCAGTTCATCGAAACCGGCAGGTACAAAAACGTTTTAGTGATCGGCGGCGATGCCATGTCGCGCATGATTGACAAGCAAGACCGCTCTACCGTGGTTCTGTTTGGCGATGGCGCCGGCGCGGTGGTTTTGCAGCCGCACGCCACTTGTAAGCAAGGGCTGATTGAGGACATCCACATTGGCGCAGACGGCGAAGGTGCGAAATACATCATTCGTCCACGCGGTGGTGCAGGGGATCCAATGACCCACGAAATTCTCGATGAGCGTAGTCACTACATCACGATGGAAGGGCGTCCGGTGTATCGTTTCGCCGCCTCCAAAATGATTTGGCTGCTCGATTGGGCTATGCAGGGGCAAGATCCTGACAAGCTCGGTTGGATGATTCCTCACCAGATGAATCGTCGGATTTTGGAGCAGGCCACCAGTCACCTCGGCATTCCGCCGGAGAAGGTGCTGCACAACATTTCGAAGTACGGCAACACCAGTTCCGGTTCGGTGCCCATCCTCATGTCGGAGGGCTACCACAAAGGGCTTTATGAAAAGGACACTTACCTGGTCCTTGGTGCCTTTGGATGTGGTCTGACTTGGGCTGGCGCGCGGATTCTCTGGTAGAACCGCACGCGCTGAGCGAGTGCATGGTTTCCATCATGCCGGCTTGGGGTCGAAGATGAGGACTTCTTCGAGCGGCTTACGCTCAATGGCGTGCGCGGGTACTTCACAGTCGGCGGCGGGATAGCCCAGCGGAATCAACATGTAGGGTTTTTCATGCGGCGGGCGGCCAAGTAGTTCGCCGAGGAAACGCATGGGGCTTGGCGTGTGGGTGAGCGAACTTAAACCGGCGTGCTGGGCGGCGGCGAGCAACATGCCGGTGGCAATCCCAATCGACTCATTGGAGTAGTAAGTTTTGCCGCCTTCATCGGTGGAGGTCAGGCGGAAAATCACAATCAGCCACGGTGCGATATCTAGGTACTCCTTAACATCGTCGGTGCCGAGAGGGGCAAGGTCGCGCAACCATTCTTTGCTGGCTCGTTCGGAGTACAGCGCGCGCTCTTCTTCTTCCGCGCCTAGGCGGATGGCATGTTTTAGCTCAGGATTGGAGACCGCGACAAAACGCCAAGGCTGTTTGTTGGCTCCGCTCGGTGCGGTGGTTGCAGCACGCACCACCCACTCGATAGTCTCGCGGCTAACCGGGCGATCGGAAAAAGCCCGAATGCTACGGCGATGCTTGAGCACTTCAAAAAACGATTCTGCGGCCTGCTCTGGCGGGCATCCTGGGTCAAAAGTCGGGCCAAGTGGGAGGAAGACCGGTTCACTCATGGGAGAAACTAACATGGTGCAGTGAAATCGCGCACTCTCTTCTGGTGGACCTGGGCTTTGCTCGGGATGCACGTGTTGTGGATGGTAGTGCGTTTCGCTTTGGGCTTTCCGATTTGGGGTGATGAAGCCTTCGTGGTGAACAACTTCCCCGGCCTAAGTTACGCCGAGTTGTTCGAGCCACTTCCAAATGGGCAAGTCGCACCGCTGTTGTGGTTGTGGCTGGAGAAGCTGTTCTATGACCTGGGCGACGGCTCGATTTATTGGCTTCGCTTTCCGGCGTTGCTGGCTGGCTTGCTTTCTACTTGGCTCATGTTGCGCTTTTGTTTACGCGCCTTGCCGCAGCCATCGGCTTTGTTTGCCTTCGCAGTTTTTGCGGCGTCTTACTATCCTCTGCGTCATGCCGTCGAGGTGAAACCATATGCTTTGGACCTATTGTTCGCGGTGGTGCAGTTAAACCTGGCCCTAGATTTGGTTTCCGCATCTGAAAAGCGGTTACGTGCCAAGGCGATTGCCTTAGTTGCAGTTTCGGTAGTCGGGGTCTGGGCCAGTTACCCTTCTATGTTTGTCAGTGGGGGACTCGCGCTGTATTTCTTTCTGCGAAAAGAAACCCGCGGGAAAGTGGTGCTTGGCTCCTTGTTGCTTGGTGTCAGTGCTGCCGCCATGGTGTTTACTTTTGCGCTCCCGCATGCGCGTGCAGCCTCTTGGCTGATGGAAATGGATATGTGGACGCCAACCTTGCCACCGCTCGAGCGCATCTGGACTTGGCCACTGTGGTTGGTAGAGCGCCATGCCGGTTACATGTCGGCTTACCCTACGGGTGGGCGCGATTACGGCAGCTTGGTGAGTCTGTTGTTGATGGTGGTCGGTGCTATTGGGTTGTGGCGGAGTCGCCAGCGCCTGTTTTTGGTGTTGCTGTTGGGTCCACTCCTGTTCAACTTTGTGGCAGCTGCGGGTAAGTTTTACCCCTATGGCGGAAGCATTCGCGTTTCGATTTTTATGGCCCCCGCGTTTTGCTTATTGATGGGGCACGGTCTTGCGCTAGCGACCCAGCGTTTCAAGCTGACGACTCAAGGTTGCATAGGGCACATCATTTGCCTGTTACTTTTTTCCTTTGCCACCCTTGGCCTCATGCGCGACACCCAACAGCCCTTCAAGGCAGAGGGCGATGTCCGGGCTAAGGAGTTTGCCGCATGGATCGCGGAGCATGCTGAGGAAGGTGATCTTGTGCTCGGCTGGTGTCATCAAAAAGACGGTATACCGGACTTTCATGGTCTGGGCGGTTCTATGGCGCGACTACGTGTGCAATTGCGTCAAGCCGACATCCATGTGGATTGGCTGAATGACCTCGGTCAGCAAGGCCTCGTCCAAAATCGCACCACCGGACAAACCTTCTGGCTACTCGCCTACACCGATGACAACGACACGGACATGTCGTTCGCAGAAGCCGAGTTTCAATCCACTTTGGAATCCCTCGGACTCGCTGGTTTTAAGATGGAGCATTTCAATTTCCCTTTCTATAAGGCGGAACGTGTGGATCTTTATCGCATGACCAGCGATTCCTGAGCAAAGCACTTCGCGCAGCCTTGGTAGGATTCGTGCATGGTCGCTTCACGTCTTCTCCTTGTCTTATCCCTCGGTACCCTCGTCGCGGTTGGGTGCCATGCTCCAAATGCATCTTCTGCCAAGACTGGCGTAAGTGCGCAGAAACCGTCGACGCTGGAAATCGGTCAGATCGAGGATTTTCAGGCGGCTGCGGAAGAGCACGGTGTGGTGCTTGGGCTCGTGAAATTGGATTGGTCGGCAAGCACGATTGGGCCTGAGGTGGATCGAATCCTTGTGGGTGCGGAGGCTGCCTTGGACGGTATCGGCGGCCAAGAAGCAGACTATGTGAGTTTTGCTTCTAGCTTTGGCGCCTTGGATGAAGCCGTCGACCCAGTGGTTTCGATTTTGAATCAGCTTTGGCTTATGAAAGAAACGCGCGTGGAAGATGACGTGCGCGTGGCCTGTAACGTGGAAGTGCAAAAACTCGATGCTTGGATGGTGGAGTTGAGTTACCGTCAAGACTTGTACGACATTTGTCGAGCTTATGCCGATCGCTACAACCATGGTGAACGCGCTATTTTGACAGGCGAAGATTTGAAACTATTCGGTGACACCATGCGCGATTATCGTCGCTCTGGTTTTGATCTAAACGCCAGCACGCGTGAAGAAGTAGCTGCCCTGCAGAACAAGCTTAATGGCATTACCAACCAGTTTGATACCAACATTACCGAGGCCGCGGTTTCTCTGTTCTTCACCACCGAAGAACTCGAAGGCCTTCCAGATAGCTTCCTGCAAAGTTCGAAGCAGGCCGATGGCACCCATGAAGTACGCGTGACCGTAACTTCGGATTTCTCCGCCATCATGGGCAATGCTAGGAGCGCATCGGTGCGTAAGAAAACCAACGTGGCGCGTTACACCGTGGCTATGGAGGAGAACGGACCTTTGCTCAATCAAATGGTGCAAGTGCGTGCGGAGATTGCGCGCAAACTTGGTTATGCCAACTGGGCGGATTACAAAATCCAACCCAAGATGGCGGGCACCGGTGCAAACGCGATTGCCTTCTGCGAGGACTTAGTCGCTGGTTTAGAGCCAAAATTCCGCCAGGAGGTCGCCACCCTCACTCGCCTTAAGGCGGAGGAAACGGGTGATCCAGCAGCTGAAATTTTATGGTGGGACTACAACTACTACACCAACAAGCTCATGAAGAATGAATACGGCGTGGATCCAGAAGCACTGCGCCGTTACTTCAAGCTAGACCATGTCATCGCCGGCATGTTCGATGTCTATCAAGGAATTTTTGATTTGCAATTTCATCGTATTGAGCCGCCCTACGAGTGGATTGATGACCTTGAGCTTTACGTGGTGACCGATGCCACTACCGGCGAACCTCTCGGTTGCTTTTACCTCGACCTCTTCCCACGCCCAGGCAAGTACAACCACTTCGCCCAGTTCGATGTACTCGGTGGCAAGCAACTAGCCGATGGTCGTTATCGTCGCCCAGTCGCTGCATTAGTCTGCAACTTCACGCCCGGAGTGGGAGATGCACCAGCCCTCATGTCCCACTCTGAGGTAGAGACCATCTTCCATGAATTTGGTCACGCCATGCACGCCGTACTGACTCGCACGCGTTATGGTCAGTTCGCTGGCGGCAGTGTGCCACGCGATTTCGTCGAAGCTCCAAGCCAAATGTTTGAGAACTGGGTCTGGGATGTCGAGGTTCTCCAAGGCTTTGCCGCCGACTATGAGGATCCGTCTAAGAAGATTCCTGCAGAGCTCATTGCGCAAATGAAAGCTGCCGAACTCGCGACTGCAGCCTTAGCCTATCGTCGTCAAATGGGCCTCGCACTTTCGGACCTGCGCATGCACATGGGCAATGTCACCGATGCCGGCGCGGTGTCTAATGCCACCAACTCCGAAACTCTGTTCCCAATCCCTGCCGGAACCAACTTTGCTGCCTACTGGGGACACCTCACTGGCTACGATGCTGGTTATTACGGTTATGGATGGGCTGATTCGATTGCGGCGGACTTCGCTACTGCATTCGAAAACGCACCCGATCGTTTTCTAGATGCCGGGGTTGGCATGCGTCTACGCAAGGAAATCTATGAAGTCGGTGGCTCTCGCCTGGTGAAGGATTCCGTGTTTCAATTCCTCGGCCGTGATTCCGACAACCGCGCTTTCTTGCGCCAGCTAGGAATCGGCGAGGAGTAGAAGTTAGCGCCGACTAGGCTTGCGTTTCTTCCACACCTTCTTCTTTGCCTTGGGCTTATCTTTATCCCGAGGCACAGGGGCTGCAGTCTGCACCATTTGTGCTGGACCGGCGGCGATCCATCCTTCCGGTGGCGTTTTCTCCTTCATCTCAAAGAGGAAACGCGAGGGGTGGCAGGGTACCAGGCGTCCAAACTTGGCGCGCGACTCACAATATGTAATCGTGAGGTCATGCTGCGCGCGGGTGACGCCTACATACATCAGGCGACGTTCTTCATCGACCGAGCCTTCAGAAGCCGAACGGATGTGCGGCAAGATGCCTTCCTCAACGCCCACCAAATACACCCTGCGGAATTCCAAACCCTTGGCCGAGTGGAGGGTCATTAGGGTTACCGAATCACCGGAGTCTTCCTTATCTTTGTCGTTGTTTTCATTGAGCGACAACTCTTCAAGGAAACCCAGTAGGGTAGGCTTAGATTTTTTGCGTTGAAAGTTCTCAGCGTAGTTGAGGACTTCTTGAACGCCGTTCCAGCGCAACTCGCGAGTGACCTCGTCCGGGTAAATGCGATCGATTTCTCCGCGATAGTTGACCGCTTCAATCAGTTCGCGGATGGTGCGGACTAAGTCGCCTTCCTTAGCGAGGGTGACGGCTAAGTTGAGGCTGGAACGCAACTCGGCAAAGCCTTTCGCTGCGGAACCGTCAATCTCTCCGGACTCAATGAGCTTGCGGAAGGCGGTAAACGCGCCTTCTCCTGCAGCAGTCGCTTCCGCAATCACCTTATCAATGGTGGTTTTGCCAATGCCGCGCGCCGGAATGTTTGCAATACGCAGGAAACTGGTTTCGTCGGCTGGATTGGAAACCAAACGCAAGTACGACATGATGTCGCGCACTTCTTTCCGGTCAAAGAAACTCATGCCACCTATTAATTGATAGGGGATGTTTGCGGCGCGTAAGTCTGCCTCGAAGGCGCGCGGCTGCTGGGCGGTACGTACCAAAATCGCGATGTCACGGAAGTGTGCTTCGCCGGCACGGACTAAATGCTCAATCTCCGAGCAAATGAAACTCGCCTCATGCGATTCATCTTCCATGCGCATGATGGCGACCGAACTGCCTTCGCCAATAGCCGAGCGCAATTCCTTGTCGTGACGTTTCGGGTTATTCCGAATCACCTTGTTCGCCGCATCGATGATTTCCACTGTAGAGCGGTAGTTCATGCCCAAGTGCACTTTCTCCGCACCATGGAAATCCTTTTCAAAGCCAAGGATCTTGGAAACGTCGGCGCCACGCCACCCGTAGATGGATTGGTCGTCATCGCCCACCACGCATAAGTTGCGATGGTTTTTCACAATCTCATGCACAATGCCGTATTGCGGGCCATTGGTATCTTGATACTCATCGACCATGACGTACTGGTAACGTTTCTCCAGCGCCATGCGGACATCTTCATTTTCGCGGAGTAAACGTAAAGCGAAGATGAGGAAGTCGTCGAAATCAATCACGTGAGAGCGGCGCAGATGCTTTTCGTACTTGGCGAAAATGTGTGCCACGCTGATTTCCCATTCGTCTGCTGCAGCATCTAGCGCTTGATCGGGGGTGATCAGCGAGTTTTTATACAGAGAGATTTTGGACTGTGCAGCGCGCGGGTTGATGTCGGCCTCGGCTATAAGCAACTCACGCAGGGCCCCCTTAATGGCGGTGATCTGGTCGGAGCCGTCGCAGATTCCGAAACCTTCAGGCAATCCCATTTTCTTTGCATGTTCGCGCAATAGGCGAATGCAGAAACTGTGAAAAGTGCCCACGGTGACCTTTTCCGCCCGCTTGCCAGCCATGCCTACCAAGCGTTCGCGCATCTCGCGTGCGGCCTTATTGGTGAAGGTCATGAGGAGAAGGTTCTCCGCTTTCACGCCTTGACCGAGCAGGTGCACGGTACGCACCGTGATGACGCGCGTTTTACCGGTACCTGCGCCAGCAAGCACCAAAAGCGGTCCTTCCAGGGTTTCGACGGCGCGACGTTGGTCCGCGTTCAGAGATTCCAGCAGCTTGCTCATGCGCCCCTATTCTGATGTCGCAGCCGCAAAATCCAAGGGGCCATGGGGGCTTGACTTACTCCAAACCAATAATCTCGCCGTCTGGCATCAGGTCCATGTGCGAGGCCATTGGATCTTGCGGCAAGCCAGGCATGCGGAAGATATTGCCGGTGATGACCACCAGGAATCCAGCGCCTGCATTGACCACCACGTTCTTCACGCTCACAGTAAACCCAGTCGGGCGACCAATGAGCGCGGCGTTGTCGGAAAGTGAACTCGGCACCTTGGCAATGCAAATCGGCAGATCGGCATAACCCATAGCAGTAAGGTTCTTGATATCGCGCGTTGCCGCAGGAGCGAGGGCGATGTCATCGGCACCGTAAAGCTTCTGCGCTACCTGACGAATCTTTTCTTCAGGAGTGTCGGTCAACGCATAAACCGGGGTGAACGGTTCCGAGCCACGCGCGACGGCTTGCATGACTGCATCTGCCAAGGCAAGTGCACCTTTGCCGCCTTCTGGGTGATGGTTGGACACAGCAAACTCTACGTTGAGTTCTGCGCAACGCTTGCGCACCACTTCAATCTCGGCATCGGAGTCAGTGCCGAATCGGTTGAGTGCAACCACGGGAGGTTTGCCCAAGGTCTGAATGTTCTCGATGTGCTTCTCCAAGTTCGGCAACCCGCCTTGCACTGCAGCAACATCTTCCCCATCTAGATCGGTCTTCGCCTTACCGCCGTGCATCTTCAGCGCACGAATGGTGGCTACAAGGACGACAGCATCTGGATCCAATCCAGCTTGACGGCACTTAATGTCGAAGAACTTCTCCGCGCCGAGATCTGCACCAAAGCCAGCTTCCGTGATCGTCCAATCGGCAAAGTGCATAGACATGCGAGTCGCAAGCACCGAGTTGCACCCGTGCGCAATGTTCGCAAAGGGGCCACCATGCACAAAAGCAGGCGTGCCCTCAAAACTTTGCACTAAGTTCGGGCTGAGGGCATCGCGCAACAGAGCCATCATGGCGCCAATGCAATCCATTTGCTTGGCGTAAACCGGCTGACCATCTAAATCATAGGCCACCAGAATCCGCTCCAAGCGGGCGCGCAGGTCATCGAAGTCGTTCGACAGGCACAGCACCGCCATAATTTCGCTGGCAGCGGTTATGTCGAAACCGTTTTCGCGCGGCACTCCTTGTCCGGGGCCGCCCATGCCACTCACAATATTGCGCAGCGCACGGTCATTCATGTCCATCACGCGACGCCACAAAACATTGCGCACATCTAAACGCAGCTTATTGCCAAAGTGCAGATGATTATCAATCATTGCCGCCAGCAAGTTATTTGCCGAAGTGATAGCGTGGAAGTCACCGGTGAAGTGCAGGTTAATCCGATCGAGCGGCATGATTTGGCTGTAACCGCCACCGCAAGCACCACCTTTCACGCCCATACACGGGCCCAAGGATGGTTCGCGCAAAGCCAAGCAAACCGACTCTTTCTTTGCATGGAAAGCCTGTGCTAATCCAATGCTTGTAGTGGTTTTTCCTTCGCCCGCCGGGGTTGGGGTAATTGCTGAAACCAAAACCAAACGCGCTTTTCCTTTGCGCGCGCGCGGCCGATTTAGGGCGTTCAAATCCACCTTGGCAATCGCTTGACCATAGGGTTGAAGATCTTCGGAGTGCACACCTAGCGCTTCTGCGATTTCCGCAATAGGGCGAGGGGTGAATTGACGGGCAATTTCTACGTCAGTAGTCATGGCCGAGGAGTTTAACGACGTCCTCCAATCCACTATCCTGTTTAACGTGGGAAATTCCCCCTTCGACAGTTTCGGCACTGAGTCAGGCATCGGCATTTTTTCCCTGCCGTTGGGCCTGTTTTTGGTGCTTATTGTGATTTTGGTCCTCTTTGGCACCAAAGCCGAGAAGAAACGCCGTGAAAGCTTCCGCCGGTGGGCGAAGCGAGTGGGGTGGTCCTATTCCCCAAACGCCAACAAGCGAATTCCGCATGAGTTTCCATTCTTGAATCGATTCCAAGAAGGCTACGACCGCGAGGCCTACCATGTTTTCGCAGGTGAGTGGAAAGGCTATCCCGCCAGCGCCTTCGAATATCAATACACCACTTCGCATACAGATTCTGATGGCGAGGAACACGAAACCACGCATCATGTCGGGGTGGTGATGATGGAGTTAGAGCGTAGTTTTCCAGAGCTGCGGATTTACCCGGAACACTTCCTCAGTCGTATCGGGCAGTTTCTTGGCGGCAATGACATCGATTTAGAATCCATTGAGTTCTCTAACGCCTTCACCGTCGAGGGCGATGACAAGAAGTTTGCCTATGACTTCTGCAATACAAGCATGATGACTTACCTCCTTCAATATCCGAAAACGGGCATGGAGTTGGAGTATCGCACCATGGCTTTGTTTGATCCCGGACACCTGAAGCCGGAGACTATCGAGCCTTTGCTTAACCAACTCAGCGCCATGCGGGAACGTATGCCGGAATATCTTTTTCAGGATTAAGCATGCAAGGCCTCTTCTATATTTTCGTTCCAGTCCTCCTCGGCGCAGTTTTTTACCTCGCCTGGAAAGCGGAGCAGAAGCGTCGCGAAGAATTTTCCACGTGGGCGTTGAGCAACAATTGGCATTATGACCATCGTAAAAATGCATCCCTTCGGCATCGCTATGCATTCTTGAATCGACTTCAAATTGGCCATAATCGAAGCGCTAGCCACCATTTAGAGGGCAAATGGGGTGAAACCGATGCCATCGCTTTTTGCTTCAACTACACCACGGGCAGTGGCAAGCATCAACAACATCATTCCCTTGGAGTTGTGCTGATTGAGGTGGAGGAGTTCTTCCCTGAGTTACGGATTTGCCCAGAGAACATGTTGAATCGCTTTGGCCAGTTCCTCGGTTTTGAAGACATCGACCTTGAGTCGGTAGAGTTTTCGAATGCGTTCACGGTGCGCTCCAGTGACAAAAAGTTGGCCTATGATTTCTGTAACACCGACATGATGACTTATCTTCTAGGCTTCCGTTCCACTGCCCTAGAACTAGAAGGCAACACCATGGCGCTCTTCGTGGATCGATACCTGAAGCCTCAAGATGTCGAGGACATGCTCACGCACCTCGTGGAAATCCGCCGTCGGATGCCGGACTATCTATTCAAACAATAGAAACCACCTTGCTTAAAGACTAAGCTTAATAAGCCATGGTTACCCTCTTCGCCGTTCTAATTGTGCTTTCAGTTTCCCTGCTGATCGTCCGCATTGGCTCGATTGCGCTCTCAATGACTGGCTTGTCGCCGCAAGTGTCTCGCTTTCAGGCACGTTCGGCTTACTTCGGAGTGGGCTTTACCACCAAAGAGGCCGAGAAGGTTTTGAGCAATCCGGTGCGCCGCGAGATCGTCATGATGCTCATGCTGCTCGGCAACGCAGGAATCATCACCTTGGTCAGTTCCTTGGTGCTCTCCCTCACCAAAATCCCGACCACCGGAATTTCCAGCCATCTTTGGTTCCGCTTCCTATTCCTCGTAGCTGGGATTTCCCTACTTTTTGTCATCGCCTATTCGAAATGGGTGGACCGACGCATTTCCACCGTGGTTGCCTGGTCACTTAACCGCTGGACCAGGTTGGGGGCGCACGATTACACCGAAATGCTGCATTTGGCCCATGATTACTCCGTTTCGGAGTTTGTGGTGGAAGCAGGGGATTGGATTTGTGGCCGTACACTCATGGAAATGCGTTTGGGTGAAGCCGGTGGAGTGGAAACGCTCCGTAGGGGACACACAGGACGACGAAAGCGAATAGAATCTGAGCATGGCATTGTTGCTCATTCCGCTCGGTATTCTCCTCCTCGTGCTCCTGATTGGCATTGGTATGTATAACGGCTTGGTTTCTATCCGCAATCACTGCGATGAGGCTTGGTCGAACATTGATACCGAGCTGCAACGTCGCTACGACCTGATTCCGAACTTGGTGGAAACCGCAAAGGGTTATGCCAAACATGAGCGCGAGCTGTTTGAGGAAGTGGTGAATCTACGTGAAAAGGCGGCGGGTAATCATGGTGCAATTGCTAGTCAGGCCGCCGACGAAAGTTTGCTGCAAAATGCCCTAGGCAAGCTCATGGTGAGGCTTGAGGCTTATCCGGATTTGAAGGCCAGTGCGAATTTTGTGGAGCTGCAAAAGGAGTTAGCGAACACCGAAAATCGCATCCAAGCTTCCCTGCGTTTTTACAACGGGAACGTGCGCGAGAACAACAACAAGATGGAGCAGTTTCCGTCGAATGTGGTGGCCGGTATGTTTAGTTTTACCAATCGTGATTTCTTCGAGTTGGAGAATCCGGACGCGAGAGAAGTTCCGAAGATCTCGTTTTAGTCCGTCGCGCTGCCCAAAACCCTTCAATCAGGGGGGGGCACGGGGCAAAGTCTGATAATATTTGGGTAGATCTAAAACGGTATTCTCAGAGCGTTTTTATCTGTTTTCTGCCGAGAATTAAGGCGGGTTTAGGAGGTTGCAAATCAATTCCGTCGAGGTGGAGTAAAGATTATTTGCCTTATTGCCGTATCAATTTAAATCAAAGGTTTAGACTGGGCCTTGTTGCCTCGCTAGGGGCAAACACAATCGCTCATTGTCAGGGGATTCAAAACCTAGGGCATTGAGTAAACACCGAAAGGTGCCATCTGAGGGGATGGAGTTGCGGTCTCAGTGAAAACTGAGGCCGCTTTTTTTATGCCTCGATTTCTGCGCCCTCAGGGGCTGCTCCAGATTGCATGGCGCGGTCTTCTCGATCGGCTAAACGTGCACTGACTTCTCCGCCAAGAAGGAGCACGAGGGAGATCAGCCACAGCAGAAACATGAGCAGGAAAAAGCTGGCAAGGCCGCCGTAAATTTCGTCGAAGCTACCCATGTGGCGCAACCAAAAACGGAATAAGCCGCCGAGCAGCATCCAGGCAATCACGGTGGGGATTGCGCCAGCAAGCAGTGGGCGGAATCCAACCCGTCGGCTCGGTAGGTAGCGATACACCAGCATGACGAATGTAATCATGAGCATCATGGTCACTGGGAGTTCCAGCCACACCCAAACCACCTGCATGGTAATGTCGAGATGAAACAGTCCAATCACAAAACTGCCAAGCTGTTTGCCTCCAATAAGCAAGGCGTAAGAAAGGCCCATCAAAACCAGGCCGGCAAGCGTCAGGCTCAGGTCTTGTAGCTTGATGAACACCACATTGCTTTCGGGTTTGCATCGGAAGACGCGGTTAAGGCCTTTGCGTGCGCCACGAATTCCACGGGAGCTTGCCCAGAGTGCGACCAGCGTCCACAGCAACAGGCCACCGGAAGGGCGTCGGGTGGAGAAATCGCGCAGATAGTCCGAAAGAAGGCGGGCGATGTCATCGGGCAGAGAACGTAAGCCTCGTTCCAGGAAGCGCTCGATGTTGGCCTCCAGCGGCAGGGCATCGAAGAAGCCGACCAGGAGAATCAGCGACGGAAACAGCGCCAGCATGAAGTAGTAGGTCATCTGAGCGGCCAACCCAGAGAGGTCGTCATGGTTGAGTTCCTCGATGACCCGGCGCAGGGGGCCGGGGAGCTGATCTAGCGGGGCATCGGTCATGACAGTCGCGGAATGACATCGGCCGCGGTTTGCCTTATCCTATCGCCGCCATGTTCTTCCCCGCCGACTTTGAATTGTTTGAGCCTCGCTTTCAGGGCGATGTGGAATGGAATCAACGCCGGCTCGATGTGCGCCACCGCTTGCAGGCGATCGGGGAGTCGGTGAAGGATGCCTATGCCGCTATGGATTGTGGTCTGGAGCGGCGCGAAAGCTTGCATCATCCGCACAACACCAACCGCAAGAAGGTGGTGCGCCAGCGCAGCATGATGTTCCGTGATAAAAAGTCGCGTAAAAAGCTGCAGTCGTTTTTGGGCAAGGAGTTGGCCAAGGATCTCGACTCCGCGCACAACAATGTGCATTTTCAGATTTGCATTGATAAGGATAGTTGTTGGTGGGGGCTGCGCATCGATGAGAGCGCTTGGTACGACCTGAATGTTTTGGTCAAGCGCGCCGAAGAGGGCGATGGCCAGGCCGAGTTAGCCGCCGCATGCGCAGCTGCTCCCGGATTTGTATTCGAGTTAGATCGAGCAGGCGCGCGTCCCTTAGAGAAGATGACGGCACGGGATTGGCGCGATTTCGCCGGTGTGGTGCAACCGGGTCAAAGCTCGATTGAAATCGTGGCACGTATGCCTAAGGCAGCCGTCATTGAAGCTGGCGAGGACTTTGCCGAGGGCGTGGTTGCTGACCTAGAACGCCTGGAGCCGTTCTATAAGTTGTCGAGTTGGAATATGGATTCTCCTTCGGGTGTTTCGCGTTAGAATTTCAGTATGCAGTCTGGGATGGCCGCAGCCTCGGCGGAAAAGCAGGCTACGGCCGCCAAGGTTTGAATTGGCCTCCTCGAAACGGCAAGAAGCTTTGGAAAATTTCAGCCGCGAGCTTGCTTAGTCAACCACCGGCAGGCATCGGCGTCAGCCAAGACGGTTACGTGCTCATGCTTTTGCAAGCAAGTGACAGGCCAGTCAAGGTTCGGCTCACCTTGCAGCAGTTCGAAAACGGCTTTGGCTTTCGCTTCACCATGGGCCAAGACCACAATGTGCTGCGCCTCAAGGATGGTTCCAAGGCCAACGGTTAAGGCACGGCTGGGGCCATGGAGTCCGCCAGGAAATCCAGGCTGTGCGCGGGTGGACGGTGTTAATTCCACGGCGCGGGTACGACTATCGAGAGCGGAGCCGGGTTCATTGAAGGCAAGGTGTCCATTGACGCCAACCCCAAGGACCGCAAGCGCAATCCCTCCGGCGGCCACGATGTCACGCTCATAAGCTTCGCAATGCGCTGCAAGATCCTCTTCTGGAACCGTACCGGATAAAAACCCAATCTTGTTCGGAGCCAGTTCCAGCGGCGAAAAGACCTCGCGCTCCATGAAGCTTCGAAAGGAAGTGGCGTCCTCCGCCGCACAGGGCCAGTATTCATCCAAGTTAAAACTGCGCCAGTGCTCCAAATTTAAACCACCCGCTGCCCCGCGTTTACGCAACGCGGCGTACAAGGGAAGGGGAGTCGAGCCAGTGGGGAGCAGCAAAGTTCCGCTGTTTGAACCACGGGCGGCATCGGCCAAGTGCTGCTCAATCCAATCGGCCATCACTTCGGCCGCGGCTAACACAGACTTTTGGAGCAATCGCATGGCAATAGCCTATCGGCGAGGCGGACACGCGTTTTGCGGTACGGTAGAATTCACCTTCCATGGCCGTTCCATTCTTCAGCATTCATCATAGCTACAACGATGCCGCGCAAAAGTCCCTACTCGCGCGATGGCAACGCATTTTGGAGCACGGCGGTTTCGTCAACGGCCCTGAAGTCCGTGAGTTAGAAGCCGATTTGGCCGAGTTCCTAGACGTCCCCGAAGTGGTCTGCTGTTCCAACGGTTCCGATGCCTTGGTCCTCGCCCTCCGCGCCGCAGATATCGGCCCCGGTGATGAAGTCCTGGTACCAGCCTTCACTTTCTTCGCATCGGCCGGCGCGGTCTCCCGATGTGGCGCGACTCCAGTCTTTGTGGACATCGATCCGGCCACTTTTTGCATCGACCCTGCCGACGCCGTGGCGAAAATCACGCCCCAAACCAAAGCCTGTATGGCGGTCCACCTTTACGGCTACCCAGTCGACATTCTGGCTCTGGCGCAAACCCTTGAAAACGCAGCTGGCCGCCCGATTCCGGTGGTCGAAGATGCTGCACAAGCGATTGGCGCTGCCCACGCATCTGGCCCTGTCGGTGGCATGGGCATCTCTGCGGGTTGGAGCCTCTTCCCAACCAAAAACCTTGGCGCACCTGGCGATGCCGGTTTTGCAACCAGCATGGATAAGGATGTCGCCGATCATATGCGTCGTTTACGTGAGCATGGCGGGGGCCGTCAGTATTACCACGATGAAGTGGGCTACAACTTCCGCATGGACAGCTTGGTGGCCGCTGGAGTGCTGGAGCTACTCCCACGTCTAGTCGAGTTCAATGCGGCGCGTCGTGTTGGAGCGGAGCACTACCGAGAACTCATGACTGCGGCTGGCCTGAATCATGTCATCGTCCTGCCGCCAGAACACCCGGGGCATGTTTATCACCAGTTCGTCATTCGTGCCGAACAGCGCAACGCACTCAAGGACTTCCTCCACGCGCGCGAAATCGGGTGCGCGGTGTACTACCCACTTGCCTTGCATCTTCAACCCTGCTTCCAAGACCTTGGCGGTAAAGCGGGCGACCTTCCACATTCGGAAGCGGCCACCGCAAACGTACTCGCCTTGCCCATCTATCCAGGCGTCACCGCCTCACAGCGGGAAGAATTAGTGGCTGCGGTTGTTGAGTTCTACGCCCAAGTGAGTGCGGCGCAGTAAAGCCATCAGGCCTTAACCCAAACCGACGTCTTTCAAGTGCGCCTGCAGACGCTCGACTTCACTTTCTAGTTGATCGAGGAACTGGCCAGCATCGCCCAACTCGTTGGCGCGCGCTAAACCTTCGAGGTGAGTGGCCATTGCGAGGATGCCTTGCGCACCAAGATTGGCGCTGGAACCTTTAATGGCATGAGCACCACTGTCGACGAGATCGGCCTGCTTTTTGGCAAGACCTTCACGCATCACTTGAATACGGGTCGGGCACTCCTTGAGGAATTCGTCATAGATCTCGAGCAAAATCCCTTTGTCTCCAAAGAGTTCAGCGAGTTCGTCGACGCGGGCGGTGTCTAATGGGGGCGATTGGGTCATGGATGGTCCTTGATGGGGTCAAGCCATCCATTCGCGGCCGCTCAGGGAGCCACTTCAGGAGAAATCGGTTTTTTTTTTGCTCAGACGCTACTGAGAGGGGGTCTTAGGCCCCTATTTGCCTCAAAAGGCTACCCAAACTTATCGGGCTTATGCATTAACGCTTTACGGAAGCACCACAAATTTATGCCAATCAACGTGGTCCATGCAAGCACCGAAATCAAGGTGCCGAAGGGGCTCAACTCAACTTGAGGAGCACTGCCCGCGGCCGCTGCATCGGTTAGCCCTTTAGCCGGGTCAGTTCCGGACAGGGGCACGAGCAAGTTCAGGTAGTTCAGCAGCACTTGGAGCGACAACGGGGGGGTGGCAAAAAGCCAGCATTAGTTGTACGTTTTGAAGTGCTGCTAATTCAAGGAAGCACTGAAGAAAATCAGTGCTCCTTTGAACAAGTTCCCCACATTACTTGTAGGTAGCGAATTTTCCGGCCTTCAAGTTTGCCCAGTAAGCCATCAAGTCTTGACGCACACCACCACTCAAGATGGCAACACCAAGTACGTTAGGGAAAGCCATGCCGAGAATCATCAAGTCGCCGAATTCGAGAACGTTCTGCGAGTTAATGACCGAGCCTAAGAAAGTGAAGGTGAGGAACAACACCTTGTAGCTCATCGACGAGTTGTCGCCAAAGAGGTAAGCCCAGCATCGTTCTCCGTAGTAGGACCACGAAATCATGGTCGAGAATGCGAACAAGGCAACCGCTGCACTTAGCACGTATGGGAACCACCAAATCACACTACCAAAGGCTTGAGAGGTGAGTCCGGCGCCGTTTGCGTTGGTGAGGTAAGGCGCGAACACGGCCTCGCCACCCACCAAAGTGCTCGGGTCATAGGCGCCAGTGATGACGATGACCAGACCAGTCATGGTGCAAACCACAATGGTGTCAATGAACGGTTCCAGCAGCGCCACGATGCCTTCTCGCACCGGGTATTCGGTTTTCGCAGCGGAGTGTGCGATGGCCGCAGAACCTACACCGGCTTCGTTACTGAAGGCCGCGCGCTTGAATCCAATGATGAGCACTCCGATAAAGCCACCAAAGGCTGCGTCGGGGTTTATGGCGTTGTCGAAGATAAGTGCGAAGGCAGAGCCAATCTCGCTCGCGTGGGCGCCAAGGATGAACAAGCAAGCGAGTACGTAGATGCCGCACATGGAAGGAACGATTTTCTCAGCAGTGCTCGCGATGCGCTTGATGCCACCAATGATCACAATACCCACGAGGGTGGTCATGACGAGTCCGAAAACCCATTCGTGCCCGTTAAGGAATGGAACGGTTTCCTTAATCGCGTTGAGTGATTGGTTGACCTGGAAGGTGTTGCCGCCACCCAAGGAACCCCCGATGCACAGAATGGCGAACATGGTGGCCAGCACTTTGCCGAGGCCGCCCATACCTTTTTCTTTGAGCCCCTTGGACAGGTAGTACATAGCTCCACCCATCACTTGGCCGTTCGGGCGCACCTCGCGGTACTTCTGGCCCAAGGTGCATTCCACAAACTTGGAGGACATGCCGAGGAAGCCAGCGAGCACCATCCAGAAGATTGCGCCAGGTCCACCCGTGGCGACTGCAATGGCAACACCGGCAATGTTGCCGAGGCCGACCGTTGCGGAGAGGGCGGAAGCTAGAGCTTGGAAGTGAGTGACTTCGCCATCGCTATGTGCGTTGGGGTCGGTGTACTTGCCGCGGGTGACATCAATCGCGTGGCGAAAACCGCGCAGGTTGATGAAGCGCATGCGCACGGTGAAGAAGATCGCCCCAAGGACCAACCACAGCACCACCAAAGGAACCGCTTCGCCACCCGTGAATGGGATTGGCATTGGAGCAAAGAAGACGTAGCTCAGCCAGCCAACCAAATGGCCGGCGCCGGCGTCAATGAAATCAAAGGCTCCTCCTTCTGCAGCAACCTCACCATCTTGGGCAAAACCCTGTGTGGCAAGAAATGGAAGTGAGGCGAGAAAGTAGAGGAGGCGTTGAAGTTTCATGCAGTTGGGGTGGTGGGTCACCGGCGCGGAGTTCCGATTTTGGCGGAACCGAGGCAATTGGGCAAATCTGAGGCCAATTTGGTTTTTGGCGTGTCGATGGGCAGAGACGACGTCATCAGGAGCGAGGTACTAAAACCATGAAAATCGACCTTTCTCAAATTGAAGACATTGAAGACATCCGCTCGGTTCCGACCGGCGAATACCATTGCAAAGCCGCGGAAGTCCGTGAAAGCGAGAGTCCTGCAGGCCATACGCGCTGGGGGATCCGCTGGGAAATCCAGAAAGGCGACTTCCAGGGGCGCACGGCATGCTGGGATTCACTGCATTGGTCGGAGCGCGGGCTGCCTCGGGTGAAGTTTGTGCTGCAAATGCTCGGCCTGAACACCGACGGCGAGCTGGACCTGAAAGTGGAGGAGCTAGAAAACCTCGAAGCCATGGTTCAGGTGCAGCCGGAAGAGCGTGAGGACCCTGTGACCGGCATTCGTCGGGTGCAGAACCGCGTACCTTTTGCTGGATATGCCCCTGCCGCGCAGCCGGCCGGCGCGGTTTCCTGAATCCAAGCCGCTAAATTTCACAGAAGCCCTGATTTCCTCGGGGTTTCTTTGGGAAGGTCTGATTGATGTTGCGATCGATTTCAAATCACCAGGCCTAAAGCCAGACTCAATCAGACCTTCCCTCTACAATCTGCCCCCATGAGTGGGCTAGAACCCTCCGTAGAGCCGGCGTCCTTTGAGGAGGAACGTCGGCCATCTCCTTTGCTGGTCCATCGCTTTCGCTCGGGCAGCCTTGGCTTGTGCTTGCTTATAGGGTTCATGCCGCTGCTTGGCTGGACTCCTTGGTGGATGCTCTGGATGACGGCAGGAATCTTGTTGGTTTTCCAGTGGTGGTTATTTGCCACTCGGTTCAACGTACGATTGAAAGACGAGGTTCTTTCATTGCGCATGGCTCCGTTTCCAGCGAAGAAGATCCCAGTGGGGGAGATAAAAGCTGCTACCACCCACATGAGTTATCCATGGGGCATCGGCAAACGGGGGTGGAGCATTAAGCGTTCCCCAGGTGTGCTGGTGTTCTTCACCGACCCCGGTGCTGGTTTGGTGTTGGAACTAGAGAGCGGTTTGGCGGTTTGGCTGAACTCCTATCAGCCTGAAGTCTTGGCCGCCCTGTTGAAGCGTCGACCGAAGCGAAAGACAAAAGTGAAAAAGGCTCTCACGCCTTAATCTCTATTTCTCTCCAATCACTTCGCTTAAGGTGCCCAAGCGCTCCAAGATTCCCGCATTTGCAAAACGGAAGTTTCTAAGGACCTCCGCCCCGATATCCTATGGCTATGGACGATCGCAACTTGATTGCGGTTGCTGAACAAGCAGCTGCTACCAGCATGGTGAAGCGTGGAACGCTCGAGGGCGCCACGATTTTGTTCGAAGATGGGCGCGTGTTTCTGGGTTGTCGCCTGGAATATGACAACGCCGATTTAGATCAAGATGCGGTATCCAATGCGATCACCGCTGGCCGAGTAGATGGGGCTTATCGCCCGTTTCGGGTAGGAATTTACTCACCAGTGAGTGAAGGATTGCCAGAGATCGCGCCGATTGCGTTGCTGCGCCTAAAGGAGATTGGTGTACCGCATCTGGCGGTGATCAAATCTTCGGGTTCCGGAGATCGTGTGATGTTTTCGCTAGACGAGTTGCTGGCAACTGCTGGCATTGCATGAGCGATTTGAAAGCGCGCTACTTGGAGTTGCAGGAACAGCTCCGGGAATGGGAGCATGCCTATTACGTGCTTGCGGAACCCAAAGTTTCCGATGCAGAATATGATCGCTGGTTCCAGGAGTTGGTCGATTTGGAGGATGGTCATCCACAGTGGGTGACGGCAGAGAGTCCAAGCCAGCGAGTGGGTGCGCCTTTGCCGGAGGGATCGAAGTTCGAACGTGTGGCGCATGCTGTCCCCATGATTTCGATTGAGTCCCTGTTCGGTAATGCCGAGGTCGAGGACTTCGATGCCCGCGTGCGCAAAATGTTGGCGGTAGAAACCGAGCGCGAAGCGCAATATGTGTGCGAGCCGAAATGGGATGGCGTCTCCGCGAGTTTGATTTATGAAGACGGCGTTTTTGTGCGCGGCGTTTCCCGAGGTGATGGCACCGAAGGGGAAGACTTAACGCGGAATTTGCGTGCAGTGCGTGGCGTGCCTTTGAAATTGCGCAATGCGGACTCTGCTGCGGCCGGCGCGGGCGACTCTCCCCTTGGCGTGCCTTCCCTTCTGGAAGTGCGCGGCGAAGTCATGATCCGGCTAGATGACTTCGAGGCTACCAACGAGAAAATGTTGGAGGCCGGAGACATGCCCTTTGCTAATCCGCGCAATGCAACTGCAGGGACCTTGAAGCGTCTGGATCCAGCGGTGGTGGAATCGCGCAAGCTACGCCTGATGTGCTGGGAAGTGGTGCGATGTGAATTTTCTGGCGGCGATTCCAGTGCCAATCAAGCACCTTTCGAAACGCACACCGAAGCCATGCAGGCTGCGAAAGCTTGGGGTTTTGTAACCACGCCTTATCGCGCCATGGTGTCCGATGCCGCTGGCATGATTGCCTTCCACGATGATCTAGAAGCCAAGCGCGATGACGTCGCTTTCGAGATGGATGGTGTGGTGGTCAAGGTGGATTCCTTGGAGTTGCGTCGCTTGTTGGGCTCGCGCGCACGTACGCCGCGTTGGGCATGTGCGCATAAGTTTGCGCCACGCGAAGAAACCACGCAGTTGTTGGCGATTGACATTCAAGTCGGGCGCACCGGACGCTTAACCCCACGTGCACGTTTAGAACCGGTCGGCTTGGGTGGAGTCACGGTGCAATACGCGACCTTGCACAATGCGAACTACATCTCTAGTTTGGACATTCGTCTAAATGACCGTGTAGTCGTTCGACGTGCCGGCGATGTCATCCCACAAATCGTGGGGCCGGTGGTGAGTGCGCGGACTGGCAAAGAAGAGAAGTTCGTTTGGCCGACTACTTGTCCATCCTGCGAGACCGATGCCGTCGAGCGCGGGGAGTATCGATATTGTGTGAACATCGAATGTCCTGCGCAAATGCAGCGGCGGGTTATGCACCTGGCATCGCGCGAAGCTTTGAAAATTGAAGGCTTGGGCGAGAAGGCCGTGGTGCAATTTGCGGAAGCGGGCTTGCTGCAAAAAATTGAGGATTTGTTTCGCTTAGATTTTGCCAAGGTCGAAGCGCTGGAGCGGTGGGGTGAGAAATCCACATCGGGATTGAAGGACCAAATCGAAGCTGCGAAAACTCCGGAGCTACCGCGCTTCCTATATGGATTGGGCATTCCGGAAGTAGGTCTGGAAACATCGCGCGCAGTGTGTGCCAAGTACCGATCCTTGGAGGGTGTGCTCGCGGTGGCCGATTTGTCCGATGAGGAAGGCATGGCATCGCTGGTGGAGATTGATGGCGTGGGGGAGGAAGTGGCCAAGAGTTTGCTTAGCTTTTTCCGCGCAAAGGAGAACCGGCATGCGGTGGAACGTATGGTTGAGCTCGGCGTGCATCCGCAGGCGATGGAAGATCAGGTGCTGGAGCAGCGCGAAGGCATCACCGGCAAAACATTCGTGTTGACTGGAAGCCTGAATCGACCGCGCCCGGAGTACAAAGCATTGCTGGAATCGCTCGGCGCAAAAGTGGTTGGCAGCGTGAGCAAGAAAACCGACTACCTGGTTGCTGGAGAAAAGGCCGGTTCCAAGCTGGCGAAGGCCGAGGAACTGTCCGTAAAGGTGCTAGATGAAATCGCGCTGCGCACCTTGCTTGGCGACTAGACTACGCAGATGGAGCATTGACCGATGGTGGGGTCAACATCCGGCGCAACACCGCAACTCCGCGATGCCGTGACGACTCCAGCAGGCTGCACAATTTCCGCTCTTCTACGTTTAGAAGATGGAGGCCTGCGCAGCACGGGATCAACCCTTGCCCAGCCGAAACTCCGCGAGCAAGGGTAAATGATCACTTGCCGTGCGTGCGATCTTCAACTTACTTACGTGGATGTTTTCATCCTCAAGCGGGCCGCGCCAGAAGAACTTATCTAAGGCGCCCACTGGATTCTGGCTTGGAAAGGTGCGCAGAGGTTTGCGTCGACCATGTTCACTCCAGGCATCAAAGCCAGCGTCACCCAAACCGGAACCTTGATAAAGCAGGTTGCGCCAATCATTGGTGTCTCCGCCAAGTACGACGGCATGGCGTTTAGGCAAGTCGCGCATCGTGTTACTGGAGAGTACGTGGTTCACTTGGCTCAAGCGTTCTTTTGCGGATAAACCTAAGTGCCAATTAAACAGGTGCAAGTTCGACCGATGCGGAAGTTGCAACCGGGTGTATAGGCAGTTTCGATTTTTACGTTTGCCGTGTTTCAAATCTATGACCCTTCGTTTCACAATCGGAAACTTGGACAGAGTTGCATTGCCATAACTGCCTTGCTTTAACACATGCGCCTCCGACCAGGTGTGATAGGGGTATTCCATGGCCTCGGCAATGAGATGGTCTAGGAAAATCTTTTTGGAACGCGGCACGCCACGGTCGACCTCCTGAAGGAGGAGGATATCAGGCTTATGGTGGCGCAAAGTCTCAATCACGCGATCCGGATCGAAGCGTCGGTCGAGGCCGATGCAGCGATGGATATTCCAAGTCATCAAGCTAAGCTTCATGGTTAAAACGCTTTATCGAAAATTCCAAAGAAGTACTCGAGGAAGCGACTCCAAAGCGGGCGAAGTTTCCATGCCGTATGGCTGTAGCAGAGGCTTTCTGCAAAGGCCTTTTCGAAATTGCCAGCAAGGCTTTGGTTGATTTCGGTGGCGTGCATTTCAACAGCAACTTCATGGTTCCAAAAGTTGGACCAGCGATCGATGTTCGGCGATCCAATGATGCAAAGGTGGTCATCAATCAAACAAGCTTTGGAGTGTTGGAACGAGGTTTGGTACTCGTAGATTTTCACTCCATGGCGCAACAAATGAGCGTAGTAGCGGCGCGATGCAAAACGGACTGCCGGATGGTCGTGCATTTTGGCGCCAGGCAACAATAAACGTACATCCAATCCGCGGTTTGCAGAATGGGTCAATGCGCGACGCAACCGACGGGGTGGGATGAAGTAGGCGGTAGAGATCCAAATCCTTTGATGTGCTCCGCCAATGCGATGGAGCAAGGAATAACGGAAGCAGCTGAGCTGAGGTGCGCGTTGCGGCAGGATGCGGATTTGGTCGGCCTGAATCCCTCGCTGTCCTTTTGGCGTCAACTCCATTTCTGGAGTACCGACCCATAAAGACTCAAAAGCCACCCGCGCTTGGGCAACTACCGATCCGCAACAGCGGACCATGGCTTCTAGGAATGGGGCGGAGGCTTCCTTCCACCATAGATCTTCCACGGATAATCCTCCAGTCCAAAGCACCATGCGATCCACGATGACAAGGCGTCGATGGGTGCGTTGCATAAAGTGGCTACGAAATTGGAAGAACAAGGTTTTCCAGCGCAACGGGTGGTAAATCTGAACTTCGGCTATGGCCTCTAGTTGTTCGCGCAATTCCGAGGAGAGCTCGTGCGATCCAGCACCATCGATCATCAACCGAATCGATGCGCCATTTGCTTTGGCTTGCCTGAAGGCGGTTAACAGGGCATCGGCCGCGGCACCGTCCACCAAAATATAAGTCTCGAACAGGACTTCTTCACGCGCGTTTGCAATGTCTGTCAGCAGGCGATCCCATGTTTCCACTGCATTCATGTGCAGCTCGGTGGGACCAAGCGGAACATATGGGAACGGCGAGCGGTGGGAGCGGGGCATGGGCCTTGCGGTAGGTGGCTGCTCTACGGTACCGCCACCAGCTCTTTCGAAACTTTGTTTCGACTAGGAAGCGAGGTTGGCTTGGAGCCAATCTACAACTTGCTCCGCCATGATTGCGGCGTGCGGTCCTGAGAACACGTGATCGGCATCAGGCATGCTTATGAATGTGCGGTGCGGTGCGTCTTGTTGGTACAAGCGTTCGCTTTCTTCGATTGGCACCACCGTGTCAGCGCTTCCATGAACCAGTAGCCATGGAAGGGCAATCGATTTGGCTAGAGGTTCCACCGAGTCAATCGTCCTCATGTCGTCCATGAAAGATTGCGTCAGGGGACATTCCGGCTTCTCCCACATGAAGGCATTGCCGGGTTGCAAGTCACCAAATTTCCGTTGTGCAAAATCAGCGGTGTCGACCATGCCTCCTAGAGATACTAAGCGAAGGATGCATGTTTCGGCCGCTGCAACCAACACACCAACCGCCGCACCCATGGAGTGCCCTACGTAAGTAACTTGCCAATCGCTCACGGCTTGCAAGACACAACGTAAGTCATCGGCTTCTTTGTTGGGACAAGAATCTTCAAAACGGCCTTCGGATCCACCATTGCCGGAAAAGGAAAAACGTAATGAAGCAAAGCCAGCTTTCGCTAAGGCTGCGGACAACATGACCGCCCATTCTCGATCCTTATTCGCGGTTACGCCATGACCGATGATGACCAGGTCTTTCCTCCCTTCTTCACCAGGAAGAAAATCGTACTCAAGCAATTCACCCTGAATGTTGCGGATGGAACCAAACATTAGTCAAATTGAATGACGCTGCGGATTCCATCTTGCTGATGCATGAGATCGAAACCTTTGTTGACTTCATCGAGGGTGATGCGATGGGAAACGAAGCCATCTAGGTCTAAATCTCCTTTTAGATACATATCCACCAATTGCGGCACCTGCGTCCGTCCACGCGCACCGCCAAAACTGGCGCCTTGCACACGTCGCCCAGTAATCAAGAACCGCGGCGTGATTTTCATCTGTTCACCTTTGCCGGCAACCCCAAGCATGGTCGCTAGGCCCCAACCCATACGCGCAGCTTCCACCGCCTGGCCCATGACATCGACAATCCCGGTGGCTTCGAAAGTATAGTCGGCGCCAAAACCATCAGTTTCATCGAGGGTTTCTTGCACCGCATTTGCGCCACCACTGAAAACATGAGTGGCTCCAAATCGGCGCGCCATCTCCCTGCGCTGTTCGCTTGGATCGAAGACCAAGATTTTTCCGGCACCGCGAAGTTTTGCTCCGGCAACTGCACCTAACCCCACCATGCCTGCACCGAATACCGCGACCGTAGATCCTTGTTCGACTTCCGCTTTCCATAAAGCAGCTGCGATTCCAGTGGTTGCGCCGCATGCAAGCAGACAGATGGCATCGAAGTTCGCTTCTGGATTCACCTTGGCCAAAGACACTTCCGGCATCACCGTGTACTCGGCGAAAGTACTGGTGCCCATGAAGTGCCGTAGTTCTCCACTAGCTCTAGAGAGGCGCGAAGTTCCGTCAGGCAATAAGCCAAGTCCCTGTTGCTCGCGCACTGCGAGGCAGAGATTGGTTTTTCCACTCTTGCAATGCAGGCACTCGCCGCATTCCGCAGAAAAGAGAGTCACCACATGGTCGCCGGGTTTCACACTTTCCACACCCGCGCCCACTTCTTCCACAATGCCCGCGCCTTCATGCCCAAGAACGCAATCGCAGTATCCGCTCGGATCGGCACCGCTCGCAGTGTAAAGGTCGGTATGACAAACTCCGCACGCCTTGATTTTGACCAGAACCTCTCCAGTCTTAGGCGGAGCGAGGTCGACATCTTGAACAACCAAAGGTTGCCCGAACTGTTCCAAAACTGCGGCACGGACTTTCATTCTGCCGCTATTTTAGCATCAGAAAATAGTCTCGATGCAGTTGCTAGTCACGCATGTGGAAAGGTCAATGGCTTGCATACGCAAATGACCCTGCGCCTGAGCTGGCAGGAATTCACCATTGAGATCTGCTGTTGCCACTCGGGCTACGCGGAGCAGGCCTAGGTGTAAATCAATCAAAGTTCTAGCGCACGGAAATCCAATCGGAATCGATCCAGAGCGGTCATCGGACATAAAGATGGCACCTTGTGCGCCGGGGGAGGCGCCGCAGATTTTCATTTCATCTGGTTAGGATCCTAAGAGATTTCATTGAAGACAATCCGAAATTCATCCTGACTCCTTATTCCTTTCCAAACTTTGGCTTTACAGCCAGCATTGTCCAAGGCTTCGCGGATGCTATCTGCGGTTGAAGCATCCGATTTCGCACCAAGATAAACATTGCTCAGGACTTCCGGCAAATAGGTGTACTTCGTATTGGCCACCTTATTAAGAATTCGCCACTCCTTCTCATACTCCCAAGATTTAGCTTTTGTCAAGAACAGCGCGTGCAGTTGATCATCTCCCACCACTGGTTCCGTATGCAGTTTTATAGCATCAATCTCCGGAACAACATTGGTGTAATCAACTGGCAACGCTTCTCGACCCACTTCTTTCATCTATAACACGTTGGGCAGATATTGGCGCGATCATCTTGGAGCCTTAACGACCAAGCTCAGCGACCGCCGTCGGAAACGCCCGGCCGGCTGTAACAATCGCTGACAAATTATCCGAACCGTCCGCCTGCCCAGCGGGGCGGCGGTTCGCTGCAGCGCTCTGGTTAGGCCACAACATCGTCAATCCCACCACCAATACCACCACCAATAAAGAAATGGCTCTGGCGCGAGCTGCATGAGAGCGATGCTAACGACGAATACCAGCGCATACAGCGCAAAATAGGGAGCGAGATGCCGCCAGCGTGAAACAAGCAAGCAAACCAAGATGGCGGCAGGCAGAATGAAAATGCTCAGCACCACGGAAACCCAAAAATACGTCGTGGCAATGGTAGCGTGCGTGAGCAATGCCGGAGGAAAGCCAGCCTCACCAATCCCTGCCGGCCAACCGCCGAGCGAGCGGTGCATGTGAACCGCAAGCGAATAGAACAACGCCAACGCCAGCAAACCCGGCAGAGCCGAAACAACGATGCCTGTGCGTGACGCTTTCATGTGGCCTAACGCTCAGCATCAGCTGCGGTGCGAAGCGCCGTCCGCTGCATGCTGTTGTTA
>JAQBXR010000007.1 GCA_027623295.1 Planctomycetota bacterium
TCACGCAGGTGGAGAGGTCCAGGGCCTGTAGCCGTGCGCTGAGTCGGCCAGCGGCGGAACTGGAGAAAGGCGTCTGTGCTTGGATGTATTTTTACAATCACGAGCGAACGCCTTCCTCCAGTTCCGCCAGATCAAGATACTCGCGAAGGTAAATATCTTCGTATTTCAAGCTGCGCACCCCTGGTGTTATGGGACGACAGACATCGTGTTCGATCCCCTCTCGTTTTTGTCACGCCTGACAGTCCTAATCCCTCCGCCAAAGGTTCACCAACTGACCTACCATGGAGTGCTCGCTCCCAGAAGACCAAGGGCCACAGGAATGGGTCCTCCCAACGCCACCCCAGGACCGATCCGCGCGCATCCTTTGATCGGATTTATACCGATGCTGGCCTTTCGATGGCTCGGCGCTAAACGCGCTCGCTTTAGCGACGGTAAGTGAAAGCATCACTGCCATACTTGGCAGCGGCAATCTCGTTCGCTTGGGTGAGTTCCGTCTCACTCCAAGAGCCTTCCGCGAAGTCATAACCTAAAGCGGCACCGAGTGCTGCAGACAAAGCATTGCGGTCGGGCTCAAAGCCGAGCGCTGCAATCCCAGGGTTCTCAACCGGTTTCTCCAACACGAGGGAACCGTGAAAAAGAATCCAACCGTCTTTACGCCGTGCAGCGCTGCCCAACAATTTGCGCGCGCCAAGAGTGAGATCGAGCGGAGAGCTGTCCTCGAAACACCAGGCGCTGCCTTGCTTGTCGGAGTGTAAAGCCGACTCCCGACGCAAGGGGACCTCCGCGCCGACTTGGCGTGCGAGTGCTTCACCCAGAGCTTGATGGATGGCGGTCATGGCAGCCGCGGGACCACCGGAGAGTGCATCGACTTCCGGCGCGCACAGCGAGTACGTGAGTTCGGCTTCGTGGAGGATGGCTTTGCCTCCGGTGGAACGGCGCACAACGTCGCAACCGCGAGCGCGGACATGGTCTAAAGGAAGATCAGATGCGGGCTGGAAATATCCGAGTGACAAGGTTGGAGTCGCCCAGCGATAGAAGCGCAAGGTAGGCATTGAGCGGCAAGCTAGTAAGGCTTCGTCGCGCGCCATATTGAGTGCACCGTGCAAGGCGCCATCTTCAAGACGTCGCCCAGCACGGTGCTGTGAAGGGTGCGGCAGAGTTATGCCTCGTGTTGGTAGCGAAGATTTGGATTCTTCACGGCCTTGGCTTCATCGACACGCGTGACCGGCATGTTGCGCGGTGCTGCGTGCAGGAATTCTTCGCCGGCAATCGCTTCCTTAGCCACTTGAATCATGGCCTCTGCAAATCCATCTAAGGTTTCACGCGACTCGGTCTCGGTCGGCTCGGCCATGATGGCTTCGTTAATCACGAGCGGGAAGTAAACCGTTGGCGGGTGATAACCCAACTCCATCAGGCGCTTGGCGACATCCATGGTGTGAATGCCCGCTTCGCGCATTTCCATGGTCGGACGCGCCACAAATTCGTGCATGCAAATGCGGTCATGTGGCACGCGCCAATGATCACGCACTTTCACGCGCAAGTAGTTGGCGTTGAGTACGGCGTTCTCCGCAACCCGACGAATGCCGATGGCACCCAACCGCTTGACGTAAGAATAAGCGCGTAAAAGCACCATGAAGTTGCCATGGAAAGCGCGTACGCGACCAATGCTGGCTTCTGGGGTACGTAAACGATACTTGCCGTTGGTTTTTACCACTGCAGGAGTCGGCAGGTATTTGGTGAGCTCCTCGGTCACGCAAATCGGGCCGGATCCAGGACCGCCACCACCGTGTGGAGTGGACATGGTCTTGTGTAGGTTCAAGTGCATCATGTCGATGCCAAAATCACCCGGACGTGCAATGCCCATGATTGCATTGAAATTTGCACCATCCATGTAAACCTTGCCGCCGGTTTGGTGGATCAATTCACAAATCTCAGCAATGTTGTCTTCGAACAAACCCAAGGTATTTGGGTTGGTAATCATCATGCCGGCGACGTGATCGCCAAGATGGGTACGCAGGTCGTCCATGTCGGTCAGACCCATGTCGTCTGACTTTACGCTGACCACTTTGAATCCAGCCAAAGTGCACGATGCCGGGTTGGTACCGTGTGCACTATCTGGAATCAGAATCGTGCGACGTTTATCTTCGCCTTGTTCGTCTAACCAAGCGCGTAACACCATGAGAGCGGTGAGCTCGCCATGCGCACCCGCTGCCGGATGCAAGGTAACGCCGGGAAGTCCAGTTGCTTCCCCAAGGTCGGCAGCCAGGTCGTGCATGACCTTTAAGGCGCCTTGCACCGAGCTGTCGTCTTGCAGCGGATGTAAACCACTCCAAGCCCCTTGCCCAGCAATCGCTTCGTTCACCAATGGGTTGTACTTCATGGTGCACGAGCCCAACGGATAGAAGTTGGTGCTAATCGCGTAGTTGCGCTGACTCAAGCGGGTGAAGTGACGCACCAAATCAAGTTCGCCCATTTCGGGCCAAGCGACCGGCTTTTCGCGAAGTTCTTCACGCGGGAGTCCGGCGGTGGCTAGGGAACGATCGGCTCCAGGAGTGCGCACCGTACGACGCCCTGGCCGTGAATCTTCAAACAACAAGTTGACGGGGGTAAGTCTCATCGTGCAACCTCCTGCTGCAATACTGTGGCAGCAATACGTCCAAGGCGTATCAAGTCTTCTGGTAACGTTCGTTCGGTGCAAGCCATGGTGAAGACATCTTCCATGCCTGGGTAATCGCGCCCCATAGGGATCACGCCGAAGAGTCCTTCATCCTTTAAGGCCCTTTTGAACTGAAGAACTTGATCTTCACTGTCAGCGCGGAAGGCGACTTCGTTGAAGAAGGCTGCATCCGGGAAGGCGCGACTAAAACCGGCCTGTTTCAAAATTCCGACCATTTCCAATGCACGTTGACGGGATACGCAAGCGACCTCTTCCAGACCTTCTGGTCCAAGTGCCGCCATGTGCATGCAGCCGCGCAAAGCAATCAATGCATTGTTGGTGCAGATGTTGGATGTGGCCTTTTCGCGACGAATGTGCTGCTCTCGCGTTTGGAAAGCTAAAGTGAAGGCGCGTTTGCCTTCGGTGTCTTCCGAGATGCCTACCAATCGGCCGGGCAACTTACGCACTGCTTTCAGCGAAGCAGCGAAGAATCCAAAGCTTGGTCCGCCGTAACCCAGCGGTACTCCCAAACTCTGTCCATCACCGACCACAATGTCGAAACCCTGCTCGCCTGGCGACTTCAAGAGCCCCATGGACACTGGGTAAATCGATGCGACCGAATAGGCCTTCACCGCTTTGGCGATGGCAACCACAGGGGCCATGGATTCCACGTTGCCCAAGTAGTTCGGTTGTTGCACCATGACCGCAGCGGTTTGGTCGTCGACCAAGTCGCCCCAATCGGTCACTCCATTCTTCAGTGGAGCTTCCACAACTTCCGCATCGATGTGCTTCAAATAAGTCATTATGGTGGCGCGGGCATGTGGATGCATGCCGGCAGAAACCACAACTTTGCTTCTACCCGTGGCATTCATCGCCATCAGCGCAGCTTCTGCAGCAGCCGAAGCGCCGTCATACATGGAAGCATTGGCAACTTCACAACCACAAAGATCCGCGATCATGGTTTGGAACTCGTAGATCCACTGCAAGGTACCCTGCGAACACTCCGGTTGGTACGGGGTGTAGGAGGTCAAGAACTCCGTGCGCTGCATTAAATGGTCGACGAGCGCCGGCCAGGCGTGATCGTAAAAACCACCGCCGAGGAAACACGCGCCAGCTGCAGGCGTGTTTTCGGCACCAAGGTTGGCAAGGTGACGTTGCAGCTGTTCCTCATTGAGGCCGGGATCGATGGCGAGGTCGCGGTCGAGAAGTTGATCCTGCGGAAGCGAATCGAACAGTTCTCGTACCGAACCCACGCCGACTTCAGCGAGCATGGCTTCGCGGTCGGCATCGGAGTTCTGGATATAGGGCATATTTAGCTAGGGGACGATGTTTAGCTTTCAGAGGCAACCACTTCTTCGTAAGCAGCAGCGTTTTTAAGACCACTGAGAGCATCAGGGCCGGAAACTTTGACTTTGATCAACCATCCGCCGTTTAGCGCATCGTTTTGCAGAGCCTCGAGATCATCTGGGAGGCCATCATTGGTTTCGACGACTTCGCCAGCGACAGGGGAGTTGACGTCGGAAACCGCTTTTACGGATTCCACTTCGCCGAAGGCTTCACCTCTTTCCAAGGTACGGCCGACATCGGGCAGGTCTAAGTAAACCAATTCGCCGAGTTGCTCCACGGCGAAATCGGTAATGCCGATGGTCGCAATGTCGCCATCAAGTTTGGCCCACTCGTGGCTGTCGAGGTAAGAACGGTCTTCAGGTCGCATGTGTTTTCAGGTAGTAAGTGGTTAGCCGCGCGAGTTGTGCGCGACGAAAGGCATAGCGGAACGTTCGACGGGCAGCTGCTTGCCGCGGTAGTCGACAGTGAAAGCGCCATCAACGCCTTTCTTGATGTAGCCGGTTGCGATGGGGCGGTCGAGCGTTGCGGAGTAAACCCCACTGCAAATCTCGCCAACTTCCTCGCCATCGCAGAAAATCGCATAACCCTCACGTGGCACGCGTTTTTCCGCAGTAAATCCAGCTAGTTCGATGGTGGGTTCATCCATGGCGCGCAAGGCATCGCCGCCGACGAACTCACGGGTCTTCCATCCCTTGATGGCAAAGCGCAGCCCGGCATCGAGCGGCGTGATTTTTTCGTGAATCTCGTGACCGTACAGCGCAAGGCAGGCTTCCAGGCGCAAAACATCGCGCGAGCCAAGGCCGACTGGTGCGGCGCCGAGTTCCAGTAGCTTTTCCCACACGGGAACAATTTGTTCCGCGGCGACGAAGATTTCATAGCCGTGTTCGCCGGTGTATCCGGTGCGCGCGATGAAAAGGTCACCCCAAGGGGAGGGGATTTGCCCCAAGTCGAGGAAGGCAGGGCAAAAATCACTGCCGCCACCGCTCAACTCCGCCAAAATCTTGTGCGCATGAGGTCCTTGGATGGCCAAAATGCCACCACCATCTTCCGTGAGGTCACAACATTCGGTCTGATCGAGGCGGCTAGTCAGAATTTCCCAGTCCCGATGCCGATTTGCCGCGTTTAACACCATGAAAATCTCGTCTTCATCGGTGCGATAGGTGATGAGATCGTCCATGATTCCGCCATCGTCCTGCAGGATCATGGTGTAGCGCGCCTTGCCGACGGGCTGATCCATGATGGCCCCACCTAATGCAGCGTCCAATTCTGCTGCTGCTTGGGGGCCCTTGAAGAGGAAACGCGCCATGTGGGAGACATCGAACAAGCCAGCGGTGGTGCGCACGGCGCGGGATTCACCCAGGATAGAGCCGTAATCCAGCGGCATTTTCCAGCCAGCAAAGGGGACCATTTTGGCGCCCAGACCCTCGTGATTACTCGCGAGAGGGGTCTGGAGGATGGTTTCAGAGGAGGATGTAGCCATGGAAAACGAAAAAAGGACGCCATGGGAGGGCGTCCTGTCTGGGTCGGGATGACGATTCAGGGTCCGTCGGGCTGTAGTCCATTTACCTGAGAGATTGGCTGCCAATGCAGTTTGCCCCTTCGGTGCCGGTTAACCGGACTCTCCCACAGCCGTCTTGCGGGATGATATTCTCCCGCCCCCGCTGATTTTGGTCAAGGAAGGGGGAAGGCATATGGCTGGAAACTCTGATTTAGTCAGGCGGCGACTCCGCGGCCGAAATCGCTTGCCTCCCAAACCGGCAAAATCAGAGCTACCAAAAAGCAATGTCCGACTTCCCATTGACGAGGATTGAGTCCTCTCTTAGAATATTCGGCCCGATTGACCCCGGTAAGTGGTCAAAAAAAAATCATGGCACGACGTTGCGAAGTAACAGGTAAAGGCACTAAGGCTGGCAAGAGTATTGCCCGTCGCGGTTTGCCTAAAAAGAAAGGTGGTGTTGGTCTTAAAACGACCGGCCACACGAAGCGGAAGTTCAAGTCGAACATCCAAAAGCTTCGTGTATTGCTGCCCAATGGCAGCGTACGCCGCATGAGGTTGGCGACTTCGGTGATTAAGCGAGGCGAAATCAGCATCATGCTTGATGGCCGTATGCAGGCCATACCTTTGGTCAAAGCATTGCGCGGACGCAACCGCGAGTTCAGCAAGATCAGCTCTTAAACGCTTTCGAGCGTCTTCCTTATTCTCCCGGAAACCAATTCTTCCTGATTTCCGGGAGAATTTTTATTTTGTCCGCCGATGGGAGATAAACAAGCACCACATGTCGTAGGCATTGGGTGTTGTTTTCTCTCGACGTTCCCACATGTTTAGCCACAGGGTTCGTTGTTTCTCTGGATCCAGAAACGGAGTCAAGATGGCTGCAAGAAAAAAAGCTACTAAAAAGAAGGCCGCTAAAAAGGCCACTGCACCTAAGGTCACTAAGAAGGCCCCTAAGAAGAAGGTAGCCAAGAAGACGGCAACCAAGAAGAAGGTAGCCAAGAAGACGGCAACCAAGAAAAAGGTAGCCAAGAAAAAGGTCGCCAAGAAAAAGGTCGCCAAGAAAAAGGTAGCCAAGAAAAAGGTAGCCAAGAAAAAGGTAGCCAAGAAAAAGGTCGCCAAGAAAAAGGTCGCCAAGAAAAAGGTCGCCAAGAAAAAGACTACGCGTAAGAAGCGCTGAGCTTTGCCCTCAAAGCTAAGGTCTGCAAGGAAGTCTTAAATCCTTGACGAATCACCTGGCCCCGGACACGATGTACTTGTCTGGGGCCAGTCCCTTAAACACCCATTCCGCCTCCCCCAAACCTGACATGAATAAACGCGAACTCGTCGAAGCTGTCTGCGAACAACTTCAAACCACTAAGACTGCTGCTGAAGAGACCGTCAACGTGGTTCTGAAAGCAATCCAAGATGGCGTCAAAGGTGACAACCAAGTCTCTGTTGCAGGTTTCGGTACCTGGAGTATGCGGCAACGTGCTGCACGCACCGGCCGCAACCCACAAACTGGTGAACCTATGCAAATCAAGGCAAGCACTAGCGTTGGCTTTAAGCCCGCGAAAGCCTGGAAGGATTCGCTGAATTAAGTAGCGATTTTTCTCAAGCCTGCCCTTTGTTTAGCAAGGTGGCAGGCTTTTTTTATGCCTGGGTGGCAGCGCTTGCATTCAAGCGCTCGATCTCTACGGCAATTTGATCGTTGTCGATTTTGGGAAACATCACCTTGGCTTCCCCAATCTTTGCTCCTGCCGTGCATAACGATGGCACCTCATTGGTGCCCCAGACATCGGTCGCGGTGGTTGCGCCTGCAGCAACTTCTCCAAGCATGACGCGTAAGGATGCCGCCGATTCCGGGCAGAACGGTGCAAGGCGTCGGCTAAGGAGTTCGAGGTAGGCAAGGCATCGCTCCAATGTGGCGCGACATGCTGCTTGCTCAGCGGGGGCTTCACTGTTGACGCTTTTCCACGGCGCCATGTTGTCGAAGAACTGGTTGAGCGCCGATGCCGCGGCAATTAAAGCTTGTCCTGCTTTACGGAAAGACTGATTCTCGAGGTGCTCACCGACTTGTGCAAAGGCGGCATCGGCGTCGGCGAGGAACTCGTGCTCGAGAATACTCTCGACGCCATCTGGAACGCGACTATCGAAACGTTTGTCTACGAATTTCAGCACCCGGCTAATCAAGTTGCCGACTTTATCTGCAAGCAAACTGTTATTGGTGGCCTGAAACTCCTCCCAGGTGAACTCGGCATCGGCGGTTTCCGGCATCGACATGAGCACGTGGAAACGGGCGGCATCGGGGTTGTAGGTGCTGAAGAAAGACTCGTTGTCCAGGTACCAACCCGCCGAAGTGTTGAATTTACGGCCCTCCAGGTTGTAGAACTCGTTTGCGGGCACTGACCACGGCAGTACAAAAGGCTTGTTGTTCCACTCTTCGCCCTGGCCGAGCAGCATGGACGGGAACACCACCATGTGGAAGGCAATGTTGTCCTTGCCAATGAAATGGACCAAGCGGGTGTCACTGTCTTGCCACCAATCCTTCCAGGCATCTTCCTTACCCTGCGCCGCTGCCCACTCCATGGTGGCACTCACGTAACCAATCGGCGCATCGAACCAAACGTAAAGCACCTTGCCCTCGGCACCTTCTAGGTGCTGCGGTACCGGGACCCCCCAGGGCAGATCGCGGGTGATCGGACGTTCATGCAAATCTTTGAGCATGGCTTGCACGTAGCCATCGACGTTGGGCTTCCAACCCTTCACCGGGTTTGCCTCATCTTCGCCCTTGTACCAGGAGTCCAAGCCTTCGGCCTGCAACTTTGGAAGATCGAGGTACCAGTGCTTGGTTTCCTTAAGAATGGGAGACGAGCCGTCAATGAGGCTCACAGGGTTTTTGAGTTGCAGTGCATCAATCCAAGTGCCACACGAAGGGCACTCATCGCCGCGCGCTTTCTCATAACCGCATTCATGGCAGCCGCCTTGGAGATAGCGGTCGGCAAGGAAGCGGCCCGACTCTTCGCTGAACCACTGTTCCTCGGTCTTATCGAAAATGCACTCGCGCTCGAGTAACACTTCGAAAAACCTCTGGCTGGTTTCGACATGTTGAGGACATCGTGCGGTGCCGGTGAAAATGTCAAAGCTGATCGAAAATTGGTCAAACAGGGCTTTGATTTCCTCGTGCCACTGGTCGACATACTCGCGATATCCCATTCCCGCCTGCTCGGCCTTCAAGGTAATCGCAACGCCATGTTCATCGGTTCCGCAAACGAACAAAACCTGCTCCTCGCCCTTGGCCATACGTAAATAGCGCACGTAAACATCTGCCGGGAGATAAGCGCCAGCCACATGTCCAAAGTGAATCGGGCCGTTGGCGTAAGGGAGAGCAGAGGTGACGAGGTAGCGTGACATGGGTGCCTAACTGGAGGCAAATGACCCCAGAGAATAGGCTGGCGGGGTCATCTCAGCAATCGTCGCAAGTGCCTCAACGCTGCCCGTAGTTCAGCTCTAAGGTCTTCACCGCGGCGCCAGGGTTTGCCGCAAGGGTCACCAAAAACAGGCGATTGTGAGCGCTGTGCTCCAGCACTTGCTTGCCCACAGTCTTGCCTTTGAGGTCTTCAATTTCACCTTCCATCCCAAACACCATGGCCGGCACCGTATTGGAGTGTCCACAAACCACGGCGACCGAACCCGCGGGCAAGTTTTGCAAGTCTGCCAATTGACGATGCATTTGCCCTGCCGAAACGATGACCACCTCGATCTCGGTGCGTTCTGCCAGAACCTTCAAAGTGCTTTGCGTGCGCTGATATTCCGATGCAAACAAATGCGTGACGCCAGCATGCTCCAGTAGGTCCGCCAAAGCGACAGCGCGTGCTGTGCCAATCTCTGATAATTCAGGGTCGCGATTGCTCTTGGTGTCTGCTGCGGTTTCCGCATGGCGTACAAAAAAGACACATGCAGGTTGTTGAGGATTCACCTCGTGCGCGGGATTCTGTCCTGCCACAGGGTTGGCGAATGAGAAAAGGCCAATCATCAGGAGGAGCAAAACGGGGATAAGCAGGGTGAGTTTCATGGAGGAAATGTAGCAAAGCGGAGGATTGAGACTATTCCACCAATGCCGCCCGTGCCCTGCTACGTTAGCAGTAGCTTGGTAGTGTGGATTATGACTGTCCATCGACTGAGAGCACTCTTCCGCAACTCGAAGGGTATAGCCAGACCTCTTTCGCGCCAGGTTTCATCATGAACATCAAGCCTATCCTTCTTGCAACCGACCTCTCTGAAGAAGCCCTCCGCGCTTTTCCGTCGGTAGAAGCCTTGGCGCAAACTTGCGGCGCACGGATTTCTCTAGTGCATTCACTTTCAGGCACGATGTCCCTGCCGGTGCTTTGTTTTCCTAAGCCGGAGTAAGCTGACACTATGCGTATTACTTTTCACGGGGCTGCGCGTGAGGTCACGGGGTCTTGCCATCAGATTTTTTGCGGAAAATCTAGCATTTTGGTGGACTGTGGTCTTTTTCAAGGCGGAGGTCGTGATCGCAACGCCGACGCATTCCAATTTAAACCTAGCGAAATAGATGCGGTAGTCCTAACCCACGCGCATATAGATCACTCGGGTCGTTTGCCGCTGTTGGCCAAGCGAGGTTTTAGTGGCCCGATTTATGCGCACCCCGCGACACGAGATCTGTGCAAGATTTTGCTGCGCGATTCGGCGTTTATTCACGAAAAAGATGCGGAGTGGGAGAACCGTCGGCGGGCCAGTAAGGGCGAAGATGCCGTGGAGCCGCTTTACTCGCAAGAGGATGCGGAGCGAGTTATGCGGCAATTTAAAACCATTCCTTACGCGGTAGAGCAACAAATTCTGACCAACTTTTCCGTGTGCTTCCGCGATGCCGGGCACATTCTCGGATCGTCGATTGCGGAACTCACCGTTGGAACGGGCGCGCGCAGTCGAAAGTTAGTTTTTAGCGGCGACCTCGGTCACACCGGTACGCCGATCTTGCGCGACCCGGAATACGTGAAGCAAGCGGACCTGGTGCTTATGGAGAGTACTTACGGCGACCGCGAACATCGTATGTGGGATGCAACGTGGAGCGAGCTCGGTGAAATTTTCAATACAGCGAACCACGAGAACGGCAACATTTTAATCCCGGCTTTTGCGGTAGGGCGCACGCAGGAATTGCTTTACGCATTTCAACAGCACTTTGAAGAGTGGAATCTTGCGCGTTGGAAAATTTACCTAGATAGTCCGCTTGCTATCGAAGCCACCCAGATTTATCGCGACCATCAGGAGGTTTACGATGCTGAAGCCAACGCCGCAGTGCGTAAAGAAGGCGCGTCTTTAGATCTAGCGAATCTGGAGTTCTGTCCCGATGCCGAAGATTCTATGCGCCTGAATGAAATGAAGTCGGGTGCCATCATCATTGCGGGCAGTGGCATGTGTACTGGCGGGCGGATTCGGCACCACCTTAAGCATCATGGGGTGCGCGAGAGTTGTCAGGTCATTATGGTTGGTTTTCAGGCGGAGGGAACTTTGGGTCGCATCCTCGTAGACGGCAAGCGCGACGTCCGCATTTATGGGGAAGACGTGCATCTTGCGGCTAAGTTTCACACAATTGGCGGCCTTTCTGCCCACGCCGATGCCACTGGTTTGGCTAGTTGGTATGGATTTTTTGAAAATCGTCCGCCGTTGGTTTTGATTCATGGCGAAAAAAAAGCCATGGATTCACTCGCCGACCGCTTGCAGAAAGAATTCTCTCCGCCAAGACTTCTGTGTCCGGAACCCGGGGAGAGTGTGGATTTAGAGCAACTGCTTGGCCTGCCCGCTTCAGCTTAGGCGGGGCTACCGCACCGACTTCGATCTGTGCATGTAATCCAGTTGTGCCGAGCAGAACAATAAGCAGGCCAACCAGGAATCCACGTATGCCTACTTCGAACGCTCTACAACCTGGAACTGCAAGTCCGAGATGTACTTATCTAAAGTCATCCGCTCGCCTTTTTCCAAGTTTTCGCCAACTTTTTCACGCAACATCATGAGGTCGTCAATCACGGTGCGGGCCAGGGGCAAGTTTTCGTCTTGCTTTGGGACGCCGGGGATATCGATCATGCCTAAAGCGTAAAAGCCTTGCATGGCGATTTTCTGTAGAAAGAGACGGAAGTCGCCTCCTGGAACAGTCTGCTGGTCGTTCATCGGTTTTCGATTTGCGCGACTTCCTCGGCATGCGCCGGAGTCGCTTGGTAAACAAGAGCTGCACCGATAAAGGCGGTGAACAGCGGGTGCGGAGCTAAAGGCTTAGACTTGAACTCCGGATGGTATTGGACGCCAAGATAGAACGGATGTTCCGGAACCTCGACCACTTCGACCAAGTTTCCCTTCTCATGAATGCCGGCGCTCACAAGGCCAGCCTTCTCTAAACGATCACGGTAAGCGTTATTGTATTCCCAACGATGACGATGCCGCTCAAAAATCAAGTCGCGGCCGTAAATCTCAGCGGCCTTGGTGCCTTCGATCAAGCGGCATGCGTAAGCGCCTAAGCGCATGGTGCCACCTTTGTCGGTGACATCGGTCTGCGACTCCAAAAGGTGGATGACCGGCTCGGCACAATCGGCGTCGACCTCGCTGGTGTCGGCATCTTGAAGGCCAGCCACGTGGCGCGCGTATTCCAAAACCATGGCTTGCATGCCGAAGCAGATGCCGAAGGCTGGAACCTGATTCTCACGCGCCCAACGTAAGGCGCAAATCTTGCCTTTCAAACCGCGTTCGCCGAATCCGCCAGGAACCAGCAAACCACTCACTCCACCAAGTAGTTCCTCAATGTTGCCATCGGCGCAATCTTCGGCAGCGATTTTGCGGAAGCGCACTTTGTACTGATGCGCGGCACCACCGTGCAGGAGAGCTTCGTAGATGGACTTGTAAGCGTCGTGAAGCTCGATGTACTTGCCAACTACGGCAATCTCAACCTCTCCTTTCGGGTTCGCCCAGCGCTCGCGGAGGTCTTCCCAGTCAGACATGTCGATCGGAGTGTCGTTGGGCAGCTCAAAATGCTGAACCAAAGCGCGGTCGAGGCCTTCTTCGACCAAATCGAGCGGCACCTCGTAAATCGTGGTTGCCACGTCTTGTTCCTGAATCACAAATTGAGGACGGACATTGCAGAACATGGAAATCTTGCTGCGCATGCCTTCGGTCATCGGGCGCTCGCAGCGACAGACCAACACGTCTGGCTGAATGCCGATTTCACGCAACTTGCCCACCGATTGCTGGGTCGGCTTGGTTTTCATTTCCCCAGAGGCATTCAGGAAGGGGAGCAAAGTCAGGTGCACGTACATGACCTGATTTTTTGGCAGCTTCAACCCAAACTGACGAATGGCCTCCAGGAAAGGCAGGCTCTCAATGTCCCCTGCGGTGCCGCCAATCTCAATGATGGCTATATCGGTGCCTTTGGGTGCGCCGCGCACGATGGCCTTTTGAATTTCATCGGTGATGTGTGGAATCACCTGCACGGTTTGACCGAGGTAACCGCCTTTGCGTTCACGCTTGATTACCGCAGAGTAAATCGAGCCAGTGGTGGCGTTGCTGTGACGCCCAATCGGTGCTTGCGAAAAACGCTCGTAGTGACCGAGGTCAAGGTCCGCCTCGTAGCCATCTTCAGTCACATAAACCTCACCATGCTCAAAAGGCGACATGGTGCCAGGGTCAACGTTGATGTACGGGTCCAGTTTCTGAATCGAAACCTTTAAGCCACGCTTTTCGAGCATGACGGCAATGGCAGCAGTGGTGATTCCTTTTCCTAGGGAAGAAACCACACCGCCGGTGACGAAGATGAAACGGGTCATGTCAGGGGGGGCGTCGGGGGGCTACCGACGCGCAAGGAAGGCATCGTAATCCTTTCTCGTGTCAATACCCGCGAAAGCATGCGGCCATTCGAGAACCCGCAAAGAAATTCCGTGTTCTAAAAGGCGCATCTGCTCCAAACCTTCGGCACGTTCCAACGGAGTCGGTTCCCAGGTGGCAAATTGTTCGAGGACACTGCGGCGAAAACCGTAAACACCCAGATGGAGCCGTGGTGCGACCATGCCTTCGGTGCGGGGGTAGGGAATCGCCGCGCGGGAGAAATACAGGGCATCTCCGGAAAGCGCACGCACCACCTTGACCGCGGCGGGATCGGTGAACGCATCTGCTGCCAATGGCGCGCTTAGGGTTACCGCAGGGCATCCATCAGCCAATGCCTGACACACGGCGTCGATGGCTTCGGGCTCGATTTCGGCCTCATCGCCTTGCACATTGACTAGAAATTCGGCGTCTGGGTATTGCTTGGCGGCGGCCCACATACGGTCGGTGCCGGAGGGCAAATCCGGGTCGGTGAGTACGGCTTCTGCACCCGCAGCCACCGCAATGTCGAACAAAGCCTGGTCATCGACCGCGGCCACCACTCCGTCCGCCAACTTGGCACGCAAGCAGGCGTCTAGGGTATATGCCAAAAGCGGCTTTCCCGACTCCGCGAGCAAGAGCTTTTCAGGCAAACGGCTCGAGGCGCGTCGTGCAGGAACGACGACCAGGGTCCGGGCGGCCATGCTTAGTGCTTAATGGCGTTGCGCGCGTTCTCGTTTTGAATGCGCTGGCGTTCGTTCTGGAAGTAATCGGTGCCATTGGGATTGTCGACGACCTGTACAGAACGGGTGGTGTCAAAAATCACGCGCACGGCATCGGCACAGTTCTGAGTGAGCGCATTATTCGTCTTGCCCATCGAGGCGCCCCAACTTAGCGAGTAACTCTTCTCTTCTTCGCCACCTTTGCGGACCACCACGGTGAGGCTCGCGCCAGAAACCCGGGAGATGCCATCTTTTGCTTCGTCGAAATACCCGAGATCGTCAAGGGCCTTCAGTAAAGCACCCATTTCAATGTCTGGGATGACCTTGTACTTCGCGCTTGCACGGGAAGTGGTGTAGTAATCCGTCTGCGACATGTTGGCCTCGTTGTAGAGGCCAATGGTGGTGCCGGCGCGGTGGTAGCTCACCGAAACCTGAGTCGGCTTGGTTTCCGGGTAGATGCCTCGCTTGGCCAATTCGGCCAGCATTTGCTGGTGACGGGCGATGGCAATCTTCTCGGCTTCCGAGCCGAGCACGGCATCGTTCGGGGATTCGATGCTTGAAGCGGAGGAATCGGTCCAATTGCTGGAGCCAGAATCGGAAACGGCGGCCGGTTTTCGGGCGGTATCTGGGTTGGAAGAAGGGCCGGCACAGGCAAAAAGCAGGCCGAGAGAGCACAGAAGGAGGTTTCGCATCAGAAAGGTTGATTGATGAGCGCGGGAGGGGACAATCATCGTCTACGGGGCTGATCCCCGCAAGACCATGAGTGGCGAGAAAAGAGCATCGAAACGACTGACCTGGCGTAAGACCGCAGTGTATAGCAGCGGGATCCTGCTGGTTTCCTTAGCAGATCCAAGACTTCCTACTTTCACGGTGGGCTGTGTGCTGGTTCTATTGGCCTGGCTGCTGCGGATTTGGGCCTTCGGCTTCCTGGATAAGAACATGTTGTTGGTCACCACTGGCCCTTACGCATACTTGCGCAACCCAGCTTACTTCGGAAGTTTCCTGGCGCTGCTTGGCGTCGCACTTGCTGCTGGCAATGCCAGTGCTTTGCGTGGCCAATTAGTGTGGGGATTTTCTGTGATCCTGGTGGTCGTGTTTTTGACTTTCTACATGCCACGCAAAATGAAGCGTGAATATCCGCGTTTGCAAAAGTTATTCGGCGAAGAAGTCGACACTCATGCTGCCAACGTGCCGGACTTCTGGCCGCAACTCAAACCGTGGCGCAGTGGTCAAAAGCGCAGTTTTTCCTGGGAGATGGTTTTGCATAACCATGAACTCTCATGGGGGCCAGCGCTCGGCCTAGTCATGCTTGGTATTTGGACGGCGCCCATGTGGTCGCCCTTTTCCACGGTTTAAACCGCATCTGTTTTGAAACAAGCTCCGCTTCCAGATTGGCCCAGAGCGGAGGTTGCGGCCTCGGGGCAAAAGATTCTCAGTCGAGGGTCTAAGTGGAAGCCTGTGGTCTACCAAACCGAGAGCGCCGATGGCCGTCAGCGCGTGGTCAAGGATTGTGCGGCATTACCGTGGTATAGCCGTGGCTTGGCGCGCTTCTTAATGGGCCGTGAAAGGCGCTTAATGCGTAGAGTAGAGGGTATTTCTGGATTCCCGGTGGTGCGTGAGAAGATCGATCGCAACGCTTTCTCCATGGAGGTCCTAAAAGGCTCAGTATTAAACGCGGACACCTTCCGTTTAGCTCCCCGGCGCATTGCCGATGACCTGTTGCAGTTAGTGGCCAAGATGCATACCCGTGGTGTATTCCACTTGGATTTGCGCCAGCGGCAGAACATCTTGCTTGGGCCCGGACTTGAGGTTTTAGTCTTAGATTTCGGTGCCGGTTGGGCGCCGAATCCAGTGGCGCGTAGGTTTTTTGGCAAGTTACTCGGCGAGGTCGATCGTTCGGCCGCTTTGAAGTACTTGGCGCAGTTCAGCCCCGACGATTTGACCATGGAAGAGGCCGCAGAAGTCTTGCGTGGAATCCGCCGACGAAAAATGTGGATCTTGTCGCCGTATCGCTCGCGGGGTATCGAAGAAGCGGTGCAAAAACGCTTGCAAGATCGAAGCTAAGGCGCACCACAAAATGCTAGTGGCTATGACGATTTTCGCCACAAGATGTGGTACCACAAGATTTTGCTTGGATTTTCAATTTAGAACCATATATTGAGGCTAACCAGGAGGGGACACCATGGGAAGGCTCGAAAAACAGATCATCATCGGCGCGCTCGCATTAGTCGGAGTGCTACTAGGAGTTGTCGTCGTCAAGGGGCTTAAGCCTCGTGACACCGAGGACACACGACCACCGCTATTCATTGATTTGGATCCAGCGGCAGGGATGGAATTGGAGCCCAAGGAGGACAGCGTGTTCCCTTCCTTTCCGCCGAGCCCAGGTGACAAGGGTAAGCAAGTCGCCAAGACTCCAAAGGAGACCGTGACCCCACCTGTGGAGCGGATCCAGCCTCCGGATTTGCCTAAGGCTGACCAACCGCGGCTCTACACCATCCAGAAGCACGACACCTTGTCCGAGATTGCACAGGAGCAGTTGGGCAGTCAGCGTCGCATGCAGGAGATTCTGGACGCCAACCCAGGTCTAGACGTGAAACATCTGGTCCCAGGTGAGACTTTGGTGCTTCCAGGCAAGAACTCTGGTGCGGCAGCGGCCAAGGTGGAAAAAGATAGCGGCAAGGCCGTCGAAGCGGTTGCGGGGCGTCGCACCCACACTGTTTCTGCAGGCGATAGCTTGTGGAGCCTGGCCGAGAAGTATTACGGCAAGGGTTTCAAGGTGGATCGCATCGTGAGTGCGAACCCTAAGTTGCTTCCGGACAAAAACACCGTGCTGAACATCGGCTGGGTGTTGGTTATTCCTGAGTAAAGCAGAGTGGAGCAAATGCGCGGCATTCCAAGCAGCGAGCCGCGCTACATCCTGGGATTGAATTCTGGGACATCGGCCGATGCGGTTGACCTCGCCTTGGTGCGAATCACCGGCGAAGGACAACAACGTCAGGTGGAGCAGATGTCCGCAGCTGAGGCCCAGTTCCCAATCAAGCTGCAACAGGCGATTCATATGGCGCCTGCTTGGCAGCTGGCCGACGTGGCCCGTTTCGATATCGCCCTAGGTGCCTTCTTCGGACGTTGCGCCCGGGCTTTCCTCGATCGTTTGGATTTCCCGATGGAGCATCTGACTTGCATTGCGAGTCATGGGCAAACGGTTTACCACCACGACGGCAAACCTCTAGACGGTTCCATGCAGCTGGGTGACTTGTCAATGCTCGCGCAAACTGCCGGCGCCGATGTCGTCGGCAACTTTCGAATGGCCGATCTCGCGGCTGGCGGTCAAGGCGCACCGGTTTCGCCCTTTGCCGATTGGGTGTTGCACGGGGGCACTGGAGTGGAGCGGGTGATTCTGAATCTGGGTGGCCTGTGCAATATCACCTTGCTGCCTGAAACGGGCCCGCCCATTGCTTGGGATTCCGGACCGGCAAATGGTCCGCTCGACGTGCTCATGCGCGCCGAAGCCAACCAAGAAATGGATCCGGGTGGGGCCCTGGCTTCTTCCGGTACGGTCCAGAAAAAACTGCTCGAGCAACTCAAGCTGGACGATTATTTTTCCCTGCCGGCTCCCAAGAGCACCGGGCTCGAACGATTTGGTGCCGCGCTGGCTCAAAAAGCTCGAGAAATGGAGCCGGAAATGGACCTTTGCAACATCCTAGCGACCTTGGCTGAACTGATCGCCTGGTCCATCGGCGAGAGCTTGAAGGCGGCTGGCTGGCAGGGGGGGGCGGTGTACGTTGCAGGAGGCGGTTTACACAATCTTGCTCTCCAAACGGCCCTTCACAGGCACCTGGGCGCAACGCGGGTCCATTCTTACGCAGATTTGGGCTTCGATCCCGACGCGCGCGAGGCCGTGGCCTTTGCACTTTTGGGCGATGCCTTCCTGCTCCAAGAGGTCAGTACTTGGCCAAGCACCACCGGATGTCATCATCAATGTGTCCTGGGGCAATGGTCTCCCGGACCTGTGCTTGACCGGACTTAGGTCGTTCTTATGATGTTGCCTACGTAACTGCCGTGACTAACGGTCCGTCTACGTGTTTCCCTTGCTTTACCCGAGCCCACTCAAGAACCAGGGTAGAAAATGAGCCTCATTCGGACATCGGCGCTGCGCCTTCTCGTAGGTGCAACTCTCTTTACTGTTTCCGCGACTTCCGCGAACGCACAAACCTCGCAAGAGCTGCTTGATCAGGGCATGGCTGCCTATCATCAAGGCAACTATGAGGCTGCAACGGCTAAGTTCCGCGAAATCGTCGCATCGAACCCATCTAATGGCGATGCCTTGCAGATGCTTCACCAAAGTGAAGATGCTCTGCTTGAGCTTCTCATTGAAGGTGGCGAGTTCGAAGCATTCGCACGGGAAATCCTTGCATCGGCACGCAGCGAAGGCCGCGAAGCCATGCGTGACCTAGATGCTGCTGCAACTGCAGCGGAAGGTTGCTTCTCGGATTCCTACTCAGACCGCGCCAACGCGATCTTTGCACTAAGCCAGAACTTCGGTCCATTCGGAGCTGTCCCTCTGGTTTCTGCAATGGGCGACTCCAATGAGAGTCGTCGCTTGGCTGCGATTTACGCCTTGTCGCGTATGGGCTCCAACATGGTGTTGCCCGTTTTGGCCGCCACCCACTCCACCAACACCGAGGTGCGTTTGAGCTCCCTGCACGTGTTGAATGCGCTTGGTGATCCCCGCGCTATGGCTCGCATTGCCGACATGGCCGCGAATGATGCCGATGGCTCAGTCCAAGCTTTGGCTAGCTCCATCGCAAGTGGCGATGCAGCACAAATGCTTCTCGAGCAAGGCTCGCATTACTTCCACCACGACATGGTGCGTGGTTTAGCTCCAACCGAGAACTACGGCGTTTTGTGGACCATCGATGGCCGCAGCCTGAACCCGTACGACGTGCCACAGAACGTGGTCGAAATCGAGCTCGCTAAGCACAGTCTGCTACGTGCCATGGAACTTGGCGCAATGGGCGCTGAATGGCGCCTGGGCATGATTTACGCCACCGAGGTTGCTCTACTTCAAGGTCACGGTGAAGATCTCGCCGAGCAAATGACCGCGCAGAACAACGCACTCTTGACCCTGAGTCACAGCTCTCTGGACGAAGCACTGACCCACGCGGTCCGTGACCACCGTGCAGCTGCTGCAGAGGTCCTGATTGCAGCTCTAGATGGTGCCGGTGGTAAAGCTTGGAACAGCTTGCACGAAGCTCTACAGAGTCCAATCCCAAGCATCAGCCACAGTGCTGCCATCGCTTTGGCACACCAAGGTGAGTACGGCGCCGACGTCACCAGCAACCTTGCTGCTGCACTCGGTCTCGACGCACAACGCACCGTGCATATCATCGACGGCAATGCAGATCGCGCAGGCGCTCTTGCAGACGCACTGATGATGGCTGGAGTAGACGTGACCGTTGCATCTGACGGAGCTTCTGGCTTGGTCAACATGCACCTCGGCCTCAACGTAGATGCTTTCGTGATTGCAGATCCACTCCCTGACCTTTACGCAGGCCGCGTGGTCAAGAGTCTGCGTATGGACAACCGTTTCGGTAGCACTCCGGTCTTCGTCCTCGGCAACGATGGCACCGGCGACATGGATGCAGAAGTCGTCGATTCGGTCGATGCTGCAACTGTCATGGGAAGCTTTGCTGACCTAGATGCGCAGCGCGAGCGTTACGTCGCCATGGCAACTGCCGCGGCTAAGGCTTTGGCTCACGCAGCTCACGACGGTCAAGTCGGTTCCGCAACTAGCGCCATGATTGGTGCTCTTGGCCGTGCAGACGGCATTGCTAAGTACGCAGCTCACGGTATTGGTTTCTCGGGTGACGGTTCGGCCGCTCCAGCACTGCTTGCAGTGGTTTCCAACACCGGGCGTAGCTCGGAAGTGCGCTCTGCAGCAGCTGCTGCACTGGGCAATCTCTTCGCACGCAGCGGCGTCGCAGTAGACACCGCAGCTCTTCAGTCTGCAATGACCGAAGGCGATGCAGCACTGTCTGCAGCTTGCGCACGCGCCATTGGCGTGATGGGTGGTGGGCATCTGTCCGCTGGCGTAAGCGTTCAGTAAAAAGGCAAATACTTTGCGCCGGCTCCGGCCAGCGCTAAACTTTGCCCCCCAATGAGCCGGTCTACTGCGGTAGGCCGGCTCTTCTTTCAAAAACACGCCAGAGTAGCTCAGGGGTAGAGCACCGCTTTCGTAAAGCGGCGGTCACGAGTTCAAATCTCGTCTCTGGCTCCAAAACTGACAACCCGCATGCTTGCCGGCATGCGGGTGACGTGAGAGCCTTGAAGCGATTACGGCAGCACTTCTCGCACTATGGCATTGGTCTTTCTCGACTGCCCCGCAAAGGGACCGGCGAGAGTCACTGCCTGCAAACCAATCTCGCCAAGCGGAGCCAGGGGGGGCACATCGGCGGTGAAGGCTGCGTTGCCTTGGGCGTCGGACATGGTGAGTCCAAGCAGTATAGACCGGTTCGTACATCTGGGCTCTGATGTGTTCCCGCAGGTCTTTAGGGCGGGGCGCTGGCGCGAGGCCCTCGACGTATGCTTGCTCCGCGACAGCGTTGGCGATTTCTAAGGACACGGCTCGGATCTCCGAGAGGGGCGGGTACAGCGCGCCGGCCTCGAGGCGCGCGTCACTCACCTGCGATGCCAGAGCTCGCGCGGCGGCTAAAAACATATCCTCCGAAACCCGGGTTGCGCGACATGCAATGGCTCCGAGGCCAACCCCGGGAAAGATGTAGGCGTTGTTGCCCTGCGCTGGACGATGGCACCGACCGTCGAGCTCGACCGTTTCGAACGGGCTTCCGCTGGCGAAGATGGCGCTTCCTTTGGACCACGTGTAGGCCTGTTCCGCGGTGCACTCTGCGCGTGATGTTGGGTTGGAGAGCGCAAAGATGACGGGGCGCTTGTTGAACTCCGACATCGCCTCAATGACTTCGCGCGTGAAGGTGCCCGGTGCTCCGGTCGCCCCGATCAGGATGTGGGGCCGAAGGTGACGCAACGCTTCGACGAAGCCCATCGCGGCACCCTCATGAGCGTAAGGAAGATTGTGAGGTTGGAGATCCTTTCGCGACGCGACGAGGAGTCCGTGAATGTCAACGAAGGACAATCGCCTCGTAGCGTCCGCGCGCGGCAGCCCAGCCGCGACGAAGGCCTCGGTCATCAAGTCGGCGATCCCTGTTGCGGCGGACCCGGCGCCGAGGGGAAGCTACGACTCAAGTCATTGCCGCCCATAGGGATTGGTGGTTACAGTGACCGTACTGCCAGCCAAGCTATCGAGGGAAACGTGTTTCGGTTCTTGTGTTTGCGCAGCAGAGGAGTTCGCGAAGGACGATGTTGCGGAATTCAATAACTGCGCCTTCGGATTGGAGCGCAATAGGGCCAGACCAATGGGCTGCCCAAGTAGCCATGTTTTGAATCTCGCCATTCACTTCCAGTGTGACCTGGCTGCCGTGCACGCGAATGCGGTAGTGGTTCCACTCTCCTAGCGGCCTTTCGTTGCTCGGTTGCATCTTCATGGTGTGACGCCCGGAGGTGCGGGCAGCATCGACTTGGAGCGGAAAGGCGTCGATGTTCCAAATATCGCCCGCGTTGCCGGAGTGGAGCTGCGCCTCAATGCTTTGCGGCCACACCTTATGGGGTTCTTGAACGCGTAGCAGTACACCGGAGTTCCCCGGACCGCTAGAAGGGTCGCCGCGCCAGTCGAGTTCGATTTCATAATCGGTGTAGGCGGCTTCGGTGTACATATAGCCTATGGGTTGGCCTTCGCAGCGCAGAACGCCATCATTCACGCTCCACACTTGCTTTGGATCTATGCCCTCAGGCAGTTGGAATTTCCATCCGGAGAGATCGATACCGTTGAACAAAGAGACGGCTGGACCAAACTTAGCTTCCTCTTTCTGGTTGTGACTGAGGAAACTAACTAGGTCGGCTAGGTCCTGTTCACTTAAACCAAGGGAGCTCGCGGGTGGCATGGAGGAAACCTCTTGATGCACCCGGGAGACGACTTCCTTGGCTTCGAAAACTTGGCGGGCGCCGGTGGAATCACGCAGCACAATGCGCTCGCCATCGGCAAGAATGGCACCCGCAAGGTGGCGTCCGTCGGTGAGGGTGAAAACCCAGGTGTCATATCCAAAGGCAACCGAGGCGCTTGGAGAGACGAGAGCGTCCATGAGTCCTCGCCGTCCATACTTTGCGCCGATGACACTGAGGTCGGGGCCGAGGCTACCACCGAGGTCTTCGTAAGTGTGACAGGCAAAGCAAGTGCCGCGTCCACGGAAGAGCTCTTGACCGCGGTATGGATCTCCAGGGAGAGCGGCGAGGGCATCGAGCGGTGCGTAATTGGATTCCGAAACGAAAACTTCCGATGCCAATGCACGCACCGAAAGGTCCGCGTGTTTCCGTAAGCTTGGTCCGACGGCAGCGAGCACCGCGTCTGGGAGCTGCTCGGCTTTGGCTTGTTGCAGCAGGAAGAGTGCACCTGCGGAATCTTGCACTAAGGTTTTGGCAGCTTCCACATCGCCTGCGCTAGCGGCCTTTTCACGTGCCGCAATGGCTTCGGCGTCGCGGGTGCGCTCAATGTGCACCGAAAACCGGATCGAAGTTCGATTGCCTTGCGTGGTGCCATTATCGTCGGCGGCGCAAGCTCCAATCAGGCGAGTCGCACCGGCGGGAACCTGAATCGCAATGCGCGAAGGAGCGTGAGTTCCAATGCCGATTGCATATTCGGTGCCGCCTACATCTAGGGAGCCACCTACGCAGTCTGCATTTTTGCGTACCGAACCCCAGCCGGCTTCCGCTTCGATCCAAGTGGCGGCATTGACCGATTGTGTGCCGCTTTCGGTTTCAAAACGCAGGTCAAGCCAATCGCCCCAATCGCTGGAGTTGCCATCTTCGTTGTCGCTTACGACTAACCAGATGACATCGGCGCGGTCGAGGTCAACATCGATGGTGGCCGTGGTGGCATCGCGCAGGACATCGCTTTGCCAGGTGAGTTCGGCCTTTTCAAAGTCACCGGCAAGGGCATCGCCAAGGTCAAAGTTGCGCCAATCATTTTCGGCGCGATGACGAATCCAATAGCCGGACATCTCGCGTAAATCTTGCGGGCCGTTCAGCGCGAGCAGCAGCATGGCATCGGCGGCTTCGCGGTGTGACATGAATGCGATGGCATCGATGGCACGAAGACGCAAGGGGAGCGGGTGGCTTGCATCGTTTGCATAAGCCATAAGCCAGTTCAGTGATTCCGGCGGATGTAGACGCCACACTAATGGCAACCGGGTGTCGTCGTCAGTTTCTGCGGTGAGGATCTTGGTGAACAGGGAAGACTCCTTACCGTCTGCGCCGAGGCCGAGACATTCGAGGTAGACGCGGTCTTCAAGCGGGCCTTGTAGGGCATATTCCATCCACAATTGTTCGACGTTTTCTCCTTCTTCATCACGCATCGAGGCCGCAATGCGTGCACGCACGTAAGGGGAGGGATCGTTTTTGAGTCCAGTGGCGAGGTCGTTGGAGTATCCGTGATGGCGTGTCCATGCGCGGTAGATGGAGACTCGGAAACGTTCCGATTCGTTGAAGAAGTCCGGGTTAAGCAAGTCCTCGTTGCTAACTTGGGCAATTCTTTTGGAAATCACCTCGGCCAAGGTGGCATCCAGTGCATAGCCGATATTTGGGTGCCAGGTCCTACCGATGTGCGAGATGGACTCTACTCGTGCATCCACCGACTCCTGCGATTCGGTAATACGAATGATGCGCCCATAAGCCTCACGATCTCCAGCCTGATGCCCGCCAACTCCTGGATCAAACCAGTCTGCGACATAAATCGAACCATCGGGCGCCACCGCAACATCGCTGGGGCGGAACCAGTGGCCGCGATCGCCGGTGACTTCGTAAGCCGGTTGAATCAGAATGCCTTCTTCCAGTTCAAGCGCAGCACCTTGAATGTAGGGGCGATGGGTGAAAACCAAAGAACGACCGGCATCTGCATTGAGTACGGTGCCGAACAACTGTGGAAACTTATGACCTTCATAAACGGTCACACCAGTCGGGCCACCGGCACCATTCGCCGTACCTAGTGGCATCACACCTGGGTCTTCCTGATGCCAATGCGCACTCAGCGTCTCTTGGCCAGGACGTCGGTCGGCGCCCCAGAAACGGCTGCCATCGGTGCTGAAATAACCATAATTGCCACCTTCCACAATCGAGACGGTGCGGCAGCCGCGGTTACCGTCGTCGTCATTGTCGGATACGAAGACGTCGCCAAAGCTATCTACGGCAGCTTCATAATCATTGCGAAAGTTATGCGCGATGATTTCCAAACCGCTGCCGTCAGGGTGCATGCGCCCAATCAAACCGCCGACCCACATGCGGCCATCGTCAGAAACTAAGCCGGGATGGTTGTCCGCGGTGAACTGACCACCGCCGCGATAACTGGAACCACTGCGCAGCTGCCATCCATCCTTGTCGGTCACCATGTGCGGGCCAGCATTGCCCGCAGCAAAAAGTAAATCGCCATCCGGCATGACTACGAAGGAGTGCAGGCCATGATCATGATCGGGGCCGCCAAAGCCGGTCAATAAAGTGGTGCGCGAGTCCGCCTTTAAGTCGCCATCGAGGTCGCGGTATTCATATAGGTTTGGGGAACAACTCACCAACACGCGGTCTTCCAGTACACAAATGCCCAGTGGCGAGGTGAGGTCCACGTCTTGCACAAAGACTGTGCTCTTGTCGGCCTTGCCATCACCATTGGTGTCTTCGAGGACTACCACTCGGTCGCCGGCGTCAAAGTGTTTGCCCGGATTACGGCCCTCCCACTGCCGATAGTTCACCGCTTCGGTAATCCATAAACGGCCCTTGGTGTCAAAGGTCATGGCCGTTGGATTGAACATCATGGGCGACTCGGCCCACAAGGTTGCGGTCATGCCATCGAGTAGTTCAAACTGATCGCCAAAATCTTGAGGCGCAGGGGGTGTGGCTTGCAGTCCAGTAAATAGCAGCAGTGTTAGGGCAAGGGGCATGCTTGCAGAATAGCAAGCAGTCCTAGGATGGTGGCATGCTTTGGCTCCTACGTTCCTCCTTGGTTTTGTTGCTGGCTTTCACGGTTGGTTGTCAGGCGCTCGAAGAGTCCGAGCCAAGCAGTCCCAACATCATTTTGATTGTGGCCGATGACCTCGGTTACGGCGACCTTGGGAGTTATGGACAAAGGCTTATTCAGACGCCGCATTTGGATCGCATGGCGGCAGAGGGTATGCGCTTTACCGATTTCTACGCAGGCTCGCCGGTGTGCGCGCCGTCACGTTGCACACTCATGACTGGTTTGCACCCAGGCCACGCCTATGTGCGCGATAACTGGGAGGCCGGCGGCTGGGGCGAGTTCGATGCCGAAGGTCAGTTGCCTTTAAAGACAGGAACCGAAACCTTGTCTTTGCGCTTGCAGCAAGCTGGTTATGCCACGGCATGTATTGGCAAGTGGGGGCTCGGTGGTCCGGAATCCGTTGGCTCGCCTAACCAGCAAGGCTTTGACCACTTCTATGGCTATCTCTGTCAGCGCCAAGCGCATAATTACTACCCTACCCATCTTTGGCGCAACGGCGAACGTGAAGAGTTGGAAGGCAATGTGTGGAAGAACTTAACCGGCAAGCATTATGCGCACGACTTGATGACGGACGATGCCTTGGCCTGGGTCGAAACGCAAAATGAAAACACCGAGAAGCCTTTCTTCTTGTTGCTAACCTACACCGTTCCGCATTTGGCTTTGCAAGTACCGGAGGACTCCATGGAGCCTTATCTTGGAACTTGGGAAGACCCGCCTTACGATGGCAAGAAAGGTTACTTACCGCATGAACATCCGCGTGCTGCTTATGCTGGCATGGTGTCGCGCATGGATCGCGATATCGGGCGGTTGTTGGATTTGTTGGAAAGTTTAGGAGCCGATGAGAATACTTTGGTGGTGTTCACCTCGGACAATGGCGCGACTTATGACATTGGAGGTGCGCATTCAGAGTTCTTCGAAAGCAATGGCGTCTTGCGTGGCGCGAAAGGAAGCGTGTATGAAGGTGGTATTCGCGTGCCCATGGTTGCACGTTGGCCTCAGCAGATTCCGGCGGGGGAAGTCAGTGAAACCGTTGGCGCGTTTTGGGATTTCTTGCCGACTCTTTTAGATGTGGCCAATGCCCCGCCACCCCTTCGCACCGATGGCGTGAGTTTGTTGCCCGCTCTGAAAGGGGAGGCAGCAGCAGACGGAGAGTCAGAACGCGTGCTTTACTGGGAGTTTCCGGCTTATGGAAGTCAGCAAGCTTTACGTCAGGGAGATTGGATTTTGCTGCGTCGCGGTTTGAAGAAAGGGGATCTGGAGCCAGAGCTTTACAACTTGCGCGAAGACCTCAGCCAAACGTTGAATCGGGCAGCGGAAATGCCGGAGCGCGTTGCGGCCATGATGGCGTTAATGGCAGAGCAGCACGAACCTTCTGCAGAGTTCCCGCTACCTGGCGTGGATGACTAAATAAAAACCGGTTCCATGTCCGCCGGCATTTGCGCGAGCTCGTCGTCAGTGAGCAAGGCGTAGATCTCTACTAAGTTGCCGCCGGGATCACGTAGCCAAAACTCATGCAAAGGCATGTTGCGCCAAGTGGTGCGGGCGGGCGTCTCAATGGTGAAGCCCGCTTCTTGTGCGCGCTGCTGACAGGCGAGGACATCTGCTTTGGCATGGACACCAATGCCCAAGTGATACATGGTGTCCTGATGCAACTGCATACCATCGTCGACCAAAAAGACTAGGCGATTCTTCAGGCGCGCATCATCGAAGACCACAAAACGATCGGTCCAGTAACTCGGCTCCAAGGCAAACAGCCATGTGTAAAAACGCGCGGTACCGGCAAGATCGGGTGTGCGGATACTGAGATGGAACTCCGTAGGTTCCGCGCCCGATGGCGGGACATCGCGCATGGCACTAAGGATTTCCAAGCGTTTTTGAATACGCTCACCTGCTTCGCAGAAATACTCCAAGCGCTCGGCATCGGAAAGCTGCTCATCTTTACGGTCTGGATCAGGAATCGGCCAATGCAAACGCTTCGCCTTGCCCAGGAAAACCGGACAAACTTCCTCGGCGCATAAGGTAATCACCAAATCTACAGTCTCCGGATCCACATCCTGCACCGAAGTGGAACTATGCCCATCTAGTGAGACATCGACCGCGGCCATAGCTTGCACGGCAAAGGGGTTCACCCGGCTAGGTGCACTGCCCGCAGACTGAATCGAGGCCGAATCGCCGAATAGCTTCCGTGCTAGGCCTTCCGCCATCTGACTACGTGCCGAGTTTGCCACGCACAGGAAAAGGATGTTTTGAAATTCCATGAATCGAGTATGCTCGTTAATTCCACGTCATGCAAATCGCCGCATCCCTAAGTTTACTTTTTCTTGCTGTCCCATTATGGGCACAAGATGACGCCTCTGCTCAAACACCTGCGCCCACCCCTGAGGCAAATGTTTTTTATACCGGACATGAAGGCACCTTTCATGGTGTTGAGGTCGCGTATAAAGCGATTGCCGGAGAAACTTACCTTCGCGACGACGATGGCAATCCAATCGCCACCCTCTTCTCGACTTCCTACATGATGGAAGATGTGGAGGATTCCACCACGCGTCCGGTCACCTTCTTGTGGAATGGCGGTCCAGGCTCGGCTTCGGTTTGGTTGCACATGGGTGCTTTCGGTCCGGTGCGGGTAGATATTCCAAGCGATGCGCGCGATGACGGCGCTCCACCTTACCCGCTTATCGCCAACCCCGGCACCTTCCTCGACTTGTCCGACATCGTGTTCCTCGATCCAGTCGGCACCGGATTCAGTCGTCCACTCGGCGATGCGGAAGGCAAAGACTTTTACGGAGTGAAGCAAGACGCGGAGTCCATCGCGCAGTTCATTCGTTTGTGGTTAACCGAACATGGCCGCTGGAACTCGCCGAAGTTCATTGGCGGTGAAAGTTATGGCACCACGCGCGCAGCAGCGGTGGCCCATGAACTGGAATCTGGTTTCGACGATGTTGCGCTCAATGGCATCTTGCTGATCTCCACCATTTTGGACTTCAGCATTGAAAACCACACCGCTGGCAATGAAATGCCCAGTCTGATGCACTTGCCAACCATGGCCGCAACTGCCAAATATCACGGCAAAGCGGGAGCGGGGGTGGCCTTGAAAGATTTTGTGCAACAAGCACGTGAGTACGCCTTGAATGAATACGCGCACGCTCTTTTGCAAGGCAACAGCCTTCCTGATGCCGAGCGCAAAGCTGTGCGTGAAAAACTGGCCACCTTCACCGGTTTGAGTGAAGCCTTCCTCGACCGCAATGATTTACGTTTGCAGCCCGGTCGCTTCCAGAAGGAGTTACTACGCGAGCAAGGCCTTACCGTCGGACGTTTGGATTCTCGCTACACCGGAGTCGATTTAGATTCCGCGGGCGAACATAGTGATCAAGATCCATCCTTCTACGGAATCGATGGCGCCTATGCTGCCGCGCTCAACCATCACCTGCAAAATAACCTTGATGTTAAAATCGACCGCCACTACAATATTATTGGCGGATTAGGCGGCTCTTGGGATTGGAAGGTTCCGGGCATCCCTTTCAACTATTTCAATCTTGCACCGTGGATTGGCAAAGCCATGCGCGAGAATCAAGATCTTGAGGTTTACGTGGCAGCTGGCTACTACGATTTCGCAACGCCATTTTTCGGTGCAGAGTACAGCTTGAACCGCGCTGGCATCGTGCCCGAACGTGTGCACTTTTACTACTATGAGGCCGGTCACATGATGTACATTCATCATCCATCGCTGCATCAAATGCAGGACGATGTCCACTCCTTCCTAGAGCAAGCGCTGCAGAACTAGGCGGAGCGGTTTTAGGCTTCCTTTTTACTTCGCGTTATCAAAACGCCAAGTGACGGGGAAGTCCCGCGTTAGCTTCAAACCCAATAGCTCTGCGCGGAGCAGCTCCAGTGGAATGGGACCTGCGCGGAGCACGGCATCGTGAAACTGCTTATCGGTCCAAGTACCGTTTTCCACGAGCTCTTTTTGCAGTGCACGCAGCTGCAGGCCGCCGGTCATATAAGCGCATTGATACAGCGGACCATATCCACCTTGAATGCTGCGCCGTACCTCAGCCGTAGCGTTGCGCCGCTCATGGCCGACTTGGTCGACCAAGAAGTCAATGCACTCTTCGGGAGTCCATTCGCCAAGGTGGAACTTGAGCGAGAAGATAATGCGCGCGCATCGGTGACTGCGCCAGAACAACATGCCGATGCGATCTTCCGGCGATTCGGCAAAGTCCATGTCCCACAAACGCAGCTCCCAGTAAAGCGCCCAGCCTTCGACCAAAAATGGCGTGTAGAAGGCGCGACGATGCGGATTCCATCGGCTGCTCATGTAACCCTGCAAATGATGCCCTGGGATCAACTCATGGTGCACCGTGGCCTTTGCGTAGTGCCGGTTGTTGCCGCGCATGGACATGATCTTGTCCTCATGCTCCATGCCATCGGTGGGGTAGGCAATCGAAATCACCTCGCCGCCGGTGAAGTAGGGGGTGTACTTTTGGCGTTCGACACTCATCATGTCCATGCGCCAAACCCGCTTTGCGATGGCCGGAATCGTAACCAAATCACGTTCCTCCAAGAACGTAACCGCCTCATCGGCTAGTTCGCGAATCAATTGAGGCTGTTTGCCTGCAGGTACATGAAGGCTTTTGACGTGCTCCTGCGCCGCCCTCCAATCTTCTCCTAAACCCATCTCAGTTGCCGCCTTCTTGCGTTCTTCCTGGCACCAAGCAAACTCCCGCTCTGCAATTGCGATTAACTCCTCTGGAGAATAGGCAATCCGCTCGAATTGAAGTTCCTTCACCAAGGCTTCCCTTCCAATCGGATCTCCGATGAGCGGATCCGCGTCCTCGGAGTTTTGCCCGCCAAGCTCTTCACGCAAAAATGTAGCGTAGGCGTCCAGCTTAGGGCGCAGCGTTTCCCAAGGAGCACTGCACCACCAAGAATAATCCGGCTCATAACCCATGCGGTCTTCATGCAATCCACGTAGTTTGCTTTGCAACCATTCCACTTGACCCGCTGCCCGATGCGCCACGGATGCGGAAACGACAGGGACTTTCTTGGTGAATCGATCCCTCGCAAGGTCGATGGCAAGCGTGGCATCGGCAAAAACTTGCGCGATCTCTTCCGCCGGAACCAAGTGACGTTTGGACTTCTCCTCTAAAAGGTGCACTAGCGGTGCGGCGAATGGGATCAGAGGCAACGTCTCTTGAACCCTTCCGTATTCTTGTTGTGTGGTGGCAAACTCATGCGCGATTTGATTACGCAGAAGCAGCCAGTCAATCTGAGACCGCGTGCTCAGGCTTTCAAAATCTAACTGGTCTAGATCCGCAGTCCACTCTATGGTGAATCGCGCCGTTTTCTTCAGCCCGGCAGTGCTGAGCGGAATCAAGTCCACCCGAGCTAAGGCATCACGGTCAGCGGTGTACTGCGCAATTAACTCCGCAGTGGTTGCGGGCGCAGTTTGTTGGGGGAGTGCAGAGGCCAGGAGCAGCAAGGTGGCAAGCAGCATGCTCAAAGCCTAGCACTGAGCACTACTTCACGGGTGGCGGCGGGACAGCCGTAGATCCCTTGGCGCTGCCGGTGGTAGTCGCAATGTGCATCAGACCGCAAACCAAAAGGATGAACGCCTCGAAGGCCCAGTAGATGTACAGCGACATGGCCACACCACTGGTAAAGCCATAGCTATGCAAGCCAACATTGAGCAAGTTGACGCCCCACCAAGAAGCCGAAACCACGATGCCGCCGAGTACCGCCATGTTGGCCATGCCGCGCTCGCGGATGTAGCCGCCCATGCGTGCATGCAGTATGACCAGCATCCAGAGGCAAATCAGCAGTGCGCCGTTCTCCTTCGGATCCCAGCCCCAGAAGCGCCCCCAACTATCGTTCGCCCAAACGCCACCCATGATGGTGCCGAATAAAGCGAATAAAAGGCTGAAGCAAACCGTGCCGTAGACCATGCGAGTAATACCTCTGTAAAACTCATTGTCGCCTTTGCGGAAACCAAAGAGCTTTCCGAACAGCCAGACGTGGGCGATGGCCGCGGCAAGTAATCCGCCGGCATAGCCCATGGCAATCGTAGTCACGTGAATTGCCAGGTAGTAGTTGGTGTCGAGCACTGCAACGACCGACCCCATGGTGTCGCCCACGGTGGCCACTTCATGTAACTCGTACTTTCCAGCAAGGAACATGCCTGCCACTCCAAGGAAGGCTGCAAGAAAGATGGCAATGCGCTGCCGGGTAATCCATTCCATGAAGAGGGACACCAAGACCACCACCGCAGTAATGAACAAGATGGTGTCGTAAAGCGTGACTACTGGAGGGCGCCCGCGAATAATGCAGCGCATGACGATGCCGGTAGTTGCGAGAGCAAAAGCAAAGACCACGGATCCGTTCACCCCATAGCGCAGCCACTTGGCATTGGGCAATAAGAACCCGATGGTAGCGAGTAGGAATCCGAGCAGGTAAAACACCAAAGAGTTGGTGAACAGATTCCAGTGGTAGAGGTTCACCTCCAGTGGAATATGTTTGTACTCGTTACGGGCCTTAGCCATAGCCACTAACTCGGTGTGCAAGGAGCGCATGCCAAGTTCAAAAGCTGCTGGATCATTCTTGGTTTGATCGAGTGCTTCCAAGAGTTCGAGGAGGTGAACTTGCTTGCTAACATCGACGCCTTCGCCACGGAAAGACTTCACCAGGACGTCATAAGGGCGCCACCAAGTGTCGTTGTCGTGGTCGTGCCCATCGTGAATCTCAGCGGGTGGAAACAACGTGGCGGCACGGTAACTTTTGGCCATGCCGTTGTCGAAACTATTAAACAGGGCAGTCGTGGCCAAATAGGTGGGGGAGTCCGGCGCATGCAGTTGCGAAAGCTGTTGTAGCTCGGCAGCAAACGGGAGAATCCAATGCAGACCTGCTTGCTTTGGACCCAGGATTTCGATGAGCATTGGGTCGCCATCGGTCGGGTAATCCTCGCGCGATAGAGCGAGCATGCTGGTCAAGGCTTGGAAGACAGCCATATTTTGCGACAGCTGTAGCGTTTGGCGTTGGAGCGAATCGCGATAGGCGGCTTCGACCTCCGAAGCGGCTTCGGCGGCAACTTCCAAAGGCTCTAGCCCACCTTCCAATTCGGAATAGCTATACCAGTCGCGCTTCTTTTTGGATGCCAGGCCCATGAGGGTGAGCACGGCATCGTCTTGAATGCGAAAACTTGGGTAGTCGCGGGCGAGTTCTGGGAAGAAGAAGACATCGAGCAGCCAACGGTTGTGGTCTAGCTTGCTACCGTCTTCAAATTCCAGAGTGCGTTTTCCGTTAAGAGTCAGTAAACGCAGGCCGGCATAGCTGTCCATCGGCTTGACGCGGCCGCCATCTTGCACCGGCAGGGTGCTGAAGAGTTCGGCGGTTTCATCGCTCCAAAATTCCGTGCGTTCTTCGCCTTGCGCCGATGCCGAGTTGGTCAGGGCAAACAAAAGCAGCAAAGGCATGGCGCTGCGTTTGTTCTGGCGCTTCACAAATTTAAATAGGTGCTTGCCGAAGGTCATGACGAGGCCAAGAGTGATGACCCACAAACTGTATTCAGGCCATTTGTCAGACGGATTATTCACTACTGAGAACCAGGAATACTCGCCACCAGCATCGGTGCCGTAGCCGGATTGGAAAAGCACTAGGCCTTTATCGCGGAGCGGTTCATTCATTTGAATTAAAACCGATTGGTCGCCACGTTCATCTTTGCGCGTGACATTACTACGGTAAGCCTTAGCCATGGTCATGCCCGGATAATCTTCTTTGGTGAACTTATCCAAGCGAATCGAGAATGGCATGGGATAGGAAGCATGATTGAGATCGAGAACGAATTCGCGTCCTTCTGAACGCACTTTCCATGGGCCTTTCTGCGGGAACCAGAGAAGGCCTTTGCTGGAGGAACCATCTGCGAGTACCGCCTCTACGTGGACCCCAGCAGCGTTGTCCTGATTATCCTTTGCCAGCGGTTGTGGAAAGAAACCAAAGCCATCCACGACTTCGCCCGAGGCTTCCCAGTTGGGGCCTTTGGGTAATACGCTGCAGTTTGGGAGGAAGCCTGACAGCTTCAAATCGAAAGGAAGCCCAGCTGCGTGAAAGTTGCGGGTGTCGTTGCCCTTAAGGTCGGTGAACAAGGCATCGTTCAAAACCCATTGTGGGATGGCCGAAGTTTTTCCAAGTTCCCAAATGGAGATTTGCCATTGGCTAGCACTTACGAACTCGTCGGACTCTTGCCCAATGTACAGGCGCAATTGCCCCTCTTCCGAGTTGGTGAGTTTGACCAAACTTGAAACCAGCATGACGATGATGCCGAAGTGAATGATCAGCACGCCAAGGTTGCGCGCGCGCCATTTGATGCGCACCAATCCGCCAAGAATAAGGTTGGCGGTAAGCAAACTCATAACCAGTACGCCGCCCGGGAAGAGCGGAATACCACTTTGCGTAGTCAGGAACCATGAGTTGAAGAAAGTTTCCTTTGCTTCATAGAGTCCATGGTTCACCTGAAAGAGGGTGCCGAAAAGAGTTAAGGCAAAGAGGCACAGCAGCAAGGTGCAAGCCAGTCCGTAACTGCCAAGAATCTTCCATAAAATCTTCACTATTCAACCTCCTCAAGCTTGGCCGCGAAGTCCAAAAAGGCCTCGCGATGTGTGGCAACTTCTTTGGTGGGGCCAACCATTTTGAGGAAGTAAGCGGAATCACCACCCATGAGGGCAAGGCCGATTAGAGTCTTTTCGTCGAAGGAAGTTTCTCCACTCATGCCGGTGAATTCGCCAACGGCTTCCAGCATGACAGCCGAACCACCGAGGAAGTCGGCCTTAGGGAGGGCGTCAATCTGCTCAGCGGTGAGCGGTTCCAACCCAAGCTGTCCTTGCCAACGGTCGAGGTTTGCGGTTAAGCCGCCGCCATCTCCGCCCAGAACCACCAAGAAACATTCGGTCTCCTTGCCAACCCGAAAATTGAGAGAGCACATCATGCGTGGTCCGGCATCGATCCAAGCATAGGGCACTTGAAAGCGATAACCGTTTGCGGTGAAGAAAGGGCTTTCGTTTTCGCTGCCGGAGTCTGCCTTGGTCTCGGCATCGTCTTCGGCGTGATTGTGTTCCGCGTGATCATGATCGGCATCTTGCGGCTCATCCTGCTCTCCGAAAAGATCTTCGCCGAAATGCACCGAAGCTACAAAATTGAGGAAGTTCTCATGCTCAGCACGCAGCAACTCGGCCGGCCCGGTCATCTTTACAAAGATGGTGGCCTGCTGAGTGGAGACCATGGCACCCGTGAGTGCCCAACCGTCTTGCGTGCCACCACTCATGCCGGTGAAGCTGCCTTCCACTTGCAGCAAACTTGCATCGCCTCCAAGTAATTTGACGGTCGGGAGATTCTCAAGCTCGGAAGCTTCCAACTTCTCTAATCCCACTTGCTGACGCCAACGGTTTAGGTTTGCCGTCAATCCGCCGCCATCTCCACCGAGGACGGAAACATAACATGCGGCCTCCGCATTACCGGCTGGATGCAAGTTAATCAATCGATTGCGCGTGCCAATGTCTTCCGTCCAGCCTTCCGGCATGTCATAAAGCAAAGCATTGCCAACCGGCTCGGACGGCATTTGCGGCGCGGGAGGCGGCGCAATATCGTCACGTCCAAAGCGTTGACCAGGAGTCAATTCCTGGTTCGAATGCTGAGGCACCCAAGCGGCTGAGCGTTGATCGAGAATCTCGACGTTGTCGCCAGGGCCACCACAAGCCGAAACGGCTAGGGCCAGAGCAGGAAGGAGGGCGAACCGACGATTTTCCATGAATCTGATGTCAAGACCTACAGGGGCCCAAATTGTAGCAGTACCTTGAAAAAAGCTGGCCTGGTTTGCGCGAAAGAGGGTTTAAGAAGATGGTCGGGGAGACAGAATTCGCCGCGCAGCTGCGGAACGAAGCGAAGCCACCTGCGACCCTCCTGAGAGCTCCTCTCCCAGGCCAATTGCTTAAGCCCCCTCGCGCTTTCGCGAAAGGGGGCTTAAGAAGATGGTCGGGGAGACAGGATTCGAACCTGCGACCCTCTGGTCCCAAACCAGATGCGCTACCAGGCTGCGCTACTCCCCGAACCAGCGGCGAATGATACTAGAATCTTGGCATGCAACCACCCCAAGTAGGCGTAATCTTATGCGGCTCCGGACGTTTCGACGGTTCCGAGATTCACGAATCCGTGCTCACCCTGCTGCACCTCTCCCGCGCGGGGGCGAAGATTCGCTGCTTTGCGCCCGATGCAACCCAGTTTTCGGTGTGCGAACACTTCGCCGGCAAGCCGGTGGAAGGAGAATCGCGCAACATGCTTATGGAGGCTTCGCGCATTGCTCGCGGCGAGATTGAGCCGCTTTCTGAGGCAGAAGCCGACCAGCTGAGTGCCCTAATCCTCCCAGGAGGTAATGGCGCGGCGGTCAACCTGTGCGACTTCGGCCTCAATGGAGCTGCTGGAACTGTGAACGCCGACCTGCAGAGCTTGCTCACACAAACCGCAAATGCCAAAAAGCCGATCGGTGCCATCTGCATTGCTCCGGCCATCGTTGCGATGGCGCTGCCGAACCGAAATCTGCAAATGACCCTCGGAAGAGCCGATTGCGAGGCAGCCCTGGAAGCCCAGAAGACCGGGAATTCCTTCCTAGATTGCCCGGTCGATCAAATCGTGTGCGATGAGGCGCAGCAAGTGGTCACCACCCCGGCGTATATGCTCGGTCCTGACATTGCCGCCGTTGACCGCGGCATCGGGCTCTTGGTAGAGAAGGTTCTCGCATGGTGCTCGCTGCGTTAATCTGAGGGCTAGCCATGACGTCCCCCGTAGACACCCAGAGCGAATCCCAAACCCTTTCCGGCCAAAGCGCAAGCCCCGGCGTGGCCTATGGTCAGATTTTCCTGAGCATGGAAGGCCTAGAGGAAATCGGCACCACGCGCCTGGCCGATAGTGAGGTGGAAGGGGAGCTTGCCCGCGTCGATTCCGTGGCACGCGCGGCTCGGGTTTCTTTGGTGCACCAGCGCAAGCAGTTGGGGGAGCACTTCACTGAAGATCAGCGCCGGATTTTCGATACGCATTTGACCATGCTGGAAGATCCGACCATTGAGGCGGACCTTCGCGGTCGTATTGTCGATGACCGCTTAACTTTTGAATCGGCACTCAAAGACATGCTCGAAGTTTACGAGCGTTTGTTTGAGGTGGTGGAGTCGGAGAACTTGCGCAACAAGCTGGCAGATATGCGCGACATTGCTTTGCGTTTGCTGCGTTTTTCGCGGCCACCGAGTGAGCGCGTGAAGGATCAGGATCGCAAGGGTGGCATTTTGGTGGTGCGCGAACTTTCCTTGAGCGACCTCACCGAAGCGCTCGACCATGGCATTACCGGTTTGATCGCAGAGCATGGAAGCCTGTCGAGTCACGGTGCCATTTTGACCCGCGCTGCTGGAATCCCGGCAGTGATTGGCGTCGGCGAGGTCGATGGCAAGCTAACTTCCGGTTGCCATGTCTTATTGGATGGCGATAACGGTTTGATTCTGGTGGAGCCAGATCGGGAAACCGTTCAAATTGCCCAAGGACGTGCTCCAGAGGGCGGTTTCGAGACCTTGCCTCCAGCCACTTTGGCCGATGGCACTCCAATCTACCTAGAGGCTGCGGTTGCCGCGCCTAGTGAAGCCAAGCAGGTGCGTCTCTTAGGTATTCGCACCATTGGTATGTACCGCACCGAGTTGCCAGTCATCCAACGGCAAGGGCGTCCGCGTGAAGATTCTTTGCAGGTGTTATATGGGCAGGTCGTGAACGCCGTAGATCACGTGACCTTCCGTTTGCCGGACTTGTCGTCGTCGTCGGAGATTGCGCACCTTTACCCTGTGGCCGAGCCGAACCCAAACGCAGGGATGCGCGGGGTTCGTTTGCTTTTGCACCGGCCGGAAATGTTGACTTTGCAAATGCGCGCCCTGTTGCGTGCAAGTGAAGGCAAAGAAGTGCGCGTTGCGGTTCCCTTCGTGGTCGATGCCGATGAAATCCGCGCGGTGCGCACAGCTGCAGAAAATGCACGCGAAGAATTGCGCTTGGAAGGACTGAGTGTCGCGCATGCCGTTGAAATCGGTGTGGTGTTTGAAACTCCAGCCTCAGCGCTGCTTGGCCGCGAGCTTATGCAAGTGGCGGACTTCGGTTTGATTGGCCTCGATACTTTGGCCGAAAGCCTTCTTATGAGTGATCGTCGGAATCATGAAGAGGCGGTGATTAAGCGTTTGCGCTGCACTCACCCAGTGGTGTTGCGTGCGGTACGCAAACTCATCTCGGTGGCGAATGGTATGCAAAAGCCTATTGGCGTTTATGGGGAAAGTCTGGTTCAGCCAGCGCTCGTCCAGCTCTTAGTCGGCGTCGGCGTTCGACGTTTCGCAGTACGCCCATCCATCCTGCGCCAAGCTCACGGCATGCTGCACGCAATGGAAGCGGATACCTGCGAACGTGTCGCGGAACTCGCCTGCCGCGCCAGTACCGCCGAAGAGCTCAAGGCCTTGTTGCCGCAGAGCTGGTTGGTTTAGGGGCTGGTTGTAGAGAATCACGGACGAGCCCAAAGCAACTATCCCCGCCACCACCTCCGTCCTTGGAGGAAACGCAACAAATTCAGGCGACTAAGTATTGACGAGCCACCCGTAGGCCGTGTTTGGATTACAGCGACGAGAAGTAGGCTCTAACTGCGCAAAAACTTAGGGCCGTGCGCGTGGGCACGTGCGATGACCACACTGCCGCTGTCGCCCCACAGCCGACGCACTCGTGTTGCCAAGCGCGCCTCTAAGTTTTTCACCTCTCCGGTACGGCTCAACACCAACAGGGCGGAACCCGCACCAGACAAGGTTGCGCCCAATGCGCCTGCTTCATAAGCGAAGTCCAACATGGCTTTCGCACCAGTCATCAACTTTAGGCGTGGCGCGACATGCAGGTCATCGGCAATGCCTCGTTTGATGAATTCGGGATTCAATGAGCGCAATCCCTCCAGCAAAATTGGCGGACGATGCGCCTGACGCATGGCGCGCTGGAAAGAAACCGAAGTTGGCAGGGCTTCCCGCGAGCGTTTGGTGGTCATCGCATAAGGGGGGATGACCAGAAGGAAGCGCAAGTTTCGGTGCAGCGGCACCGGGTAATGGATCCACGGCTCGTCCTTGGCTCCGAGGCTCCAGTGTGCACCGCCGAGCATAGAGCCGACCGCATTTTCCGGATTTCCCTCCAAATCAATCGCCTCCGTGAGCAATTCGGAATCCTTCAAAAGACTGCCGCAGAGGCGATTTCCGAGCATGAGCCCCGCCACCAAGCCCGCGCCGCTCAGACCCAGACCACGTCCTGGGGCGACATCGGCCTTGACCGTGAGTGCGCCAGAAGGGAGTGCTTTGCCCGCCAAGATCTCTGCCCGACGCATGCCGCGGATAATCGGATCCTGGGATAAGCGCAGCGGAGACTCTTCTAGGATACCTTTCCGCACCAAAGTCGTTTTTTCAGCCGGCTTCCACGCAACCTCTAAAAACAGGTCTAGGGCAATGCTGAAGGCGTCAAACCCCGGCCCCACATTGGAGGTCGAAGCGGGGACTCGGAGACGTTGCGTGCGGGGACTAGTCATTTGCAAAGTTTTCGCTAAAATTGGTGGCTTCCCCTTTCCGCGGCAAGCTCAAATTTGGCGTGCGTCAGGGTTCCTTCCTTCAGCCTTTGGGCTCACTGTACACCCTTTTAGAATCATGACTACCGAGACCCTTCCTACCCCTGACCTTTCTAAGTCGGAGGAAAAGCGCCTCAGTAACATCCGCAACATCGGCATCATGGCACACATTGATGCGGGTAAGACTACGGTCACCGAGCGGATTCTTTTCATCACCGGCAACATCCACAAGATTGGCGAGGTGCACGATGGCGCCGCCACTATGGATTACCTGGAAGATGAGCGTAACCGTGGTATCACCATTACCTCTGCTGCAACGCAGTGTGAGTGGAATGGCACCCGGATTAACATTATCGATACGCCAGGACACGTGGACTTCACCATTGAGGTGGAGCGCTCCTTGCGCGTCCTAGACGGTGCTGTTGCAGTGTTCGATGGTGTAGCAGGTGTGGAGGCTCAGTCCGAGACGGTATGGCGTCAGGCTGACCGTTACGGCGTGCCACGTATTTGTTTCATCAACAAGTTGGACCGTGTTGGCGCTGACTTTGAGCGCGCCTTCGATTCCATTCGCAAGCGTTTGCAGTGCAATGCTGTTCGTATGCAGATTCCACTCGGTGTCGAGAAGGAGTTCTACGGTTTGATCGACCTCGTGGAAATGAAAGCGCTCCGTTTCACCGAAGGTGAAGGCCCTGGTGTGGAAGATATGGAGATTCCAGAAGACATGCTCCAAGAGGCAGCAATGCGTCGTAGTGAGATGATCGAGAACATCGTGGAAGTCGACGACGCCATGGTTGAGCGTTTTCTCGAGGGGGATGAATTCACTGTCGAAGAGCTTAAAAATGTTGCGCGCCGTGCAACTCTAGCTGGCCACGCAGTTCCAGTGTTCTGCGGTTCCGCACTCCATGATAAGGGCGTGCACCCACTGATGGACGCGGTCGTCGATTACCTGCCAAACCCATTGGATAAGGGACGCATTGTGGGCGCCGACCCTAAGGACCTTACGGTTAAGGTGATTCGTCACGCTAACTCCCAGGAGCCTCTATCCGGCCTTGCCTTTAAGACCATCGCTGACCCAAACGGCGACCTTACCTTTGTGCGGATTTACTCCGGTACTTTGAAGCGCGGCGATGCAGTCTTAAACCCTCGTACGCGCAAGAAGGAGCGCGTCGGGCGTTTGATGTTCATGCATGCAGATGAGCGTCGGGCGATTGATGAAGTGCACGCAGGTGAAATCTGCGCTGTGGTTGGTTTGAAGCAAACCATCACTGGTGACACTGTCTGCGATGACAAGAACTCAATCGTTCTGGAATCCATGACCTTCCCAGAGCCTGTGATATCCATGTCGATTGAGCCTAAGTCCACTGGCGACCGCGACAAGCTCGGCGATTTGCTGGGTAAGTTACACCGCGAGGATCCGTCCTTCCGCGTGATTACCGATAAGGACACCGATGAGACCATCATCTCCGGAATGGGTGAGCTTCACCTCGAAATTATCACCACCCGTGTCGGTCGTGACTATGGCATCCCTGTGACTGTTGGTGCGCCACGTGTGGCATACCGACAGACGATCAACCGGGAAGTCGATATCGAAGGCAAGCAGATCAAGCAGTCTGGTGGTTCTGGTCAGTTCGCTGTGGTCAACGTTAAGTTCCGCCCTTGGAATCCCGAGGAAGGTGTAGAGGTTAAGACCAACACCAACTTCATCGACAGCACCAAAGGTGGTGTGGTTCCTACTCAGTACATTCCAGCGGTTGGAAAAGGTATCGAGGAAGCATCCAAGTCGGGTGGTAAGCTCGGCTGGCCGTTCGTAAACATCGAAGCGGAACTGCATTACGGCAAATCACACGATGTTGACTCTAGTGAGCTTGCGTTTAACTTGGCAGCTCAGCGTGCCTTCCGCGAAGCTTTGGCCGAGAACTTTACCGTGCTTGAACCAGTCATGAAGCTGAGCGTTCAGGTGCCAGAAGAGTTCCTGGGCGATGTCATCGGCGACCTCAACACCCGCCGCGTGAACATCGAGCAAATGACCATGGACGGTCAAATCCGCGAAGTCAACGGTACGGTGCCCATTGCTGAAATGTTCTCCTACGCAGGAACGATTCGTGGCCTAACCCAAGGCCGTGGTTCCTTCTCGATGGAGCCAGCAGGCTACGAAGCTGTTCCTAGTTACGTGCAGGCAGAGTTGGTCAAGAATCGCCTGAAGTAAAGCGGCACCTGGTCTTCACTAAACCGCGGTACTTCGGTGCCGCGGTTTAGTAATTGGCGCATGGACTCATTGTCCGCCTGCACTTCTGCTACGACTAACCTAGGTCCGATGGATTCCTCTACACCTAAGCAATCTGTCTCGGTTGCCCAAGAAGAAGGCAAATGCGACTCTTGTGGGCTCCCGTTTAAGCGCGGCGGGGCTTGTGTCGGTGGTTTGGCCATGGGCTAGGTCTAGGAGAAGTGCTGCAGAATCCGTTTTTCTAATGGATGAAATAGAAGTCCTTTGAGATTTTGCGCCAGCTTGGGCGAATGTGGGCGTGAGGGTTTTTCTCTGTCGTCGAGGCTCGGCGTTATTTAAAAGAACTGTTAGAATCTCCGCAACATGTCTTCCCCACGTCAGCCCAGCGTCGAGGTTCGTCTCGCGCGCTATCTGGGACTCAAGGTCCCTGTCATGAACGCTCTGCGCGAAGGTCTCGCGGCGGGGGAGTTCCCCGTGTTCTTGCGTTGTGCATCTCCTGCCCTCGCCGGACAGTTTCCGCATGCATTCGGCTTTGAGCTTCTGCTCGAACGTTTGCGTCAGGCTGAATCTTTAGAGCGGCGTCGCGGCAACCTGTTGCGCGCCTTCGAGGGACGGGAAGAAGAGTTTCCTGAGGCCGTGGAAATCATCCAGAACAGTATGGATGAAGGAGAGTTGGAAGACGCTGGTTTGGTCATCCATCCTTCGCATGCACCCGTAGACTTTGAAGCTCCCGAAAAAGAGGAGTACGCTGGGTTTTTAGTTAACCTGCGCGGCGATGCCAAACTTGCCTTGCAACTGCAGCGCAAGTTCCGCCTGGAAGGCACCATGGACGTCACGCCTCTCGATCCGGAATCGGAAGAGAAGAAGCGCTTCCATAACTTGGCCCAAGGCATTATGCCTATCGCGCAGTGTGCCCCTGACCGCTACTTGCAGTTGCGTCGTGCCGAACGCGCCCATGCGGTCAATGTTGAGTTTGGAATTCCTGCGGCGGTCATCACGCAGTTGTTTGAGTCTTTGGAAAGCTACCCCAAGCAAGAAAAGGAAAGCTACCGTGGGTTGTTCACTGACTTTATCAAGCGAGAACGTTTACCTCGTTTGGTGCAGCAAGTCCGCGGCACCTTGAAGCGTCGTGCGGAAGAGGCCTCTTTGCAGAATGGTTGGGAGCAGGTCGAGCGTTCTTTGGATCGCGGCCAAAATGACAACTTGGTGATTGGCGTATGTGCGGCCAAGAAAGGGCGCATGGTTCTGGCGGCCGCTCACGGCATCGAGGAAACCCCACGTACCATCGAGGTCGACCTTAAGTCAGAATCGCTTGCTGAGGACTTGAAGAAGTTCATTGGCGAGGAGCAGGTTGCCTTGGTGGCTGTGCAAGCAGATACTGCAACCCGTTCTGGCGCACGCACTCTCATGAAGTCTTTCCCAAGTGGCAAGCCGCGCATGGTCATGGTTCCAATGGCTGTGGTGAAAACCATGTTGCGAGAAGTTGCGCGCCGTCCGGCCGACGCTCTGTTGAGCCACGATGAGCGTCAAGCATTCTTGGTCGCAACCATGGCAGCCGATCCACGTGCGGCTGCATTCCACACGCCTCACATCGTGCGTGCTTTCATTCCATTCCGTGGAGAGATTAACCATCGCATCCTGGATGACTTCGAAACCACCTTCTTGAGCTCATTATTGGCCTCGAAGGGAGTCGATGTAAACACAGCCAGTGCCGATTCCTTACGCCTGGTGCCTGGCCTGGATGCCGATGGCGTCGTAGTGGAACGTTCTACCGCACCTTTCCGCAGCTTACGTGACCTGCAAGACCGCATTGGTCTTACGCCAGAAGCCTGGCGCGCCGCATGTTGCATGTTGCGGGTGCGTAGTGGTGACGAGCCGCTCGATGGCCGCAGTCTGCACCCAATGTACTATGGAATCTTGAAGCAAACCATGGCTTCGGCCGAGGTGAAGGTTCAGGATTTAGTGAAGGACCCGGGCAAGATCAAGCAAATGGATTGGAGCGCTGCCCTTGAGGGCGAACGCGAAGCCGAGGGCATTTTGCAGCGCGTGAAGGAAGGGTTGTCCAAGTCGGGCCGTTCTCGTTTGCGTATCCAACCAGGAGCCGGCCCGCAAAAGGGTGGTGGCAGTAAACGTGGCGGTGGGCGCAAGCTCGAAGCTTTGGTGGTTGGCGAATTGATGAAAGGCAAAGTGAAGAACCTGGCTGAATATGGTGCCTTCATTGAGTTCGGTTGCGAGCGCGAAGGCCTAGTGCACGTGAGTCACTGTTCCGAAACCTTCATTAAGCACCCATCGGAAGCTCTTAAGGAAGGGCAAGATGTGGAAGTTCGTGTGCTTGGTGTAGATCTTGCTGCACGTAAGATTCGACTTTCCTTGCTGACCGAAGAGCAGGAGAAGGAACGCGAAGCGCAGCGCAAGCAACGTCAGGGTGGACGGGGCGATGGCGATGGCGATGGCGGCGGCGGACGGGGCGGCCAAGGCGGCGGCGGACGGGGCGGCCAAGGCGGCGGCGGGGGACGTGGTGGTCCTCGCGGCGGCGGCCAGGGCCGTGGACGTCGTGAAGAATTTGGGCCAGATCCAAAGCGCCAGAAGAAAGAAGAGTTCGACCCAACCAACCCGTTCTATGTTTTCTTCCAGAAAGAACAGCAAGGTGGCAAGGGCGAGAGGAAAACTAAAGGATCCTCTTCTTAAGTTGCTTCAGCATCCACAGGCTGACGCTTTCTTAGAAAGCTACCTCAAAACCCTTCCCGCATCTGAACGGGAAGGGTTTACTTCTTTTAGCGCGGAACACTTTTGTGCGGAGGAAGAGGCTGCAAATGCCTGCGCTGCTTTAGTCCGCGATGGCGTGAAGATGGCTACCTGCAGCATGAAATACTGGTATGAAACGGAAGGCTTACCGATGCCTGCAGTGGGCCACCTCATGGTGGTTCTGACCTGGGCCGGGGAGCCGAGTTCCATCATTCAAGTTACTGAGGTGAGTGAATGCAGATTCCGCGAGATCACTGCCGAGTGGGCCCTTGCCGAAGGAGAAGGAGATCGGTCTTTGGAGTCTTGGCGGCGGGGGCATCGTGCTTTCTTCGAAAAGGAGTGCGAGCAGATTGGCATGCCCTTTACCGAGGAGGTCTTGCTGGTGCAGGAGCGATTCCGCGTGGTCCATCTGGGGGGCTGTTAGGATTCCAATATGTCTATGGAATTCGCCATTCAAACCACTGCACTGACTCGGAACTTTGGGGATTTCTGTGCAGTCCAACAAGTTGAGCTTCAAGTAGAGCTTGGCACCTTCTATGGTTTTCTCGGCCCCAATGGTGCCGGAAAATCGACCACTATCAAAATGTTGACAGGATTGTTGGCGCCATCGTCAGGCGAGATTTCAGTGCTTGGGCAAAACCCAGCAGTGCATGAAGAAGCACTCAAGATGAAGAGCCAGATTGGAGTCATGCCGGAAGACTTGGCGTTATTCGATAACTTGAAAGCTGCCGAGTATCTAACCTTTATTGGGCGCATGCACGGGATGGAGCAAAAGGTCATTCGTGATCGCACCGAGGAGTTACTGCCATTGCTCGATTTAGAGAAAGATGCCGACAAACTCGCGATTGAATATTCTCATGGCATGAAAAAGAAGTTGGCTTTGGCAGCAGCTCTTCTTCCCGATCCAGATTTACTTTTTCTGGACGAACCCTTTGAGGGCGTCGATGCCGTGGCCTCTCGTACGATTCGGAAACTCTTAGCGAAGTTTGTAGAACGCGGCTCTACGGTATTTTTGACTTCCCATGTTTTAGAAATTGTGGAACGACTGTGCACCCATGTAGGAATTATTTCTGACGGAGTGTTGGTGGAGCAAACCAAGATGGAAAACCTTGGCAGTGGCGGATCCTTGGAGCAGCGCTTCCTCGAGGTCGTCGGCTCAAAGGTAGATACCGACCCACAAATCAGTTGGTTGGGCGAAGGCGTTCTTTGAACCGCTCGCAACTAAAAATCATGATGTGGGTGCGATGGCGTATTTTGGCCAACCGCATGAGTCGACGCGGAAAAATCAACAGTGTGCTTTTTGCGGTTTTATTGTTGCTCGGCGCGGTTTTATTTGTCGGAGCGTTCTTTGCGACTTTTCTGGTTGGCAGCGAAATCCTGCCGGACGCAGAACCGATGGAAGTGTGGGGGGCATGGCTTGGCCTAGGCGTTGGCTTTTTACTCTTCTGGATGATTGGCTTAATGACCGAGTTGAGTCGTTCGGATTCGTTGTCGATTAAGAATCTTTTGCACTTACCGGTTTCTTTGGGCTGGGTTTTTATTAACAACTACCTGAGTTCTTTCGTTTCACTCAGCATTGCATTCTTTCTTCCGGCCATGCTTGGTTTAGCCTTAGCCATGATCAAGGTCTTCGGCATGTACATGCTCCTGTGCTTTCCCCTGATCTTTGGGTTCTTCATCCTAGTCACTGCTTTGACCTATCACTTGCGCGGCTGGCTTGCGCGTCTGATGGAGGATAAACGTAAAGCTAAGAGCATTGTCATGGGGATTAGCTTTGGACTTGTGCTTTTAGTGCAAGCGCCAAACTTTATCAACATGGCGACTAGCGGAAGCCAATTGGATGGTCGCGTTAAGAAATTTGAGCTACAGAGCAAGGTTAAATCCGCAACGCCAGGACCAAGGCTTGAACAGGCACAGGCCGAACTAGATGCCTTCTTGGCAGTGGAGGAAATTGAGGAAATGAAATCAGACCGTGTCATGGTCCTCGCCAGTCAAGTCATCCCCTTTGGGTGGTTGCCTTATGGCATGTTTGCCTTGCATGGAAAAAGATTTCTCGCAGCATCTTTGTCAATCATGGGTTTCTTTCTGCTTGCCGGCCTCAGTTTGAAGCGTTCCTACCGCACCACCTTACGCGGTATTGTGGAAGGAGAGGGGCATGGCGCTGGTGCTAAGAAAAAGAAGGGTTCGCTTGAGCTAAAGAAATCTAAAAAGAAGGCTGGGGGAATGCCTTTCGTAGAGCGTCGAATCCCATGGACCAGCGACGCCGTTTCAGCCGTCACTTTTTCGAATCTCCGTTCTCTCGTGCGAGCACCGGAATCGAAAATGATGATGCTCGGCCCCATTATCATGTTCGGCTTTATGGCTATGGGCTTGGTGAAAAGTGACAATCTGGAAAATTACAGAATATGGATGCCAATCATGAGTCTCGGCGCAGCTTCCATGGGAATGATGAGCGTGAGTCAGGTCATTCAAAACCTATTTGGCTTAGACCGAGCAGGCTTTCGCGCTTATGTTTTGTCTCCAGTGCCACGCAAGCAAATTTTGATTGGCAAAAATTTGGCTTCTGCTCCGTTTGGAATGGGGATAGGTTTTATCGCACTTTGCGGCCTTCAATTTTTCATCCCAGTGGACGCAAACCACTTTTTTGGCGGGTTCTTTCAGGTCATATCGGCCTTCTTATTGTTCTGTTTGGTGGGCAATTCCATGTCGATCTATGCGCCGGTTCGAATGCGCGAAATGGGCAATAAAGGCGTGAGACCAAAGTTCTCGACTTTTGTTTTACAATTCCTTGCGATTATTTTCTATCCCTTGGCGCTGTCTCCGCTGCTCCTGCCGTGGGGCGTGGAATACATGCTGAATGGAGAAGCTTGGGCGGAGGGGCTTCCGATTTACCTGCTGCTCCAGGCGGTCATGCTTGGCTTAGTGGTCTTGACCTATCGCTGGTTCCTTGGCCAGCAGGGCGAAATCCTGCAAAGCCGGGAACAGCAAATCCTTGACGTCTTAACCCGCGATTAACGGTCACGCTTAAGCATAGCTACAGGCACGCCGATGGCTTCTAGCTGTGGCATGACCTCGGCCAGCCAGCGTTTGCCATCTACGCCATAACCTTTGGTTGGCTTGACTTCAGGTAGCTTTTTCGCCCACCAGGCATTGAACAAATCCATCATCCGTTCGCGGGTTTGCTTGGCGGCTAAAGAGCCTAGCGCAACGGGTAGGTGCTTGCGGTCCGCGCCTTCGCTGAAACGAAGCTGCACATTCCGGTTGTCAAACTCTAAGGAGTAAGTGGAGCCACTTGGCTCTTCGCCGTGAATCGTGATCAAACGTGGATTCAAAGCGCGGCGCAGAGGGTCGGCATAACGTTGACGTCCACCTTGGCGATCTAACTCAATGCGTAAAGGTGCATCGCCGGTCAAGCTCATGATGTGGCGCACCGCTTGCATCGTAATCGCAAAGTTCGCATGGCCTTTGCCACCAGTGTTCTCAAGCAACTGATTCCACTCACCAGCCGGAACCGCACGTGCGCCAAAGCCAGTGAGGGTACATCCGTGGGCGTCTAAATCGCGTCGGACCGATGCTGCATCTAAGCGTGCGCGGTCATGCGTAATTTCAGGCACCAAGTCATGAGTCAGCTGCTTAAACCAAGGCGCCTGGTGTAGTAAACGCGCATCGCCGGCGGGGGATTCGGTCACCCAGCGATCTAAACTGAAGTCGCTTTCTTGACTGAGTTCGCGAAAGGCAGCCACCGTCCGGCCCAAGCGTTTGCGTCCATGCGGCCCCTGATGCACCTTCTTCGAATCGTTCAGCCACAGCCGACGTAAATCTTTACGCTCCGGCTTCGGTGAGGTTGAGGTCGACAGTACATCCCACAAATCCTGTTCCGGACTTTGCACCCGGAACACACTGAAGCCAACCGTGAATGGGCCTACAAAAGGGCCATAGCCCGCTTCATCAATCCCCGCGAGAAAGGCCATGGAATCTAGTTGGAAGCGGTTTCAGCTTTGACTTGCAGTGATGGTATTTTGCGCATGACGAAGTACACCAATAGCGCAACCGCAAAGGTTGCAATGCCGACCATCTGCGAGGTGGAGAGCAGCAGATGCGGGAAGGCTTGCGGGTCGCCCTGAATGAGCATGTCGCGATAAGCCTGTAAATCAATCACCCGACCTGCGGCATCCTTGACGCCAGCGTTGTTGAGGTAAATCGCAACATCTTCCGGGCTGGAACCTTCTTTGTAGATGCCGCCGCGCGCCACCATGTCAAAGCGGAAGTACTCGACGATAAAACGCAACATGGCATAACCCATGATGAGCAGCAGTGAGACCTGGCCGTGGAACTTTTTGCGCTTCAGCATCATCAGGCCGAAGAAGAATAGGCTCAAAGCTTTCGCCGACATGTACAGCTGCGTCGGGTGGACCGGCACGGTGGACAGGGTGGGCTCAAAAGCTGAGCCAACAGCGAGTGGCTCCGGGAAGGTGATAGCCCAAGGCACATCGGTGGGGGCGCCGTAGTCATCGCCCACTGCCAAGCAGCCAAGCCGGCCAATCGCCTGGCCCAGGAAGCCGGCGGTCAAACCATAATCCAAGCTCTGCCATCCGGGCATGCCGAGTCGCTTCGCCTTCCAGACTCCGAGCACTACAGCTAGAATGAGGCCGCCATACATGACCAGCCCGCCTTCCCAAACTTTGAGAATGTCCGCAGGGTGGCTCGCGTAATGGTCGATGTTGACCAGCACAAAGGCGAGGCGAGCGCCGAGGATCACGCCAATCAAAACCCACCAACTCACATCTGCGAACCGCGCCGGGTCTAGCTCTTTGTTGGCTCCATAACGCGACGCCAGCTTCGAGCCGGTGCCAACGCCAACCAGGAATCCCAATGCCACTAGCAGGCCAAAGGACCGTAGGGGAAAATCGAGGAAGGGAATAGTGAACAGTTCAGGCCACACGGCCGCATTCTAACTACGCGCACGTTTTGACCGAGTCCGAGAACCAGAAACCACCCCTTTACGAAGGGCCACAACGCCTCTTTTTTGAAGGGCGCTACCGGAAGTTGGTGCGCGACCTTCCGCAGACCATTTTTTTCTGCCCGGGTTGCAAAGGGAAGGGGTGCAATACCTGTGAAGGAAATGGCCGCTTGTCTAAGGATTCGGTGCAGGAACTCATCGCACGAGTTGCCATGCCTCGCTTTAAGGCACGGCGCAATAGGTTCCATGGTGCTGGGCGCGAGGACATGAACGTGCGTATGCTCGGCAACGGACGCCCCTTTGTTTTTGAAATGCAGAAGGCCAAGCGCAGAGATGTCGATTTGGTGGACCTGGCCGCGGAAATCAAACGCCGCTCCGAAGACCGTATTGAGCTGCTCGATCTGAAGCTCTGCGAACGTTTCCGCGTGGCCGAGGTCAAGGAAACCCACTGTGAAAAGGAATACCTCGCGCGCGTGCGTTTTGACGATGGCGTCGTGGTCGATGCCGCTGCCGTAGAGCAAAAACTACAGGCCTTACTCGAAGGCCCACGCCTAGATCTTCAGCAGAATACGCCGCAACGCGTGGCACATCGCCGAGCCGACAAGGCGCGCGAGCGCTGGATTGACATCACCGCGTGGGAGCGCGATGGCGACGACTGGATGATTTCCATCTTGTCGCAACACGGCACCTACATCAAAGAAGCGATTTCCAGCGATGGCGGGCGTACGGTGCCGTCGATTGCGGAGCTGCTTGAGGGCGCTTGTACTTGTGTGGAGTTAGATGTGCTGAACATCTTGGTGCCTCCAGAGCCTACTGATTGAGAAAGCCTTCGCGCTCTTGCGCTTCGAGCAGGACATCGCCAGGAATCGCAGACGGCTGATTTTGCGTTGGCATGACGCAGGCCCAGCCGAACAGGGCGAAGGAAAGGCAACGCGAGACTCGGTTTTTATTGCCTTTCACGATTAGGCTGAGAGCTAAAGCGAAACGCCAGTAATCGTAGCCTGACTCACCATGGTGCCGTCTTCGCGGATCACCTGGCCTTCCCACTTAAAGTAAGGGCGGCGCTTGCTAGATTTCCGAATCTTGCCGGCAACCCAAAGCTTCTCGCCGGCTCCCACTGGTTGGCGGAAACGTACGCCCTCGAGGGCTCCAAAGCCCATGAACACGCCAAGGTCTAATTCCAATTCGTGGTGTGCATGAATCGATGCGATTTGCGCCATGCACTCAATTTGCAACACGCCCGGGAAGAGTGGGCGTCCAGGAAGGTGCCCGCGCTCCCAAAACTCGCCCGGCTGCAAAAGCCGCGACCCCACCACCAAGTTGCCCGGCAAATCCAAGTGCAAAATGGAATCTAACTGCAGAAACTCGAAGCGTTGCGGGTTGCGCAACATGCAATCTTCTGCAGTCATGAAGACCTTATCGAGCGGGAAATCCTTTGGGTCAATGAAGGGGACGGAGGAGGTCACGCACAAGAATATACCGCCGAGCGGATGGTTTATCCCAATCTAAGAACTCCTGGTCTAAGGAGTTAGAGACAGACTCTGTGGTTCGCTCAGCAAATCGACGCTGCCGCCAGGGCCAAAGACGACAAAGGCATGATTCAGGGTTGATCCGGCAGCGCCCAAGAAGGCATTTGGCGGAAAGCTGAGGGTCGCAGTGGCTTTGCCCTGGGCATCGAGGGTGCCGCGGAAAGCACCGAACAGCACATGTCCGGGCTGCCGCAAGGTCAATTGAAAGTAGGGGCCAGCATTTAAGAACAAGTGGTTGACGCCTTGATTTAAGCCTGGGGAACGACCGGTGTTACTGCCGAGCATCCAATATTGTTTGATGCCATGCGCCAGGCCGGCATCGAGGCTGAAAGTCGCAGTGCCACCAGGAGTCAGGGAAAGACTATTTACGTCTTGCTTGAGGTGATCCAGGCCAAGGTGTCCGTCGCTAAAAATGTTTTGCCCGAAGATGTCATCGTTGCCATTGCGTTCATCTTCCCAGAACACCACGGCTTCTTCAGTCTCGCTCATGGATAGGGATAAGCGAGTAGAGCGATTACTTGGCAGGCTGCAAACGGTTTCTGGTCCGCCCCAAACTTGGGTTCCAGAAGCATCCACTAAAGTTGCAATCACTTCATCCTGTCCAAAGCCGCCGTTTGGTGCCCAGCCGAGTACAGCAAGGGCGCCATCGGCCAAAGGCTCGACGTAGCTTAGATATTTGGTTGCAGAGTCCACCGGCAAGATTTCGATTCCATTACCCCAAGTGGTTAGCCCGTTGGCGTCGACTTGTTGTGCAAACCAACCGCTCTGCGATTGACCGCTGTTCTTTTCACTCCAGAATGCAAAGATGCTGTTGGTACGCGCGTTGAAGGCAGCGCGCGGTGCAATGTGATTCATGCCGACCGCATTGGACAGCGGGACTCCAAGGTGTGGAAAGAGCTCGGCGCCGCTGCTATCCAGGCGTTGCACATAAGCATCGAATAGGCCGCCGCGGCTTGGGTTGCTGACATGCCAGCACAAGACTGCGCCACCATTGTCATCGGCCAAGAGCTGAGGACTGTACGCAAAGGGTAAATTGGAGGCGTCGTACACTTCGGTGGGTTGAGCCCAAGCGGGAGCGCCAGAAGGCAAGAAGGCTTGCGTGCGTAGGTGCTTGGTGCTGGTGAAAAAGTTGGTGTCGCGCACCCAACTCACAATCACGTTTCCATTGTCGCCGGCCACCACTTCTGCAAAACCAGGCGAAGCGCCGGCTTCCGCGGCAATCACTACGCCACCTGCTTGCAGTTGCGGTTGACCGCCGGCATCCAAGCGTTGCATGCGAATCACCGGGTTCGCACTGAACTGACTCCACACCACTACGAAATCACCGGTGCTGGTTTGGGTGACCATAGGGTCGGCTTCGAAATCCCCATTCACCGAAAGCGTGACGCCATTGGGGCCCCAAGGAAGGCCTCCGGTTGCCGCAATGCAGTAGGCATAAACATCGAGGTCGCTGCCGGAACGGGTGTCGGTGAAGACCACGACTGCATTACCACCAGTGTCGGCAGTGAGATCCCAGTTCACCAAACTAGAAGACTGCGGGTTGCTGCTTACTAATACTCCGCCGGGTGCAAAAGTGGCTTGTCCAGTGGCACTGTAAAGCTGGGCGTAAACGTCGTAGTTGCCAGAAGCATTGTCGAACCAGGCCACCCATCGACTACCGTCAGCGGTTGTGGCGGACTTCGGTAAGGCCTGTTCGCCAGCGCGGGCGACTACGGTTGTGTTCTGGTTGGCATCGTCGCTCCATTGGGCGGCAAGCGGAGCTGCGAAAAGCACGAGCGAGGGGAGAGCAACAAAGGCGAACTTGACCATCCACCCATTCTAATCAGGAAATCGGATTCGCGGTGGGGTTCTGGGCGTCGTCCTTTTTCTGGTCTTGCGGCGGAGTAAACAGTTGCATGCGCCGGAAAAACCAGATAATCGCCGCAAGCTTGAGAACATTGCCCACGTTCAGTGCCCACCAGATCCCTGCGGCACCCAATCCCAACCCCGCAGAGAACCACCATGCAATCGGAATGCGGACCGCGTTGCCTGCAATGCTGACGTAGGCCATTTGCAGAGTGCGGCCAGCGCCGGTCATCATTTGCTGCAAAGTGGAGTAAGCCGCGGTGGCTACTTGGGTGAAAGCGACGATGGCAAGATAAAGCGCGGCCTCGTCTAGAACCGCTGGGTCGTCGGTGAACCAGGAAGCCATTTCGCGTCCCACTAAAAGCTTGGCAGCAGCGGCCATCATGGCAAACGCAACGGAAAGTCCAAGGCAACTCATGGCACCACGTTTTGCACCTTGATAATCCAGTGCGCCAAGGCGTCGACCAACAATGCTCGATGCGGCCATGGCAGGGCCCATCATGCCGCAATAACTCACCGACTCGATGCCGTTAAACCCAACCGCTAAACCTGCTTGAACATTTGCGCCAAGCGGAGCCACACTGGTTTTCATAATGGCTATAAAACAACCGGAGTAGGCGGCATGTGAAAAGCCAACTGGAAGGCCCACTCGGACAATGCGTTTGAGTTCTGCTACGTCAAAAGTGCGTTTGAGGAAACCACCTAAGCCGAACCATTGCTTCAGCGCTAACACTCCAAGTAGAGCGCAAAAGCCGCGCGAGATGCCGGTGGACCAAGCGGCACCTTCCATGCCCATCGCGGGGAATCCCCACCAGCCATAAATCATGGCCGGGTTGAGGACCGCGTTGAGCGCCACCGATAAAAGCGACAATAACATAGGCATGACGGTGTTACCCAAACCTAAGAATACGCAGTCAATCAGTGGTTTAAAGCCGATGAGAGGAAGCACGATGTAAATTGTGCTGAGATACTCCTCTGCAAAAACCGCTGGTGCGCCAAAGCCACCTGCCATGCGCACCCAGAACGGGGTGGTCATCCATCCAAGCAGTCCAATGAGGCTAAACCAAATCAATCCCGCACGGCATGCGGTGCCAATGGTGCGCTCCACGTTGTCATGTTGTCCCGAGCCGCTGTGAAATGCAACACGCGCTAAAACTCCACTGGTGATGATCGACAAAAACGAAAAGTTTAGGATCAACATGAAGGTGGTTAACCCCATGGCCGCCTGAGCGTCGGGACCAAGGTCGCCAACCCAATACTGGTCGTTCACTCGATACCCAGCGTGCAATAAAAACGACAAGGTAATCGGCCATGACAAGCGAAATGCTTCTCGTAGGCTTTCGCGTCGGGTGGTGTTGTGCGCGAGCGGACGGATGGAGGTAGGACCCAAGGCGGGAATCCTACTTAAAGCGGCGCATCGGAATAGTGACCGCGGTGGGGGAATCGGCGTTCACCGAAGCTTGGCGTATCACTTTGCGATAGGGGCCGCCATAGGCAGAGAAGCTGTAGTTGCCGGGGGGTAGAGCTGTGAAGACCACCTGACCGTTTTCCCCAAGTGGCAGACTGCCTGAAAAACCAAGACCTTCTCCGGAGCGGGTGGCGAGGACTCGCATGGTGAGCCAATCTTCGGTCGCGGCTTCGGTGCCATCGAGGAAGTCCACCGTGACCGTTGCGCGGCCCATTTTTGTAACGGTGAAGGAAACATAGGCCTCCGGGGCCTCGCGGCTGATGCCAATCACCTGGATTTCGCTCAGCGGATTGCGGAAGGAGCCCACATAGACGTTGAATTCGCCATCGCGCAGTCCGGTGATGCGAAATTGGCCGTTTTCATCGGTGAGCGAGGTCAAGGGCACCTGACTGGCGCCTGGATTATTACTGCGCAACACCACCGCCACCGGGATTTTTTCCACCGGCTGGTTCATTTCATCGACCACCACGCCAATTACGCTGGCAGCCGGGACCACCGCAATCGAGGCGAAATGGTTGTTTTGTTCCGGCGACAAGGTGAGCAGGAGTTCCTGGTCTAAACACTCGGTTGCGGTGAGTTTTAGTGTGTAATTACCAAAGGGGACTCGTTCAAAGCGGAAGGTGGGCGCTTCTTCCGAGGCCGGTGAAATGCCGATGGCCTCGCCACCGGATTGAGGAATAAGGCTCACCGTGATGGCCTGGGGCCAAATCACCCAATGCGCCGCCACCACGCGTCCACGCACAATGCCAAACTTTGGCTGATAGCTCAAGTCGTCGCGCACCGGATCCAGCGGGAGGTCCACTTTCTCCAGCACGGCCGATGCGATGGGTTCGAGTTCAAGGGAGGACTCCCGTTGGCTCGAGGATCGACCCTTGGCAGGGTCAGGATTCTCGTTTGGGTCGGAAGTGAGCACCCAAAACACCGCCACCGCCAGCATAAGCAGTAGGCCGGGGACCCAAAGGTTGGTTCTTCCGAGGTTGGTGCTACGAAAGGGCATCAGGCGAGAATAAACTATGTGCCCCCGGTACGTGCACTAAACATCATGATTCGTCGACCTCTCCCTTTCGCTGCGCTGGCCCTCTTGTCGGGCCTCGCCGCAATCCCTTTATTCGCCCACACCTCCGGCTCCGGCGATTCTGCTCCAAACACGAGCGGTTCTTCTGAGCAGAAGGCGCAGCGCGTGGTGGTCCTCGGCATGGACGGCATGGATGCCGAAGTGACTGGCGACTGGATGGATGCCGGTGAGCTGCCGAACTTTCAGCGGCTCCGCGAGGGCGGCACCTTTGCACCACTCATGCCAGCCAACCCTGCGCAGTCTCCGGTTTCTTGGGCAACCTTGAACACGGGTGTGAACCCGGGCAAGCACGGCATTTTTGACTTTGTGGGTATTGCACGCGGAAGCAAGAGCAGCCCGGTTACGCCCAACATTGGCTTTCAAGAGGCTAAGTACTTCACGGCAGAAGAGCTGGGCATGAGTCCAGCCGGCGGCGATTCGAACTACGCAATTATGGGTGGAGGTTTGGTTCTCGGTTTGGTGCTTTTACTCGGCATTGGTCGGTTGAATAAGCCTGCCGGTTTGGTGATTGGTCTGGCGGTTGCCGGTGGCGCCGTGTTCTTCGGACAGGGCGGTGATGCCGTGTTGCCAGAGAAGTTCAAAGATTACGAAAGCTCGAACCACGCAAAAAATTATTGGGAGTCGCTCGATGAAAACGGGATTGAGTTCCGTGGACAGGGCACGATTGTGGCTTACCCAACGCAAGAGTTGAAGCACGGCAAGTTGATTGCCGGTCTTGGAGCTCCCGACGCAAAAGGTGGCTTGAACTCAAGCGCGATTTACACCACCGCAAAGGAACGAAAAGGACGACGTAAAAACTACGACTCTCTTCCTGCAACGGTGATTGAAGAAACCGAAGACTTCAACGTTCGGGTGGGCAAAAACGCCGGTACTACGCGCGTATTTGAGTTTGTGAAGGAAGGCAACGTGCTTAAGTCGCACCTTTACGGCCCAGCAAACTCCATCCTGAAGAGTAGCTTGACCACCGAGCGCAATGAATTGCAGGAAAGTGACAGTGACCCAGAACGCCTTAAGCAGCTAGTTGCTTTGGTAGGCGATGGACGTCGTAGTTTTGGCAACTCCGACCTTCTGGACACATCCGTTCCGATCTCTGCAACTTGGACCAAAGGCGCTTCGGTGGACTTGACCGTTGCTGAGGTTGCGCAAAACATCGCGCTGAACCATTGGAGCGATTTCTATCAAGTGGAATTCCCATGGCACCCTTCTTACAGCACTTGGGCTTTGGTCCGTTTCTGGGTAGAAGAGCGTGACGGTGAATTGGAAATCTTTGCATCGCCATTGCAGATCGACCCGCAACATCCGACTCCTGGCAGCCGCATCAGCTGGCCGGCAAGCTTCGCCGCGGACATCGAATCGCGGATTGGACGCTTTGAAACTTTGGGTTGGGCGTGTCAAACCCACGCCGTGAAAGATGCAGAGCTTTCAGACGACGCCTTCTTGGCAGACATCGAGTTCACTCTCGGATGGCGTACTAAGATGCTGAAAGATGCCGTCGAGCAGGGCGACTGGAAAGTGTTGTTCCACTTCTTCGGAACGCCGGACCGCATTTTTCACATGCTTATGCGTCACATGGATCGGCTGCACCCACAGTTCGACGAAGCCGAGGCAAACCGCATGGTTCATTACTTCGGTCAAGACTTTGCACTCAAAGACAGTGGCTTGGTCATTTACAAAGAGATGGACAAGATTGTCGGCTACGTGCTGGATGAAGTCCTAGCGGAAGACGATGTCATGATGATCGTTTCTGACCATGGCTTCGATAGCTTCCGCCGTCAAGTAGATTTGAACGCTTGGTTGGCACAAGAAGGCTTCATGGCTTTGGCCAATAAGTCTGCACTTGGCATTCCAAAGACCGCAAAGGAAATGAGCAGAAGTGCGCTGAATTTCATTGATTGGCGCGAGTCTCAGGCCTACTCGGTGGCCATCGGCAAAATCTACCTCAACCGGAAGGGGCGTGAATCTAAAGGCATCGTGACCGATGAAGATGCCGACGCCGTGCTCCAGGAAATCAGTGATCGCCTTTACGCGATGACCGATCCAGATTCGGGCGAGAAGGTTGTAAAGAAGGTTTATCTACGCGATGACCTTTACAGCGGACCTTATGTGCACCGTTCGGAAACCGGTGGCGAAGGCGCTGCGGAAATCACCATTGACTTCTACCCGGGTTATCGCGCTTCTTGGTCGGTGACCGGTGGTGGAATCACTTTGGCCGATGGTGAGAACGAAGATGGCGACAAGATTGCTATTCCGGGTGCCTTCATCTATGACAACGATTACGCATGGTCGGGTGACCACTGTGGAGTCGACATCATGGAAGTGCAGGGCATCTTCTTCAGTAACAAGCAGTTGGCCTTGCCCTCTGGAGATGAGTGGTACGACGCCACGCACCTTGCTCCAACAGTGTTGGACTTGCAGGGCGTTGCGATCCCTGAAAATTACGATCGCGCCCCGCTACAACTTAAGTAACGGGACGCGATGTGGGAATGTCGGTGGCAGAGTTTCGGCTCAGTCGCCGGCGTAACCAAGCCCGCTTAGGTCGACACCAGGGCCATTGGTGCGGATGGCTTCAAAAGCAGCAGCAGGCTTTCCTAGCTTTTCTTTGAGGTCCGGGAAGGTAGCCAATGCATAGGCGACCATTTCATCGCCAGCATCTGGCATGGCGGCAGCAACCGCAGCATCGCAAAGTTTGAGCAAGCCATCGCCGGTGAGGTGATCTGCATGGTCAGCTTTGAGGCGATCGAAAGCAGCCATGGCGCCTTCTTCATTGCTGTCATCGAGGTGCAGGTTGACCAAAGCGAGCAAGGCATCGCCCTGAAGTTTGGCATCGCCGTTTGCTGCAGCGTACTCATAGCCAGCTTGTGCGGTTGCAACGTTGTCAGAAGCAGCAGCGGCATCGGCCTGGTCCATGGCAGCAACCGGATCGGTGAAAGTCGCAGCGGTTTCTTTGGAATCGCCAGAGCAAGCGGCAAGGCCGAGCGCCAGGACGAGGGGGAGTGTGTGAGTGAAACGCATGATGGTTGTCGGGTCGGAGATTTCCGGGGAGGAATCTTACTCTTTACGGCTAGGGGGTGTTGAAATTATTAGTCGTGAGCACATCCAATCTGACTTAGGCCGCCACTTTTAATCAAGGTTCGGATCCTGGTGTACTCTTCATCTATGACAATCCACCTGTCTTGTAGCTCAGGGTATTCCTCACTGGCAAGCTGCAGCATGGGCTCGCCGAGCTCGGCCATGTTGGCGGTGATCGCCAGGTTACACAGGTTGCGGAGTTTCTCAGCGGATAAGAGTGGCATGTGGTCCGCAACCAGGCAATCAAAAATCAGCAAGCCTTGGTCGGTTTTGCCATAGCGCAAATGGACGTCAAGTAGGCCGAAAAGGGCTTCAGAAGCCATTTCTTCACTCCCATGCTCCAAGGCATACGCGAAGCCAGCCTCGGCGGTCATGGGGTGATTCGCGGCAATTGCTGCATCGGCTATGACGAGCGCTGCAACGGGGTCGTCGAAGTTGGGGATGACCTCTTCTTTTTCGCATGCTGCGAGGCAGAACAAGAGGAGTAGGGAGGTGACGGACTTCATAAGGACTTCCTTGAAATCAAAGTCTACTTTTTGTGGCTCCAGGTGGGCCGAAAAACTGGAAAAACCCTCGTTGCAGGGGGGGGTCGCGCTCCGATAAGGCTACGATTGGAGTAAGAAAGCACTCACAAGGGGTATCTATTCGCACTCCAATCAGGTAACCTGTCTCACTTCTAATCTTCCTTGGATCATGCAAAAAGAAACACGAGTCACTGTTAAAATCCCACGTCCGCTTTACCGGCGGATTCAGCAGGTGATTGCTAACACGGGTTTCTCGTCACCAACCGAGTTCATCGTTTACGTCCTCAGGGACCTGATGAGCGAAGTTGAGACCAAGGAAGAGCAGGAATTTAGCCCTGAAGAATTGCAGGCCATTACGCAGAAGTTGAAAAACCTCGGATACCTGTAAACCCTTTTAAACAAACCATTTAACCTTTCAGAATCATGATTGCTCCGCACGGTGGAAACCTGATCAACCGCGTCGTCGAAGGTGGCGAGCGCGAATCCTTGCTCGCAAAGGCAGCCTCTTTGCCGGCTCTCACCCTCAACTCCCGCGAAACCAGCGATTTTGAAATGATCGCCACTGGCGCCATGAGTCCTTTGGAAGGTTTCATGGGAGAAGCCGATTACCACGGTGTCGTGGAAAACATGCACCTCGCATCGGGTCTCGCTTGGCCACTACCTGTGGTTCTTGCAGCAAAGGATGGCGAGTCCGCAGTTGCGGGTTCTGAGTACGCCCTGAAAGGCGAAGACGGAACCATTCTTGGTGTCATCGCCGTAGACAGTGTCTACAGCCCTGACAAGAAGAACGAGCTAGTGAAGTGCTATCAGGGTGACGAAGATCACCCAGCATGGGGCTACCTCGCATCCATCGGTGACACCTACATTGGTGGTCAAATCACCATGGCAAATCTGCCTGCTTACGAGAAGCACAACGATTTCCGCCTCACTCCAGTGCAAACCCGCGCTGCCTTCGCTGAGAAGGGTTGGAACAGCATTGTTGCTTTTCAAACACGTAACCCAATTCACCGGGCTCACGAATACCTAACCAAAGTGGCACTTGAGCAGACCGATGGTCTCTTGATTCACCCATTGGTTGGCGACACCAAGGCAGATGACATTCCATCGGATACCCGCATGGAGTGCTATCACGCACTGCTGAACAAGTACTACCCACTCGATCGCACCATGCTCGGCGTTTACCCGCAGGCCATGCGTTACGGCGGTCCACGTGAGGCGATTCTGCACGCGCTTTGCCGTCAGAACTACGGTTGTACTCACATCATCATTGGTCGCGATCACGCTGGCGTAGGTTCTTACTACGGCACCTTCGATGCCCAACAGATTTTCAACCAGTTTCCCGATGGAGAGATTCTCATCGAGACCTTACTTTTTGAGCATGCTTTTTACTGCAAGTTGACCGGCGGCATGGCTTCCACGAAGTCCAGCCCAGCCACTAAAGACCAGAAGGTCTTCCTTTCCGGTACCAAGGGGCGTGAAATGCTAGCAAATGGCGTACGTCCGCCAGCTGAGTTCACGCGTCCTGAAGTCGCCGACATCCTGATCGCTTCCTACGCTCAACCGGCGCAGGCTTAGTCCCTCAAAACATCGCAAGCTAGAGACTCATGTTTGGATTTGGTAAAAAACGCGAGAACAACCATCTGTTCATCATCACACTCGACTCGTGCCGCTTTGACTCGTTCATGGCGGCCGAGCCGGAGAACATCGCCAAATTGTGCGGTGGTCTCAGTAATGTTGAAAAGCGTTATTCCTACGCTGGATGGACCGCTCCGTCTCACTACAACCTCCTGACCGGCTTAGTGCCGCACAGTAGTCCTACCGAGGTTTACGCTTCGGAGTACTACAAAGAGGATCTCTACAAGTTCAAGGATCGCCTTGGTGTGGAGGAGGCTGGCTTTGAAGCCATGATTCCGCATCTATGGCTTCCGGCTTACATGAAGAAAAAGGGCTATGAAACTCATGCTCTTGTTTCTTTGCCGGTTTTGAACCCTGCTACCGGGATTAACCGCGACTTTGACACTTTCAAACTCATGCCAAAGCACAACGACATGTTGGCTATGTTGGATGATATGGAAGCACACAAGAAGCGTGATTCCAAGGGTCTTAAGGGCAACACTCCACAGTTCTACTTGATGAACGTGGGTGAAACTCACTATCCATATGGCTTGCCCGATGAGGACAAGAACGATTTGCCGCACATCTCTGGTGTGAATGGTATTTTCAAGAAGCTGGATAAGCAGATTGGTGACGACGGCGTCTTGATCTCGGACAAAGAGTCCGGCGATTTCATGGACGCAGACATCATCGAGAAGTGCCGCCAGCGCCAAATCAACACGGTGAAGTATCTCGATCAAGAGGTCTTCCCACGGTTTTACGACCTGCTACCGAAAGATAGCTGGGTCATTGTTACTGCTGACCACGGTGAACTGTTCGGTGAAGGTGGCTACTTTGGCCACGGCCCGATCATGCACGAAAAGTGTTTCGAGGTTCCCTTCCTCGAAGGCAAACTCAAATAATCATCCCCGTTTAACAAGAAGATTAGACCCATGTCTGACCATAAAGGATTCGTACTCTGGTTCACCGGCCTATCCGGTTCTGGCAAGTCCACCCTCTCTCGCATGATTGAAGGTGAATTGCGTAAGCGCGACTGCAAGGTCGAAGTTCTCGATGGCGATGAAGTTCGCGAGAACCTCTCCAAAGGCCTCGGTTTCTCCAAGGAGGACCGCGACACCAACGTGCGTCGTATCGGCTACGTTGCCAAGCTGCTTAGCCGCAATGGTGCTATCTGCATCACTGCTGCAATCTCTCCATACAAGGACGTGCGTGACCAGTGTCGCGCGATGAACCGTCACTTCGTTGAAATCTACGCAGAGTGCTCGATTGAGGAGCTCACTCGCCGCGACGTCAAGGGTCTTTACGAAAAGGCTTTGTCTGGTGAGATCAAGCACTTCACCGGCATTTCGGATCCTTACGAGGCTCCTGAGAAGGCGGAAGTCACGATCAACTCTGAAACTCAGTCAGAAGAGGAATCGCTCAAATCCATCATGGATTACCTCGAAGGTCAGGGTTACATCCCGGCCGTCGCAGCAAACGCATAGTTTGGTTTCAAATACTGAGGGGAACGGGGAAAAAAGCCCTTTCCCCTCAGTTCTATTTCACGCATAATTCACCCCTTCGCCATGAAGCGGTCCCGCAGATTCCTTCTCCCCCTCGCTGTTCTATTTGCATGGCTCAGCGCCCCCGACCCCGCCTCGGCCTACATTGGCCCCGGTGCGGGTTTCGCATTCCTGTCAGGTGGCTTGGTCCTCATTGGATCCCTGTTCCTGGCGGTCGGCATCCTGCTGATCTACCCATTGAAGATGATCTTTCGGATTGCCACTGGCGCCGGAAAGATTAAAGGCGATATCAAACGCCTCGTCATCATCGGTTTCGATGGCATGGACCCTCGCCTTGCGCAGCGGTTCATGGACGAAGGTCGCATGCCCAATATGAAGGCGTTAGCAGAGGAGGGGAGTTTCTCTCCACTGCAAACGGCATACCCTTCCATGTCGCCGGTTGCGTGGTCGTCGTTCTCGACAGGTGTAGATGCTTCGCGGCACAACATCTTCGACTTTATTACGCGCGATCCTTGCACGTACATGCCGATCCTTTCCAGCACCGAGATCACCTCGGCTGAGAAGGCTTTGGTGAAGATTGGCAAGTTGGAATTGTTCAAGCGGCCGAGCTCAAGTATCAAGTTGTTGCGTAAAGGAACTCCTTGGTGGAAGACTCTGGGTGATAAGAAGATCTTTTCCAACATCATTCGCGTGCCGATTACCTTCCCACCGGAAGAGCATCATGGCGTGTTGCTGAGTGGCATGTGTGTTCCTGACTTGAAGGGAACCCAAGGCAGTTTCACTTTTTGGACTAGCGATGAATCCCTCACTGGCCCCGATGCCGGCGGCGATGTGTTGTTAGTAGGCAAAAATGGTAACGCCTATCGTTGTCCAATCACTGGCCCGCCCGATCCATCGCAAGCGCAGGCTACGCCAATGCGCGTGCCGATGAAGGTTGAGGTTCTGGTAGACGGCGAGAAGCTTCGCCTGACCATTGGCGCCAAAGGCAAGCAGCAAATCGTAAACCTGGGCGTCAAGGAATACTCCGAGTGGATTACTCTCGAGTTCAGGGCTGCCAAAGGCAAAGCCAAGGTCACCGGAATCGCTCGCTTCTACTGCATGGGCACCGATCCTGAGTTTGGCCTCTATATGACGCCAATCCAGATCGATCCAGCAAACCCAGCGATGCCGATTTCGCATCCAACGGTTTACTCGATCTACCTTGCTAAAAAGCACGGTCCATTTTCCACGCTTGGACTTGCCGAAGATACTTGGGCATTGAACGAACGCGTCATTGATGAGGAAGCGTTCTGGAAGCAGGCGCTAAACATCTGGGATGAGCGTCGTTTGCAGTTGTTTGATTCGCTGCAGAATACTCCAAAGGGTTCCATCGTCTGTGTCTTCGATGGTACCGACCGCGTGTCACACATGTTCCACCGTTACTTGGACCCAAGTCACCCTGCCAACGAAGGCAAGGATACCGAGTGGGGCAAGGACAAGGTCGCCGAGATTTATTCCATCGCCGATGGTTTGGTCGGAGACGTGCGCAAGAAACTGAACCCGAAGAAGGATCGTTTAATGATCATCTCGGACCATGGTTTCTGTCAGTTCAAGCGCGGAGTGAACCTCAACGCTTGGTTGCGTGACAATGGTTACTTGGTCTTGAAGGACGATGCACCAGTCGATGAAGCCTCCGGCAAGCCCACTTCGCGTGACTGGCTGAGGGATGTCGATTGGACTAAAACTAAAGCGTTTGCGCTTGGCCTTACCGGCATGTTCATCAACCGCAAAGCCCGCGAGCGCGATGGCATTGTGGAAGAAGGCGCTGAGTTGGAAGCCTTGAAGGCAGAAATCATTGCCAAGCTTTCCGCCGTGAAGGATCCCAAAGACGGTGAGTTGATCTTCAAGGAGGTCTTCGATGCCGGCAAAATCTTTACCGGACCTTACGTCTTCCAAGCTCCTGACTTGTTCATGGGCTATAAGCGTGGTTACCGCAACTCATGGGATTGCGCGACGGGCGCTTGCCCGGTCGAGGTGTTCTCGGATAACACCAAGTCGTGGTCGGGTGACCACTGCATTGATCCGCGCGAGGTTCCAGGAGTCATTTTCTCCGATACTCCGCTCAACACCGATACGCCAAACCTAATGGACCTCGGCCCAACTGCCCTGCGTCTGTTCGATGTTGACGTGCCAAAATACATGCAAGGCCAACCGTTGTTTGGTGAACGCAAAGAAAAGGTGAAGTCATGAAGCACACGCTAAAACTTGCCGCCGTCTTGGTTGCTGGAATGAGTCTTCTAGGTTGTGGTGAAAAACAATCCGAGACTCGTGTGGTCGTGTTCGGTGTGGACGGATTAGATCCGGAAATGCTGCAAGAACGCGTCGACAGGGGCATGATGCCTAACTTCAAGAAGTTGTTGGATAACGGCTCGACTTTCGCGCCGCTGCAAACTTCTTGGCCTCCGCAATCGCCAGTCGCATGGTCGAACTTCATCTCGGGTGTGAATCCGGGTAAGCATGGTTTGTATGACTTCATTCATGCGGACTACACGCAGAAAAACTACGGTGTGAAGTCTTCCATGGCGGAAACTACCCCAGTGGGGCGTGACATCACCTTGTTTGGTTATGATATTCCGTTGACCGGGGGAGTCACTTCTAGCACGCGTAAGTTCCCAGCCTTCTGGGAAGTCCTGGCCGATGCAGAGGTGCCGACCTACGTGCACCGCATGCCGGCAAGTTTTCCGCTTACCGAAACCACTGCTACGGTATTCCCGGACATGGGGACGACGGATATGGTCGGCGCAATGTCTGGAATTTCTTATCTTTGGACCGAAAATGAGTTCAAGGGCAAGAGTTTGGTGGGAGAGTCTTATCGCGTGGAGAAAGTAGAACTCAACCGTCGTAATGAGGACATGTGGCTTCAGTGGACCAAGCTTTACGGACCAGCAGAAACCATTCTCAATGTCGATGACCTCAAGCATCAAATCCACGAGGCGATTGAGGCCGGCAACAACGAAAAGGCCAATGCACTGCAAAAGGAGATCGAGCGTAAGCAAGAAGTCTCCGTTCCAGTCGCGCTGATGGTTGACAACACCGGCGATGCCCCGCAACTCGCGGTGCAAATCGAAGATCAATACGCCACCGCCGGATTAGGTGAGTGGAGTAACTGGGTGCAGGTGGAATTCTCGGTGCTTGGCGGCCTGATGCCGCTTACCGGATACACCCGTTTCCGCTTTATGTCTGCGCAACCATTCGAAGTTTACGCCCTGCCGATTCAGTTCGATCCTTATGCGCCGGCAACGGAGATTTCCATGCCGCCAGAAGCAAGTGCTGAACTCGCCGAAGCGATTGGCCCCTATATGGTGCAGGGATTCGCCGATGCCTACAAGTCCTACAAAGCCGAGTTGTTGGATACTTCTGGCTTTATCAACCAGTCCGACATGGCTCTGGATGAACGCACCAAAATGATGCACTACGGTCTCGATCAAATCGAGGAGACCGGCGGACTCTTGTTCCTCTACACGGGGTCATTGGACATGCGCTGTCACATGTTGTGGCACACCTCCGATGACATACACCCGCACCAAGAGGAAGCTGGTGAGTACTTAGGCGTTCCTTACGACGAGCAGATTGATCGCATTTACATGCAGGTCGACACCATGCTCGGCGAAATGGTCGCACGCATTGAAAAGATGGAAGTGGAGTCCGGTGAGAAAATCGAACTCATCGTCATGTCGGACCACGGCTTTGCGCCTTTCCATCGCAAGATGCACATCAATGATTGGTTGGTGCAAGAGGGTTACTTGGTGCTGAAAGATGGCATCACCGAAACTAGTGACCTCAATCTTGATCTCGATGCCGATGGCCATCCGATTAAAGGTTCTGGCCCAGTGGATTGGTCGAAAACCACGGCTTACTGCATTGGCTTTAACGGCATCCTGCTGAACCGCGTAGAGCGCGAAGGCGAAGGCATCGTTACCGACGAGGAAGTGGAGGCCTTGCTCACCGAGATTACCGGCAAGTTGCTCGCACTCGAAGATGGCGGAGTGCCAGTCCTCACCCGCGTGCTTCCAGCAACCGAAGTCTTCCAGGGGCCAGCCGAAGTCATGAAGTTTGCCCCGGACCTGCAACTCGGATTTAATACCGGCTTTGGCGCTTCTGATGAATGCGCGATTGGCGGTGTCGTCGGTGGGGGAGAATTCCTCGTCGACAATGATTCCCGCTGGTCGGGATCGCACCTCATGGATCCTGAACTCGTTCGGGGCACCATCATCTCTACGTCTGGCAAAACCTTCTCGAAGGACCCAGCGCTAGAAGATATCACTGCAACCCTCTACAGTCTGTTCAACGTGGCTCCCCCCGAGGGCACCGACGGACTACCTCTTTACTAACCTCCTGGACCGGAGAACATCATGTTTGGTGGAAATAAACTAAAGATCAATAAGGACATTATCGAGCGCTGCAAAAAGTGTTCGGAGGTCGCTGGCTACTCTTCTGTAGAAGAGTTCGTCGAGCACATTCTCGAGAAGGAACTGAAAGGCATCGAAGGTGCTGGCACTTCCGACGAAGCGATTACCGAAAGCCTGCGCGGCCTCGGTTACATCAGCTAACTTAAAACGAAACGAAAAACCCTACCACGATGAAACAACGAATCATCGTCATCGGCATCTGTGCAATCCTTGTGGCAGTTGGCATGCTTGCGCCAACCGTCATGAACGCCATTTTTGATGTCTTCGACTTAGCCTTCGGTTGGGCCGGCCCGTTTGCGGTCGTCACCATAGTTTCCGGATTGGTTGGGGTGTTGTTCATCCTTGCCTTCCCGCACGTTTCCTCACAGAAAGGAATCAAGTCGGTGAAGTCAAAGATTAGCTACAACCTAGTTTCGATTCGCCTATTCCAAGACGACTTGCCAACCGTGATGCGGTCCCTAGGCGCCACGCTTACTTGGAACTTTACTTACCTTGGGTTGAACCTGCTTCCAATGGTGGTGCTTGCCGCGCCATTCATGATTGTGTGGTTTCAGCTCAACGCGCTTTATGCTTATCAACCGGTGCATGCTGGCTCCGAGCAGATGGTCGTGGTGGAGTTAAGTGAGTCGGTTGCAGATCCAAGTGAAGTGGTTGTCACCATGCCAGACGGCGAGGTGCTCGGCTCCCGGGTCAACTTGGGCAAGCGCTACAACACCGAAGATCCTCCGGTGCAGCAAGCCGCAACTTTGTTGGTGCGCTACATCCCAAGTACCGAGGGCAGCCAAGCGCTCACCTTCAGCTACGCCGGAGAGAGTGTTACCAAGACGGTTGAGGTAGACACCGATCCGCGTCGTTTGGCGCGCATCCGCACCTCTGACCCATTGGGTGGATTTGTAGCGGCGGTCGACCCGATTGTCTACTTCGGTGACCCAGTCCTGCCTTCGAGCAGCTTCGTGCGCAACGTCACGGTCAACTACGCAGTGGCTCCACTCTGGTTCATGGCTGGCGGTGAAATGTCCATCATGATTTGGTTTGTGGTGGTCTCCATGATTGTCGGCTTCGGACTGAAAGGCCCACTTGGGGTTGAGATCTAAGGCTTAGGCCTCCGTTACTCCCCATAGGAATCGCATTCTTGCTTTTCCTCTTTTAGAGCACCACTGAGACACCCCACGCAGCCCTGCTAACATGGGCGCGTGAAGATGCATACCAAGATTGCCCTAGCCATGGTGCTGGGCGCCCTCGCAGGATGGGGGCTTCAGACATTCGCTGAGGCTGATTACCTCACCACCACTGTGATGAAAGGTGGCCTGGAGGCGCAACTCCAGGTGCTCGACCCGGAGAGTCAACGCGCCGCATGGTTGACGCCCTTTGTCATGGCCGCCGACATCTTTATGCGGCTGCTGAAAATGCTCATCGTGCCGTTGGTTTTGAGCAGTATTGTGACCGGCGTTGCAGGCATCTCTGGTGGCAAAGAATTCGGACGCCTGGGCATGAAGACCATGGCGTATTACATGTCGACTTCTATGCTCGCCATCATTACGGGCTTGCTGGTCATTAACATTACCGCGCCCGGGGTCGATGCCGCGCTGAACCTAGCCATCCCGGAGAACTTCAATCCCGGCGAAGGCTCGAGCTTCCTCGACATTTTGCAACGCATGGTGCCGCCGAACATCTTCAGCGCCCTTTCCGATAACGGGCAGATGCTGCAAATCATTGTTTTCGCTCTGCTGCTCGGCACCTTCATCGGCCGCGTGGGCGAACCGCACTCCACCCGCATGCGCGAGTTTTTCGACAGCTTCTTCGCCGTCATGATGGCGATTGCAACCGCAGTCCTCAAACTCATCCCATACGGCGTGTTTGCGCTGGTAGCCAAAGTGGTCGGAGAAACCGGTTTCGAGGTCTTCGTTCCACTTCTGAAGTACATGGGCATTGTCGCTTTTGCCCTGCTCTTCCACGCCGGTGTGGTGCTGCCACTCATCCTGAAGTTCGTCGGCGGCATCTCGCCCATGGCATGGTTCAAAGCCATGTCTCCAGCCCTGATGACGGCGCTGTCCACCTCGTCCTCGTCCGTCACCCTGCCGGTTTCTATGGAGAGTGCGGAGCACCGCGGCGGCGTATCGAATAAGCACACTTCTTTTGTGCTTCCACTCGGCGCCACCATCAATATGGATGGAACTGCCCTGTACGAATGCGTCGGCGTGATGTTCCTTTGCCAGTATTACGCTTCGACGGGAGACTTCGACCTCACTATGGGCAAGCAAATCTTCATCGTGATGACGGCGCTGTTTGCGTCCATCGGAGCTGCCGGAATCCCATCTGCCGGACTCATTATGATGACCGCGATCCTCAGCGCGCTCGGCCTTCCCACCGAAGGCGCACTCATGCTGCTCGCCATCGACCGTCCACTCGACATGCTCCGCACCATGGTCAACGTGTGGTCTGATTCTTGTGGCGCCGCACTCATCGCAAAGTCCGAAGGCGATGCAATACTATCCCAATCATGAGTGGCGATGACCCCTTTGGTGACCCCGTAGACATTATTCTCCCTGGCGCAGAAGAGCAGAGTCTCGAACAGGCTGCGAAGGAGATTCTGGCGCTTCCGGCGGTCAAGAACGAAACTCCACCGCAACTATTGGTGGTGTTTCCGCTGCGCAAATCAGTGCCTTTTCCGGGCCTGATCATGCCGGTGCATGCACAGGATGGCTATGAAGCCAACATTATGGAGAAGGCACTCGCGCAAGGGAAACGCGTGGGCTTACTGCTCGCTCCCGGCATGACCGAGGAGGGACATGTTGGCAAGGCTAAGGACTTTGCCATGACCGGTGTAATTGCCGAGGTGCATCGTCGGATTAAACTTCCCGACGGCAACACCAACTACCTGTGCCGCGGCCTACAACGTTTTCACGTCGACCGTTTTGTGCGAGTCAAGGAAGTGCCGGTGGCCAAGGTCAGCTATCCAGATGATGTCTACCCTGCGGGCAATGAAACCGAAGCGCTCGCACGCAATGTGCTGAGTTTGGCGACGAAGGTTGCCGGCCACAACCCAAGCTTGGGCGATGGCTTCAACCTGGCGGCCTTAAATATTGATCCTGCCGGTAACCTTGCCGACTTTGCAGCGGCGTATTTGCTGAAGGACACCAATATCAAACAAGGCGTATTGGATACCATGAATGTGCGTGATCGTTTGCTGAAGGTCGACGAAGGTTTGACCCGCGAGTTAGTCACCTTGGAGTTAGGGGACCGTATTCAGAAGGAAATTCACGAACGTATTGAGGAACAGCAGAAGGAGTACTTTCTGCGCGAGCAGATTCGCATCATTCGGCGTGAGTTGGGGGAGGAGCAGGATCCGGAAGAGCAGGACCGTGCGTTATTCCTTGGCCGCCTGAAGGAAAACGAATACCCCGAAGAGGTGGAAGCCAAAGTGCGCGATGAAGTGCAGCGCTTAGGCACCATTCCGCAATCTTCGCCCGAGTATTCCATCGTGCGCAACTACTTGGAGTGGTTGACCGACCTGCCCTGGTGCGTCAGTTCTGATGACCGGATTGACATCGACCGGGCCGAGAAGCTGTTAGAGCGCGACCACTTTGGCTTGAAAGAAGCGAAGGAACGCATCCTAGAATTTTTGGGTGTGCGCAAAGTCCGGCCCGAACACACCGGTGCAATCTTGTGTTTCGTGGGTCCTCCCGGCGTAGGGAAAACTTCGCTCGCTATGGCAATCGCAGAATCGATGGGACGCAAGCTGGAACGCATGAGCTTGGGCGGCATGCGCGATGAAGCGGAAATCAAAGGGCATCGTCGCACCTACATTGGCGCTATGCCTGGCCGCATGTTGCAAATGATTCGACGCGCGGGAAGTAATAACCCGGTCATCGTCTTGGACGAAATTGACAAATTAGGTAAGGACTTTCGCGGGGATCCATCGAGTGCGCTGTTGGAAGTTTTAGATCCAGCGCAGAACCATAATTTTTTGGACCTGTTCATGGACGTACCTTTCGATTTGTCGAAGGTCATGTTTGTGGCGACGGCCAACAACCTATATGAAATCCCAGGTCCGCTACGTGACCGCATGGAAATCATTGAGTTGCCGGGTTACTTGCGTTCTGAAAAAGTGAAAATCGCGCAGAAATATTTGTTGCCGCGTCAAATTCGTGAGCATGGTTTAGAGCCAAAGCGAATCAAAATCTCCATGAACACCATGCGTCAGGTCGTGGACGGTTACACCCGTGAAGCTGGAGTGCGTGGTCTAGAAAAGAAGATTGCTTCTATATGTCGCAAGCGGACTTTGGAAATTGCGCGACGAAAACGTCCGCAGGCTGAAATTAAGTCTGAGAAATTGGAAGACTATTTGGGCCCTGCAGCATTCACCGACGATCTTGTGCGTTTACGTCCGGGCGTGGGTGTTGCGCTTGGTTTGGCCTACACCTCCTACGGGGGCGATGTTCTGGAAATTGAATGCGCTGCATTTAAAGGCAATGGCCGAGTACAGGCCACGGGTCGTTTGGGCGAGGTCATGACTGAGTCATGCCGCATCGTGCATAGTTTCTTGCGCGATCATCATGCGGAGTATGGACTCGAGGTCGATATGTTCGCCAAGCAAGATTTGCACCTGCATTTCCCTGCGGGCGCAGTCCCGAAGGATGGTCCAAGCGCTGGTATTGCCATTGCCTCAGCAATGATTTCGCGTTTGAAGAGTAAGAAGCTCAAACCGCGTTTAGCCATGACCGGCGAGATCACTTTAACTGGCGTGGTCATGCCGATTGGCGGCGTGCGCGAAAAGGTTTTGGCTGCGAAACGTCTTGGAGTCAAAACGGTGTTGTTGCCGGCTGGAAACCAGCGCGATGTAAAACAACTCGAAGAGAGTTGGACGCGCGGTTTGAAAATTGCGTATGTCAGTCACTTCTCAGAAGTGATCGAGCTCGCCTTCGGAGCTTAGGTCTGAAGGTAGTCCTGACTTAGCCTTCGTCAAGCATGGCCACTAAACGGCGCACGGCTTCGTCTACAAAATCGAAGTCTTCTGCTGCGGCATCGCATTCCACAACTTCAATGCTTGAGGGGAGCGCTTTGCGTAAAGCTTCAAAGAAGAGGGCGTCTTCTTTGGGATTGTGGAGTGGACCACCTGCGATGGAGTAGCGGCTGGTTCCTTTGAGCGGGAGCATCATTACTGCTTTGCCTTGGGTGGATTGAAGGCGTCGTCCAATCTCGACCGCCACATCGCACCACTGGTCGGCCGCAAGCCGCGGCGCAAGAATGATAGGGTTATGGAAGACGTGCTGATGATTCTTATAGGCATCGGGCAACGTGTTTGCTTCTACCAGCAAGCCAATGTGCTCCGAACCGCCGGGGCAGAGCACTTGAGGTAAGCCCAATCCTCCAGCCACGGTGAGGCGTTCCTCATTGCCCGCGCGTAATGCGTCAAACAGGGCATCGGAGATCTCACCTAGTGCATAATCAAATACCGCGCCGATGATGCCTTCTTTCATCATCTTCTCCATGGCAGCTCCGCCGGACCCCACCGCGTGGAAAACGATGACCTCATAACCTGCTGCATGAAACTGTTCGATGGCACGCTGGGCGCCTTCGGTTAAAACCCCAAGATTGGTCATGCCAATCAAAGGCTTATCACCCTTTGCAAGCCAAGCCTGACCGCTGCTAAGAGCCATTCCATAGGCCGCTCCAGCAGCGTTGGAAAGTAAACGCCGGGTGAATGGGTTGAGGCCGAGAAGGTCACTCACGGAAAACATCATGGTGATGTCCTTGATGCCCACAAAGGCGCCCGTGTCGCCCGATGCCATGGTCGACAGCATGATCTTCGGCAACCCGTAAGGAAGAGCTTGCATAACCGCACTGCAATTGGAGGTGCCTTGAGTTCCACCGAGGCCAAGCACCGCATGCACTTCCTTCTTTTGCAGGAGCTCTAAAAGTAAATGCGTAGCTCCGGCAATCATGACCGGCGATGCCGTTTGCCGCGTTGGATTTTGCAGTAGCTCTTCTAAGTTTGTGCCGCCTGCTTGCGCGACGCTGGCGCGGTCGAAGTCTGCTGCAATGCCGGCCTCCTTCACCACACCCATGTCGATAAGCAGTGCGGACCCACCTAGAGCCTCAATCTGTTCGCGTAGAAACCCTGCCTCCTCAGCTTTGGTGTCCAAAGTCGCAAGGATGGCAATGATAGGTTTCTTGTTCACGTTTACTTTTTGCCGGTGAAGCGAAGGGATGCGAATTCGGCAGCAGCCGCACTGACCGCACGCTCAATCGGAATGCGCTCGGTGGAGGAGCCAGTCCAAATCCCATGGCCGGAGGTATGGTCCAGCATGTATTGCCCATCTTCGGGAGTTTCCAATGCGGCACCATGCGCGATGAGAATGACATCGGGTTTAATCTTGCGCACTGCAGCATAAACTTGCTCGGTGCGTTGCGCGGTTTCCGCAATGACTTCGCCGGAATCAAAACCGGTGCGCCCACCTTTGGTGGTGCCGGCGTGGAAACAGAAGACATCGGGTTGCGCTTCTTCCATGAGCTGGAGGCTGTCCTCCATATCAAATGCCAAACCAATCCCGACCATGTCCATCTCGCGCGCCAGTTTCAACATTTCAATCTCATGCTGAAAGGTAATCCCGCTGGAAGTCAGCACCTTATAAATCTGACTGTCCTTATCGATGTAACTGATGGAAGGACTAATGTTCGAGACCGACATCACGCCCATGTCCTTAACCTTTTGCAAAACCGTACGCATATCCTTCAGTGGGTCATTGGCGTTGAGGCATGCGCAAACAAAGGCATCGCCCTTCATCGCCGGCAGAATGTCTTGCTCGGTGTAATCTAGAACCTGTTGATTGCTGTCGAGGATTGGCCACATCATCGACATGGTGCCCATGCCGTTGGCGCGCAGGCGCGCACCAGAAAAGGTGTTAATGCAATCGGCACCTGCTTGTTCGAGAAGCTTGGCGACCAATCCGCTGCCGGCACTCGAAATCAGAATGGGTAGGTGCTGCTCCACTTTTGCATGGAGCTTTTGGAGGATGGCATCGCGGGTAGTTCTCGGGCTAATCATGGCTAGGGCAGTAGGTTTCGCGTGGGGGATGCAAGTTTAGCGGGGGAATGCAGAAGCCACGCCGCCATCGACTGGAAGCGAAGCGCCGGTGGTTGGGGTGCGACGGGCGGCAAAAAACAGAACCGCTTGGCCGACATCCGACGCGGTTATTTCTGTTTGGAGCAGATTGCGTTGATGATAAAAGTTCTCGAGCGCAGCTTCGTCAATGCCACGGGAACGCGCGCGGTCGGGACCGACGGTAGCCCATAATCCGGAAGGGTTGTCACCGTGGCGGAACACCGCATCGGGGCAAACCATGTTGACGCTTATGTTTTCACAAGCCAGTTCCAAGGCAGCAACCTTGGCTAACTGATGGGCGCCAGCCTTACTTGCACTGTAAGCGCCAAAAGAAGCGCCTGGAGCCAACACATTTTTCGAGGAGACCAATACGATTGCGCCGCCGCGTGCTTGACGTCGCAGAATGTCAGCGCCCACTTTCAGAGTGTTCAACACTCCCGTTTGATTGACCGCAACGACGCGTTCCCAATCTTCGCTAGTGAGTTCCTGCAGCGAAGCTACATGCGCCACTCCAGCATTTGGAATCAAAATATCCAAACCACCAAAACGTGCGCAAACCTGCTCAATGGCATTTTGCATCGAGGCCTCATCGGTGACATCGGCCTTGCAGGTCATAGTGGTACCACCTAAGCGCTGTGCAGCAGCATCGGCGGCTTCTAGATTCCAATCGAGCAAGGCAACTGCAGCACCGGCATCGAGCAGAACCCGTGCAATGCCTTCGCCGATCGCGCCACCGCCTCCGGTGATGACCGCAACTTGACCCTCCAACTCGGCAGGGCGTTTACCACCCAATTTCGCTTGCTCTAAGGACCAGTATTCCATGTCGAAGAGGTCCAGTTCATGCAGCCCTTGGTAAGGACTGACGCTAGCCATGGCAGTCTTAGTCAGGATAGTGTGTTCGGCTAAGTCCGCCGCGATGGCCGCAGCTTTTGCGTTGCCACCTACGCCAATCAGTCCATAACCCGGCACTAATAAAACGCGCGGCATTGGGTCGAGCATGACACGTTGGCCACGCGAGGCTTGACCGCGCTCAAAGTAGGCACGGTAATCCTTGGCATAAGCTTCCAAAACGGCGCGCATGGATGCCGCGTCGGTCTGGTCGATCCAGCACGGAAGGTTCTTGGTGCGTAATGCGTGGTCAGGGGTCAGCGGCGGCGTGAGCAGAATGTCTTTTGCATGGTCATGGTTCAACGCAGCAAGGATCCACGGTTGCGCGCGGGTTTCCAAAACCAAAGGGCCCGTGCCACCAAGTTCGGCAAGCAGTCCGCGTAGTTCCGCAGTGAAATCCGCTGCGCTTAAAGTTGGTGCAGCAGAGGCCGCACGACTTGCGTCTAGAGAGGTCTGGTAGTGCGCGGAAGCCAAGGCCACTAAGTCAAAATGGCGCTGCAAGGACTCTTCACCGCTGTCACCAAAAGAGAACAAGCCATGATGATGCAAGAGTACACCTTCCACTTCTGGGTTGGCATCGACCGCATCGGCCACCGCCTTTGCCAATGGGAACCCAGGCATGATGAATGGCAGATAGGCCACTCGATCACCAAAGATGGAGTTGCAGGTTTCTTCGCCAGCTTCGCAGTTCGAAATGGCAAGGATGGCGTCGGCATGACTGTGATCAATAAACCGATGTGGCAAAAATGCATGCAACAAGGTTTCCACCGACGGATTCGGCGCACTCGGATTCAAAAGGCATTTGCGCACTTCGCGGACCATTTCTTCATCGGTCAGCGAATTCAGACCACGCAGTTCCCGCAACCGATTCAAATCTAGTGCGGGTAAGCCTGGAGCTTCGATTGAGCCCAAATCCCAGCCGGAACCCTTCACCCAGATCACCTCAATGCGTCGCCCGAGTAAATCGGTCACTTCTCCTTTCGCAGAGGTATTGCCGCCACCATGCAAGACTAAGCTCGGGTCGGCCCCAAGCAGGCGGGAGGTGCGGACGCGTTCGGCGAGGATGGGATCCATCATGGTTTAGTTTAGGGGCTTAGAAGGGAGGTCGGGCGCCTACTTTAGGCCAGGAATTGCAGCACTTGATCAATGCGGGTGACCACAAAATCCGCCAAATGGGTTTCGCTGGTCGGATGACTCGTGCAAGGCACGCAAACGGTGAAGCAACCCGCCGCTTGGGCTGCGCGCATGCCATTTGCAGAGTCCTCAATCGCAATGCACTTTTCGGGTTCGACACCGAGTGCACGTGCGGCGGCTTGATAAACATCTGGGTGGGGTTTACCACGGTCGTGGGGGACATCTTCGTGGCCCGAGCATCGAATCGGCAGCCGTTCCGCAAGTCCAGCCGCTTTCAAGCCCGCAGCGATTTGCCCTCGAGGTGAGGCCGATGCCACCGCCATAGGAATTTTGTGCTCCTCGGCATGCTGCAAAAGGTCGAGAACGCCGGGCAGTGGCTCTATGCTGGTGGCTTGCAAAATCCGTTCATACTCCTCGGTGCGGCGCGCCATCAAATACGAGATCTCGGCAGGGATCTTGAATTTTTCGCACAGGGCATTCCAGTAGGGCAGGTCGGAAAAACCCAGGAACGGCGTGAAATCTTCAGGCGTCAGGAACAAATCCCACTCGGCCAGCACCGACAGAGTGCTTTCATAATGAAAGTGCTCGGTGTCAATGAGGGTGCCATCAAGATCGAGCAAAAGACCAGCAACGGGGTGGGGAGGCGATGGAGTCATCTTGCAGCTTTCATGATTGTCGCTGCGCTTGGTTCCTGTGCAAGTCCAGGCTCACATCCAACCACTGGGGTGGACGACGACACCAATTCCGCCGTGTTACCCCTGCAGTTGGATCTGCCACCGCGCTTTGAAGCCTGGCGCAAGCCGCTTTTGCAAGAGTGGGCCACTATGAACCAGCGTTTTCCAGCGGTTGCCGCACGATGGCCTCGAGATTCCGCCTTGGAGTTGCCAAAGTTTCGAGTGGTGGTTCCGGAGAACTCGGAGGCGGCCTATGCGTTTTATCGCATAGCTGGCTTAGAGGGAGATCCGAGCGTGCCGCGCACTTTTCCAGGCTTGGGTTTAGCCGTGGTGCCCCTGCCGCGTAACGATGCCCTGCTCGCCGACTTGTCCCTGCCCATGAAAACCTGGATGCATGGTTTTCGTCATGAATGTGCGCACCTTCTAAGTCTCGATCGGCCAGGATTGCGTGCGGCCCCAGGCTGGTTTCAGGAAGGGTTTGCCGAACTATGGTGTCCTTCCAATGCTGGGGAATCTGGCGCACTTACGGAGTTATCGCAAGCATGGCCATATTGGGGGAATATGCATCTTTGGTGGAGCACTGCAAAGGATGCACCGGTTGAAGCCCAGTACACCTATTCCGCTGGCTTGGTCGCCATGGCTCTTGCGACCGATGCAGGACCTTCCCCATGGCCAAATTTGCAGCGGGATCAATGGGCTTCCCATGCGGAACTCCAGTTTACCGGTCTACGCGGACGCCACGCCGATTGGGATGTCGCAGCCGGGCGCTATCTCCTCGCTACTCGCCCTGGACAGCACGTAGATTTAGATTTACCCAAACTTTGGGATGGCCGTCAGCCGTTGCAGCTTCATATGCAGATTGGGCGTAGCCCTGGTAAGTCGGAGGCTGGCTTGGTATTGTTCGGTTCTGGTGTTAGCGAGACCCGCATAAGGCTCCGCTACGGCCTTGGCGGCGGTTTTGCAGCCTATGTCGAAGAGGGCGAAACCGCAGGATATGAAGCCTTCGCTTTGCCCAATGAACGAGATCAACTTGGCGTTGCCCGCAACGCGACCTTGCGTATGGATGGAACCCTCCTGCACGTCGAAATGCTAGATTTCGAGCGCACCTTCGATCTTGAAAAACTCAACCTACAACTGCCCTTACGTATCCGTATGGTGGTTCGCGACGGAGCCTTTTTGCTCCACACAAAATGAACAACTTCCTCAAAATGACCCTGGCCAGCGTGATCGGATTGATGCTGGCGATCGGCATCCTGGTCACCATTTTTTCCAGCTATTGGGTGGCGGAACCCGAACTTGGAATCCCATCGAGCTGTGTGTTGGTTCTTGATGAAACCTTGCTGACCTCGGAAGCCGGATCGCTTCCTTCTTTAGCGGGTTTAATGACCGAAACGGAACAGGCCAGTATGGCCTTACGTAAAGTCATCGCGGCCATCCGTGCTGCTGCCACGGATAAGCGCATCCAGGCCATCTTGTTGCTAAATGAGGGGCAGTACCACGGCATGACTGCACGTAAGGAATTGCAGAGTGCGCTGATGGAATTCCGCGAAGCCGATAAGCCGATTTATGCCTATGCTTCGGACTACACGCAAAATGGATACTACCTATCTTCAGTTGCCGATCCCGTAGTCATGCCGCCACTGGGTATTTTTGACATGAAGGGACTCTCCGCAGAGGTGGAGTATTACGCAACGGCCATGGAAGCGCTTGGCGTTGAGATGCAAGTCACCCGTGTTGGTAAATACAAATCCGCAGTGGAGCCTTATCTACTAAGCGAATCCAGTGAGGCCAACCGCGAGCAGATGATGGCTATCCTCAACGATCTTCAGTCTACTTTCCTGCAAGATGTAGGAGAGGCCCGCGGCTTGAGTGAAGAAACTTTGCAGAGTTTGATTCAAAGCGGAGGCTTGTTGTCGGCGACGGAGGCCAAGCAAGCAGGCTTAGTGGATCAAATCGCTTACTTCGATCAAATACTTGAAGAACTCCAGGAGTTAGCCGGCCGTGGGCAAGACGATGAAGCCTTTGCACAAGTCGGTATTTTCCGTTATATGAAGGAAATGGAGGAGTCCGAAGATACGCAAAGCGGACCGGTCATTGCAGTGGTTTATGCCGAAGGAGAAATCGTAGATGGCTTCACCGAAGATGGCATCGGCGGTGATACCTTGGCCGCTAAACTACGTTCCGTGCGCTTGGATCCGTATTTTGACGGCGTGGTCCTCCGCGTGAACAGTCCCGGTGGCAGCGCATCGGCAAGCGAAGTCATTCTCCGTGAAATGCAGCTTTTGAAGGAGGCCGACAAGCCTGTGGTGGTGTCGATGGGGCCGGTTGCTGCGAGTGGCGGCTATTGGATTTCCTGCCAAGCCGATGCCATCTTTGCCCAACCGAATACGATTACCGGTTCGATTGGTGTGTTTGGCATGTTCCCCAACATGGAAGGCCTATTGGATGAAGTGGGCGTGAAGGTGGAAGTCTTTAAGACTGGGCCCAATACCGATTTGTTTTCGTTTTACCATCATAAATCCGATCAACAAATGGCAGTCATGCAAGGCTATGTCGACAACATTTACGATGGCTTCCTTGACCGCGTTGCCGAGGGCCGTGGCATGGACCGCGACCAGGTGCATGAAATTGCACAAGGACGTGTTTGGACTGGCACCCGTGCGCTGGATCTTGGACTAGTCGATGAACTCGGCGACTTAGATTCAGCTATCGAAAAATGCGCCAATCTGCTCGACACCGAAGAATGGCAGTTGGACTTCCTGGAGGAAGAGGCCGAGGGTGTCGACCTTCTGCTCGGAGCGATGCTTGCGCCGGAAGATTATCCGGTGGTGGACCTGGGGCTGCCGCAAGAAGCCATGTCTTTGTGGAAAGGCTTACAAACCTTCCGCAGTTATGCGCAACGCCCGGGCGTTTATGCGCGTTTACCGTTCAACATAAACATTCACTGAGCGGAGAGCGCATCGATCACCATGGAGACCGAGATCTTGTCCATCCATGGGGAGCGCTTACTGCGATCGCGTGGGGGAGGTGCTACACCTTCCTCACCGGCATATACGATTTGAACCTTCTCGCCCGGCGGGTGATAAATCACGGGGTCGGTGGGACCGAAAAGCGCAATGACCTGGGTGCCACGATAGGCGGCTAAGTGAACTGGGCCACTGTCGGTGCCGATTAAGCAGTTGGCGCCATCGCTCAGGGCCATCAGGTGCGCCAAGCTTGGAGTTGCCGGTGCGAGCGTGGCGGCGCCTTTGGATAAGGCGGCCACTTCTTCCACTTTGGCTTTGTCGGCGGGGGTCCACAGCAGCAATGGAGTTTTGCCTACTTCGCGCATGGCGATGGCAAGTTCTGCCCAACGCTCGATGGGCCACAGTTTGTCTTGGCCGTAAACGGTGGTGGTGGTGTGCAGCAGCTCGTAATTATGGAGGTCTGCATATTGCGCAGTCGTTTCGCCGTCTAACGCCCAGCGTCCGTCGAAGTTGGGGCTTCCTGTCCATCCAAGCGTGCGTAATAGCTGTAAATCACGCTCGGTGCGTTGCGCTCGTGCCGGTACTTGCGCATGAAACTTATGGAAACGATGGGCACCTTCCCGCGCTACCGGTGGCGCAAAGCCCACCTTGGCCGGCGATTTCAGGAACAGGAGCTGCAGGGCGCTCTTTAGATTCGACTGAAAATCTAGTATCAAATCATATTGCCCACGTTTCTTCAGCCCACGTAAGTGATGCCAAAAGGGAGCCACACCACGGCCGCCTTTCCACGACTTCCGCGGCATCTGAATCACCTCATGAACCGCCGGATGTCCCTCTAGAACTGCGGCGTGATGGTCTTCCACCAGCCAATCCACCTTTGCATTGGGCAGGGCATCGTGCAGGGCATCGAGCACCGGGAGCGCGAACACGATGTCGCCCAAGGCACTCATGCGAATCGCGAGGATGCGTGCATTTTGCGGCAAGTCGGCGAGCTGGAGGCCGGTCATTCGGCGCAAAGATACCATGCGCCCATGTCGGAGTCAGCGACAACCCCCCGGACCTGGTCAGAGCCCCGTGTTTGGCTCTTTGTGGCCCCCGATTTGGCGGCCAGTGGTGCGTGGGAGGATTGGCTGCTCGAAGGAGAGGCGCATTTGGAAAAACTAGCGCTTGCCGCCGATCGTGTACTCGGAAAAGGCCGCGGTGCTTCACGTAGTGTGGTTTTTACAAATGGTGCGGCTGGAGTTTGGCGGGTGAACCGCCACGGCGGCATGTTGGGGAACCTGCAAGGGGATCGCTACCCGAGTCCGGAACGGTTGCAGCTAGAAGTGGAGCTTTCCGAAGGTTTGCGCGCGGAACAGGTCCGTACACCCCGTGTGCTACTGGCCTTGGCGGTGAAGGATGGCAAGAAGTGGCGTCAGCATTTGGTCACCGAGGAGGTTGCTGGAGCCGAAACTGTTTTTGCCGCGCGCAAGAAACCTGCCGCACTCGTGGCTGCAGGCCAACTCATGGATCAAGTTTTCGAACTGGGTCTATGGGCGACTGACCTGCACCCTGACAACCTTCTTTGGCGAGAGCAAGATCAAAGCTGCTGGCTGATTGATTTGGCGGGAGCGAAACGCTTGTCGCAACCGCTCGATGCTAGCCAACGCGCTGCGCGTATCGACCGCTTCTTCCGCTACTACCGCAAGCATGCCGGCGAGGAACCGGAAGGCGCTGCCCGACTACGGAGTGCATTGCGTTAGAATTCGTCCCGTGGAACTGCGCCTCTACAACACCTTTACTCGCGAAAAGCAGCTGTTCACACCGATCGATCCTGATCAGGTGCGCATGTATCACTGTGGGCCGACGGTTTATCAACGCCCGCATATTGGTAACTACCGCGCGTTCTTGTTCGCCGATTTACTACGGCGGGTGCTGGAGTTGGCGGACTACAACGTTCTTCAAATCATGAACATCACCGATGTCGGCCACTTGTTGGACGATGCGGACGATGGCGAGGACAAGTTAGAGGTCCAAGCAAAAAAGGACAAGGTGGATCCGTGGCAGGTGGTTGCGAAGGTGACGGAAGAGTTTTTTGCCGACTTAGAATTGCTAGGCGTGAAGCCGGCACATGCCTATCCACGTGCATCGGATCACATTCCGGAAATGGTGGAGCTGATTGAAGTTCTCATTGAGAAAGAGCACGCCTATCGCGTAGGCGACAATGTTTACTTCGATGTAAACAGTTTTCCCGCATACGGAAAGTTGTCCGGTAACAAAATCGATAACCTCGAAGCCGGTGCGCGATTGGAAATCAATCAAGAGAAGCGTCATCCGGCAGACTTCGCCTTGTGGAAGTCTGACGCCAAGCACATCATGAAATGGGAGACCGTGTTTGGCCCAGACGGATTTCCGGGTTGGCATATCGAATGCTCCGCCATGGCGCGAAAATACCTAGGCGATCACTTTGACATTCACACCGGTGGTGAGGACAACGTATTCCCGCACCATGAATGCGAAATCGCGCAAAGTGTTTGCGCATTGGATAGTCCCTTCGTGAATCTGTGGATGCACACCAAATTCCTCCAAGTCGATGGCGGCAAGATGGGGAAATCCCTCGGCAACGCCTATTCGCTCGATGACTTGAAGCAACGCGGCTTTACGGTGTTGGATTTCCGTTTGCTTCTGCTGCGTGGCAACTACCGTAGTTCCCTCAATTTCACTTGGGAAGCGCTGAAAGGAGCTGCGGAAGGACGCATCAATCTCAATGACTTCCGCAATCGTTTACTTGCGCTTACCGATTGCGCCGCGGCCGATGGCATCGACCTAAAGACTCTCGATGCGGAGTCTGCTGTAGCACAAGCCAACTTCGCATTCCGCGCTGGCCTATCCGATGACCTGAATACATCGGAAGCGCTCGCTGCGATTTTCCATCTGCGCAATACTTTTCAGCATGGCAAACTCGATGCTTCTGAAAACGCAGCAGCCTTAGCCTTTCTGCACATGACTAACTCAGTCTTCGGCTTCCTCGAAGAGCTAAGCACCGATGGTTTGGCCGATGATGCCATCGACCAATTGATTGTTGAACGTGGAGAAGCGCGCACCGCTAAGGATTTTGCACGCGCCGATGCCATCCGCGACGAACTCGATGCGGCCGGCATTACCCTGGAAGATACGCCCGATGGCGTGAAGTGGTTTCGCGGTTAAGGCGCAAAAGTCTTAAGGCATCGGCAGCATGGCTCCGGTTGTCTGATTGATGGGGGGTAACGATTGACCTCTTCGCCAAGGTCCGAGGCCGGCTGGCTTATTCCTTGGGCGCATTCAGGTCAATGCCCAAACGTTTCGCCAACTTCTTTGGCATACGCGGACGGCGCGCATGCGGATCGGGGCGCAGGGTTTCCCAAGGCTCTGGCGGGTTCTCGATCCAATGCAGGAAGCGATCCGGATCCTTGCCGCCACCTAAACGCTGATACCAATCTTTGCGTAACTCGTGTCGATCTTGCTCGGAAAGCGAGCCATGCGCTTCGGGGCAGACATCGAACAAACGCTGCAGGATGAGGCCAGTGGCGACCGAGAGGTTAAAGGACTCGGTAAAGCCGAACATAGGGAGGAAGATGCGCTTTTCCGAGGCCTCAAGCATGATCTTGCTCACGCCATCAGATTCGCGGCCGATGACCACGGCAAGGCGTTCGGGCAGGTTGTGCAACTCTTCACGGGTGGCCGGAATCGCATCTCCACCTAAATCGGTTGCGTAAATAGTCCAACCTTCCGCAAGCAGGGTGTCGCGGCAGGTTTCTGAATCCGGGAAGCTGCGGACCTTAAGCCAGCCATCGGCACCTTTGGTCACCGACTTATGAAACTGCTCCGCGGTTTCTGGGTCGTGATCGACTAACCAAACATGTACCAAGCCGAAGGCTTCTGCGGTACGCAATACCGCGGCATGGTTAAAAATGTCGGTGCAGCGCTCTAAAACTAAAAGGAAACGTCCGCAGCGTTGGCGCAATACCGCCTCAGCCCGACGCAACCTGCGCGGCGCTTCCTCAGTCATTGTCCCGCTCAGGATCGGCGGGGGCGACGGCAGGAGTCCGGTCTTCTGGTGGAAGAACACTGCGCAAGACTTCTTCAATCCGCGCTGCAGCAGCCAAACCTTTGTCGTATTCGAACTGCAAGTTTGGTGCAGAGCGAATGTTGATTTCGCGCGCTACCTGGCGACGTAAGAATCCGTTCGCGCTTTTGAACATATGTTCCACGCGGCTCCTCTCCTTGATGTCCAACACCGACCACCGCACCTTGGCAACCGTGAGGTCGCTGGTGATGGTGACTCCGGTAATGGTTACAAAGCCAATGCGCGGGTCGCGAATCTCGTGGATGATCATCTCCGAGATTTTCTGCTGAATGCGTTTCGCAATCTGCTTCTGACGCCGCTCACTGGCCATGCTGAACCTTAGACGTTGGCCTCTTCTTTGGCTTCCGCTTCTGCCGCAGCCCGAACATCTTCCAGCGTGCGTTCGATTTCGACGACCTCAATCGACTCAATCACATCGCCAGCCTTGATGTCATCGTAGTTCTCGATCTTGATACCACAGTCGTTACCTGCTGCAACCTCACGGACATCGTCCTTGAAGTGGCGCAGCGAGGCCATTGGAGCTTGGTAGATGATCTTGCCACCGCGGATGAGGCGTGCGTTACTTGCGCGCTTGATCACACCGCTAATGACGCGACAACCGGCAATCGAACCCCAGCGCGAGCTGCGGAAGACATCGAGCACATCGGCGTAACCAATGACATTCTCAACCGTCTCAGGTGCCAGCATGCCAACTACAGCCTTCTCGATATCCTCGAGCAGTTCGTAGATGATGTCGTAACGGCGGATTTCAACCCTTACGCGCTCAGCTTCCTTACGTGCCTTACCTTCCGGAACTACGTTGAAGCCAAGGATGATGGCCTCTGCAGTTTCGGCGAGGGTGACGTCGGTTTCGGTGACTCCACCTACACCGGAGTGGATGACGTCGATAATGACTTCACTGGTGGAGAGTTCGGCGAGCGATTCTTTGAGCACCTCTAGGCTGCCCTGAACGTCGGCCTTAAGAACAATCCGCAAGCGCTGTGCATTGGATTCGTCGATTTTCTCGAACAGGTTGCTGAGCGTGACGCCCGCGCCTTTCGACATTTCGATTTCCTTCTTGTGCAAGGCGCGCTTCTCAGCCACGGCTTTCGCAGATTTAATGTCACCAATCACGTAGAAAGTTTCACCGACGGCTGGGAACTCATCCAGTCCCAGCAAATCGACCGGAGTCGATGGGCCAGCTTCCTTGAGTGGCTTGCCGTTGTGGTCGAACATCAGGCGGATCTTGCCGAAGGTGTGGCCGGAAAGCACCACGTCTTTGACTTTGAGGGTGCCGTCTTGCACCAACACCGATGCGACCTTGCCCTTACCTTTTTCAAGCTTGGACTCGAGCACGATACCCATGGCATCGCCCTTCGCATGGGCTTTCAGACCGAGTATTTCTGCTTCCAGAAGTACGCGTTCAAGCAGTTCTTCGATGCCCAGCTTCTTCAATGCAGAAACTTCGACCATGCCAACTTCGCCACCCCAATCCTCAGATTGAATGCCAATGCCTGCAAGTTGTGCCCGCACTTGGTCGGGGTTCGCGTTTGGCGAATCAATCTTGTTGATGGCAACAATGATTGGCACGCCGGCAGCTCTTGCGTGAGCCGCAGCCTCTTCGGTTTGCGGCATGACGCCATCGTCCGCCGCAACTACGAGCACTGCAATGTCGGTCGACTGGGCACCACGTCTACGCATAGCGGTAAACGCTGCGTGACCTGGAGTATCCAGGATGGTGACCTTCTGACCGTTCTTCAGCTCGGCAACATAAGCGCCTACGTGCTGAGTTATGCCACCAGCTTCCTTGTTGGCAACCCGGGTGGTACGGATGGCATCGATCAAGGAAGTCTTGCCGTGGTCAACGTGACCCATGAAGGCAATGACTGGCGCGCGATCCGCAGTAGAAGCTTCGTCTACCGCTTTGCGCGAAGCCATGATCTGCTCCATCAACTCGCGCTCAATGTCGAGTTCCGCCTTGAGCTCTACGCCGATTTCGAAATCGTCGGCGAGCACCTCAATGGTTTCTCCGTCAAGCAGGGTGTTGATGTTGGTCATCAGGCCCATGCGCATCAGCTTGCGAATCACGTGATTCACTGCGATACCCGTATCAGCGGAGAACGACTTCACGGTTACCGGAAGCTGCAGGAGGATGTCACCCTTGCGGTCGATCGTGGACACATGCTTCGGACGCAGTTTGCCCTGGCGACGATCGCGTTGACGCTCGCGCTGCTTCTGACGCATATCGCGAATCTGTGCGCTTTGCTTATCCCGTAGGTCGGTAAAGGTGGAACCGCGCTTACGCTCGGTTTGTTGTGCTTTGATCAAGCCCAACGCAGCCAAGTCGATGCGACCCACGCGGGTTGCAGCTCGTTTTGGCTTTGGAGTCGGAGGAGACTCGGGTGCTTTCGCTTTAGCAACTCGTTTTCCGCCAGCTTCTTCCCGCTTTACTGGAGCCGGAGCCTTCGCTTTAGCTGCCGCAGGGTTTGGCCTTGGAGCAGGCGTAGGTACTGGAGCAACCGGCTCGGCCTTAACAGGTTTAGTTTCTTTGCCGCGCGCAGGTGCAACAATCTTGGCACCCTTAGGCCTTTTTTCGAAAGGCTGCCTGGCCTTTGGAGCAGGGGTCGGCGTTAGGGCAGGAGTTGGTGCTGGCTCAGGAGCTGATGCGGAAGCTTTCTTCTCTGCAGGGGCTTCTTCCGCCACGATGACTTCTGGCTCTTCAGCAACAGGCTCTTCCACTTCAGCCGGGGCTTTTTCCGCCACGGGAGCTTCGGGTTCCGCTTCCACGACTTCCTCTTTCTCAACAATAGGAACAGCCTGTGCAGACTTTACCAATGCATCCCAAGAAGTGGCGCCGACAGCTTCATTCGAACCAGTGCCGCCATCTGCGGCATCGCCCTCACCATCTTTGAGCAAACCGCCTCTACGCAGACGCTCTTCAATGATTGGGACATCCCACTCCTCGACCGAAGCCTGATAGGAGGTAACTGGGAACCCAATGTTCCCCATGATGTCCACAAACTCGGCTGATTTATAGCCGAATCGTTTCGCGAGCTTGAAAACCTTAACTTTACTCAAACCTTATTCTTCCTCTTCGTCGCTGGCCGGTTCCTCGGCGGGGGAGTCTGTCGGCTCGGGCGCCGTTCCCTCTGGTGCGACAGTATCGCCTTCGAGCTCAGATTCACCACCTTCGGCGAGAATCTCAGCTTCGTATTCGGCTGGTGTCTTTAGTTCAATGTCCCAACCGACGAGTTGTGCGGCGAGACGTACGTTTCTGCCTCCCATGCCAATGGCAAGAGGCTTTTGTTCTTCACTGACGAGGACAAACACAGAGTGGTTGTCTTCATCTGGGAAGATGTGCTCGATAGGTATGTCCTTTGCAGGCTTCAGTGCATTTTGCACCAACTCCTCAAGGGAATCACTCCATGCGATAATGTCGATCTTCTCCATGCGCAACTCATCATTGATGTTGCGAATACGAGTTCCGCGCACACCAAGGCATGCACCGATAGGGTCGACGCGCTCGTCAGTGGAGTAAACCGCCACTTTCGAGCGATAACCTGGGTCACGAGCGACTTTCATCACGCGGATGATGCCCTCAGCGATCTCAGGAATCTCAACTTCGAAGAGTTTCTGCACAAACAAAGGATCCTTGCGCGAAACAATGATGACCACGCGGGAGCCCTCCTTGCGTACCTCTTTGACCAAGACGCGAATGCGGTCTCCGATGTGCAAGCGTTCTGCGTGAATACGCTCGGAGCGGGGCAGTAAAGCCTCGGTCCGACCAGTAATGATCACGATGACGTTCGGGCCTTCCAATTTGTGGACTTGGGCCGAAACGACCGTGCCGACGATGTCCTCAAATTCGGAGAACACACGATCCCGCTCTGCCTCGCGAATCTTCTGCATGAAGACCTGCTTGGTAGTTTGCGCAGCAATGCGTCCAAGCTCTTCTGCAGAAGGCAAGCTCATGGAGCCATCTGGAGCCATAAGAGTGATCGAGCCCTCGGAGCGATCAATCTTGACTTCGAAGCCCACTTCTACACCAACCTTTTTGCGGACAGCCATGCTCAGAGCCTCTTCAAGGGCACAGAATAAGATCTCGCGATCAACACCACGCTCGCGGTGAATCGCGTCAATCATCCTAAGGACGTCGTCTTTACGCATCATGAGACTATTTTTTGAAGCTTGAAGGTTGGGTTAGCCCGAAAAAAACGGGTGTGGGGCTAACCCCACACCCGAGCGATTTCGCGGGTGGACCCGTGAAAAATCCCGGGTCAAATCACAAGAGAGGTGAAAGCCTCTATTGAGCCGCGCATCTTAACACCTGGGCGGGCATCTGGATATGGAAAGGACAGCGAAAAGTGAGTGCTGACACGCTAGGAACTCGGATTTCCGGGTCCTAGAATGGGGTGGTGACCGACCCTGACCACAAAGCCAATCCCGAGGTGCGCATAAATGGCGCTTTTCAGCCTTGGAAGGCCAATTGGAGCCTGCAGCTGCTGCTGGAAGAGCTAAAGGCTACTGGCCCTGGCGTGGCTATAGAGTGGAACCGGGAAGTAGTGCGCCGCGCGGAATACGCCGTCTGTGTGCTTCAGCCAGGAGATGAGGTCGAAATTGTGAGATTAGTTGGAGGGGGATAACCTTTCGTGCCAACCCAAACCAAGCACCCATGAGCGCATCCATCCCTAAAGACGAAACCCTAGTCCTCGGCGACTATCGTTTTGAGTCCCGCCTTTTTCTCGGCACTGGCAAATACGCCACTTATCCGCAAATGCGCGACGCCCTCGATATTTCAGGCACCGAATGCGTGACTGTGGCAGTACGCCGGATTCCAGAAAATGAGGCCGCAGGTGAGCGCTTCTTAGATTTCCTCGACATGGATCGTTACACCATTCTGCCCAACACGGCTGGTTGCTTCGATGCTGAAAGTGCTTTGCGCACGGCACGTCTGGCGCGTGAAATGTTAGGCACCGACTTGATTAAGTTGGAAGTCTTGGGCGATAAAAAAACTCTTTTGCCAGACCCGGTGGACACTTTGTTTGCCACCGAAACCTTAGTCAAAGAAGGCTTCACGGTTTTGGTTTATACCTCAGACGATGTTATGCAAGCGCGCCGTTTGCAAGAAGCTGGAGCCACTGCAGTCATGCCGGCTGGCTCTCCGATTGGCAGTGGTCAAGGAATCTTAAACCCTGTCAATCTGCATCTAATCATCGAACAGGCCACAGTTCCGATTATTGTAGATGCTGGCGTCGGCCAAGCATCCGACGTCTCGATTGCCATGGAGCATGGCGCGGCAGGGGTTTTAATGAACACCGCCGTGGCTGCTGCCGACGATCCTTTGCGCATGGCTCGTGCCGTGAACTTAGCGTGTAGAGCTGGGCGCGATTCCTTCCTCGCCGGACGTATGGCCAAGCGCCTTTACGCCTCTGCGAGTTCACCCATTCATGGTGTCATCACGAGTGACAACCCGGTCAGGGCAGGCAGCTAGTTGTTCGCTGAGTTACTTGCGTTTTGCGGCCTGCTGATTTTTGGAGGCTTACTGGGCGTGGTTTCGGGTGTTTCGCTTGCGCGCCTCGGGCGGCGAGGTGAAGCGAACCCGACTGCCTATGCCTTGGCGCCGTGGTTAGCCGTTTTGGGTGCCGTTGATATCTATTTGGTGAATGGAGGCATTTCGTGGCTGTTCCCAAGCACCACGACCGATGTCGCCCCACTCCGCCTAAGCCTCACCGCCATGGTGCTGGCCGCGCCGATTCTCTTGTTCCGTATTTTCGGGGAATCCCCTGGCTGGTTCCGCAAAGGGCAAGTGGGGCGCCGCCTAACCTGGGCGGTCCGCGTTTGGCTAGTCGCAATGCCCGGTTTTCTTGCGGTGGTCCTGCTTAATAACTTCTTATTTAATAACTGGATTCCATGGACGCCGCAACCAGATCCACTGCTTGGTCTTGCGCATCTATCGGCTTCAGAGCTCGCGCTGAGTGCCTTGTTCCTGTGCATTTTACTCCCGATTCTGGAGGAGGCCTTGTTTCGTGGATATCTGTTTCGCGGGCTTGTTGGGCCGAAGTTTCGCCTTTCCTCGGTGCGCGCCCTCGCTGTATCGAGTCTGCTTTTTGCCTTGGCGCATCGCCCCGACATGTGGATACCTATGTTCTACCTCGGTTGCCTACTCGCCTGGCTCGACTGGCGCGGCGCTGACCTGCGCTTATGCATGATGGCTCATATTGCGCATAATAGTTTCTTTTTTGCGATTGCTTTAATTTAGGGAAGGATTAAATCCTTCCCTGGATGGCCACCTGTTCAAAAGGATTTCTACCTTCATGGTTTGTGGCAGATACCCTTGCACCATGCCATCGGTTGCAGGTTCCGTTGGCACCTTCGGCTCATTTGGCCAGAAAACGGGGCCTCCACTCTGGCATAATCCTGCAAATGAATGAGTCCGAAACCACCTTTCCCATGCCACGCAAGGGCTTGATGAAACGCGTTCCAGGCGGCGGCATGGTTGCCCAAGGTGCCATCGTGACTGGAAACGTCACCCTCGGTGAGAACGCCAACATTTGGTTCGGATGCGTGGTCCGAGGCGACGATGCTCCCATCACCATTGGCGCGAATACCAACGTGCAAGATGGCGCCTTGATTCACTGCGATACCGGATGTGCCCAGGTCATCGGCAAGAACTGCACGATTGGCCACGGAGCGATTCTGCATGGCGTGGAAATTTGCGATGGCGTGCTGATTGGTATGGGCGCAATCGTTCTCGGCGGTTCCAAAATTGGCGAGGGCGCGGTGGTTGCAGCCGGCGCTTTGGTGAAGGAGAATTATGAAGTTCCACCGCGCACTTTGGTAGCTGGTGTGCCCGCGCGGGTGGTCCGCAAAATCACTGAAAAGGAAATTGCATTCATGGCGCATTCGGTGCCGCATTACGTAGAAACTGCGGAAAGTTATCTCGACGCATGAGCGCAACTTTCGATCTTCCCGCTTTGCAGGCACAGCTCCGCGATTTGTCAGGGCTGGTGGTTGCCTTTTCGGGTGGAGTCGATTCCTCAGCGTTGTTGGCAGCAGCCATCGACACTCTGGGTAAGGAAAAAGTTTTGGCAGTGATCGCTGACAGCCCCTCACTTGCGCGTTTAGAGCTGCAAGAAGCCAAGCAGGTTGCCTTGGATCTGGGTGCCGAGTTGGAAATCCTTTCCACTCACGAAATCGACGATGCTCGTTATCGAGCGAACTCCGGTGATCGTTGTTTCTGGTGCAAGGAACAGCTGTTTACCTATGCGCAACCGGCCGCTCAAAAACGTGGCTGGGCTTTGGCCTATGGTGAGAATGCCGATGACGTGGGGGAACATCGGCCGGGGGCAGAGAGTGCTGCACAGCGCGGTGTTCTAGCGCCATTACGCGATGCTGGTTGGTGTAAGGCCCATGTGCGTGCCTATGCCGCGCACCGAGGCCTAAGTGTTGCGGAGAAACCTGCCGCTCCATGTTTGGCATCGCGCGTGGCGGTGGGCGTTGCGGTCGACCTGGAGACTTTGGAGCGCATTGAATCTGTGGAGCAAAAGCTACGCACGAACGGTTATCAGATCTTGCGTGCCCGCCATTTAGCTCAAGGGGAAATGGCACTGGAGTTTGGCGCCGAGGACTTTCTGCGTGCACAAACGGAAGCCATGCAACTGCAGAAACTCGCGCACTCCTTCGGCTACACCGAGTGCAGCATCCGCCGCTATCAAAGCGGCAGCGTGGCTTAAGTCTTACTGGTTGTCGCTCTCTGCCTGATCCTGGCGATGGTATTCCACCAGCCAGCGGCGGTAACGTAACGGAACGTTCTCAGCAGAAGCGTTGTCGATGGCCTGTTGCAGCCGCGGTGGCAGCTTGCCCCATTGGCCATCCCGAGGATTGCGAAGGAAGTCACTTAAGGGTTGATCCAACAAACTAGACTGACCCTGATTCCCTTCCTGTTGCGAAGGCTTTGGTGAACCCTGAGAGGGCTTATTGCCATCGAAATCCTTATTCTCGGAGTCTTCCGATGAATCCTTTTGACCTTCCCCTTGACCTTCTCCGGGTGATTCCGAGTGGCCTTGACCTTGGCCTTGGCCTGGAGGCGGCGCGGGCAAGAGTTCTAGCAAGGCATTCATTTCGGCAACCAAATCACGGGACGCTTTCGCGGCTTCTTGCAATAAAAGAGGTTGCGCTTCTGATGAGACGGTTTCTGCGAGCGAAAGGTCATCGAACTGACGTACGGCTTCGCGCAACCTGGCATCGGCATCCGCAAATTTATTGGTGACCTCGGCAAGCTTGGCCTGCACTTCTTGCATGGTCACGGTTTCACCTTGAGGATTCGAATCCGGAAGAGGCGCAGGCTCTTGGAGAGCTAGTAGGGCTAAGGCTAAAAACATTTATAGGTCCTCCGATGCCGTTTCATCTTTCGCCTGCTGCAGGCGCTCGACCATGGATTCAAACTGCAAGTACAACTCGCTCTGTCGGTTCAGCAACATTTCTAATTCCAAAGCATCTTCCGGACCGAATGGAATACCGGCATCGGCGAATGCTATCTGGCGGTCTTCCATGAGGGCCAACCGTTCCGCCAAGGATTCCTGCATGCGTTTGAGCAAATGCAGTTCCATGGCAAAGTTCACTAGCGGGAGCTCCTTCTCTTCCTGATCTTCCGCCTCTTGCGCTTGCCCTTCCTCGGAAGGAGGCTCTTCCAGGCGTTTACGAATACGCTCTTGTTCAATCCGAATCACTTCAATGAGCTGCTGCCAATCTTTGGTCAACGCAGCAGCCAACGGCATGGCCTGTCGATTTAGGCGATACCGGGGTGGGCCAATTTCTTTGGACAGCACCCCGTGATCCTGGCTCAAACCTTGAATGTAAAGCGGGAAACTGTCCGCGCCAGCTTGATCGATGGTGAGCAGCAAATCTTCTGCTGCAATCGACAACTCGTTTTGAGCTAAGCTGATCTGACGGAGGTGAGTGCGGGTGCTACGTGGCACGCCTTCGTCATCGAGGTTGACCACGATGTCTGCTAGTTCTGTCTCCATTTGCATGTGGCGGTCCAAAATCACTTGGGCTTCACGCATGACATCCAACAAGGCTTCGCGACGTTTCTCCTCATCGGAGCGCTCCTGTTGGTCCTCGATTTGCTTTTGCGCTTTTTTCAGTTCTTCAAGCGCTTCCTTTTGCTTAGCGATGGCCTTATCGAGTTGCTCCGCCTGATCTTGCGGCTTGGTTTCTGCGGATTGCGGCCGCATTTTCTGGGCCGCTTCTTCGCTGGCATCTTCGGCCTTCTTTGATGGCAGAGAACGACGACCGGTTTGCTCTTCCTGCTCGCGGTTGAATTTCTCTAATTCCTCAGCCAAACGATTCTGTAACTCCGCTAATTCTTCTCGCTTTGCATCGAGCTCTTCCTGCGCAGGAGGGGTTTCCCCATTCGGTTTTTCAGTTTCACCGTTCGGATTCGCTGGGTCCGTCGACGCCATGTCTTTCTGTTCTTTTGCTTCTTGCTGATCTTGCAACTTCTGCGTTTGTTGCATCAAGTTTTCTTGGCGTTGAGAAAACTCCTGCAAGGCTTCCGCGCGCATAAGCATCGCTTTCTCTAAAGCCATTTCGCGCTCACGACGTTCACTTTCAACCAGGTGATCCAAAAGGTCCTGCAATGTCTGAATCAATTCCGCTTGACCTTCTAAGGCGTTCCCGGAATGCAGGGAAGTCAGCTCTCGTGCGACGCCATCAATTGCGGCGGCCAAGGTACCGGTTTCCTCGGCGCCCTTCAGCTTTTCACGGGCACGCAGCAAAAGCTCTGCGCGATCGGTACGCCCTTCTTCGAGGTCACGCTTCTCAAGCATTTCCAAGAGCTGTCCAAGACGACGCACCTGTTCTGCCACCTGGCGCTGCTCGGTGGCTAAGCGCCCGAATTCGACAGGGTCCTGCGCCATAGGCATGGGCGCAAAGTGGAGCATGGAGGCAAGGACGAGTGAAAGCATGTCTTCTTCTAACCCTATCGTTCAGAAGCTTCTTGGGTACGTAGATAAAGTCCGCGTTGGCGCTCCAAAAGGGAGCGTAACAAGTTCACGGCACTGTTAAAGTCCTCCCAGGCGAGTAGGATTTCGAGAATCCCATCGAGCTGCTCCCTTAATTCGCTGGCGGCAGCTTGGGTCGGGCGGTTTTCGTTAGCGGCTTCGAGCAAAAGAGCACCTGGCCCAGTGCGAGCCTGGAGCAGGGCGCGACTTAAATCGAGCAGCATGGCGGAGCGGTCCAGCGGTGCTGGCAGGTCTGCCGAGAGCAGGGCTTCGGTGAGCACGCCTGGCTTGGGCATACCCTGGACTAGCTGAGCCTCGGCGGTTGGCCAGAGCGTGGCAGTCTGACGATCGAGGCCAGAATAGACGCGTTCCAGAAGGTAATACTCGGCGCTGCCCAGCCCAGAATCGAGTTCCTTGAGCAAGCGTCGAATATTCCGTGACGACGGATTGGCGTCTGGTTCGGCGAAGGCTGCGGCGCGATCGCGCATGCCTTCAATACGTTCGCGCAAGCGCACAATGCGTTCGCCAAGACGTTGTTCTTCTACGCTTGCAGGAACAATCTCAATCCAAGGTGAGTTGGATTCCGCCACATTGCCTTCGGGCTGCGCTTGATCCATCGCCTGGAGTTGGAATCGGTAACGATTGTCTTCATAAGACTCCACCGAGAAGTTCTCAGCGGTTTCTAAGCGAAGGACCTTGCGAATGTCACGCGTGCCCAAAGTGTATGGCAGCGCGATTTCTTGCTCATGGCGTCCAAGGAGTTTGACATTGCCTAGGCCGAAGTCATCGTGCACTGCAATTGCGAGTGGGACTTTGCCACCAGGAACACTCAGCCACCGTTCATGCGGGAACAAAAAGCGCGGTTCCGGACGGCGGTCGGGAGTGGCGGTCCATTTCAGAACTGCGGCACGCTCTTGACGGAAGCCATCGATGCCGGAGAGCGCAAAGGACATTTCCCCAGAACCGGAAACTTGGAACTCCAATGAGTACATGCCGTCTTCGTCGGGAGATAGGACTTCATTGGTGCCATCCAGTAGCTTGTAACGCACCTCGGAAGTTTGGCGATCGGGACGCAGTTGCACCTGAACCGAAGAACCGCGCAGCAAACGTAGTTCATGGAACGGGCCTTCTTCACCAACGAGTTGGGTGTAGCTTGGGGGGGAAGTCCGCACCAACCAATCGCTGATTCCAGGAGCATCGCCTGCGCGAATTGCAAGCCGAGGAAGGCCATCGGTGTCATCGCCGCCGCGGAAGTGAAAGTCGGTATCGGTGCGTATAGGTGGAAGGCGCAATACAAAATTGCCACCACCTAAATCATGCATCGGACGTGATTGACCATTGCTTATGGCCTCTAGGCGGTCGGGGATCACGCCTTCGGCACGGACTCGAAGTGAAACCACAGAGCCGCGCGCGACTGAAAGGGTGTACTCCTCATGACCGTGAATCTCAAACTCCACCGGTTCGGCCAAGCCTTCCAAGTAGGCCGGCATGAGAACCAGATGGGTGTCGGAGGGCCAAGCTGTGGATTGGCCTAAGGCGCGTTGCATGAAAATCATCGCTTCTCCCGGATAACCCCAAACACCAAGTAGAAGCACGGCGATGGCACCTGCTCCCATTAAGAAACTGCGCCGTGCACGTCCGGTAGGGACGACGGTTCTAGCATCTAAACCTTCACTCAAAGCCACCGCTTCTAGCGTGACTTCTTCCAGCATTTCGAGCGAAGATTCGCGCGGGTCATCGGCCAGTTCGACGGCCGTAGAGAGCCGGTCTTTGAAGGCAGGGGCTTTGCGTTCCCAGATTGCAGCAAGGTCGCGGTTGGCCGGACGGTGGCGTAAGGGTTGCCAAAGGTCTTTGCCAATCTGCCAAGTTAAGACACCCAATGCGCAGATTTCCAAGATGATGCGGACTGCCGTGGGTGGATCGAGCAAACGGTCCAGCAGGTACAGTGCAAGCAAGGCTCCGGCAAAGTTCAGCACCGAACGTCCTACACCGTAGACCAAAAGGACTACGAAGAGACGTTGTTCGAGCGCACGTAAGAGTTGGCGCAGCGCTGCGGGAAGGGAAGCGCGACTCATCGAGTGAAGATCGGGAGGTACTCCTTCGGAATTTGCAAGATAAGGCAAGCGGTTGCGGTGCCGTAATTGGTGCCGGGGCCAGTGCGGTTCGGCCACGAGCCATCTTTACGTTGCATGCTTAGGAGTTCCGCCGACACCACGCGTAAGTAGTTGCGATAACTCTCGCCACCCACAATGTGGAAGGCTTGCACGGCATAGTAGTGGCCATAGTAAAAGTAGTAATGGCCCTCGACGTGTTTGCCGAAACGTTTGGTGAAGTCCCCCAGTTGGGCTTCCATGCGCTTGATGCCCTTTTCAATGTCAGCATCTGCGTAAACCCCGGCGCCGTGCAGAATCGTAATTCCAGCAGCGGTGAGAGCGAAGGTCGCACGCGATTGCAAGTCGGGCTGATAGCGGAAGTCCCCAGGACGCGCCTGCATGTGAATGCTCCAGTCCGGATCGTCTTCCCGCACTGCACTTTTACGTACATAACTCACTGCATCGTTAATGGTGGAGACCGGAACTTGAATACCGATATTCCGTGCAGCGCGCAAAGCTAAAACCTGACAGGCAGCAACCGACATGTCGGCATCGGCCACGTGAGGCTGATAACGCCATCCGCCTTGTTCATTCTGGCTGGCCACAATTAGGTCAATGGCCTTTTGCAAAGCTGGGCGCAAATCCTCGCGTTGCGTCATGCCATAAACCTCGGCTAAAAACAGAGTGGAGAAGGCATGGGAGTACATGCGGGTTTCATGCGCGGTGATGTAACCATCTTGATGCACCTGCTTCAGCAAGTAATCCACCGTCTTATCCACCACGCCGCCGTACTTGCCACGTCCAGGCACGTGCCCACCGGCTAAGAACGCCATGCCCGCTAATGCGGTAACGCCCACGTGCGCGGCATCGCGATTCCATACCCGATAACCTTCCTCTAACTTATAGCCGACGTCGGCGTTCCAGGAGCCATCGACGTTTTGTTGCTCGGCCAAGTACTGCAGGCCACGCTCGGCGGCTTCCAGGCCGGAGGTGGAGAGACCGCTGATTGGGTTAGCGGTTTGGAGGAGTAGGAGGAGTGCGCTAAGGATCATTGGTTTCCAAGCAAAGTGATGAGGTCGCCGTTGCGTAATAACACCATACCCGGCATCAACGTGATGTATTGTGAACTCAGGGATCTGGCGGTGCTTGGCGTGGTATAAGAATCCTGCAGCAATCCTTGCTCATTGAACAAGAGTAAGCTCAGGCTGGTTGCGGCACGGCGGGAGCCACCTTCGCGGAGAAGGAGGACCCAACCGTCGTCGCCGCGTTGTGGCCGCGGCGTAGGTTCGACTAAGTGTGAAAATGGAATTTCGGTAAGTAAACTAGTCCATTTAGTCTCTAGTTCACCCATTTCTAGGCATTGCACTTCTGCTTGATCACGGGCTGCAGGCTGCAGAGCCAGGAACTCCGTGCCATCCAGGACATCGGGGTGGCGCAAGCGCGTGAGGAACTGCGGAACGCGTACCGCAGGATCGAGGAAACGATGGGTCCAAGTCCGACGGTCACTGGGACGTAACCAGTTCAAGGTTAGTGGGCCAAGGTCTGCACCTAATCCACGTTGCGGGCGAGTCCACCAACCAATGCCTTCCTTGACGCGGAAGGTGCTGAAGTCCAAACCTTGCAGTGAAATGCTGCGTGAAGGGCGATTCGGACTCTCAATCAGAATGGCGCCCTGGGGTGAAGTGCGTGTGGTGGGAATCGCAATGCCATCGCCAAAGGAAGCCACCGCTTGCAGCTCATCCCAGCGCGGCGCAAACGGAAGTTCAAACGTGACCACTTCTTCTTCACGTAGCAAGTTCACGCGGTACACGGTGGAGGAGCGATCTTGCAAAACATGCAGATAGTCCTGGTTGGTAACGATGTGAAGGTAACGGTCCGCCGTAGCACTCAGCGCTTGCTGCAAATAAGGCACACCCGTTTCCAAATCAAGCACACTGACCACAGCCTGACGTCCGGGAGCACTCAGCAGTACGGCCACAAAGCTTCCAATCTGGCTCGGCGTGGAGGTGCTGATAAGTGGCATATTCAGCAAACGCTCTTGGCGAAGGCCGCGATAGTCAATGTGAATCCAGCGGTCCTTGTACAGCACGGCAATCCCGGTCTTGGTGCCAAAGCGATACTTCTCCAAATTGGGCAAGCTGCTCGAGCCTGGAAGGAAATCCACGGTGTGCAGCAAACGCGAACCTTCAGCGGCGAGGCGCAGAATTTGGCATTGGTTGTCGTCTTGCAGGAAGACGTAAGCCGCGCCATCGACCGAAATGCTGTGCAAGGGAAGGGCGCCGTCGAGCTTCACGCTCACTAAAGGAGTCAGGTTTGTGGGCAGTGGCGGCAAGGCCTCTTGGTGCTGCAGCATTGCCGGAATGGAAGGCCAACTGCGGTCCTTTGCTCCAAAGCGATAGCTCCATGCCATCAACTCCATACGATCAACTTGATCTAGCTGAGTATCTTGCAGTTGGATTTGCATCCAATCTTGCGCGGCCTTGGTGTTGGCATAGGCGCGCAGGAAGGCCAAATTCGGCGGCGCGACTTCCAGCCTGGAAAGAGCCGCTTTTTGATGCGCAGCACCCATACCTGGATCTTGGATTAAAGTATCGAGCAGGGCGCGAGCCCAAACGTGTAAACTGAGATTGCCGACTTGCAAGCTACCGGCATCTTCAAGCAGGAGTACGGAAACTAAAGCAGCGCGTTGTGCTTCAGCATCGCGACCATCGAGTGCTCGTAAAGCTTCGGCGCGCAGCAAAGCAGCACTGCGCGGTTCCATGTGATTGCCGCGGGTGAGTACTCGGTCTGGGTTCTCGAACTTCACAATGTCCAAGGCCAGCTGCAAGCGTTTTGCCGTCACATCGATTTCAGGCTGAGCATCGAGAATAAGGCTAGCGGCATTGAGGCGCAGGCGGTTATTAGCGCTGTCGAGTAGATCGCCCAGTTCGCTTAAGCCCTTCCTGGTTTCGCCCACTAGCAATAAAGTGCGTCCGGCAAGGAAGTGCAGCTCTTCGGCTTGAGCAGCAAACAAATCTCGTTTGGCAAGGTCACTTGCGGTGCGTGCGATTCGATGTCCAAGGCCGGGGTCCTCTTCATAGCGCACCGCTTCAAGTAACGGCAGGAGCTCGCGCAATAACTCCGGCGTGAGATCATGCGCCACCAAAGTATCGAGCAAGGCGCCGGGGCTTGCAAAAGCAATGATGCCCTTGCTGGTCATTAATAAAACCAAACCGTGAGTGACCTGAGCAGGGCCAATGAAGCGGCCTTCCAACTCTTCCCAAGTCAGTGCACCGGCGCGGATCGAAAGCGCATCTGGATCGAGTTCCACCACGCCATTCGAGCTCATGGCTAACACGCTTTTGTGCGTCAAAGCGCCGGCATTCAGGTTGGATGCATTCAGGCTGACGAACTCATAAAGCGGCGGGCTGGTTTGCGGACGTTGGGTGACGTTCTCCTCAAGTGGCAAGCGAGCCACATGAGTGCCCGAGAACCATGCATACTTTTCATCCATGCCAATGAGGTTGCTCAAGGTGCCGTAAAGATTATTGTTGGCCTCAGCGACCCAGCGGCTAAGGCGACGACCATCTTCCGCATCGAGGGTCATTGCGAACATGCTGTCGGTCGGCGCCACCACAAGGCGCTTGCCATCGTAAGCCGGTGGGTTGTTATGGAAGTAACGCGCGCGGCTTCCAATCTGTCCGTTCTGGCGAGTACGAACGGTCGTGCGGGTGTAGGTGCGAGTCCAAATCGCATTGCCGGTGGCGGCATCGACGGCACAAATGGCACCGAAGTGAGTGCATACATAGACGCGTTCCAAATCGGCCACGGGCGGTGGTACCGCGAGCTCCGACAAGACATTGCCGAACAAGTTGGTTTCCATGGTGCCGCTCACTAAGAAGCGCTTCCACAAACGCTTGCCAGTGTGTAAATCAAAGGCCAACAAGGAAAGGTCAATGGTGCCGGCGGCGGTGTAAACCGGAAGGTAAACCCGACCCCCTGAAACGGCAGGAGGACCCGCGGCAAGCTCAATCGGGTTGCGGTTTTCTGGATCCATCCAGGTGACTTCCTGCTTCCACAGGATGTCGCCATTCACAGCATCGAAAGCGTAGAGTCGGCGCGCCGGCAGTTTTTTTCGAATTGGAATGCGGCTGTAACTATCCGAACGTCCAATGCCAACGGGCTCTTGGATGACGGCAAGCACAATGCCATCGGCTAGGACTGGTGCTAAGAGTGTGAGCGGCGAGGAACCATCCGTGATTTCATTACGATCATTACTCCCAATGTGACTCCATCCGGGAGGGCCGTGGAAGTGCCAGCGCGGTTGTCCCGAACCAAGTTCTAGCGCGACCACCTCACGCCCATTGGTGGCAAAACCGAGGCCGTTGCCAAAGGCCATACGATGCCCGAGATCTGCGGTAGGAGCGTCGTCGTCAAAGGAGAAACGCCACGCAGGGTCGAGTTCCATAGGGCGCAACCTTGGCAGCGCAGGATCGCTTAGGTTTTGGAAGACCGGTGGGGCCAGGGCGTCGAAGGGTGGCCGTGGCGGGAGCTGTGCTTGCCATTCGGGAGAGAGTGGCGCGGCACCTTGGGCCAGAGCGAGTTGTGGATAACCGCGGTCATACCAAAGCTCTTGGAGCAAGACATTGGCGCGATCGCCGACCATCGAACCGCTGTAGCGTTGCGCTATTAGCTCGAGAAGATGCACATCGGGAGGGCGCATAGCCTCTTCCAATTCCAACTCGGCGCGCGCTGCGATGAGGCTCTCGCGAATAGGAATCGCTGCAGCAGGGAGTTTGGAAAGTAGAGACTGGGCACGTTGCACCGCACCGATGTAAAGAAAATCTTGATCCGCAATGAGCGCAGAAGGATCGGCGTCGGCCACTTCTTGCAGAAGCCCCACGGCAGCTTCCCACCGTTCATCGGCAAGATAAGCTTGTGCATCGGAAATCTTAGTCGCCAGAATGCGGTTCTCCGGTAAGGAAATCCCTTCTGGTAAATCCTCTTGCGCAACCACCTGCGCACCGAAAACGGCGAGCATTAGAAGACTAGGCATGCGCAGTGAGATCAAGACAGGTTGAGGCGTTTGCGGAGAATCCATTCTGCGGCGGCGCAAAGAATTGCGAGTCCGAGGAATGGCCAAGGCGAAAGAGGTTCGCGCGAACTGTTGAGAATGCGGGTCACGCGCTCGCGACCATCTAAGGTTTCGAGCAGTAGGTTGGCCTCTTCTGAGCTGACTAACATGCCCCCGGTGCGGCCGGTGATTGCCGTAAGCAGAGCACGGTCTTGCGAAGTGTCTGCCATCTCACGGGATGGCAGGCTGACATGAAAGCGGGCACTAGCAACGGCTTCACTGTCAGGGTCGCCATCGGCGGTGAGGTAAACGCGTGCTGCTCCCGGAGTGGAAGCGCGTAAGCGTCCGCGGTAAATGCCGGGTTGGTCAGCGATGGGGCGTAAATCGGCCGCGCGGCCAGCACCTTCTAAGAATAGAGGTACGCCTTCTTCATCCACCACTGGCTGGAAGCTGTCATCGAGCAAACGCACTTCGACTTGAAGGAATGCGCCGAGTTCAATTTCACTGCGGTCAAGATCGAGACGAATGCGACCACGATCTCCGCGCAAACGTGTAGCCGCCAAGTGGCGCAAAGCGGAACGCCAGAAACGGTCGACGTATCGCTCGCCCCCCGGGAAGCGCCAGCGCCAAGTTTCATCGGTACCAATCCAGCCGACCCAGCCTTCGGGCGCAAAAATACTTGCAGCCAAAATGTGGGGGCCATATTGGTTTTCATAATCTGGGTTCACCAACCATGCGGTGGCGCCAGGACGCAAACGTTCCACAGGCTGATACCACTCCAGCTTGGCCGAGGTTTCCCAAAGCTGCCGGTTCTCTTCCTGATCGCTGGAGAACAGCACCACCGGATGAGGGCGTTGCAGGTCGGGCGGTATGGGAGCGAAGCCCAGTTGCGGCGGCAAGGCTTCCTTACCGATCAGCACCGGCAAGAGGTCCTCAATGGGAGAACCAACATAAGCACGCGGGTTGTGCATCGGGCCGGCGAGCATGAGCAGCCCGCCACCTTTTTCGACGAACTCGGACAATCCAGCTAAGAAGCGTTGGCCATCGAGTGGATCGGGCGTAAGGCGGGTTGGGTCCACATCGCCTAGGACGACGAGATCAAACTGGTCGAGCAAGTCGGTGGCGTCGATGGGTAGACGCAAAAGCGAACGGGTGCCGCGCGAATGTTCTTGTGGGAAGGAACGGTCGGCGTCCGCCAACCACAGATTCACCATGACATCGCGTTCGGCGCGGATGAGGCGGTCACGAATGAAGCGGTATTCCCAACGCGGTTTGCCTTCCACGTAGAGCACCCGCACTTTGACTTCCTTCACCGTCAGGCTCAGTTCCAAGCGGTTGTTGTCCGTGGCCGTTTCGCCTGCCATCGGCAAGACTTCCGCGACCAAGCGACGTTCGCCTGGCGTTTGCAGAAGTGCAGACAGCACCAAGTTGACGCCGTTTTCATCGAGCTCTTCAACGGCGGCGCGATCTAACTCATTGCCGAGTTCATCGAGGAGCCGCACCACGGCGCGTTCCGGAAGTGGGGAACCGCCGGCGCGTAGACGCAGCGAGAAGAGTCCGACATCGCCCGCTAACACCAAGTCTGGAGTTTGCACGCGTTCCAGAATCAGGTCGGGTGCTTCTTCGGCCTGTCCAAAGGAAACCGCGTGTAGCTTGACACCTTCTGCGCGTAAACGGTCGGCGGCTTCGAGTGGGTCATTGCCTAGGTTGGTGCGGCCATCGCCAAAAAGCACCACGTCTGGCATGCGTCGCCCACGATATTCCGCAAGCAATCCTTCCAGTGCATTGCCTAAAGAAGAAGCTTGGCCGGCGCCACTTAGTTCTTCACCGTTGGTGGTGGTGGCGGCAAGTCGCTCGCTATAGCGCCAAGCCTGTAGCTGATACTTGCTTTCAAACTCTTCGCGCAAGGGCGACGCGAGCAAAGATTGCAGCTCGGTCAGGCGCGAGGGTGCGCCTGGACTGTCCGAGATTCGCATGGAGGCGGAATCATCGAGAAGCAAGGCAAGAGGAGCGGTTTCTGATTCCACGCTGTCGTGCTGGAGAGCAGGGCCAAAGCTTAGGAATAGCACCGTTGCGAAGACCATTAAGCGCAAACCCATAGCGAAGCGTCGTGCCACGCGGGAACGCTTGCGTAATCGGTAGGCCATTGCCGAAATCAAAACGGCAATCGGTACGATGAGCAGCCCTAAAACCCAGGGTGGTGGCAAGTGCGAGAAGACGAGGTGGTTCAAAGGTTGCGCCTCCGGTCAAGGAACCAAGCACACAGTGTTTCACTGACAAGGAAGCCGAGTACCAAAAGCAACAAGATGCGCGTCAGGTCTCGTGGCGGGGAGTCTGCGTTTTCCGTTTGGACAAGATCTTCGTCGGGATTGCCAATGCGCACCGATTCCGGTAAGAATTCAAGCAGGCTTGCGGCTTCTGCAGCGCGCAAATCACTTTCTTCGGTCGGAATGACGACGGCGAGTGGCTGCTCGAGCAAGACTTCCTCGCCATCAGGCAGCAGCAGGCGGGTATTCAAATGCCAAACTCCTGGGCGCGGAACAGATTCCAAAAGTTCCAAACGCGTGCGCCCATTTTCTAGGCTCTCCAAATCGGCAAGGCCATTGAGTAGTAGGCCAGCGGGGTCGCGAAGTTGCGTATCGGTCGGCGGGTGATTCAGGCGCAGGCTAAGTGCGCTGCCGACCGGGTAGGAGACGGGGAAGCCTGGCTTTGGCGCTAAAGAAAACAGCAGGTCATAAATCAGCGGCAAGGTGCCACCGGGCAGTTCTTCCATGCGGTTCCAACCTGGCAGCGGAGAGCTAGCCAAAACGGCGACTTGTCCTTGGCCGAGTTTCCAGTCCACCAAAGCTGCACCAGAATCTAAGTTGGCGTCCTGCTGTAAGAAGCGCAATCCAATGTGCAAGTTCTCAGCGAGATTGGGGTCGACGTTCAGCGGACGATAAGTCGCATGCGGCACTTCAGTCAGCAAAGGCTTCCAGCGGACATCGTTGAAGAAACGCAGGGCGGGTGTATTGGCATCGACAATGTCGAGCCGTGCCGGAGATTCCACGGCTTGGATAGGAGTGCCAACACTAAGGCCCACCGCGCCGAGTTGCTGCAGCAGATTTTGCAGTTCCCCTTGACCGGTTTGGGGACCAAGCGCAATCATTAAACCGCCGCCCGCCTTCACGAAACTGGCGATGCCTTCTGCGGTGCGTAAAGGAACACGTCCAGCATCGGCGAGGATGAGTAAATCAAACTCGGCGAGGGCCTCTTGGTCAACCAGAGGGAGCGGTAGTGCAGTGGGGCGTAGTGGGGCCCATTCTCCCAGCGATAGATAGCGCCACATGCCATCGAAAACATTGGGCGTATCTTGTGGAGCTGAGGCTTCTCCAGCAATCATTACGCGGAAGCCATCGCCTACATCCAAAATGCTGGCGCGGGTGTCGTCGCCGACCAAAGCGTCGTGTTCAAGGCGCACTTCTAAGGCGCGGGCACCACTTTTTATGGGTGCAACAGCGACATTCCAGTCCATCGGTTGACGTCCACCCAGAACAAAGCTTTCACTTGCGATGGGGGTCTCATCCATAAGCAAAGTTGCCTGAACGGTGGCTTCAGTTTCGCCGAAATTGCGTAGCGAAATCAGGACGCTGCAAGAGTCACCACGCACTAAACGTGGAGTGGAAAGTTCAATTCCCGTAACCCCAACGTTGGGGCGCAAGGATGCACCGCAGTCCAGGACTTGAACATCGCATCCGAGAGCCACTAACTCAGCAAAGGGAGCACTGAATCCACTTTCGATATTCCAAGTGTTCGCCTGTAGGTCGGTCAATACCGTGACCGAAATGCGCGAAGGATCTGGACCTAAATCTTCCACCGTGCGTGCGGCTGCATGCAAAGCGCCAAGCAAGTCTCCTTGCGATGGATCTGCCATTTCCAACTCTTCCAACACGCTGCGCACTTCATCGGGGTCTCCCGATGCCACTCGCTCCGCGCGCATTCCAGCACGGATCACTGCGGCGCGGTCTTCCATTTTTGGGTCTAACTCGCGAAGCCGCTTGGCTGCAATCGAAAGCGCTTTCCCATACGCGCTTTGGCCTTCTCCCAAGTGATTCATCGACAAGGAGGCATCCAGAATCAAAACTTCGGCACGTGCATCGCGACCGAGAACCAACGGCAAGTCCTCACTGTTGGGGCGCGCCAATGCGAGAATCAAGAACAACACGGCCAAGGTGCGCAAGATCAACAGCAAGACGTCTTCCAGTAAAACCCGACGTCGGGTGCGGCGGACGGCGCGCATTAGGAAATCCATGGCGCTGAACTCAACGCGGCGGAAGCGCCGCTTCTGCAACAGGTGAATGATGATGGGCACCAACACCAGGGGCAAAGCCCAAAGCACTAATGGAGCGGCAAAGTTCATCGACGCTCACCCAACTTCTGTGCATTGCGTTGTGCAAGGAATCCCACTAAGCCGACTTCGAGTGGTTCTTCAATAGGCATGCGACGGAAGGCACAGCCAGCACTACGCAAACCGCGACGCAACTCTGCACCATGCTTCTCAAATTCCTCTAGGTACGCCGCACGAATCGTGTTCGGATCGGCGTGCAAGTAGGCGTCACTCTCCAAACCTTCAAAGCGAGTGTTGCGCAAAAAAGGGAAATCGACTTCTGCATGATCCAAGGTACGCAATGCAATCACATCGTGCCCTTTCCGGCGCAGTTGATTGACTCCCGTTGCGGCTTCCTCTGGGGTTCCCAAGAAGTCACTGATCCAAACCACCAAACCGCGGCGGTCCATTTGCCCGGCGGCAAGCTGCATACCCAAAGCGGGGTCGCCAGCGCCTGCCGGTTCTGATTCCGCCAACATATGACAGAGACTTTTCCAGTGTCCTTCGCCACCGCGTGCCGGCAGAGTGCGTTCCAACTTCTCGCCGTGAGTCAGGATTAAACCGAACTGGTCATGCTGATCACAAGCTACACGCGCTAAAGCTGCAGCCAACCACGAGCCGTATTCATACTTATTCCACGGACCGCTGCTGAACTGCATGGATGCCGAAGCATCGAGCACAATCCACAGGCGAAGATCGGTTTCTTCCTCATACTCACGGATGATGTTACGGTCAGACCGAGCCATCAAGCGCCAGTCCAAACGGCGCAAGTCATCGCCGGCAACGTATTCCCTATGTTGCGCAAAGGTAGTACTCGACCCCTTAATAGGGGACTGATGACGTCCACCGCGGAGACCTTCCACAGCAGTACGGGCGCGCAACTCTAAGCGTTGCAGCCGGGCACGTAGCCTAGGATCCGATGCCTGCTGCACGGTCTCCGTCTAAAGCACTCGGGTGAGCCTGGATTCTCTGAAGTAGCTGCTGGATGACATCGTCTGGTGTGACGTTTTCAGCTTCGGCAGCAAAGTTGGTGAGAATGCGGTGACGCAAAACCGACGGCGCGACGGCATCGACATCTTCTGCGGAAGCGTGGAAGCGACCCTGAATGAGTGCGCGTGCTTTGGCCGCCAGAATCATGTTCTGCGATGCGCGCGGGCCGGCGCCCCAAGTGACCCACTGACGAATGAAGTCCGGAGCCTCGTCGGAGGGGCGGGAAGAGCGGGCAATCCGCACCGCATAATCGATCACGCTGTCAGAGACCGGCACTTTGCGGACCAAGTTCTGCATTTGCACTAGCTGTTCGGCATCCAACACAACCTCTACTTTGCTTTCGGTGGATCCGGTGGTGCGGCGCAGAATCTCGGCCTCTTCCTCAGCGGACGGATAGTCCACCTTGATCAAGAACAAGAAACGGTCGAGTGCCGCTTCGGGAAGGGGATAAGTACCTTCTTGTTCAATCGGGTTCTGGGTCGCGAGCACGAAAAACGGATTCGGCAGCGGTCGTGTGGTACCAGCCGAGGAAACTTGACGTTCTTGCATGGCTTCCAACAGCGCGGCCTGAGTTTTAGGCGGGGTGCGGTTGATCTCGTCGGCCAACACAATGTTGGAGAACACCGGACCGTTGACGAAGCGAAAACTGCGCTCGCCCGTCTCGGGGTCGGCGTGCAGGACCTCCGCGCCGGTAATGTCGGCAGGCATGAGGTCTGGAGTGAACTGAATGCGGCGGAAATCCAGGTCTAAAGCGCGTGAAAAGGTGCTGATAAGCAGGGTTTTCGCCAATCCTGGCACTCCTACGAGCACGGCATGGCCGCGGGCAGCCAGAGCTATCGAGAGCTCCTCAATTACTAAATCTTGGCCCACGATCACGCGGCCAATCTGTTCACGGAGCTTTTGGAAGGCCTCAGCGAAGGCCTTGGCAGATGCCACATCGGTTGTTGGTTCAGTCATGCGTTTCCTCTTCTAGGTTGTCTTTACGTGCTTGCAGCCCAAGTAGTTCAGCTTTTTTGCGCGCCGCGTCAGGATCTTTCCCGTGAAGGTCGAGGCGTTGCTGTTCTTCTCTCAACTGATCCTCCCTAGTAGCAGCATCTGCTTGCTCCTTGGCCTCTTGCTGACGGGTCTGCACCAGATCCACAGCGGCTGGCAGCAAAACATAGCCCCCGGCAAGGATGACGGCACCCCACAAAACGAATTCAAGGACCCGGTTTTTTTGGGAGGTTTCTTCGCGGCCCATGGCCACAGTGATCGGTGAAAATGAGAGCAGGGAAGGCACTGTGCCTCCCTGTTTTGGGACACGGCTAATCTACGGACCTTAGAGCAGATTCGCAAATTTTGAGGCCTTTAAATGGATGGGAATCCATTGCGCTTATTCCATGAAAAAAGCCCCCTCTGCCAAAGCAGAAGGGGCGTCTCGAATTCTAGTTCGAAATGGGGCTTAAAGCGGTAAAGCGCTGCCGTAGCGAGCACTTTGGCCGAGCCACTCCTCAATCCGCAGGAGCTGGTTGTACTTCGCAACCCGATCACTACGACAAGGCGCGCCTGTCTTAATCTGACCAGCACCCACAGCGACCGCCAAATCGGCAATCGTGGTGTCCTCAGTTTCACCGGAACGGTGCGAGATGACACAGGTGTATCCAGCTTCCTTAGCGATGTCGATGGCCTGCAGAGTCTCCGTCAAGGTGCCAATCTGGTTGGGCTTGATCAAGATGGAGTTGCTTTGACCACCATCGATGCCGCGCAGGAGGCGTTTCGGGTTGGTGACGAACAAATCATCGCCAACCAGCTGGATGTCATCGCCCAATTCGTCAGTGAGAGTCTTCCAGCCGTCCCAATCTTCCTCGTCGAGGCCGTCCTCAATCGAGACAATTGGGTATTTGTCACACCAACTGCGGTAGAAGGTGACCATTTCATCGGCAGAGAGCTGCTTGCCTTCGAAGGTGTAGATGCCATCTTTGTGGATTTCAGTGGCAGCCACGTCGAGGGCGATGGCCATGTCCTTATCGCCAGCCTTAAGTCCAGCGATTTCAATGGCTTGCAGCAATAGCTCAACTGCTTCTTCGTTGGAACGCAGGTTCGGAGCAAAGCCACCTTCATCGCCGATGCCGGTCGCAAGGCCCTTCTCGCGAAGCAAGGATTTGAGTGCATGATAAGTCTCTGTGCACCACTGAAGGCCCTCAGCGAAGGATTCGGCGCCCCATGGCTGGACCATAAACTCTTGGAAATCGACGTTGTTGTCGGCGTGCTTACCACCGTTCAACACATTCATCATGGGTACCGGCAAACGGTTGGCGCCAGCTCCACCGAGGTAGCGGAAGAGCGGTAGTCCAGCATCGTCGGCGGCGGCGTGGGCGACGGCCAGGGAAACACCCAGCAGTGCATTGGCGCCGAGGCCGGATTTGTTCTCGGAAGCATCGAGCTCGATGAGCGCGCGGTCGACTTCTTCCTGCTCATCGGCGTCCATGCCTTCCAGCGGACCGGAAAGGATTTCGTTGACGTTAGCGACGGCTTGGGTGCAGCCTTTTCCGCCATAACGCTCGCCGCCATCGCGCAATTCCATGGCCTCAAACTGGCCCGTGGATGCTCCAGATGGAACGGCAGCTCGGCCTGTCGCACCAGTGGACAGGTCAACTTCGACTTCGAGAGTAGGATTGCCGCGGGAATCTAAGATTTCGCGACCGTGAATTTTAATGATTTCAGACATGGTGGGATGGCGAGGAGACGCGCTCATCTTACAATGCGCGGTCCATGTTCAGCATCACTGGCCTTGATTACGCATACGGATTCCAAATTATCTTCGCAGAAGCGGATTTGAAGGTGGAATCTGGCTGGAAAGTAGGGCTGATTGGGCCCAACGGGTGTGGCAAAACCACCTTTTTCCGCCTCATAACCGGGCAGGAGAAAACCGACGTTGGAGAACTCAATTTCCCAAGTGGCGCTCGCATTGGCTACTTCGACCAAAAGGTCGGAGAAATGTTCGATTGCGATGTGGTGGAGCAATCGGTGCGTTGCGCGGGTCGGGTTTCCGATTTGCGCGGTGAATTGGCCGATTTGGAGCATGATTTATCGGATCCAGACAAGTTCGACAAGATGGAGAACATCATGGCGAAGTACTCGGAGTTGCAAGCCGAGTTCCAGATTTTGGGCGGCTATGACATTGAGTCACGCGCGCGCGAAGTTTTGTCGGGTCTAGGTTTTTCCGATGCACGCATGGATGGCGACATTGGTGTGCTTTCTGGAGGCTGGAAAATGCGTGTTGCTTTGGCAGGTATTTTGTTGCAACAGCCAGACATCTTGCTCTTGGACGAGCCGACCAACCACTTGGATTTGGAATCGATCATGTGGCTGGAGGGTTTTATTCGCGACTATCGCGGCACCGTGGTTATGACTTGTCACGACCACGAATTTATGAACAAGGTGGTCACAAGAATCGTAGAAGTGGACCAAGGAAAGCTGCGCATTTTCCCTGGTGATTACGATTTGTACTTGGCGCAGCGCGAACTGGAAGACACGCAACGCATGGCTGCTTTTGAACGTCAGCAATCTCATGTGGAACGCGAGATGAAGTTGATTAACAAAACGCGTGCGCGTGCAAGTTCTGCCGCACAGGCGCAAAGCCGTTTGAAGAAGTTGGGCAAGCTGGAGCGTTTGTCGCCACCCCGTAGTCGACGCAAAAAGTTGGTGTTCCGCATTCCAGAACCGCCGCGTTCTGGCAACGATATCTTCGTGGCGGAAAGCTTGTCCAAGAGTTTTGGCGAACACATTGTGTACCTGGATTTAGACATGCACATGCGTCGTCAAGAACGTTGGGCAGTGCTCGGAATTAACGGTGCAGGGAAGTCCACCTTGCTGAAGATTATGCTCGGCGAATTGGAGGCCGATGAAGGTGTGTGCAAACGCGGTGCTTCCCTTTCGATTGGCTACTTCGCACAGCACACCACCGAGTTGTTGCACCCAAAAGAAACCGTCAGTCGGATTATGACGGCGGCGTTCCCAGCCGAGCCAATTGGCAGTTTGCGCTCGTGTTTGGCCTGTTTCGGCTTTGACAAAGATGACCTCGAAAAGCCTACTGCAGTGCTTTCTGGAGGAGAGAAGGCCCGTTTGGTGTTGGCGCGAATGCTCTACCATCCGCCAAACTTTTTGGTCTTGGACGAGCCGACCAACCACCTGGATGTCGAGTCAAAACAAGCTTTGCTAGATGCCTTGGAAGCTTACCAGGGCACTATCATCTTTGTGAGTCACGACCGTCACTTTCTTGCAGCGTTGGCCACGCACGTGCTTGAAATTGATGAAGCCGCCGCAACCACTTATTACGGTGGCTACACCGGCTATGTTGACGCAACGGGGCACGCAGGCCCCGGTGCTTAAGTCTACCTAAGACGTAATCGCTTCGACGGAATCTTTCTTCCAGTCGAACCAAGCAGAGAAGGTTTCTTCACCGCGTTTCCAGGAGACCTTGCGACGGTCGGCATCATCACGCATGGCTTTGCGGATGTCACCCATGTTGGTAATGGCGACATCGCCAATACTGAGCAAGGTGTCACCCTTTTTCATGCCTGCGCGGTGGGCTAAGCTGCCATCGGAAACGTTTTCGAGTTTGGAGCTTTCACCCAAGTTGATACCCAAGAGCTGACGTTTCTTAGGCGTTCCCATGTCATCGCGTGGAACCATGGGCTCCATGTTGGCGAGGCGCCAAGCTGCCGATGCCACTACGCGTGCAGTGAAGCGTTGGTAATCCTCACGCACCTCGTCGGTGGTGTCGTGCTGGGTATGGTGGATGTAGGTGTAGTTGGTTTCACCAGACTGCTCCCAGAAGAATCCAGGAACGCCACCGCTAAGGTAGGCATCGTGATCACTACCTACGCCACGCGGCAGGGCATTCTTTTCAACCAAGCGGAAACGCAGGTGTTCATCTTCCGCGTTTTCGGTGTGGCCAATGATGGGTGCGAAGGCTTCCGCGAAGATAGGCATCATGTTCGGGGTGGTACTGATGCCGGAGCACGCGTTGGTGCCGCCATCGTGCACGATGACCGAGGAAATATGCTCCATTTCCTCTGGATGCTTTTCAATGTAGCCGCGCGAGCCAAGCAGGCCTTGTTCTTCGCCGGACCAGAGCATGAAGCGAATTGTCCGCCGTGGCTGCAGGCCTTGCTCTTTCAGGATGGAAGAGAGAATGCGTGCTGCTTCCAGAGTCGTGCTGGTGCCGGTTCCATTGTCTTGGGCACCACGCGCGCCATCCCAGGAGTCAATGTGGCCACCAAAGATTACCATTTGATCGGCCAGGTCGGTGCCGGGGATTTCCGCAATGATGTTGTAGAGCGGAATCGGGCCTTCGCGGAAGGTTTGATGAATGTTGAACTCCAACTCCACGGCTTCGTCATTCTTCAGGTTATCGAAGATCGTGCGGAACTGATCGCGGCGTAGCGAAACGCCGACGTGGGTGGGGAGGTTGTCCCATTCAATACGGTAATTTCCTCTCGTGTGAACGAGCTCACCGCGTCCAGGGCGAATCACGCCTGCGATTCCTTCTTTATCACAAAGGAGACCGAATCGGTAGTTTAGAGCCTCTTCATCGCCATCGCGGGGTTCGCCAAAACGAGGTGCAACACTGTCGGAGCTAGCAAGAATCCAAGCGCCGCGTAAGTTGCCGCGTAAAGCGTCTAGCTCTTCGTCGGTATTCGGAGCTAACAGAGCTGCACCACGAACGGGACCATCGGTGCCTGGAGTCCAAGAATTCGTGGTGAACACCAGTTCCCGCTTTTCAGGAGAAATCATGCGCCCGGTCATGGAGTGACGATCGAAGCCAACCGGGAATGTGCCCCAGACTTCCATACGCACATCTTCAATACCGAAGCTGCGGAACTGATCGGCGGCCCATTCAGAGGCTTCCATCAGGCTGCTGGACGAGGTTAGGCGCGGGCCAATGCCGTTGCTCAGCTGATCGAGAATGTCAGTGACCTGCATCTCTTCATCTGGAATGGCGTAGACCGCGTCGACCACGGAATCCGAAACTGGAAGGCCAGTATTCGGCATGAGGCTGGCATCGGAGGCCGTTTGTGCCGCAAGGGTGCTGAGCGGCAAGATGGCCGCCAACAGGGCGGGAGCAAGGAAGTGTTTAAGTGTCATGACAAGGGTTGTACGAATCGAGGCCATCCAGGATAGAATCTTTTCGTGGATCAGGAGCACCGCCCGCCTACGGTTTTGTCACCACAAAACATCGTCACCCTTGGCAACCTCGCTTGCGGGGTTGGTGCCATCCTGTTGGCTGTGGCTGCAGTGGTTGAAAACAACCCACACCGCTTGTATGAAGGCGCGTTGTGGCTGGTTTTGGCCACGTTTCTTGACGCGATCGATGGCAAGTTAGCACGCATAACCGGAACCGCTAGTCCGCTTGGAGCCCAACTCGACAGTCTTGCCGACGCGGTGACTTTCGGCGTGGCGCCGGGTGTGGTTGCCGTGACCCTGGTTCGGATGATGGGGCCAGAACTTGGAATCGCGATTCATCCGCGCTTATTGGTGGTCGCCCCGGTGGTGTATTCCTGCTGTGCGATACTCCGTTTGGCACGCTTCAATGTGGATTCGGAACACGAAGATCTGACCAAGGATCACGCCACCTTTGTTGGTCTGCCAAGTCCAGGCGCTGCGGGCCCTCCTATTGCCTTGGTTCTGTTTTATTTTGGTATTGCAGACACCAAGCTGTTCAATGTCAGTGCAGGGGCTATTGCATGGGTGAATGCCGCAATCATTTATCTCATTCCCATCCTCCTGTTGCTCCTAGCTTTACTCATGGTGGCACGCGTTCCATACCCACACTTTTTTGCTTGGATGATGCGGTCGACGCGGCCGGTTAGCACCTTGGCAAAGTTTGTCGTGGTCTTTGGCATACTGTTTTTGGAACCAGAGCTGGCGTTACTAGCCATGTCCTTGATTTACGTTTTCATTCCAATGTTGCGCGACCTGCCTGCCATGGCGCGTTCCATTCCGCCGCTTCTGCACAAGAAGAAGAGATGAGTGTGGCTTTCGTTGGGCTCGGATCCAATCTTGGAGATCGCGCCGGACATTTACGCACTGCTTTAGCTGCCATGCAGCGGCATCCTTCTATGTCACGCTTGCATATCAGTGACTTCCGCCGCACCGATCCGATGGGTGGACCCGAGCAGCCTGACTATGTCAACGCAGCGGTTTGTTTGGAAACAAATTTGAATCCAAACGCTCTTTTGCGCTGGCTGTTGGACTTAGAAGCGCGCGAAGGAAGAGTGCGTAAAGTGGCGAATGGGCCACGTACTTTGGATTTGGACCTGCTTTTGTATGGTACCCATGCGCAGTCCTCGCACGATTTAGAACTCCCTCATCCACGCATGACCGAGCGTCGCTTTGTGCTGGAACCACTCGCGCAGTTGGCGCCGCGCCTACCCCTAATAGGCGGTCGCACGGTCGAAGAGTGTTTGCAAAACCTTGCTTAAATCATGCACCTTTTAGATAGCCAAGAACAGTTGCGCCGTTGGCGCCGCGGAATTCCAGCGACCTCCAGCGTGGTTTTTGTACCCACCATGGGAGCCTTGCATCTGGGGCACCAAAGTTTATTGGAGTATGCAAGCACGCTGGGCGATGTCCTGCTCGTGTCAATTTTTGTAAACCCTTTACAGTTCGAACGGGAAAACGATTTACTCAACTATCCCAAAACCATGGACGCCGACCTTGCCATGTTGCAAGGGGTGGGGGCGCATGCGGTGTATCGACCCACCACCGAGGACATGTATCCCGAGGGCTATCAGGTCCGCATAAGCGCCGGTCCTGCCGCTTTGCGTTTTGAAGGCGCCGCCCGTCCGGGGCACTTCGATGGCATGGTCACCGTGGTGCACAAACTGTTCCAAAGATGTCAGCCGCAGCATGCCGTATTCGGTCAGAAAGATGCGCAGCAACTCTTCCTAGTCCAACGCATGGTGGAAGATTTGGATATGGATGTTCAAGTGCATGCCGCTAAGACCTGGCGTGAGCCCGATGGCTTGGCCTTTTCCAGTCGCAATGTGCATCTGAGTGAGAAGGCTCGGCAGCAAGCCACGGTGTTGCATCGCGCCCTGCAAGCTGCGAAGGCGGCATTTGACAACGGCTGTCATGACCCGCAAGCCTTGGGGCAGAGTATGCGCCACTGCTTTGAGCATTCTCCAGCGAAACTGGCCTACGCCGATGTTATTTCCGACACTGATTTTGAAGCGGCGCAACCAGGTGTAGCCGCAACCTGGCGCGCGGTCATTGGAGCGCGCTTGGAAGGCGTCCACCTCTTGGATAATCTGGAGCTCGGCCAAGTGCCCAACTCCTAGATGCGAATCCACAGCCCCGCAAAACTTAACTGGACACTCGAGATCCTCGGACGTCGCGCCGATGGCTTCCATGAGATCCGTTCTTGGTTGGTGGCGATTGGTCTCTACGACAGCCTGTCCTTTGCGGCCCAAAACGCAACTTCCACTTTGACCATTTCCGGTCCCATGGCCGAAGGAATCCCTTCCGACCGACGCAATCTTATTTTGAAGGCCGATGCCTTGTGGCGTAAAGCAGGTGGCGTGGCACCTTTTGCGGCATGGGGTTTGGAAAAGTATATTCCGGCGGCCGGTGGACTTGGTGGGGGCAGTGGCAATGCGGCGGCTGCACTTTTGCTTTTGCAAAAACACTCCACGACTCAGCCAACGCAATCTCTGGAACAGCTCGCCCTAAGCCTAGGCAGCGATGTTCCCTTCTTCCTGCAACAGCAGTCCGCCATACTCATGGGCGGACAAGGTGAGCAAGTTTTGGCAACGGCGGAAGCTCCTGAACTTTTCATCGTCCTTGCCATTCCTTTTATTTCAGTCCCAACACCTGGAGTCTTCCGCAATTTGGACGCTCCCGACTTTGATAGGAATGCGGAAAATAATAGCGAAGTCGACCTAAGCTTTCCTGCGGAACCGGGCGTCAATGGCTTGTTATCAGCAGCAATAATCGCGGCTCCTAAGCTCGCGTTATTCGAATCCGATTTATCAAAGGTTGCCCGCTTCCACCTCAGTGGAAGCGGTGGCACGTTTTTCTGCATCGCCGAGGATCCACAATCAGCAGCGAATATTGCTGCAGAGGTGGATCACTTATGCCAACATAGCTGTGTGGTCCCGTTATTGCGTGGGCCGGTGATTGCGGAAATCCTTCCTGAAAAATAGACATGAAAACCACCTTACTGATTGGTCCTGGACGTGTTGGGCGGAGCCTTGCCTTGGCGCACAAAAATGCTGGCGAGGAAGTTTATTTGTTGGGGACCGAAGCGGGCCCTTGGATGGATTGGGCGGACGAGCACGAGATTCATACTTTGGTCGACCCTGCAGGCGCTCCCAAGCAGGCCAGTGTCATCATCTTCTGCGTACCGGACTCTCTGATTCTTCATGTCGCAGAAAATTTTGCCGCGAGTTATCCATGTAACTCCAAGCTGTTTATTCACACCAGCGGCTTGCACGATATTGAAGTGCTGAAGCCGATCAGTCTGGAAGGTGGTTTTGTTGCCGCCATGCACCCGGTCATGCAGTTCGTCGACCCCGACCGCGATGTCGAGTCCTTGCGTTTGGCCCTGGTCACGGAAACAGCAGATCCGAATGCTCGCGAGGGTGTTTTGGAAGTGGCTGAAGTTTGGGGCGCGCAACCAGTCCGCCTGAAAGCAGGCATCGACCGCCGACGTTATCACCTTGGTTTAGCTTTAGCTTCCAACCACATCACTGCGCTTTGCGCATGGTCTGCGGAGTTGCTGGAACCAGTGTTCCGCGAGCAAACCTGGGATGTAGTGAAACGCATGGCCGAACAAGCCATGAACTCCGCGGCTCAAGATGGAGCTTCGAGTTCCTTGACCGGTGCAGTCGTTCGTGGAGACATCTCCACGGTCGAAGGACACTTGCAGAGTTTGAGCAATCGAGAGAAGCATCGTTATGCCGGTTTGTTGGATTTAGTGGTGGACTTGGCCGAGCAGGGTCAGCGTTTGCCACACGAAACTGCTGACCGCATGCGCGCCATTGCCAATGACGCCCGTTAAGCAGCGAATCGTAATCCTGTGAACGTGTCGTCGCGGATTCTGGTCTCGCTCTTTGCGCGGGAGGAGTCGAGTTTGCGTGCACGTTTGGATTGGCTACACGGAAAGGTAGGCAAGGTGGAGTTGCGGCTTGATTTTTTGCCAGAAGACCTAAATCTCAAGAGCCTGGTTGCCGATTACCCGTTGCTTGAGTGGTATGCCGCATGTCGCGTCATCCCGGTAACCGAATCGCGCACTCATCGCTTAATGCGTGCCGCCGAAGCCGGCTTTCACGGCGTCGATTTTCCCATGGAAGATGGACCGGCGCCAGAAGTGCCGAAGGGGGTGCGTCGGATTCATAGTTGGCATCAGGAGTCTGCCGATGGCGCCGATTTCCAAGCAGTGTTCAAGGACTTGCACAACCGTGCCAAGGGCAAAGACCTGGTCAAGATGGTGGCGTGGGCGGATTACGCCGAGCAAGCTTGGCCCATTTTGGATTTATATGCTTCCTCCAATCCCAATTCCCTTTTAGCTTTCGCACAGGGCGCAGGTGGAGGCGCTTCCCGCGTTCTGGCTTTGCAGTTGGGGGCACCATGGATTTACAGCAGTTGGCCAGGGGAGGCCACTGCGCCTGGACAGTGGAATATGGTGGAGCTCATGGATTTTTTGCCGCGAACTTTACACAGCCAGACACCTGCACTGGGTGTTTTGGGAGACCCCGTTTTGCACAGCTTGAGTCCGATGCTTTGGCAAAACGCCATGCAAGGAAATGAGTCGGAGCCCTTCGGCACCTACCTCCCATATCCGGTGAACGATTTGCCCGCTTTCCTTGAGGGCGCTGCCCGCTTTGGCTTGACCGCCTTTTCGGTCACCGCACCGCATAAACAGCAAGCTTTTCAAAACGCAACGCCACTCTCCGGCAGCTTAGGAGAGGCAGCTTCTGCCTGCCAAGCCGCAAACTTACTTTTGTTTCAGAATGGAAACTGGTACTGCGGCAATAGCGATGGCATTGGGGCCATGGATGCCCTCGGTGTAGCACCCGCGACTGCCCAAGCCCCGAAGCATTTACTCGTGCTTGGTGCCGGGGGTGCAGCAAGTGCGGTTCGTGTAGAAGCGGAACATCGTGGGTGGAAGGTGAGGACCACGCATCGTGAGGAAATCGAAAACGTCGACCCGGCTAACTTCGATGCCGTAGTGCAAGCCACTCCAGTGGGCAGTGTGGCGCACCCAGGTTTGCTGACTGCCGGTCGTCCGCCGTGTGCAGGAACGCCAAGCTTAGACATGGTGTATCACCCGCTGCAAACCGAGTGGCTGCAACAAGCTAGTGACGCTGGTGCGCGCACGATTCCGGGTACGCAAATGTTGCTGCATCAAATGCTCGCCCAATACGCCGCAGTTTTCCCAAACCAAGCACAGCCTGACCCGGACGCCTTGCGGGATAAGCTCCACGCGTTTTTGCAGAACCGTCAAGCCTTAGTCCTTATTGGTGCGCGGGCCAGCGGTAAATCCACGCTTGGCCGCAACTTGGCCGAAGCCCTGCAATGGAACTTCCTCGATGCCGATGCGGTCCTGGAGCAACAGTCCGGCCGTTCGATTGAGGCTTGGCTACGCACCGACCCTACAGGCTTCCGCGATTTAGAAGCTCAAATCTTGAAGCAACTGCTTGCCCAGCCCAACACTGTGGTTGCCACCGGCGGCGGGGTGGTGGAACGGGAAGCATCGGTGCAAGCTCTGGCGCACCACAAGCGGGTGGTTTGGTTGGAATGCAATCACGAGGAACTATGCCGTCGTCAACAAGCCGATCCGCGACCTGCTTTAAGCAAGCTCGATTTGGAAGCCGAGATTGAAGCTTTATTGCGGCAACGTACCCCGGCTTACCGCACGGCATCGTCCTTTGCGGTTTCGACCAACGAAGCGCCTGCTTCCAGCGTAAGGAAAGTGCTTCTGCATTTTGCTTTGCAGGGAATCATGCCCGAATTCCGATAAACAAGAAGCTTTTCTCCGTTAAACTAAATCCGTGTTCGTCCTGTTGCTTTGTGTCCCGCTTCTCGCCCTACAGGGTGGAGGACCGGAGTTGCCCGAAGCCCTGAAAACGGATCCCGCGGTGACCGAGGCGTGGACCTCGTTGCAAGATCCCGCGACCGAAGCTGCACAACGCAATCATGCGAGCACTTTGGTGTTGCAGAACTTATTGGTTTTGCCGGCTGCAGACCAATGGACCTTTTTGCTCGCTGCAGACGGGCAGGGATTGCTTCGTTTCGGTATGCGCAATCATTATCGTCAGCTCGCCAAGGATTGGCCGGCACTCGAAGCCCGCATTCTTGAAACCCTCGCTTTGCCAAGTGGCCAAGACGAGGCCATGTTAATGGGCGCGATTCATGCGGCCGGAAGTTTGGCCACTTCAAATCCATTGCTGATTGAGCAGCTTGCCTCCTTGTTGGGAAACCAAAATCGTTCCAGCGATGTGCGCATGGCTTTGGTGAATCTGACTGGCCGCGAGTTTGGCACCCAAGACGAGTTCTTGAAGTGGTGGGCTGCTTCGAAAGATCTGGGGAGGGAATCCTGGTTGGAGAGTCAACGGGAGATTGAGCAAGGCCGCGAACTTGCCGATTGGCGACGCCGTCTTCAAGGCAGCACCGCCGTCACCGAAGTTTTGTTCGGGGTACGTCATCCGCGCCAACCGATTCGCGTCATGGCCTATGAGGCCTTGCGGCGTCTAGATATTGAAGCGCTAGATGAAGCCACCAACCAACAAGTGGCCGATGCCTTGCGCAGCGCCCTAGCGGAAGAGAATGATGTGAGTTTGCGCATCGCCTTGTTGGCGTTGGTGCCACAAGTTCTACAAGACCAAGCCGTGAATCTTCTTATCGGCGCCCTACAGTTTGGAGTGGAGGAGGAGCGCTTAGCCGCGGCGAGGTACTTGCAGTTAGTGGAGCCGGTAGACGTTGCCTGGGATGGTTTATTGCGCGGCCTAGACGGCGTCTACCCCAAGGACCAAGAAGGTCCTGCAGGAAAGGTGGCGGTGCGTCAGGCCCTATGGTCTGGGCTAGGCAGTTTGGCCGAACGCGTTACCGTCACGGACTATATGCGCTTAGATACCCAAATCAGGGTGGCTCTAGCTGTAGATACCGCACGTCCGGTCCGCGCCTCCATCCTCTCCGCCATTCGACGGCTGGGCGGGCCCAACTACCTGGAAGTGCTCCTGCCGCTTGCCATCGATGCGGAGGTCTCCGAAGTGGAGCGCAGTGAAGTCTTGGTCGCCATGACTGGGGTGGCAGAACGTCATCCGGAACTCAACACTCTGCAAGAGATTCTTCCAGCTTTACTTGCCGACCCCAAGCCTCAAGTCAGGCGCGAAGCCATCGCCAGTATGCGCAAGCTGAAGGTTTCCAATGCGCAGCTCTTAATGGTGCAACGTTTAGAAGCAGAGACCGAGGTGGTTCTGCAAAAGGACATGCTCGCCGTCATTGGTGCGAGCAAGGCAGATGGGGTTCTAGAGCCGTTGTTGAACTTCACCCCAATCCCAACTTTGCGCGAAGCCTACGGCAAAGCCTTAGTCGTGCAAATCGGTTCAGATTTTGCCCAACTGAATGTCGTGAGCGCGCGCTTGGATCGTGAGTTCGCCTTCTTAGTGGTGCGCAATTTTCCCTTAGAGGGTTTGGCCGCGGAGCAACGTTTAGAGCTAGACCGCAAACATGCCACTGCGGTTTGGGAATGGCTCATGTGGAAGGGCACCGACAATGGCAATGCAATTTATGCTACCGATGCTGTCACTCGTTTGCGTGACCTGATGGCTCTGGAGCCAGAGTCTTTAGATTGGCCGAGTTACCTGATTGAGATTGAGCTGAAGCGCGGTCAAGTGGCTAGCGTTTTGCCCGACATCATGCGGTTATTTCCGAATCCCAAATTCGACCTGGAGCAAAAGTGGGATATCGGCTGTGTTGCTTTGCTTGCGATCGATCTCGAGGCCTCCCCCGAGCTGAGTGCCCCAGGCCGGGCCTTGGTCGATGCCATGCTGACCCTTGAGGAGCCCAATGCCGACACCCGTTCCCGCTTTGAGGAGTTGAGCGAGAGGTTCCCTGCGCCGGAGCCAGAGGTGATAGAGGCTCCGCCAACTCCTGAGCCTGTGGAGGAAACTCCTAAGGAGGAGGCCGTCGTCGGTGAGGATCCGGTCTCTGAGCCAACCGGAGATGAGCCCGGACCCTTTACTTTGGAAAAGCCTGCTTAGTTAGTTGACGAGGCCCCTGGAGGGGTTAAAATCTCCGGCCTGAATCGCGGGGTGGAGCAGCTGGCAGCTCGTCGGGCTCATAACCCGGAGGTCGTAGGTTCGAATCCTATCCCCGCTACCAAACACAAATAAGCCGGTTTCGCGCAAGCGCGACCGGCTTTTTTGCGTTTGGCAGCGAAGCAGGCTTCTTTGGCGGCAGGTTGCTGCGTTCGGCTGCGCCTCACTCCGCGCGCTGCGCGTCGGAAATGCGAATTAATTTAGCTCCATGAGTTGTTTATCATCATCGGTGACTGTTGACCAAGCTATGGGCTGAATCGCTTGATTGCGAACGTGGCACTTTTGTGCAAAACCAACCCAGAAATGTGTATCTCTGGAGGATTCAAGCTAATATCTCTACATGCCTAGCTTTCTCAACTTGCCAGAAGACGAAATGGTACAACTCCTTGCCAGTGGAGATGAAGCTGCTTGGAGTGATTTCCATTCATCGATTCTCCCAAGGGTTCGGGCGCAGGTAATCAAGAAATATGGCAATGGCGGCGACCAGATATTTGAGGATATTCTTCAACAAGCGATTGAATTTCTTTGGAAAGGCTTATCAAGCGGGCAGCGCCCGAACAGCCTCATCCGATATTTTTTTGGGATAGTCAGGAATCTAAGTACAAGGGCTGTGGGTAAAGAAATTGGCCGCAAGGAAGAACCGCTTCCTGGGCTAAATTCGGAA
>JAQBXR010000008.1 GCA_027623295.1 Planctomycetota bacterium
TTGGAGACGTCCAAGCAAATGAGCAGATCGATGCCTTGTTGCCGCACCGCATCTTCTTCCACGCCCCACTTCGGCTGCATCCACGCAATCCCCGATGCGAGGAAAAGCAAAAGGGTTAACCATGAAATTTTCATCGCTGCACCCTCCACCACTTTTGCCGCATCCATGCGCCGAGTATCCAGAGCGCGAGAGCCAGGCCAAGCGCCCCGCGAAAACGATCCACCTGATGCCATGGCAAGCGTTCAAAGCGAGTGCGCTCCAACTCATCGATAGCGGCATAGACTTGCTTTAAGGCCACCGCATCTTGCGCAAGGAAGGCCTGCCCGCCAGTGATTGCCGTGACTTGGTCCAGGCTCGCACGTGTGGCAACGGCATCGGGGCCTGCAGCAATGGCATGCACCCGCACACCCCAGTCTCGACATAAAGCCGCCGCATCGATGGGTTGAATGGCGGCACTGGACGCACTTGTGGCTACGGTTTCCTCGCCATCCGTCAACAAGACGACTACTTTGGATGTCGAATCCGCCTCCTTCAAATGCACTGCGGCGCGTGCTAATGCCGTGCCGATTCCGGTGGCATCGTCTTCGCGACCAGCTGGAGTGAGTTGTAAATCATTCAGTAAAGCTTGCAGGCTGGCATGATCCAAAGTTGGCGGGCAGACGAGTCGTGCGTCGCGCGCAAAGGCAAGTAAACCCATGCGATCCTGCGGTCGCGCTTGGATGAACTCGGCAGCTGCACGGCGTGCGAAATCTAAACGAGTCGTGTTTTGCGATGCTTTATCTAGATCGGTGGCCGCCATAGAAGATGACAAATCTAAGCAAAGTAAAACGTCGATGCCCTGCTCGGTCACCGGTGCACGTTCGCGCTGTTGCGGACGTGCGAAAGCCAAAATGAGAAGCAGGAAAGCACTTACTTGAATCAGCAAGGGCAAAGCGCGGGTGCGTTGTCGTGGACTGCGCGGCAAATGCGGAATAAAGATATAGGGTGCAAATGGCTTCGCGTGTGGTCGGCGTAATAAGCGAATGCTCAGCGCAAGTGGAAGCAGCCAAGCCCACCACAGTAAATGCGGATCCTGCAAGCTAAAGTTCATAGCTCACCCTCTGCATGTTGCTTCATCCAGATCTCCGCGTGGTCCAACACCCACGTCCACTGCTCCTTGGTGGCGAGACATTTTGCGAACAGAATACGGGTGGTGAAATGAAGCAGGTCACGCAAACCATCGCGTGCGTCTGGGCTCGCCTCGCGCAACAGCTCTTGTTCGGTGGAGCTCCAAGAGGAACCGCATGCACGGCGCATCAACAAAGAAAGTGTTAAGGCTTCCTGGAGTTGCGTTTGGGATAAGTTTGGGAGCGCATTTCGTAGAGCTTGTATGTCTTCCAACAAAGAGGACGCTTCAGGAAGAGGTTCCAACTGTGGCGCCTGTGGTGTGGATTTTCGCTGCAGTAACCACTTCGCATAAATATGCAGTGCCACAAACACCCCAACCATCAACACCACCCACGCTAAATAATCAACTGGCAATGCCGCAACATCGCTCGGCAGTTCGACTTCCCCGAGTTGCATGGCAAAACCAAACATCAACTCCCCCCGCGCCCGCGACGCCTTTGGAAGAACTGCAAAATCGGACGTGCCACGGCATCGGGATCCGGAGTGGTTGGAATTGGAACATCTAGCAAAGCCACCCCAGCTTGCTGCAACATCTGTCGCGTTTCAAAATCCCATTTCTCTACGCGTTCCCCATAAGCCTCGCGCACGGTAGCACTGTCGCCATCGATCAAGCGACGCCCACCGCCTTCCGCGTCGCCTAAACTCCACAAACCCGAGGGCATCTTGCGCAACTCTGCGGCCAATAAACGCACCGCAATCACTTCATGACGTTTAGCACATTCCTGCAAGGCGGGTTGCCAGCCATCGCCCAAGAAATCTGAAACCAAAAACACTGCACTATGATGCGGTAAAGATTGCGCTGCCATACGTAAAGCAGGAGCTGGGTCACTCTTCCCCTCGGCCGCCGGCAAAGACAAGAAGTCGCGCACAATGCGTAACACATGACTCAATCCTTTTTGCGGTGACTCATAGCGCCGCACCTCTTGGTCATAGCCCAAGAAAGCAACGCGATCGTCATATTGCACCGCCGCCAACATGAGGCATGCGCAAACCCGCGCTGCCATTTGCCGCGCAGACCAGGCGCCAAAACCGCACTCCATAGAGGCCGACAGGTCCAGCAAGAACGCCAAGTTCAGCTGTCGTTCATCGACGAAACGCTTCACAAAGGGTCGCCCCATGCGCGCAGTCACGTTCCAGTCCACACTCCGCGGGTCGTCGCCCTCGACGTATTCACGCACTTCCTCGAACTCGATGCCGGTGCCGCGGAACACCGAACGATACCCACCAGCCAAAGCGCCCTGTACAAAACGACTACTCTGCACTCGAATATGTCGCACCTCGCGCAGCAATTGCTGCAGCTCAAGGTCGACCGAGGAAGGTGTCATGCTAAGCCTTAAGGAACCGGAACCGTTTGCAGAATCGTCGTCAGGAGATCTTCTACCGAAACGCCTTCTGCCTCGGCTTCGTAGGTCGTCACCAAACGATGGCGCATGACCGACGGAGCCACTGCCTTAATATCCACCGGAGTGACAAAGGCGCGGCCCTGTAAAAACGCCTGCGCCTTAGACGCTTGCGCCAGCGATAAGGTTGCGCGCGGCGAGGCACCATAAAGAATCAGCGGCGCCATGGAAGCCAAACCGGCTGCTTCTGGTTCTCGGGTAGCAAACACTAAGTCCAAAATGTATTGACTTGCAGCTTCCGAAAGCAAAACTTCATCGAGCAATTTACGCGCGGCCAAGATTTGATCTAACTCAGTCACCTTCTTTGGACGCGGTGGCCCACCATTGCGCGCCATTCGTTTCATAATGAGCGCTTCCTCTTCTCGCGACGGATGTTTCACCACCACCTTCAACATGAAGCGGTCAATCTGAGCTTCCGGCAACGCATAAGTACCTTCCAACTCCACGGGGTTCTGAGTGGCCAACACCAAGAACGGGTGCGGCAGCTTCCGCGTATCTCCAGCCAAACTTACTTGCCGCTCTTGCATAGCTTCCAACAACGCCGATTGCACTTTGGCAGGCGCCCGGTTGATCTCATCGGCCAGCAAAAAGTTACTGAACACTGGCCCTTCCCGCACTGACCATTCCCCACGATCGGGGTGATAAACATGGGTGCCGAGCAAATCAGAGGGCAGCAAATCTGGAGTGAACTGCACGCGCCGGAAGCTGCCGCCAAGCGCCCGTGCCAAAGTCTCCACGGCAAGAGACTTAGCCAATCCAGGAAGGCCCTCCAGCAGGACGTGGCCATCGGCAAGCAAAGCTAGAAGCAAGGACTCAATCAGAGATTCCTGCCCCACAATCACGCTTTGCATTTCACGACGCAAATCCTTCAGGAAAGCGCCTTCGGCAGCAATCCGTTCTCCTACTTGGTCCACCTTTTCCACCTGGAAAGCATAACAGTCCTTGGTGGCCTGAAATGATGCCGGCCGGGGGTTGGTTGCCGGGCGAAACTGGTAGCCTTGTACCCATCATGCGTGGACTTCGCTCTTGGATTTTTACACTCGCCTTTTCCGCTTTGCTTGCCGCCCCGAGCCTGGCTCAGCAAGCCAATGATTTGCCCCCTGGCGTGACGCGCGAGCAAATGTGGTACGCGCCTACCGCCAAGGATTGGGCGCAGCCAACTTTGATCCCTTGGCAGCGCACTTGGGCCGACGCGGTGGAGCTGTCGAAGCAATCCAAGAAGGCGATTTTGATCTGCGTCAACATGGATGGCGAAATTGCCTCCGAGCACTGGGCAGGCATTCGTTATCGCGAGCCAGAGATCGCCGCCTTGTTTGAGCAGTATGTTTGCGTAATCGCCTCCACCTTCCGTCATAACACCCGCGATTACGATGCCCGCGGCAACCGCATTCCGTGTCCAAGATTTGGCGCCGTGACTTGTGGCGAGCATATCTGGATGGAGCCGATGGTCTACAGCAAATATCTCGACGACACGCGCGTTTCACCGCGCCACGTGATGGTTGAGTTAGATGGTTCTGAAACCTACGATCTTTATTATGCGTACAGCATTACCGCGGTTGTAGAAACCGTGCAAAAAGGTTTGGCGGAGCGCACCATTCAGCCTGAAGATCCTCCGCGCGGCGATCGCAGCCTTGCTGAATTAGTCGCTAGCCCCAACGCCGCCGACCGCGCTTTGGTGGAGCAAAACTACCTTTCTGGGGACCGGCAAGCCCGTCAGGAAATTCTTGCCGCCGCAAAACAGTTGGGTGGTGCAGCCCCAGTAGATCTTTTACGCCAAGCGGCCTTTGGTTTTGATGGTGAACTCAGCGGAGCTGCCTTGGATTTACTCTCTGCATCGGAACGGGATAAAGCGGTTGGTTTGATTGATGACCTACTCCGTGGGCCGTTGGAGCCGGAACGTCGCATTGCCTTGTTAGCGGCACTGGAAGGCCTTGGCGAACAGGTGCCGGTTGCGAAAAGATTGGCGTCGGTGCATCGCGGATTGAGTGGTCGCTCCGAGTTGTTGGATTTAGATGCATGGCGAAATGGCATGGCCAACTCCAAGGAAGCTTCGAAAACTGCGACCCCCAACGAACTCTTTGAAGAAGCGGTTCGCCCAGAGAACATTGCAGCCCTATCGAGCTCGAATGCCCGCGTGCGCAAAGTGGCCGAGGAGAATTTCCGCTTGGCCCTGCAATCGGCAGTAGACAAAGTCGTGGCCGCAACCATGAATGGGCAAAGCGAAAGCGAAATAAATTGGAATCATTACGCCAGGATTGCCATTGCCTCAAAGTACTTGGGCAACGATGCGACCGAAGAAGCACACCGTGCCGTCATGAGCTTGCCTGCTGGAGAAAGTAGCTGGAATGCCTATGCGGTCCTTTCCATTTTTGCCGATGGCCGCCGCGACTCGATTCGCAAAGCCGCCGATGCAAATCAACCTTGGCCCAAAGACTGGCTCAGTGAAACGCAATCTGCATTCGCCGTTTTGCTACAACACCCATTCGCAACCGACGCCGAAGTTGCACGTCACTACGACTTCTTGATTCGCCTTCGCGCTGTCCCAACCGCAAGTCGCGCGTTGCAGGACGGGCTCATGCGCTTCCCTGATTCTTGGATGCTGCATGAACGTTTCCGCCTCATCCTTGCCTCCGAAAAAGGGGTCGATGGTGTCGAAGCGGGTTACAAGACCTGGTTACGTCGGGCAGATGCTCCGCAATATTTGAAGTGGTATGCCGCACAGGCATCGCTTTTCGCTGCCGAGCAGATGCGCCGCGAAAATCGCCTGAACGATGCCGACGCCGCCTACCAGCGCGCGCTCGACATGTTCGCGGAGCAACGTACCGACGATCCGCAAACCACGGATAGTTCCAAGACCTATGAAGTCCTCGCCTACGCCGGCCGCGCACGTTTGGCGCTCGACTTTGGCGACACCGCTGCCGCTGCAGATTTCATCCTTACCGCCTTCCGCCACCACCCCGATTCTGCTGCAAGCCTAGACGGGCTCATGGTAACGCCAGTAGGCACCGCTAAAAAGATTCTCGTCGCAGCGCAAGATGCTGGGGAAGAGGCCATCGTTAAGGAAATCCAAAGCGCGCTCGAGGACCTCAGCAACCGCGACACCGGGCTCCTAGAATTGCCTGCCTTCGAACGCCCCGTGAATCCGCGCTAAATGAATCCTCGCCTTTTCCTCTTCCCCCTCTTCCCCCTCGCAGCTCTTGCTCTGTCCGGCTGCACCAGTGAACCAAGCGAACCGCGACCGATTCAAACTTATCGGGTGGTGAATACTTATGCGCACGATCCACTCGCTTACTGCCAGGGTTTGATTTATCACGAAGATCGCCTCGTGGAAAGTACTGGTCAATACGGCAATTCCTCGGTGCGCCATGTCGACCTAGTTACGGGAACGGTGGTCAAGAAACGCGCGCTCGATCCGCGCATGTTTGGCGAAGGGCTCACCTTCCACGATGGTGAGTTATGGCAACTCACCTGGAAGGTTGGCATTGCCTTTGTCTTGGATCCAAGCACCTTAGAGGTGAAGCGCGAAATGACTTACACCGGCGATGGCTGGGGCATCACTTCGAATGGAAGCCAGTTGATTACTTCCAATGGCTCCGACACCCTGACCTTCCGCGACCCTAAAACCTTTAAAGAAATTCGCACCATTCAAGTGCACGACGGCGATGTGGTGTTCGACTTTCTTAATGAACTCGAATGGATCGATGGCGAAATTTGGGCGAACGTCTGGAAGCGCGAGTACATCGTACGGATCAATCCTAATACTGGGCAGATCAATGATTGGGTTGACATGCGTGGCCTTTACAACTCGAACGATAACCCGCATCCGGATAGCGTGTTAAATGGCATCGCTTGGGACAAGGCAAACAATCGCATTTTTGTCACTGGTAAACTTTGGCCAACCCTCTTCGAGATTGAAGTTCTCGACCGGGCAAACCCAAGCGCAAAGAAATAGCCTACTCCTGATGATCCGCAGTTTGCACGATGAGTTCCGTGCGGTAGCGGTCAAACAGGGTGGATTTAGAAACGGTGCCGAGGAACTTACCTTCGGCATCGACCACTGGGAGAACCCATGCGCCCGACGCTGCGAAGACCTCGGAAGCGCCAAGTAGGGTTTCGGATTCAAGGAGATGCGGTGTCTCGACATCCATCACTGTGTCGACCGGGGTGACTCGACGCACCACTTCATCGAAGATCACTCCACGCAGAGAAGTGAGGTCAAGCATGCCCATAAGCTTGCCATCGTCGTCCAGCACGGCGAAGTGATTGCGCACAGTGGTTGGCAGCTGACGTGCAAGGTCATCTAAGCTACTTCCACTTTGAATGGTGATGGATTCGTGATCCAACATCTCCCCCACTAGCATTTCAGACAAAATACGCCGGTCAGAACCTGGCCGCATCAATTGCCCGCGCTCCGCAAGTTCCCAGGTATAGAAGCTGTGGCGCAGGAAGGTGCGCGAAACCAAAACGGAAACCACGGACACCAGGATTAGTGGCAAGGTGCCAAACCACCCGGAGGTGGTTTCTAAGGCAAGCATAATGCCGGTAAACGGCGCTTGCATGGCTCCAGCGACCAATCCCGCCATGGCCGCTAATGCGAAAAACTCGGGCGCTGCAAACTCCAAGGACGGGAATACGGCATTAATCAAACCGCCAAAGCCATAACCCAGGACTGCGCCTAGCACCAAGGATGGAGCAAAGATTCCGCCCGGCGCATTGCTGCCCAAAGTCAGTGTTGTGGCAAGTAGTTTGACTAAAAGTAAAACTAAGAGTCCCGCGCCGACATGCAGCTCTCCATTTAGGGCATCACTCACGGCTTCGTAGCCTTCGCCGATTGCGGCAGGCTCGAGCAAACCTAAGGCACCCACGCAAAGGCCGGCGAGTCCAGCAACCAAACCGATTTTCCCATATACGATCTTTGTCTTCAAGCTTCGCGTAAAACGCTCCATCTTGAAAATCATGGCGACCAAAAGCACCGACAACAATCCGGCAAGGGCGCCTAGAACACCACTCGCCAATAAATCGCGGCCAGCCCAAGCCATGTCTCCACCCGTCACTTCAAAGGCACCATGCGACCCCATTGCTAGGCGCCCCAACTCGGTAGCCACCGTTGCCGCAACAGCAATCGGCAACAACGCACCTAAGGTCCATTCCGCAAGCACCACTTCCATGGCGAAGATCATGCCGGTAAGCGGCGCATTAAAGATGGCACCAATACCACCCGCCACACCGCAAGCCAATAACAGCACGCGTTGGCGTTCGGCCAAACCCATGCCGTTGGAGAGGGTGCTCCCTACCGCCGCTGCGCTGTAAACAATTGGGCCCTCCAAACCTGCCGAGCCACCGGAAGCCACGTTAACCAAACTTCCAATCAAGCGACTGACAATAGAGCGTCGGCGCATGTGGCCTCCCTTCTGCGTAACCGCTTCTAGAACGGCAGGAACTCCATGGCCACCGGGTTCGCGAAACAAAACGCGAATCACCAAGACACCCAGTAACGCGCCAACACCGGGCAAGATCAACATGCCCCACCACACTTCGCGTATTGGCTCCAGCGCTTCGAACAATAAGTGCACGCCACTGCGTAACGCCACCGCAACCGCAGCGCTTGCGATTCCAACCAGCAACGCAGCCGAGGCTAATTGCCAGGGCTCAGAACGAGCACCGCGGGTCCGAAAAACTGATTCCCGCTTCATTGCCCAAACCCATCTTCGAGTTTGGCCATGAGTGCCAGGAGGTCCTCAGCCGAAGCGTGATTCCGAAGCGCATCTACAAAAGCTGCGTCACGCAATACAAATGCAATGCGTGACAACACGCTTAAGTGTTCCTTCGGACTTGGGCTCAACAATAGAACTGCCGTATGCACCGGCTCGTTATCCAAAGCTTTCCAATCTGCAACGCCATCTAACATAGCAATCACCACCATTGGCTTTTGCACAAAGCCCTTCGACGGAGTACGCGGATGCGGAAGAGCCACACCATGTCCTAAGGCGGTCGATGCCAATCTTTCGCGCCCCTGCAATTGCTCGAGCAAGGCCAGGCGATCACAACTTTCCTCCAGCGGCGCCAACTCGACTAAGTTGGAAAGTACTTCGCCGGCCGAAACCCCGGGTACCTTATGCAAGATGTGGCCACGCGAAACCGCGGCAATCAAAGGTTGCTGTTCAGGGTCCACCGGCAGAGGCGTGGCGGTCGCCTGCCCCGCTCCAATGCTCAAGCCTTGATTGCGAGCCCATTGTCCAAGCTCCGCTTCTTCAAAGCGGAACTCACCACTCGGGCGCATGACTCCCAACCGGCCCTGCCTCGCCCACCGTCGTACCGTTGCAGGTGAAACGCCGAGCATTTTGGCGGCTTGCTGAAGGTCGAGTGCCATGAGCCGCGAATTCTATCCCATTCTAGAGGCCATGCACCTACGGGATTTGAGAACCCCAGCCGATAGACTCTACGCATGGCCGATTCGAATTCCCCAAGCGCTGCCCAAAGCCAGATTGCAGTGGAGCCATTCTTTATTATCGGAGCCGAGCGTTCCGGCACCACCCTGCTGCGCTTGATGCTGGATCACCATCCGCAGATTCGCTGTCGCTTTGAGTCGGACTTCTTTGTTGACCACTTGACCGAGGAGGGCGACGACTTACCCGGCGCCAGACGCCTCCGCTGCCGAACGCTGGAAGCACAAACTGAGCAAGCGCGATGTGCAATGGGTCGAAGAAAAAGCTGGCCCATGGCTAGAGAAAGCCGGTTATGAAAAGTCTGAGTTCGAAGCCATCGTTCTCTCCGATGCTGACCGTGCCGCCCTGCGCAAACAAAATCGTTGGGGCAAGTTTCGCTTTCGCGCCAAGCGATTGGGTTGGGTTACCGTAATGAGCTCGGCAATGGCCAAGCGGATCGGCATGCGTGGACTGGCAAAGCGGCTGGATTTCCGCATGCAGGAAAAGCTTCTCCGCTAGGCGACTACGGTATTTCGCCCACACCGCCGATATAGCTTAGGAATGCGCAATTCTCCGTGGTAGCTCCGCTGAAGGAGCGAAATGGGATCCTTCAGGGTCTCCACATTCACCTCCACGTGGAAGATGAAATGGGGCAACCATTACAAGGCACTAGCATGGTATGTGACCGATTCCTGACAAATAGCTCCGGCCGGGTCGATACGGGATCGACTAACCGGGAAGGCGACTTTAGCTTCACTCAATTCCCCGCGGGGGCATGGACCCTTAGCTGGAAGGCTCATGCTGCAGCCGACGAGAACGCGGCTTTGAAGAAGGCCATGCATCTCACGGTGGACGACGCCCTTGAAGTCCAAATCATTCTGCCCGCTGAAATGCTCCACGCGCCATCCGAAGATCCGCAAAGGGGTGTCGGAATTTATTCAGTGGAAGCAACCGAATAGCGAGTTTCGACTCAAAGTTGAGTTAAGATTTGGCCTGAATAGTGGATGCCCCCTTATTCCAATGAGCCCTACTCAACGCATTCTTCTCACTGGTCGCAATGGTCAACTTGGCACCGAGTGTGGCCTTGTGATTCCCGCAGATTGCGAGGTCATTGCGGTGGACTTTCCCGAGTTCGACCTGGCCGATGCCGACGTGCTCGCCAGAACTGTCCGTGAGGTGCAGCCAGATATGTTGCTGCATGCCGCTGCCTGGACGGCCGTCGATAAGGCCGAAGAATGGGAAGCGGAAGCGCATGTCATCAACGCAACCGCGACCGATATCCTCGCATCCTGCATGGCGGAAATTGGTGGCCGCATGGCTTATCTCTCCACCGACTATGTTTTTTCCGGGGAAGGCAGTGTGCCGTGGCGGGAACACGATCCGGTGGCACCACTTAATGCTTATGGGCGTACCAAACTTGCTGGTGAACAAGCGGTGGCAGCCCATCTCGGAGACCGCGGTCATGTGGTACGCACAAGTTGGCTGTACGGCCGATGTGGCGCAAACTTCGTCCGCACCATGCTCCACTTAATGAGTTCAGGACGCGCCTTGAAAGTCGTCGAAGATCAGGTTGGCTCACCAACTTGGGCTGGTGGATTGGCCAAGGCACTGTTCGCACTCGCACGTGCCTCGGAAGCGCCTCCCATCCTTCACTTCACCGATGAAGGCATCGTGTCGTGGTTCGATTTCGCGATCGCGATTCGCGCATGCGGTTTAGCCAACGGCCTTGCACTAGAAGAATCCTCGGTCACCGCGTGCCCAGGTAGCGAATATCCGACCCCTGCCGCGCGTCCATCCTGGAGTCCCTTGTATTTCTCCGATGCCTGGCACGACCTCGGCATAGCCCCTTCCAATTGGGAACAAGCCCTGCAAACGGCACTTCCACTCCTTCTCAAAGAAGACGCTAAGGCTACCTAAGCGCTGTGACTGCCGCATCCAGCGCCACTCTTTACGCAAATACTGCGCACCAAACCTAACGCAATACGCGGATACCATGGCGTCACGCTCTTCTTCGCCATCTCGGGATTCCTGATTACGACCGTGTTGGTGGTGATTGCAGCCACCCTAAGCTTCAAAACCTTCGAGGCTTATTTCCTTAAATTGAAGTCCCGGTTCTCTACTTCGTGATACGGTTCCGCCTTACCCTTCGCATGCCTAAAATATGTCCATGACAGCCCCCCAACGTGTCCTTGTGACCGGAGGAGCAGGTTTCATTGGCTCTTCCGTAGTCCGCCACCTGCTCGCTGATTCCCAAGCCAAAGTTCTAAACTTTGACTCCCTAACCTATGCCGCCAATCTCAAATCCCTGGAGAGCTGCTCAAACGATGCCCGCTATCGTTTTCAGCGTGGCGACATTCGCGACTTAGCTGCCGTAAAGGAAGCCTTCCGTAGTTTTCGTCCGACCCATGTTTTGCACTTGGCCGCAGAATCCCATGTCGACCGTTCGCTGACTGGCCCCCAAGCATTCATTGAAACCAACGTGGTCGGCACCGGCATCATGCTGCAGGCGGCACGGGATTACTTTGACTCTCTCTCTGGCGAAGAGAAAAGCGCCTTCCGTTTCTTGCATGTTTCCACCGACGAAGTGTTCGGAAGCCTGGAGGACGATGGCATGTTCACGCCAACCACGCCGTATGATCCGAGCTCTCCGTATTCTGCTTCGAAGGCGGCATCGGACCACTTGGTGCGAGCTTGGGGAAGGTCCTTTGGCCTACCGATTCTTATTACCAACTGCTCCAACAACTACGGGCCTTGCCAGTTCCCTGAAAAGTTGATCCCTCTCATGATCCTAAACGCCAAGGAAGGCATTGCACTTCCGGTGTATGGCAAAGGCGACAACGTGCGCGATTGGCTATACGTGGAAGATCATGCACGTGCGATTTGGAGCGTAGCGCAAAAGGGTCGTCTCGGAGCGACCTATTTGATTGGTGGCGAAGAAGAACGCACCAACCTCAGTGTCGTCCATACCATCTGCGACATTTTAGATGAAGAGGTTCCGCATGCTGACATCAAGGACCGCAAATCTCTTGTGGAATTTGTAACCGATCGCCCGGGACACGATTTCCGCTACGCGATTGATTGCAGTGCCACCCAAAAAGAACTCGGGTGGTCTCCACTTGAGAGTTTTGAAACTGGGTTACGTCGCACCATTCTTTGGTACCTAAATAACGACCCTTGGCTTGAATCGATACGCAGTGGTTCGTATCGCGCATGGATGGAGGAGAATTACGCATGGCGCTAAATCGCAAAGGCATTATTCTTGCTGGCGGTTCGGGCACACGTTTGCACCCCATCACGCGCGCAGTTTCCAAACAACTGCTTCCGGTTTATGACAAGCCAATGGTCTACTACCCATTGAGTGTGTTAATGCTAGCCGGCATTAAGGAGATCTTGATTATCTCTACCCCACAAGACACGCCGCGTTTTAAGGATCTCCTGGGCGATGGCAAGCGTTGGGGTTTGGACTTTCAGTATGCCGTGCAGCCAGAGCCGAATGGTTTGGCGCAAGCATTCCTCATTGGCGAAAAGTTCCTCGATGGAGCGCCGAGCGCCTTGGTGCTTGGTGATAACATTTTCTACGGCCAAGGATTCTCATCGGAGTTGGCTGCAGCATCGGCACAGGAATCCGGCGCACGCGTTTTCGCCTACCATGTGCAAGATCCGCATCGTTACGGCATTGCCGAGTTCGACGCCAACGGCAAAGTACTCAGCCTTGAAGAGAAGCCGGAGCATCCTCGTTCCCATTTCGCGGTCACTGGCCTGTACTTTTACGATGAGCGTGCAGTCGAGTTCACCAAAAAACTCTCGCCAAGCAAACGTGGGGAGTTGGAGATAACCGACCTCAACAAGCTCTACCTGGAAGCAGGAACCCTGCAAGTCTGCACTCTTGGACGTGGCTTCGCCTGGCTTGACACCGGAACCTATGACTCTCTCATTGAAGCGGGATCCTTTGTGCAAACCGTCGAAAAACGCCAAGGCATGAAGATTGCATGTCCGGAAGAAATCGCATGGCGCAAGGGCTTCATCGATGCGGCGCAGCTGACCACCCTGGCCGAAGAGCTCAAGAACAGTGGCTATGGCGACTATTTGCTTCAGCTTCTGGAGGATGGAAAGTGAAGGTAGAAAAAACCGCACTGGATGGCGTTCTCATCTTGAAGCCCAATGTACACGGCGATGAACGTGGGTTTTTCATGGAGAGCTGGAACCGTCGCACCTTCAAGGAAGCTACCGGCATCGAACCAGATTTCGTGCAAGACAATCACTCTTCCTCCACCAAGGGAGTCTTGCGTGGATTACACCTGCAAAGGCCACCGGTGCCACAAGGCAAATTGGTGCGTATCGTGAGCGGCTCTGTTTTCGATGTCGCCGTCGATGTCAATCCAAGCTCTCCAACCTATAAGCAATGGGTTGGGGTAGAGCTAAGTGCAGAAAACCATAAGCAGCTTTGGATTCCTGCCGGCTACGCGCATGGATTTCTCACTTTGAGTGACCACGCCGAGATGCTCTACAAAGCAACCAACTTTTACGCGCCAGAGACCGAGTGTTGCGTCCTTTGGAACGATGCAGAAATCGCTGTGAACTGGCCGCTCGAAGCGGATCAAACGCCAACTTTATCGGACAAAGACTTGAAGGGCATTGCGTTGAAAGAACTCGAGAGCCAAGGAGCTCTCGGCTAGGCATAAAGTATGGCGAAAGCTGCGATTCGCAACTTGCTGGCGCAATCTAGTCGCGTCGCAGGATTCTTGAGCTCGATGGAACGTGAGTCCACGGCGCACCTCAATGTGCTTTGCTATCACCGCATTCTGCCGAGTGCGGAGAAGGCCGCCTACTTCAGCCCCGACCTGGTGGTCACACCAGAAGCCTTTCGCAAACATTGTGAAACCTTAGCAAAGCACTATCACGTGCTTCCGGTAAGCGAAGCCATGGCACTGAAGCCTTTGGTAAAGGAAAAGCAATGGGAGTACTTGGAGTCTCGCGTTGCAGCAAACACGCGACGCACCTTAGATTTCCTAGATCAGTTCGGACACACGGCTACTTTTTTCATCCTTGGGCGCATTGCCGATGAAATGCCCGAATTAGTGAGAGAGATTGTGGACCGTGGGCATGAGGTTGCGAGCAAGGGCTATGAACCTCGGGACCTTCATGAGATGTCCCGCAATGCCTTTCGTGAAGATGTCTTAAAAACCCACAATGCCTTGGAGAATGCTACGGGACTCCAGGTCATGGGCCATCGCGTAGCCAAGGGCCATTTAGGCACCGATGATACTTGGGTGAAGTCGTATGAGTCCCCCTTCAACATGTACTTCCATGTTTGGGAACTCGATCCTGACTTGCCCAAGATTGCATCGGCTGGATGGCTGCGACGTATACGTCAATATCGCAACTTGCGGCGCATGCCTGAGATTTTGGGGTACTACTTAGAGCATTATCGCTTTGAGAGCATTGCTTCCTTCCTCGACTTAAAGCTGGAGAAGGTTGATGAGCACACCCCTGTTGAGCGCGCACCAGAAGCCGTCCGCTTGCCGATTTCAAAGTTAGATGGAAATGCCGCGCAGCCGCAAGAACTGGAGCCGGTCACGGTCATTGTTCCTTGCTTCAACGAGGAACGCGTCCTGCCGTATCTTGCACGAGTGCTAGATAACTTGCGCTTGTCTCTTGGCAAGCGCTACGCCATTCTGATTGCGAAATCATTCGCCAAGGTCGCAACATAGGGATTGCCGGAACCATGGTCACGGCATCGCCATACCACCCATTGGGCGAAGCGGTTGGCGTGCCTAAATGGCGCCTGTGCTTATCGCGAGGCCTGTCGAGTCTATACCGCATTATCTTAACCCATAAGTTCTCGACCTACACCAGCTGCTTTCGGGTTTATCGGAAGTCGCAAATGAAGGACTTCAAGTTGAAGAATCAAAACTTCCTTGGGGTTGTCGAGATGTTTGCAACGCTGGACGCGCAATGAGCAAACCTCGTGGAATGCCCTGCTGTTTTGGAAGCGCGTATCCTGGGTCACTCGAAAATGAAAACCCTGCGCACCATTCTCGGACATCTTGGTTTGTTAGTGCGTGTGATTTTCATCCGCATGTTCCCCCCCAAAAGACCAACCGCTTCTGCTTGATGAATAAACCAAATTCCACTTCGCGCTTACGCTTAGCGGTGGTTTTAGGCACCCGACCGGAAGCGATTAAGCTGATTCCCGCCGAACGCGCCTTCCTTGATTCGCTTGCAGCGGGCATCGATGCGGATTCCGGCATGTTGGCCTTGGACCGTGTGCTTAGTCAGGCCACTCCTTCGGTTCTAACCGTAAGCTCCATGGATTTGCAGAAACTGCAGACCATTCAAGATCAAGCCATGGCCCAGCTTGAATCAGAACCCGGGGTGAAGTTCCAGCGGCCAAACCTATCGAGCGAATACTCCAAGCCGGCCGATGCCGTCGAACAGCAACTTGCCGATTGGTGGGAAGAATTGTTAGGCGTAGAAAAGGTTGGCGCCGAAGATGACTTCTTTGAAGTGGGCGGTCACTCCTTAGTTGCGGTGCGTTTATTCGCGCAGATCAAAAAGAAATGAGTGACCAACCCATGTATGCCATTCAAGCGCGCGGACTTCACGGCGATGACCGCCCCCACCGTCGTTTTGAAGACATGGCCCGAGATTATCTAGAAGAGATTCGCAAGGTTCAGCCTGAAGGTCCTTACCTCTTAGGCGGATTCTCCGGTGGCGGGATTACGGCTTTTGAAATGGCGCAACAGCTAGAAGCTTCGGGCGAAAAAGCGGCCGCGGTAGTTCTACTCGACACCCCCATCACACATACGCCAAGCGCAAACCTTTTGCAGCGTTTGTGGATTGTCGGCACGCGCTTAAAACGCGATGGCTTCCAATTCCTGCTGGAGTGGCCACGCAAACGCTTGGCCTGGGAACTGAAACGTCGACAACAAAAACGTTCCCCACAACAGCGCGACTTAGCGCCGGCGGAATTCCGCTCTGAGATGATTCAGGACGGCTTTGTTGAAGCCCTGAGCCATTACGAACTGCGGCCTTACAGCGGGAAAATGACCTTGTTTCGCCCGCCACTCGACACCACCTTCAGGCTTCCCGGCGGTGTGATTGCGGATTGTTATCGCGAAATCCAGAACCCTTATAACCATTGGACTCCCTTCGCGAAGGGTGGCATCGATTGTTTCGAGGTGACCGGCGACCACGACAGTATGGTTTTGGAGCTGCATGTGCGCGTCCTAGGCGATAAAGTTTGCCAAGTGCTAAGCGACGCGCAAGATGCCATCGCCAAACGCAAAGCCTAAACCCGTGGAAAAAGATCTCGAACTACTCCGCAGCCGTTTGCCGGACGGAGTCATACTTGAAATCGGCGTAGTGCACAACGCCATGCAAAAACTTTGCCCTGAAGAGCAAGCTATGGTTGCACAAGCCGTCGCGAGCCGACGTTTTGAATTTTCCACCGCGCGAGTCTTGGCACACAAAGTCATGCTTCAGCTTGGCCACATAGAGGCGCCACTTTTCGCGCACCAGGACCGGAGTCCGGCTTGGCCAGAGGGCATCGTGGGTTCCCTAAGCCACAGTCGCAAACATTGCGCCGCGCTGATTGCGAATCAGCATCCGCAACTTCTCGGGCTTGGCGTCGACATTGAAGACTTGCGCCCCTTAAAGCCCAATCTGTTTGACCAGATCCTTACCCCAGTAGAGCTCGACATGATGCAAGCCGCGCTTCCTGAAAAACAGCATGCCACCCACGTGCTCACCATCTTCGGGATTAAGGAAGCCATCTTCAAAGCCATGCTGCTACTCGGCAATCACGGTCTCGGCTTTCACGCCATGGAAATCGATGTCCTGTCCGATCCATCACAGCCCAAAGTAAAGGCGCTCGCCGATCTGCAGCAACGCCTACCTCTAGGTTGCCTGCCCCAGGTTCATCATCTAAAGCGGAACCAAGTTCTACTCAGCGTTGCTGTACTTGAAGCGACAAAGCCAATCACTTCATGACCGAGACCTTCGCCACCGACCTTCCTATACCGCAGAGCCTTTTGTGCCTGCTGTTGGTGGTTGCGTTTTGGTGGCCTGCATGGCGATGGCTTGAGCTTGGTGGCCGTAATCAAGAACAACTTTTAAGCCAGCGCATGGCCATGGCTTTCGTGGTGGCCTTTGGAGTGTTCTCTCTACTCACCGGCCCAATGCTGCTGTGGCACATGAGTTCTCAGCTAGCCATGACAAGTGTTTGCGCGGTTTGGGTGGTAGCCGGTATCGGCGCAGAACTTGCGTGGCGAAAAAACCCAAGAACCGTCTCGCCCGAAAAAGGCGAGGTGCCCACCGGATTACATCAAGCGCAACACACGACCTATTTCCTGCCTGCGCTACTACTCAGCCTTGCCGCAACAACAAGCCTTGCCTTAGGGTTCCTGCCAAGCAAGATAGCGCTCGGCCTGATGACCTTTTGCCTTCTCCTCAACCTATGGATTGCAAGGAAAGGCAAAACGCAAACCGTTGCAATCTCCGCGAAAGCGAACCCCATTACAAGTATTCTTTTCTCTTCTTTGCTCGGTATCGGATTGGTTTCCCCGGCCTTCCACCACCGCGCCCAGCAGACGACAACCTTTATCTTTCCGAAACTTTAATCCTGCAAGACTCGCCGGCAATGGGGGAATTTGCGCCCACGCATCGCGGTGAACCCTTACCCGCGAACCCGGTTTATGCCTTACAGTCCTTTGAATTATGGGGTGCCATGCTGGCACGCTTTTCGGGACTGCACCCACTCATCGTCACGCGCAGTTTACTTGGCCCGATCTTGCTGCTTTTGAGCCTTGCGCTTTATGCCGGGCTCCTGCGTCGCATGATTCCGATCGGCTTACTTCAAGTCGGTATGGTTTTCTTACTCGCGTATTTCGTTTTTGGCATCAGTAGTCACTGGACGCCAAACAACTATCTGTTAACCCGACCGCAGCAAGGCAAAACGTGGTTAATGCATGCTGGGGTGCTTGCAGTTCTGATTCAAAGCCTGCAGTTTTTCAAGCAATCCAACCGGCAGAACGGTTTGCTACTGTTCTTTATTTCCTGTGCATGCCTGGTCTGGGCACCTACCTTATGATTGGATCCGTGACTTGGCTGCTGGCATGTGGGGATACTTGCGACTCTTCTGGCTACTTCCTTTTCCTCTTCTTTTTGGCGCATTAGGTGCAGGAGTCTATGCCTCTTTTCTGCGCGAAGGAAAAGGCGCGACGTACTCAACCATCGCCATGCTTGGCTTGCTTGCTCTCATTCCTTTATGCGGAACGCACTATGTTTGGAGCCGCAGCGATCTTTACTCCGCTGCCGATAAAGGCATCGTGATGTATGAAGTGGAGAACCCCTATAAAATCCCGCAAGACCTGCTCCGCTTGGCAAATAAAATGCAAGGCTTAACCCTTGGCCCGGAGCATCGGATTCTTGCTCATCTGAACGAAGTGACTCACCTTGCACCGTTGGTGAAAGATTTTGACTTCGTGTTCGCAAGAGATTTCCAAACTCCGCCTCCCCTGATTGCTCTAGGCCGAGCTGAGGAAGCGCAACGCCGAGAGCGACTCGCAGCGATCTTTTTGGATGGCAACATGAAGTCCATCGAGGCGGCGCCACTGCTTCAGTCGGAGCTAGCAAGTTATGTCATCGTGAGCCCATACACTGCTGACTTAAGCAATCAGTTACTCGAGCTCAATTACAGCTTACGCTTCGGAAGCGGGCCGTACGAACTTTGGGTTAGAGACTGAGCGAACTCTCCCATCGGCAAGACCTCGAAGGCTGCCGCGTATAGATCCAAGTAGTGGCCGACCTGTTGCGAAGGCTCAAAACCTTAAACTAAAACTCAATGGGAAATGGGTCCGCGAATCGACCCACCTCAGTCCTTACCCTAGTGGTCTTGGGCATGACCGATTCTTTTGAGGAAGATCGGGAAGAAATCCTAGATTTCCTGCAGAAACGTCTCCGTCTCACCGACGAGCTCGGCTGGATGGATGAACACCACCTGGCAATCTTGCTTCCGGCGAGATCTGGGACGGTGAAATCGAGCCGCTTGCACCCCTGTTCTTGGTCCCCATGCCACGCGGCAAACGCGCGTTGGACATCTTGGGAGCAGGCGTTCTCTTCCTCATGGCTCTACCGGTCATGGCCATTACTGCACTGGCAATCCGCCTCGAATCCAGAGGCCCCATCATTTTCCGCCAGACACGGGTTGGACATGGCGGACGCGGTTTCACTCTGCTGAAGTTCCGCTCCATGGTGGTCGACGCCGAGGAGCTGCAAGAAAAGCTCGCCGAAGACAACCTGCGTGACGGCCCGGCGTTCAAGATTGCCAATGACCCTCGCATCACACGGGTCGGTAGATTCATCCGCGCATCTGGAATCGATGAGTTGCCTCAGTTGCTGAACGTTCTACGCGGCGAAATGACCTTGGTCGGTCCACGTCCGCCGATCCCGCATGAGGTTCACAGCTACGAAGAGTGGCAAAAGGCACGTTTGCGTGTGGTAGGTGGATTGACATGCATCTGGCAGGTCAATGGCCGCCTGGAAAACGTCAGCTTCCGTGACTGGATGCGCCAAGACATCCGCTACGGCTCCAAGTTCTCCGCGACCCGCGATATGGGTTTGATTGCGAAAACTGCCTGGGTTGTCCTGTTCTCGCGCGGCGACCACTAGGCGCACGACACAGGCCTTCGGGCTGCTAAACTGGCATCATGGATCTTCCCCTGGAAGCCCTTGAGCAGCGTGCAAGTCGAACTGGACTTGCCGGAATCCCAACCCGCGTCATGCATGGTGAACGGCTTAGTGAAGCCGATTGCCTTGCCATGTATCGCAGTGACGACGTCTCCTTACTGGGACTTCTAGCGAATCACGTGAAGGTGAAAATGCACGGCGACGTGGCGTTTTACAACGTCAACACGCACGTCAATTACACCAACTTCTGCAACCAGTTTTGCGGTTTCTGTGCATTCCAACGCCGGCCGGGTGACGATGGCGCCTATTGCATGACTCCGGATCAGGTGTACGAGGAGCTGAAAAACGCGAATCCGGAAGCCACCGAAGTTCACATGGTGGCTGGAGTTTGGCCCGCCCTAAAGTACGACTACTTCTTGGAGATTCTGCGTGCGGCAAAATCAGCGCGCCCAGACATCCACGTCAAAGCCTTCACCATGGTGGAGATTGACGAGATTGTGAACTTAGCCAAGAAGCCGTTACCCGAGGTGCTCGATGAGCTGCGCGAAGCCGGTTTGGATTCGATGCCTGGCGGCGGCGCAGAAGTGTTCTCCGAACGCGTCCGTCAGCAGCTTTATCCGCGCAAAATGAACGCCGAGCGTTGGTTGGAATTGGCCCGTGGCATTCATGAGTACGGTTTCAAAACCAACTGCACCTTGATGTACGGCATGACCGAAACCTTGGAGGAGCGCGTTGACCACTTGAGTCGCCTGCGCGCCTTGCAGGATGACACCAACGGTTTCCAGACCTTCATTCCGCTGGCCTTCCACCCCGACAACACCCCTATGTTGTCGCACATTCAAAAACCAAGCCCGACGGAGCGCTTGCGTTCGATCGCCATTAGCCGCTTGTTCTTGGATAACGTGCCGCACGTAAAGGCTTACTGGATTATGTTGGGTTTGGCCACCGCACAAGCAGCCTTATCCATGGGCGCCAGCGATCTCGATGGCACGGTCAGTCAAGAAAAGGTCTACCACAACGCCGGTGCGGATACTCCAGAAGTCCTTTCGCGCAGTGACATCCACCGTCTCATTCGCGAATCTGGACATGTCCCGGTCGAGCGCGACACTTTGTACAAGGTCATCCGTGACTTCCGTAGCGGCGATCCTGATTGTGGATTGACTGCTCCACAAAGTGAAGCCGTTTCGGTTTAGGCCGCGTGAAGAAATCCTCTGAGGTCCGCTGGCGGGTCGGGACGGTGCCGTACTTGGTGGCACGGCCGCTGACCTTTGGCTTGGCGGAACATCCGCAAATCGATCTGCTGGAAGCACCTCCCTCGGAGCTGGCCTCCATGCTGCGTTCCGGCTCCCTCGATGTTGCTTTGGCCTCCTCGGTTTTAGCTCTGGGCAGCACTCCTTTGAAAATGTGGGCCGATGGCCCGGTGATTGCCAGTGATGGCCCCATTCATTCGGTGTTGTTGTTTTTGGCACCCGGCGTGGAGAGCCCAAACGATGTACATCGCTGGTATGCAGATCCGTTCTCGCGAACCGGTCGGCGCCTAACCGCATGGCTGATGAAGCACGCTTGGAACAATGAAGGCGCAGAGATTCTGGAAGTCCCTGCACACGCCGATGCCTTTGAGATCGCCGCTGCGGAAGGTGTAGATGCGGTGCAATTAATTGGAGATCCTGCGCTGTTGGCCCATCAGGCAAATCCGCATTGGACCGCGGTGGATTTAGGCAGTGCATGGAAAGAAGCCACGCACAAGCCGTTTGTATTTGCGGGTTGGATGCAACGCAAAGGATTCGAGATTGGTGCTTTGGGAAAGATTCTTGAGGCGGCGGCCGAAGCGGGATTGCAGAAGCGTCAAGTCCTGGCACAACAAGCTGCTGCTGGAGATGACGCCCAAGCGGCCTTCCTGACACAGTATTTATGTGAAGATTTGCGCTACCGCCTACAGCCAAGCGAGGTGATGGCGTGTCTAGAAGAATTTCGCGTGTCGTGAGAAGCAGCACTCCGTCTTCGGGATGTGTTCCACCGCCTGACTCCCCTTCCATTAGTCCGCGAGGCCCGAGACGGCTCATCGCGACGCCGGGCTTATCATGGTTGGCGTGCACGCCGCAGCCCTGGAAATCGACGTAACCATTCCAGGCCCATGAGCCAACTCCTTCCCGTCTTCCCGCTTCCAAACCTGATCCTCTACCCGGGGTCCTTGGTGCCGCTGCATCTGTTTGAGCCGCGCTATCTCAAGATGCTAGAAGACATGCTGGCCGCCAAGGAGTCGGATCTGATTGCCGGCACATTGCTTCCTGGATGGGAAGAAGGATATTTCGAAAGCCCTGCTCTTTACCCGGTGGCGGGAGTCGGCAAGGTTCAGCAAGTACGCAAAGATGAAGCCGGCAACTTCAACCTGGTTTTGAGAGGCATCCAAAGGGTGCGCATCGTGTCGGAGCCAGAGCGCGATGAAGATGCCATGCCTTACCGCAAAGTTTTAGCGGAGCCACTGCATGAAGAAAAGGTTTCGGGCGCCGACGCACCCAAAGAGGCCGATGCCTTGATTCTGGCGCTTCAAGCTTTGTCAGGTGGTGCTGCAAACCATGCCATCGGCAAGAGCCTGAACTACCTGGCCGATGTCCTCCTGGTGCAGTTGCCGCTTAACATGCAAAAGAAATTGGATCTCTTTGCCGAGGTCGATGCTCGCGCACGTGCACAAGCCGTGCTGCAAGCATGGGCAGATTTGCATCGTGGAGAACTTCCTCCGCCGGCAACTCCAGGACCTAACTTTAGGCCAGACAGCAATTAGCCGGAGGCTCTCTGGGCTCTGGTAAAATCTCGCTGTGGAGCTTCTCCTCGTCCATCCTCAGATTCCGCACAACACCGGTTGCGCTGCGCGGCTTGCTGCAGCCACGGGACTGCGCTTGCACTTAGTCGAACCGCTTGGGTTTTCATTAGAAGATCGTTACCTCAAACGTGCCGGCTTAGATTATTGGCCCATGGTTGACCTCATGGTGCACAAGGATTGGAACCAGACTGCTAAGTTTTTTGAGAAAGAGAGTGAGCGCCCTTTGGAGCAACGTTTACGTTTGTTTTCGGCACGAGGCGGCGAGTCTTTATTCGGCGCAAGCTTTGAGCCCGATGATATTTTGGTGTTCGGTTCCGAAGGCCAAGGACTACCGGCGGAGTTGTTGGCGCAATACCCGAACAACCGCGTTTACATTCCGATTCGCGAAGGCGTGCGCAGCTTGAACCTGGCAAATGTGGTTTGCCTTGGCGCCTACACCGCTATGGTCCAAGCCGGTGTGCCGCTGCCCAATAACGCGGGCGGCCATGTACGCGACGAGGCTGCCGATGCTTATCCGCAGCCCGCCGATGTAGCGAAACGCTCGAGTTAGTTTGCGCTCAGTTCTGCGGTCACTGGAAAGTGATCGGAACAGCACTTCAAGCTGACCCCAGTGATGGAGTCCACCACCTCAGAGGCCTTAACGTCTTTCGCCAAAGCTGGCGTGAACAACATGAAGTCGATGCGCGTGAGGTACGGCTTCTGGTTGTAAGTCACCTTCTCGGTGCCTTCGCAAGAATCCACCAAGCCGATGTCGAAAAACTCCTGCAAGGTCGATTCCCCGACCACTTCATTAAAGTCGCCGGTAATGAAACCGCGATAACCCGGATCCTTTTCCATTTCCGCAGCAATAATGCCAGCCGCAGCATGTGCTTCCGAGGTGCGGATGACATCGGAGTTTTCACCGCCGTTTTGGGACTTGAAGTGCACGACGTAAGCATCGGCATTCAACTTTCCACCAATGGAGACGCGGAGTAGGTCGCGGCGAAACTTTTGCTCGCGACCTGCGGAGTCCTTAAAGCGTAAGTGGCGGTAAGAAGTCACCGAGTTGATCGGCAGACGCGTCAAAACACCAACATCGATGCCACGGCCATCATTGCCCTCAAAGAGCACCACTTCATAACCGAGATCCGCAAGGTAATCGCGATTGAACTGCTCCAGGATCGCGCGGTTCTCAACTTCCTCTACGCACAGGACATCGGGGTTGATGGCGTGGATGCCATCGGAGATGCGTTGCATCCGATGCGGTGCGATAAAGGATGGATTGGTGCGTTGGTCATCGGAGTAAGGGTCGTCGAGTTCATCGAAGAAGTTCTCCAGGTTCCAGGTCATCAGGCGTACACCCTCGGATGCCGCAGCAACACGCACCGCAGCTTGCGGAGTCAGGATTGGATTGGCGGCAATCTGGGTGCCATCGGCAAAACGAATCTGACTCAGCTTCTCGACAATGATTTCGGAGGAGCCTTTGTACTCCTTGACCTTGCCTTGAATCAAGACCTCGCGGCCTAAAAACAAATCTGCCGGCGGAACCGGAAACTCACATCCGAGCGAGGAAAAGATGACGCCGGTGAACTTACCTTTCCAATCCTCCGAGAAGTTCAGAAAAGTAGCTTTCCCGCTGTCATGGGTCCGCAACACGGTTCCGCGCACCAGCACGATTTGACCAATGTAATCATCGGCTTTCTCCCAACTGATTTCCGGAATGGAATCCTGCTGCGCGGGCTCTTGCACCGCCTTCGGTGCAGGAGTGTCTCCAAATTTAACGGCAGCACGATCACTTTCCTGCGCCTGCGCAGTGCAGGAGAAAAGTAAAACCAAAACTAACCATAGCGAAGTACGTTTCATCGTCCTGCCTCCTTAACCAATTCCAATGCCCGCTTCATCGCCTCATCGGCGGTGATGCCTTCCTTGCCCTCCGTGTTGGAGCGTAAACTGTATTCAACCCCGCGGTCAGCAGCGTCGCGGCCGACCACAATGCGAATCGGGATGCCAACGAGATCGGCATCTTTGAATTTCACACCTGGGTTGACCTTCTTGCGTTCATCCCAAAGCACATCCACACCTGCCGCTTCCAGCTGATCGTGAATCTCAAGCGCCAAGGCATCTTGCTCTTCGTTGCCAGTCTTCATTTGAATCAAGTGCACCGCATAAGGCGCAATCGGTAGCGGCCAAATCATGCCACTGTCATCGTGGTTTTGTTCAATCGCACTAGCTGCAACGCGCGAAACCCCAATGCCATAACAGCCCATCCACATCGGCTTGGTCTTCTGGTTCTCATCGGAGAAGTTAGCTTGCATGGCTTCCGAGTATTTGGTGCCCAACTGGAAGATGTGTCCGACTTCAATGCCGCGGGTGATTTCGATTTCACCCTCACCCTCGACCACGGTATCCCCCGCCTGCACGGTGCCGAAGTCCGACGTTTCTGGCTGCTCCAAATCACGGCCGAAGTGCACATCTAGGTAGTGCATGTCGGTTTCATTTCCGCCGCAAAGGAAACCCTTCACGCCGTTCACCGAGCTATCAGCAATCAAACGTACGTTGTCGGCCAAGCCAATCGGTCCAGCAAAGCCGACCTCAGCACCGGTGGCCGCTTTCACCGTGGTCTCATTCGCGAGATCCAACTGCAGGGCATCGAGGAAGTTGAGCAACTTGGTTTCGTTCAACTCACGATCGCCGCGGCATAAGACTGCGACTACGCCTTCGGTGCCATCGGCATAGGTCACCGAATACAGCACCGTCTTTAACATGCGCGTCAAAGAAAGGTTTGGGAACAGTTCCAGCAAGGCGTTGCAAGAACGCGCGTCGGGCGTGGCTTCCTTATGCATAGCCACATCTTCTGCACACTCCGCGGCGGCAGGAATCTTGGACACAGCCTTTTCTAGGTTGGCGGCGTATCCAGTGGCGCGACATACCGCAATGCCATCTTCGCCAGTCTCGGCATCGACCATGAACTCTTCCGATCCGCATCCACCAATCGCGCCAGAATCGGCCTCCACCGGAGTGAAGCCCAACCCACAACGCGAGAAGATGTTGCGATACACCTCGCGCATAGTGGCATAGGATCCCGCCATGGCTTCCTCACTCACATCGAAGGAGTAAGCATCCTTCATGATGAACTCGCGACCGCGCATTAAACCGAAGCGTGGACGAATTTCATCGCGGAACTTGGTTTGAATCTGGTAAAGCGTGACCGGCAACTGCTTGTAGGACTGCACCTGACGCTTCACGAAAGTGGTGATGACTTCCTCATGGGTCGGACCAAGGCAAACCTCAGAACCCTTACGGTCACGGAAGTTGAACAAAATGCCTTCGCTTTTATAACGATCCCATCTTCCTGACTCTTCCCACAACTCGCGTGGCTGAAGGGCTGGCATGAGCAGCTCTTGGCAACCGACACGATCGTGCTCCTCGCGCACGATGTTCTCGACCCGGCGCAAAACACGCCACATCATGGGGCCATAGACATAGATTCCAGCGGCCAGCTTGTGCAAAAAGCCGGCACGGGCCATAAGGGCGTGAGAGCGAACCTCGGCGTCGGAAGGCTCGTCGCGAAGGGTCACAAAAAGAAGGCGGGAAAGGCGCATGGCGGGGCATAGTTTAGCCTTCCCGGTCGCAAGCTGGAGCAGCGGCTCCTTAGCCTCGGAATGGTAGCATAGGCCGACATGAACTCTCGGTTTGCCTTGCCACTCCTCCTCGTAGTCCTGCTCGCTGCGGGCATTTGGGTCCTTTTCGGTGGGTCCAACGGAAATGACTCGCTGAATGACCCCGAGAACACCACATCGTCCTCTACCGATCTGGACCCCGCCAAGTTTGCCAACGCTGGTTCTTCAAACGGCTCGCAGAGTAATCCGGAACGAGTCAATCTCGGTACGGGACAAGGCTCGGAGCAAGATCCGAATCAGGCTTCTTTCCAGCCACAGAACTTAGCCAGCTTTTATGGCATGGTGCAAGATGCGCAAGGCACACCACTGGAAAATGTCACCATTCACGCTTACGGCTTATCCGGATGGGCGGACAACTGGAATGGCGACGAAAACCTATTGGCGGTGCATTGGGAAACCATTTCTGACACCCATGGTTTTTTTGAGTTCCCGCAAACGCCGCGCGACCGCTTGCGCTTCCTGATTGAATTCGAGCACCCTGAGTTCGCAAAGGAAGAACTCTCCAACCTTGCTGCCAACATTGGTCGGAGCTTTGATTTAGGTGCAGTCTCCATGGGCCCTGGCTTCGAGGTCGATGGCACCGTATTCGACGCGCAGGGCAGCCCACTCGCTGGCGCACTGGTGACTGCTTATCGCGATAGTCAAACCTTTAGTTTCTCTAAGGCGAATCAGGCCACGCGCCCGATTATGGACGGAGTCACTAGCGATGCCAAGGGCAAGTTCCACATGGTTGGTTTGCCGCAGCGTTCGATTCGTCTCCAGGCCTCGGCGCAAAACTTCTTTGCAGGATGGTCGTCCTCCATCGCCGGCAAACACGAAGAGAAACAAGCAGGCGTTGAAATCCAATTAGAGCTCGCTGCGGGCACTTCTGGGATTGTCATGGATGAGAAACGTAATCCCATCGCCAATGCGCGGGTGGTTGCAGGGGCGAGTGCACAAAGTTTTTCGGGTCGTGAAGTGGAATCCGTGGAAACTATCACCGACGCCCAAGGTCGTTTTTCGATGTCGCTACCAGAGGACACCGAAGAGCTTGAGTTCACAGTTGGAGCACAAGGTTTTTGGGTCATGGAATACAACCACGGTAAAAAACCCTTAAACGATCCCATCGAAATCAGCTTGACCCCGATTGCGCCGCTCACCGGTGTCGTCGTCGATGAAGCCGGACGCGGGGTGGCTGGTGCGGAAGTTAGCTTGGTGGAAAACCGTCAAGGAAAAATTAATCCACGCGACATGGTGGCCAACGTCAAGGTCATCGCTGACGAAAACGGTGCGTTTAGCTTAATCCCAAACCTGCGCAACGCATTGGGTGAGCGCTTTTCAGTTTACGCTTGGGATGAAACCCACGCCGTAGGCAGCAGTGAGATGTTCCGTTTACGCAGTGCCAAGCGCTACGAGGAACCAGATTTGCGCATTACGGTAGGGCGCGGTTTCTTTGCCAGTGGCAGTATCGTCGACCCCGATGGCAACCCGGTTGCAAAAGCGCGGGTTCATCTGCGCTCCTTACGCAAAGGCCGTAAAACCGCCTTTGGCCAGGCTTCCGATGGCATCCGCCAAGGCGATATTTTCGGGCAACAGTCCAGCGCCGCCGATGGCAGCTTTCGCTTTGAAGGACTCGCGGCCGATGATTACCGGATTGAGGCTTATCACGTAGGCCTCTCCCCTGCCATGTCTCCACCCTTCACTCTCATTGACCAAGATTTCGAGACCACCCTGCAGCTGCAGCGTCCGGCCTCCATTGTTGGTCAGGTGGAAGGCCCCTATCAGGCTTTCCCGAACTTAAGTGTGAGTGCGCAATCCGCCGGCCTCGATCCGATTGATGTGCGCCTAGATGGCAAAGGTCAGTTTCGCTTCGACGAAGTCATGCCCGGGACCTGGACGGTGCAACTCCGCGACGGAGAACAAAGCGGGAGCGGTTCCAGTTTAATTTGGGGAAATGCGAAGCCTCTTTCCGAGCTCAAAGACCTGCAAGTGACTGCTGGCTCCACCGCGCAAGCGAACTTAATTATCGACCTTGCGGGACGTGGAAAAGTTAGCGGCATCGCCCAGATCAACGGCGCGCCGGCAGCCGACCACTTTATTTTTGCCGTCCCCAATGCGACGGAGAACCAAGGTGGAGGCAGTTTGTTTGGTGGCTCCAACGCGGAGCAACAAATGCGCGTGGCGACCTGCGACTACACCGGCAAGTATGAAATCGCAGCCTTAAGCGGCGGCGATTACTGGCTCATTCTATGCAAGCCTGGAGCCTTTCCGGATGGCATTAACTTCTCGAATACGGGCGGCAATGAGCCTCCCCGCGGTCTTCAAGGGCAAAGTATCCGAGTCGGCGATGGCAATGATCAAGAGACCAACTTCGCCGTCTTCACCGGCTCCCTCACCCTCCTCATCAGCAATCCGGATAGCGGGCGGTCCACCAGCGCGCGCCTGATTCCCGACCCCGCCGACGGGCGCCGTAACCAAAGTTTCTTCCTGCGTCGTAAGGGCCATGAGCTCCACGACATTGCTGCCGGTGGTTATCTCCTGCAACTCCGTATTGGCGACGAGTGGATCTCGACCCACATTAACGTTCCTTCTGGTTCTCAAGCGGAAATCCCGGTGGAACTGCCTACGCAACCATCGAAAGAGAAATCGAAGAAGCCTCGATGAGCGCGTTTTCTACAGGGCGCATATTGCGTGGCATCGGTTGGTTGGCTTTGCCCTTCCTCACCATCGTTCTGATTTTGCACTTTGGTGCAGAGCCGTTCGATCCTGAAGAAATGGAAGCCATGCCAGAAAGCTTGGAAGTTGCAACGCCAGCTCCCAATTTCCCCGTTGCGGTAAAATTGGAACGCGCCAACGGAGAGCCTGCGGTAAACGGTGTGGTTTTGTTTTTTGCGCCGCAGCTGATTGCATCGCGCATGGATGAGGCCGGAATTGCGCATGCCTCTATGAGTGTCGAAGGCGATTTAAAGTTCCTCGCCTTTGCTCCCGGACACATGCTAAAGGAGGGATTGCTGCCTGCATCAGCACGTTTCGGCAAGACTCCAGTACGCCTCGCGCTGCTACCGGAACCGGTCATCGAACCTGGAGAAAAGCTGGTCTTCCTGCCGCGCCAAATCACCTTGGTCGATGGCGATGACAACCCGATGCATAATGTTTTACTGCTCGTGCGGGACCTAGACCGCCCCGGTGACGAACCGTGGATTGCATTTGCGAATGCACAAGGCATTGCTCAGATTCCAGATGCCACCACCAAGGCCCTGCAAGTGCAAGCCTATGCGCCTGGGTTGCCACCACGCAAGGCATCGTTATTGGGTGCGTGGGACATGCCTGCTAAACAAGTGGAAATCCGCTTTCAAGTCGACGCCGCCTATGTACAGGTTGACGGCCTTCCACCGCAAGGCTTGCTCGCTTGGAAACGCTCCGATTTGCTGCAACTCCTTCCCATGATTCAGATTTCGGGAGATGGAGAAATCGCACTCGGTCCGATGCCTCCCGGCCGCTATCGCTTAGAAGTCAATCAGCGTACGGTCGATATCGACTTCCAAGCCGGCCGCCAATCGCTCAATTTTGGCGCGGCGGCTGCAGCACAGAATTAACCGTCTAGGTTCAAAGGTTGAAGATAGCCGCCCAATGGCGCTTCTTCCGCGGGCACAAAACCGTACAGCGGACGCCCTTCCAAGCCGAGCCACTGCACCAGGCGTTGCGGAGTCATGCGATGGCTGGTGCGCAAGATGACCGGGGCTTTGGAATCGAGTTCCGCTGGGGAAGATGGCGTCCAATACTTGTAACCGTGCTCTTTATCTCCTTTGTACTTCGGCGGCAAAAAGATGACCGCGCCGGCATCGGGCGGAGCTTCTGCTTGCACCACGCGTTGCGGTGCAGATCGGGCAAAGCTTTCGGTTTGAATGAGATCCCAGCGGATGGTGAAAACAACACCGCCCGTACTTACCATGGCGATCAATAAACCGCGGCGCCAAGCAACGGGAGCTTGCTGCATGAGAAGCAGTAAACCTAAACACAAGAATGCCAAACTTTCCGCGGCATAAAGCGGTCCAAGGTATGCCCGATGTCCGGCGTACCAGTGCAAGCTGTAAACCATAGGTAAGCCACTCGCAATCAAAATCGCAGCACCGCCATCGCGCTTGCGCAAACGCCAGGTGCCCCAAAACGCAAGACCGGCACCACCGAGCATGCCGCCGATAGCAACCGCCCAACGCCCACTTTGACGCAATAGCCCGGCGAAGAAATCGCCATTGCCATAAACGTCTTGCGGAAGTTTTTCAGGACCGATAAACCACGGTCCATACTTTTCGGCGTACAGCGCATAGACCGGTTTGAAAGCGTCCCCGGTGTAGTGGTAGTTCCACCACATGGCCAGAGCAAGGAAGGGAACACCGCCAAGGACGGCTAGCGGCAGTGTTTTCAAACGATGCTTATGTATGGCCAGCACAAAACCAAAAATCAACGCACAAGTGAGGCCGGTGAGTGGGCGCGAAAGGAAAACCCAGCCTGCCGCAGCACCAACCGCAATGGCCCATTTAACCGATCCTGCGCGGGCGTGCAGCAAACCCAAATAGCCAAACATAACCGCGGGCAGAGTGAACACCTCGGACTGCATCGAGGTGTGCATAAGCAGGAAGAAGGGCGAGGTTCCGAGCAAAAGCACCGCCATGCCTGGCGTGCGGAGACCTAGTCGTTTCGCGATGAGCAAGATGAGCCACAAATCCAACATCGCCGCGAGCAAGGTGGAAAACATGGGGTTGCCGACTAATACGCCTGGCGCTAGGGCCATCGAAGTACCCGGTGCGTATTTAGAGAAGCGTCGATCGGTTTCGAGGTCTTCGAAGACCTGACGTCGGCGGAAAGAGTCGAGTAGGAACAGGGCATCGAGGTCGGTCTCGCCTTTTGCATGAGGCAGAGCTTCGGCCATGGCGCCATCGGCCATCAACTCGGCTTGAAAAACGTAGGCTCGCTCATCGTTGGTTACTGGACCATCTAAAGCGAACATCGCCACCAACGGAGGCACCAAGGCGATGAGGAAAGCAAACTTCCAGGGAAGCTTCGCCAGCGGATTGGGATGTGCGCGCAGGGCAAGCACCACTCCGAAGACCAAAATTGAGGCGGCTACCGGGATATCCCAACTTTGAAGCGCCTCTGCGTCCAACATCCAGGCTAAAAAAGCCGGCACCGCGCCCAAGCCAAGTGCGAGTAGAAGCTGCCGACTGCCGATTAAATCGAACTCCAGCCCTCCCGATGCCTGGTCTAGGTTTTCCTTCATTCCGCACCAGGTTATCCTCCCCCCATGGCATTGTCTTGGATTGGCCGTTTGCAGGGCGCCTTCGTGGTGTGGAGCCTGCTTTTCTTACTCGCATCTCTCATCGGTGCGGCAAGCGTTGGCTTTCAGCCAGAGCGCGGCCGCTACATGGCTTCCGAGTTTCAAGCTGGCCAATCTGCGCATCCGCGCTTTGTGCTTTCGCTGTTTCAAAATCCGCAAGGGCGTAAGGCCGTCATCCTAGACGCGGCTCCTGATTCTCTGGTAAGCGGGGTGGAGCCTGAATTGATTGGCCACTTGGTCAAACAACTGCGCTCCAAGGGAATGATCGTGGTGCAAACTGCTGGCGGAGATGCCATTGCCGCGGCGAAGGATGCCGATGTCCTGGTTCTAACCTGCGATCTCCCGCAATACATCGACCTCGATTTTCAAGCGCTCGCAAGCGCCATGCGCGGTCGCTATCTCCTGGATTATTCCGGCCACTGGGACAACACCAAGGGCGATGCTGCTGGCCTGCCTATTCAGAACCTTGCACGCCACTATTGGCCGCACTGGCTGGACCCAGATTTAGAGATTTACGTGGAGCATTTACGTGCAACCGTTCCCGAAGGCGATGGCATCTTATTGTTACCCGGACGGCAAATGATGAACACCCAAGCCCGCGCCCGCTGGTACCTGACGCTTAACGTGAAGCTGGGTGGACGTCGGCTTTACTTATGGAACCCGCAAAAGGGCACTTCCTTTGTCACCGAGTACTTTGAATGGGTGCAGGAATATCAAGAGAAGCAACCGTGGAGCCAGACTCAGCCGATTCGCTTGCCTCAGCGCGATTTCTCCGCCATCACTGATTTTGCGCCTACCCGCACCCTCACCAAGGAAGAAGTCGCCGCTGCGAAACGCTGCGATGTTCAGTGGATCCTGTTCTGGTCCCATCAGCCAGACTTCCGTGTAGCTGACTGGGAGTTGGTCCCGGTAGAGACAGCCCTTGCCTGGACTGCGGAGGCGAACTCATGAGTTTCCTAAACGGATTGCTACTCATCGTCCTCGCGCTTGGCATTGGACGCGTTCTTCTCCCTTCCCGTGCAGTCCTGAAACGCTCGTTGTGGGAAGAGCTTGGTGTGGCCTACTTGCTCGGAACTGCAGCGATTACGGTTTTGATTACGGCTGGTTTTGCAGTCGGCCTCAACATGAGTCTGCTGTGGTGGCTGCCTCTATTAGGTGGTGCAGGTGCTTGGGCGGTCGATTGGAAACGACGCGAAAGCCAAGGCGCTTGGGCCGATGTTGCATGGAGCAAAGGGGTCGGCATGTTGCTGTTGGCGGTTGCCGTGGCATCTTTTGCCGCCTCAATTGCTCTGCCACTAAATGAGTTCGATCCGATTTATCACTTTGCCTATCGCGGTAAAGTTCTGCATTACGATGGCACCCCGCTCAGTGAAGCTATTACCGGCATGGTGAACCCCGATGGCTACGGCCGCATGGTCACCCACCCGAACTATCCCTTCGGCATTCCGATTCTGGAAGCTTGGTCGGCACACCTCGGTGGATGGTCCGAGCGTTGGGTGCAACTCCCGCTCGCTTTATGGAGTGCTTGCCTGCCGATGGCCGTTGCTCTTGGACTACGCAATGTTTCGAAGCAAGCAGCAAGTATGGGTGCACTGATTGCTGCGGCAACTCCCATGCTTTACTCAGCCAACTTCCCCGTAGATGGCTTCGGAAATCTCAGCATGGCCGGCCTTGGTGGTGAAACCATGCTTGGCGGCGGCGCGGATTTAGCCGTCATGGCTATGTTCGGTGCCGCATGTGCACTTTTGCTGCGTGCCTATCAATCCAATGATCGACGCACGGCTGTTTGCGCATCGCTCGCACTTGCAGGCGGGGTGGTTATGAAGAATGAAGGCCTTGCCCTTGCTGGCGTTTTAATGCTTGCAGTTTTGCTCGCCCACCTTTTCCCACCGCGGCGCACCAAGGTCATGTTGCCTTTTGTGGCCATTGCCATCGTCTTGATCCTTCCATGGCTTGGCTTGCGCTCGCAACTGCCGGCCATCGATGAAAACTACAGTGAGCAAATGACGGTTGAAAATGTCATGCACTTCCTGGGTGGCGGGCGCGAGCTGGTGGAGAAGTCACCGTTGGCGTTCAACAGTCGCGAGCCCGTAAACCTTGAAAGTGCCCCCGCACGCATTGGATTAGTGGCCGCCGCCTTTGGCAGTGAGTTCGTGGATTGGCGCAGTTGGGGTGTGTTGTGGTTGCTGGCTCTGCTCGGATACCGTTCTGCATGGATCTGGTGGCTGACTCTGTGGACCGGTATGCCGCTGACGCGGAAGCGCCTAAAGACTGTGGAGCTACGTTGGCTCGGCATGGTGGTGGTTGGAGGTGTCCTGCTCTACTTCCTGATTTTGCTGGTGACGCCATGGAATTTCCCCTCTTTACGCGAAAAGGGAATCCCCGAACGCCTGCTGGTTCACCTAGTCGGACCGATTGCTTTGCTCTTCGCTGCGGCGAACTTTGCAAAGAACAGCAAGGAAGAAGGCTCTTAAACTCAAAACGGAGGCCGAAATCGCCGTAAAATAGACTTCATGGCATGGAAAAACCGAAGGAATCTGACCGGCGTTTCACTCTGCACCGCATTGTTGGCGGTTGGCGTGGCATCGTGCGGGGGTGACCCTTCTAAGACGGTGGACGCTCCAATCGTCCTCGGCAACGGGAAATCGGTCATTCTGATATCGATTGACTCCCTAAGAGCTGACTTTACAACGCCTTACGGACACACTCCAATCTTCGCGCCAGAGGAAGAAACGACCCCCTTCCTGGCCAAGCTAGCTAAGGAAGGTGTGCTTTTTGAGCACACATCGGCCGCCGCACCATGGACCTTGCCGAGCCACGTTTCCATGCTTTCTGGCATGAATCCGGTGGAGCACGGGATTCGCTCGCGGAAATATGCCATTCACGAGGACATCGACCTGATCTCAAATGTCTTCCAAAACGCTGGTTACAAGACTGGGGGCTTTTTTACCGCTCCATTCCTGCACCCATCGTGGGGATTCGGGCGCGGTTTTGACGTCTACATCCCGTCCGCCGATTACCTCGGCACGATTGAGGCTGGAGCTGCCCTAGCAGCACATGGAAAGAGTGAGCTGGTGGAAGAGATCCACGCTTCCTCGCACACCGACAACCGCACCGGCGAACAAGCCATCGACCACGCAGTGCAATGGCTGGAGCACGACAAAACTTACGAAGAGCCGTTTTTCCTTTTCGTGCACCTTTGGGATCCGCACTACGACTACTTCCCGCCCGAGGAGTATCGCAAACAGTTCCTTCCCAATGACGATGGCTCGGTCAAGGGCGATGAACTCATGCTGCCAGATCGCGAGCCATCCGCCCAGGAACTCGAAGTCTTGAAAGCTCTTTATGAAGCCGAAATTCGTTACACCGATGACCAAATCAAACGCCTTTACGAGCAGCTCGAAGCTTGGGGCTTAGCTGACGATGTGGTCTTTGCCGTAGTCTCCGATCATGGCGATGAATTCATGGAGCACGGCAACCGCGGGCATCACCTTACTTTGAAAGAGGAAGTGATGAACGTGCCGATGATTATCCATGCACCTGGTTTGATTGACGGCAATCAACGCGTCCAAGCCAGTGTTTCGATTACCGACATCTCCCCGACCTTGATTGACCTTGCGGAGTTGCCAGCGTGGACCGATCGCACTGGCCAAAGCTTGCGCCCTTTGTGGGAAGACGAGGACACTGACCGTGAAGTGGCGATGGATCTTTTGCGTCCGACCAAAAAAATTCAGTTGCTCGGCTATCGCTATGGCATGAAAAAAGGAATCCTCAATGTGCCGCAACGGAGAGTGCGCGTGTTTGATTTAGAGATGGATCCGGGCGAACTGAATTCTCCTGAACCCTTCCTTATGAACTCGGACAACCCCTTCGTGGTGGCCACGATAAACTTCCACACGCGGATGCTTGAATTTAGCCATGATGTGGAGAATGTCAGCGAGACCCCCGCCATGAAAGAGTCTCTGAACGCACTTGGCTATACCGACGACGTCAGCAATGACGACGAAGACGACGAGAAATAACCCCCCCTCTTAGCATGAAAATCACCATCGTTGGAACTGGATACGTCGGCCTTGTGGCAGGCACCTGCTTTGCCGAAATGGGCAATACCGTTACCTGCATCGACATCGATGCGGGAAAGATCGCGCGCCTACAAGAAGGCCACATTCCGATCTACGAGCCCGGCTTGTCCGAGCTTGTGTTGTCGAATGTCCGCCACAACCGTTTGCTCTTTAGTACTGACTTGAAGAAGGGCGTGGAAGATGCACGCGTTGTATTTATCGCAGTAGGCACGCCATCGGGCGACGATGGTGCCGCGGACTTGAGCGCAGTTTTCAAGGTAGCTGCGGACATTGGCAAGCATGCGAATGGCCCTAAGTTGATTGTCGATAAATCAACCGTACCTGTAGGTACTGCGGCACGCGTAAAAGAGCTTTCACAGGCGGAAACCGAACACCTTATGTCGGTTTGCTCGAACCCGGAGTTCTTGAAAGAAGGCGCCGCTATCGATGACTTCCTCAAGCCAGACCGTGTGGTGATTGGTGCGGAGAACGAGGAAGACTTTGAGATCATGAACGATCTCTACAAGCCATTCGTGCGTAACGGCGCGCCGATCTACAACATGGATCCGCTGTCCGCCGAGATGACCAAGTATGCAAGCAACGCCATGCTTGCCACGCGGATTTCCTTCATGAATGAGATTGCCAACATCTGCGATGCGGTTGGCGCCGACGTCAGCATGGTGCGTCAGGGCATTGGTTCTGACTCACGCATTGGCAAGCCCTTCCTCTACTCCGGTATTGGATACGGCGGTTCCTGCTTTCCGAAAGATGTGAAAGCCATCATGCATACGGCGCGGGAATACGGCACCAAATTCAAGATTCTGGAAGCTGTAGAAGAGGTCAACAAGGACATGAAATCCCTCATGTTACGCCACATGGTGAACCTGTTCGGTGAAGATCTCACCGGCCTCACGATTGGCCTATGGGGTTTGGCGTTCAAGCCTCGCACCGATGACATGCGCGAAGCTCCAGCGATTACCTTGGCAAAAGGTTTGCTCGCTCGCGGTGCCAACGTTCGTGCAACCGACCCGGAAGCCATCGCCAATGCGCGTGCGCTGATCGGCGAGGAAGTCACTTACATGGAAGACCCTTACGAGGTCATCGACGGCGCCGACGCACTTATTCTTTGCACCGAGTGGAATGAATACCGTCGCCCAGACTTTGAGCGCATGGCTGGCATGATGAAGCGCCGTCTGATTTTAGACGGCCGTAACATCTACCCGGCGAGCCTCATGCTCAAGCACGGCTTTGAGCGTTACGGCGTGGGAATTCCGCCGGTGCACGCTGGTGTAGCCGCTAAATAAGCGGCAAGCACACCTCTAGGCAAAGTGCTTTGCTTGAATTCTCTCGCTTACCGCGAGAGCTTGCTTCAACACCGCATTAACGCCGACACCAAATAGGGAGTCACCCGCGAAGTAGAGCCCTGGCAGTTGCCTTTCCCACTGCTGGAAGACGGCAAGCCGCTCCAAGTGCCCAAGCGCGTACTGCGGAATGCCACCTGCGATACGTCGCATCCATACCCTTTCTGGATCTCCCTGAACCCCAAGCAAGTCACGCAACGGATGCAAGGCTGCCTGCTGCAAGGCTTGATCAGAAAGGTTTGCAGCCTCAGGGTCAAAGCTTCCACCAAGCAAAACGCGAAGCTGGACTTTCCCGCTAGGCGTTTGACTGGGGAAAATCGTACTAGGGTACTGAACGCCCAACGGACGAAATCCTTGACCACGCAAAGCCAAGAAGCCGAAGCCACTTAGCGGATGCGCAACCTGCTCGCGCGCATAAGCAGCAGTCACCACTTGCAGGGAAGCACCCTGAATTCCCGCAGCGGCACGGCGCAAACTGCCGTCTCCTTCCTCTAACAATTGCGCGGTCACACATGCAGGAGTTGTGAAAACCACATGGTCGGCCTGTCCCACTTCTTGGCCGCCTCGAAATAAAACCCAAGCCCCATGGCGCCAAACGACTCGATCAATTTCGGTGCTTCCGTGGTAAGCAGAGCCCAAGGATTGAGCTGCAACCTGAAGCAGTTGGCCCATACCCTGTGGCAAACTATGTAGCTTGCCGCTGGTTGTGGGGCTTTCACCAGCCTTCAGCTGAGCCTTCTTTTTGCGCATATGTCGCATCGCACCGCGCAAACAGGACCCCGACTCCGATTCCCACCCAGCCATAAGAGGGAATGCCGCTTGCACCGATAAGGCCCGGGCATCGCCACCAAAAATACCGGACACCATGGCGCCAAAAAAAGTATCCGCAACTCCTTTTCCGAACCGGCGTGTTGCGAAATCATGAATACTCTCCTCGCCATCCCGCCGCGCGGAGATAAAAGGCTCCCGCATAAGACGAAGCTTTGCGGCGCCCGACAAAAGAGGAGTGCGCAAAAAACTAAGCGGCCCTGAAGGCAGCAAGTGCAAGCTCCCGTCCTTCAAAAGCCAACGTTGCCCTTGTGCCTCTTCAGCAGGCAAAGCTTCCAGTCCAAGTTGGTTCACAAAGGCGGCAACCGCTGGTTCTTTATCCAACCAGCCGAGGGGGCCAAGCTCCACCACGTAGCCGTCCTCCTGCACCGTTTGAACTTTGCCACCCGGGACGCAGTCCTTTTCAAGCACCGCAACCTTTATCCCCACTTGTCGCAAAAAACTTGCACAGCCTAAGCCACTTAACCCAGCACCAAGAATTGCAACGTCGGTCTTCACTTTTCCAGTGTTTCCACAACGATGGACTTCAAGATGGCAATGAGCGAGGCATCGGTGTTGAACACGGCAACTCGGGAGTAATGCTTCACTCCACTCTCCAAGGCTTCGTCGCGCAACTCTTGATCGATCTCATACAAAGTCTCGATGTGATCGTTCACAAAGGATAAGGGAAGCACCACGATGTTCTCGACACCCTCAGCGCCAAGTCTTTGCAAGGTTTCAACCGTCGCTGGCTTCACCCACGCGGTCGGTGTTGCGCGTGATTGATAAGCCAAAGTTAACGCTAGGTCTTGCGGCAATCGCTCGCGCAGACCCGCGACACAGTCTTCGATTTCATCGACATAAGGGTCGCCGGCTTTGACGTACGAAACCGGCAATCCATGGGCAGAAATCACCAAGTGAGGTGCCTGAGTTGAGTCCCGGCGAGCAAGCTCTAGTGCCTCCATAGTCATAGCAGTCACGGCATCTAAATAATCGGGACGCGAGCCCCAACGCATGACTTTGGTGACTCGATGAGCGTCAACACCCTGCTGCTTCATGCACCGATCCAAGTCGACAAAAATGGCCTTGGTACTTGCCGTGCTGTATTGAGGGAACATCGGAAGAGCAATCCAGCGTTCACAGCCATCTGCGATGGATTGGCGCAAGGCTTCCGCCACCGTCGGCGGGGTGTATGCCATTGCGGCGTAACATCGAAAATCTCCTTGATTCTGCAAAGCCGTCTGCAGCAAGCTCGCTTGCTCGATAGTGATGCCATTGTTCGGGGAACTACCACCAATCTTTTGATACTGCGCTCTGACAACGGGAGCGCGACGCTTGGCCACCCAGTGTGCAAGCGGTTTACGGAACCATGAAATCGGCGCCGGCAACTGCACCAAATAAGGATCCTGGAACAGATTACTAATGTACGACTGCACCTCATCGAGGCTCAGAGGTCCACCCATCTGCAAAAGCAGGACTCCGGTGCGCGGTTGATTCATATCGTACGTGAATATCGTCCCTGCTTAAGTTGCTGCTCTAAGTACCGGTCAAACAACATGCACACATTGCGCAAAAAATGTCGCCCTAAATCCGTCACGACTAACTCTTCTTCATTGCGCATTACGAGGCCATCCGTTTCAAACTCAGCCAAGGCTTCCCATGCTTCTGCAAAGTGTTCTTTGAAGGGCTTGCCAATCATGGATTCCGCTTGCGCATAGGCCACTCTCTGATTGCACATGAGCCGTTCGATTACGATTTTTCGTACTTGGTCATCGAGATCAAGTGCATGCCCTTTCGATACCGCACTCGAACCGTTATCCAAACTTTCATTCCAACGGTTTAGCTTGGTGTGGTTTTGCATGAAGGCATGCCCAACCTCGCTAATCGCGGACATTCCAAAGCCCACGTAATCCGACGCCGGCTTCACGGTATATCCCATGAAGTTCCGATACAAACGATGCTCATCCACTGCCACCGCCATTTCATCTTCAGGCAAAGCGAAATGATCAAAGCCGATCTCTCGATATCCGCCCTCTTTACTTAAGCGACGCGAAGCTGTGCGCAGCAATTCGATCTTCAACTCCGACGCTGGCATTAAATCTTCTGGCATACGCTCTTGATGCTTATGCAACCAAGGCACGTGCGCATAAGAATAAATCGCCAGGCGATCTGGACGCATACGCAAGACTTCATCCAAAGTGAAATTCCATGTGTCCATGGTTTGCCCAGGCAGCCCATAAATCAAATCGAAATTGACACTGTTGAAGCCAAGAGCGCGCGCTTTGTTGAGCACGTGCTCGGTTTGAGCAACTGTCTGATGACGATTGATTAAATCTTGCACCCCAGGATCAAGGTCTTGCACTCCAAGGCTCATGCGACGAAAACCAAGGCGCGCCAGAGTTTCCAACTGCGTGTCCGTCGTCACCGGTGGGTGCACTTCAATCGAGAGCTCTGCATCGGGCAGGATTTCGAACTGCTCATTTAGCTTCGACCAAACTCTCTCCAACTCTTCCGGAGGTAGATGAGTAGGCGTGCCTCCGCCCCAATGAATGCCGCTCACTTTACGACGATCAGGAAGATGCCCCGCTACCTGCTCAATTTCCTTCTCTAACCGAGCAAGATATTCCTGAAGGACGTCGTCGCGACTTGATATGACGACATTGCATGCACAGAACAGACAACGCTTTACGCAAAAAGGAAGGTGGACATAGAGCGCCAAGGGAGCACTACTATTCTGATTGGCTTCCTTTAAGGCAGCATGCCAATGAGTTTCCTGAAAGGCGTCGCTCCACACAGGTGCCGTCGGATACGAGGTATACCTCGGGCCCGTGCAATCGTATTTCTCGACCAGCGCTGCGGGAAGATTAACTTGGTTGGCTTGCATGCTGATTTACCGCGTCCTTCAGGACTTGAAGGTTTTCGATGGGGGTTTGTGGGAGCAGCCCATGTCCCAAGTTGAAGACGTGTCCCGGGCGTTGGGCATTGGCTTCCAGAATGGACCGGACCGCGCTTCTAACTTGACTCGCATCGCCGAGGAGGACTCCAGGATCCAGGTTGCCTTGCACTGGAAAATCTCCTAAAAACTCGCGCGACTTTGCAAAAGGCATACGCCAATCGAGGCTGATGGCATCGGCGCCAGTCTCGGGCATGGTCTCTAGTAAATGGGCACCATCTTTCACCAAGTAAAGCAGGGGTACCTTGCCCTTCAGTGCATTGAAAATACGTTGCACTGCTGGAAGTGCGAAACGACGGTAAGTCCTTTCATCGAGCAAACCAGCCCAAGTATCAAACAGTTGCACTGCTTCCGCTCCGGCGTTGATTTGCATTTCAAGATAGGAAATCGTCATGTCCGCTAGACGCGCTAGCAAATCCCCGAAAAAGGAACCTTCCTGATACACGGCAGCACGCAATCGAGCATGCTCACGACTTCCACCACCACCCAGCAGGTAGGACGCCATCGTAAAAGGTGCTCCGGCAAAACCGAGCATGGTGCATTCTGGATTCAGCTTGGCGATAACCAAACGAATGGCTTCTGCAACATGGCTAAGCTCACCTCCTTCCACCGGTTTCACGCGATGTAAATCTTCCGCACCTTGCAAGGGGCGTTCAAACACCGGGCCGGGGCGAAAGTCGATGCCGAAGTCTAACGGCATTAAGGGAGTAAGGATGTCTGCAAACAGGATGGCGCCATCCCAGCCAAAGCGTTCGATGGGCTGCAAAGTAACCTTGGCTGCCAACTCCGGTGTGCTAGCCATCTTGACGAAACCATGCTCTTCCTTCAGTGCACGATACTCCGGAAGCACGCGACCGGCCTGGCGCATTAACCAAATTGGAGTGCGTTCAACATGTTCTCCATTTAAGGCACGTAAGAGAATTTTTTGACTCAACGACTTTCCTCAAGAGCTGCCGAAAAGGCTCCCGCAGCGTGTTCTAAATCAGAATGGTGCATGGCCAGGTTTAGGAACCCAACCTCAAAAGCGGACGGCGCAATCATGACCCCGCGCTTCAAAAGTGCATGAAAGAAGCGTGCATGGCGATCGCCTCCCTCTTGCGGAATCGCAGCAAAACTCCGAGGAACTTGCTGCGAACCAAAACATAACCAGAACAGGGACCCTTCCCGCACCAAGCAGAGTGGTGCTCCGGCCTCGTTCTCACGAGCAATCAAAGGCATTAACAAGTCTTCCCAAGCTTGGCCTAGTTCTTCAAGCTTGGCCCAAGCATCTTCCGCCTGCAAAGTGTTTAGTGTGGCTAAGCCGGCAGCCATTCCAAGTGGGTTGCCGCTGAGAGTTCCAGCTTGATACACACCTCCATCTGGGCTGATGAGATTCATTAACGCTGCAGATCCACCGTAGGCACCGACTGGCAAACCGCCTCCAATAACCTTGCCGTAGGTGACAAGATCGGCGTCGATGTTGGCCACGGCACAAAAACCACCTGAGGCAATACGGAATCCAGTAATGACTTCATCGACCACCAAAAGGGTGCCGTGATTTCGGGTCAGGCGGCGTAACTCCGCCCACCACTCTTTACGTTGGGGCAGTAAACCACAGTTTGCAGGAATCCCTTCCACAAAAACTGCGGCGGTTAGGTCTCCGTTTTGGGCAAACCAAACTCGCAGGGCTTCCTCATCATCTAAGGGAAGAACATCGGTGAGAGAGGAACAAGACCCAGGCACGCCCGCGGAAGAACTCTCACCAAAGGTCGCCAATCCTGATCCAGCTTTCACTAAAAAGGAATCGGCGTGGCCGTGATAGCAGCCATCGAACTTCAACATTAGGTCACGCCCGGTTGCTGCCCGCGCAAGACGCAAGGCAGACATGGTGGCTTCAGTGCCGGAGTTTACGAAGCGGATTTTTTCTACCACTGGAGACAGGGCGCAAATCAGTTCTGCTAGTTCCGTTTCGGCAAGGCATGGAGCGCCAAAACTGGGGCCGCGCGCTGCTGCTTGTTGTACCGCCAACACCACGGCTGGCGGAGCGTGGCCCAATATCAACGGGCCCCAGGAGCCGACAAAGTCCAGGTATTCGTTGCCATCGACTGTTTTGACTCGGCAACCGGAAGCCGATTCGAAAAACAATGGATTCCCTCCAACCGAACGATAAGTGCGCACTGGGGAGCTCACTCCACCAGGCATGACCGCTTCCGCGCGTTGAAAGAGCTGGGCAGAAACTTCTGTAGAGCGTGCTGTTTTCATGACAACCATCCCTCTCTTGCAATCCGGCTGGCGTGATAAGTCACGATGAGATCGGACCCAGCGCGGCGCATGCTACCGAGGATTTCGAGCACCATTGTACGTTCATCAGCCAAGCCTTCCTTGACCGCAAGTTGCACCATGGCGTATTCGCCGCTCACGTTGTAAGCCACCACCGGTACATCTGCAATTTCGGAGACCAGACGAACAATATCGAGGTAGGCAAGCGCAGGCTTCACCATGACCATGTCGGCACCCTCCTCTAAATCGAGTTGCACCTCACGCAGGGCTTCCCGTGTATTCCGCGTATCCATCTGATAACTGCGTCGATCTCCAAAACCTGGGGAAGATCCTGCAGCCTCCCGGAATGGTCCATAGAAGCTGCTTGCATATTTCGCGGAGTAAGCAAGGATGCCTGTGTTCTCGAAACCCTGGCCATCGAGATGGCTCCGAATGGCTCCAATGCGGCCATCCATCATGTCCGACGGGCAAATAAAATCAGCACCAGCCTGTGCAAGAACACCCGCCATCTCAGCTAGGGCGAACACGCTCTGGTCATTCACCACTTGCCCCCCTTCCACAAATCCACAATGACCGTGATCGGTGTAAGGGCATAAACAAACGTCGGTCATTACGCAGAGGTCATCGCCGAAGTTTTGCTTCAAGAGCTGCACCGCTTGGGGCACCTCTCCTTGAGCATCAAAAGCGCCGGAAGCCTTTGCATCTTTAGCTTCTGGGACGCCAAACAACATGACCGCACGGACGCCTAAGTTTAAGTCACGATCCACCTTCATCAGCAAGCGATCGGCACTCAAACGTGCAATTCCAGGCAGGCTGGCAATCGGCTCTACGCGATCTTTACCAGGAACCACAAAGTGCCCTTGGACCAAACGTCGCAATGGCAAATCGCCTTCTGCAATCATCTCTCGAAGATTAGCATTACGACGAAGGCGTCGAGGCCGGTGTGTCAGGGAAAGGGATGGGTCAGGCATGGTTTAAGAATTCCGTCAGAGCCTCGGGAGTGGGTTCTTCTAGGCACCCGAAAAGTGGGAACTGCGCGGCTTGGGCAGCATCCCTAGTCGTCTCACCAATGGCAAGCACCGGATAATCGGCAGGAGTCTCAACTCGTTCCACTAAGCTTTCCACACCACTCGGTGAGAACAGGAAAATGGGTAAGTGCGGTGCCGGGGGTGGACCGGGCAAGCTTTGATTTCGGTAGGCCGCAACCTCCACCAAGCTTCTTCCGCTAGCGACCAATCGGGTCGCCAACTCAGGACGCGGAGTTTCGGCACCAAAAAACACCAAAGAACCCAACACTGGGTCACTGAGGAAAACCTCGGCTAGGGAATCTCCATTTCTCCTTGGGGCTACGTAATCTGCATGCCTACCCTTAAGCGCTCCTTTTCCAGCGCTCAGTAAAGCTGCCGACTGAGTTCCAATGACAGCGTATTTACAACTCGGTAACTGGCCGCTGCTTTGGCAGAAGTCAAACCATTGCAACAAGCCGTTTCTGCTGGTAATAAACAGGCAGTCTTGCTCACCAAGATGACGTAGGAGGGTGCTGTTCTCTGAAGAAAGTGGCAAGGGACTTTGCTGTAGCAAGGGAAGGGCTCGGCCAATCCAACCCGCATGCGAGGCCGCTTCAAGCCAATCGACGCAATGGTCCTCTGCACGGCCAATCCAAAGGACTGGCGAAGTCTCCACTAGGCTTCCTCGTTGGACAACAAGGCTTCTAAACAGGCCTTGATGAGAGTATCGTCTTGTTCGCCATGTACATCGGCACTACGCAAGCTAGGGAAGGAAGGTCGCTTTTGCTCTTCTTCGTTAGGTCCTAAAGCGGCCATCAAACGCATAGTCTCGCCTTCGACCACGGAAGTCGCACCTAAGGGTAGACCGCAACCGCCGCCAAGGGCACGCAACATGGCACGCTCAAGCTTTACGCCTCTTGCACTTTCCGGGTGATGCAAAGTTGACAGGAGACCCTTTGTTGTAGAGTCATCCTGGCGACATTCCAAAGCCAAGGCGCCTTGACCTGGAGCGCCTGGCCACTTCCATGGATCTAACTTTACCACCGTGAAGGCAGAGAGATCCAAATCTAAGCGACGCAGGCCGGCGCCGGCTAGGAGGATGGCGTCGTACTCTCCATCCGCTAGCTTGGCCAACCGGGTTGGAACATTGCCGCGCAATAAAGTGGGCACCACATTGGGTGCATAGTGATTCAAGAAAGCTAAACGTCGGGCGGCGGAGGTTCCCACGCGCGAAAAATCATGGAGAGGAATGAGGCTTGGTGCCGATGGTGTGTAAGCCTTAGGGCGTATCACTAACCAATCTCGCGTTTCTTCGCGAACAGGAATTGCCGCAAGACAAAGACCTGGAGTTTGCTCTGCTGGCAAGTCCTTTAAGGAATGCACGGCATAATCAGCATCGCCGCTGAGAACTGCATCTTGAACTTCCTTGGTGAATAGACCGATACTCCCAACATCAGCCAGCGCAACATCGGTCCGTTGATCACCAATGGTCCGGACGATATGCAGTTCGGATTTTATTCCGTGGGATTGCTCTAGGTGAGCAGCAACCCATTTCGACTGCGTTGTCGCGAGATCACTTCCCCGTGTAGCTAAGCGCAATAGATCCAAAGCAACATTCCTAAGATTAGTCGTTAAGAGGGTTCGCTGCTTTATCTCGCTCCTCTTGTGCAGCGAGGCGCCCTGCCTGACGTAGGCGGCCGAGAATCAAATCGCCCATGGGCAGTTCTCGCAAAGTATTGCGCAATGCGACAAGCGGCACCTGAACCGTTAAGTCGGCCAAACGTAATGCAAATTCTTCGAACAAAGCAAGGTCTTCGGGATCGAGGTGTGCCAACTTCGTCTTGGCCCAGCGGCTTGCCTCACTCTTTGCTCGTTCTTCAATCGATTGGCGCAGCTTATCCGCCACAGGGTTAAGGTTCCTACGGAAGATTTTCTCCCGAAAATGAAGTCCTCCTTCACGCAAATAGGGGCGAATGGTTCTCTGTAGAACTCGCCCGGCAACTTGGTTTGTTTCGGCCTCGGAACTAACCTCTAAAACGTCATAGCGCTTGAAACCAGGCAACTCACGAATACTCGCTTCCGTATCTGCAGGCACTCCGAGATCTAAAATTAGGCGTTCCTCCTCTTGCTTTGGCAATTGAGCTAAAGCCTTTGCGAACACTAAGGGTGCAAAGGACCCCGTAGCCGTGACCAAATGGTCAAAGTCTTGAGGGCAAGCTTGGAAATCACTCAGTGACTGAGAAACGCCACCATGCTTTTCAGCCAACTCTTGTGCGGTGGCCTGGGTGCGATTTACAAAGCAGAGGGAAACCTGGAGCCAACCAGCCAAACGCTGCCCAATTTCACGCACCATTTCACCACTACCCAAAAGAGTAATCCGCGCCGGTTTTGTACTCACCTTCTTCCGCAGAATATTTGCTGCGACCCCTGCAACAGAGGTCGGCAAATGGGTGTAATCCACTTGTTTACGAACCCGGCGAGAAAGCTTGACAGTCTCATCTCCGAGCATGCCCAGCCAGTGTTTACAAACATCTTGCTCGCGCGCTTCAAAAAGTGCGCTGCGAAACTGGCCGACCACCTGCTCATCACCCAACACCTTTGAGTCTAAGCCACACAACATGGCGCTTAAGTGTCGATGGGTGGCGTCGCCACTAAGCGCGAAACCAACCGAGTCCACCAAATCGGCCAATGGCTCCTGGGGGTTCGCAAGGCTGCCTTTTTGCTCGAACCAAGTACCGAAAGCACGAAGCACACGGTCTGGTGAGCAATGTTCATGACTCACCCAATAGGTTTCAACCCGATTGCAGGTGCGCAAATGAAGGATTTCATCTACGCCAAGGGCAAGGCGATACTCCTCCAGGGACCCTGGGGCCTCTGAAAACCAACCAATCTCCTCCGAGGAGGCACGGTGATGCGTCACGCCGACAACTCCGAATCTATCCATGTCTGTGCCTTTTCAGCGGAGCATCATACCCCTGCTTGGTGCCTTCATGTCGAAAAAGCCCAAGTTGGACTCCCCCATAAAAGCCCAACTCCCTGGAAATTAAACTCCGGCAACATCTCGGCCAAAACCATTCAACTCCACGCCCCAATAAGGAGATGATCGGCAATCAATCCGAATAAGAAGGGCCATCTCTGTCCTCTTGCTGCGGACCAATCGCGTTCGGGTTTTGCAGCGATTGAGGCCCTGCAGGCATTCCTTGAGCAGAAATGGAAGCGAACAGTTCTCTGAACGGCTCTTGCGGTCTCCGCCAGCACGATACCTTCCGCTCCCTAGCCTCCAAGAAGGGGCCGCTTGGGGTTAGAATAGCCGCCCATGGCTCGCCCCATCCCCAAATTTGAAACCCTTGCAGCTGACTTTTCCAATTGGGAAAAAGTCGGTGACATGATGGACCAGTGCATCGACCTGATGCTCAACCATCGGCAGTCTGGTCACCCCGGAGGTTCACGTTCAAAAGTGCAGACCATGGTCGCACTGACCCTTTCCGGCACCATGCGCTGGGATGTGCGTCGTCCGGATAAAGCTTTCAGCGATAAGTTTGTGCTTGTTGCAGGACACTGCGTTCCTGTGGTTTACGCCATGCTTGCGGTTTACAACGAAGCGCTGCGCCGGATGCATGCAAAAACTGGCGATGACAAGTACGCGGTTTACGGCGGTGAAGAACGCACCTTGGTTTGGGAAGACTTGCTTAACCTGCGTCACAACGGCGGCCTTTCGGGTCATGCAGAAGCAGAAGGCAAAACCATGATCTTTGCAGCAAACACTGGACCTTCGGGTCACGGTGCTCCGGTTGCAGCAGGTATCGCACTTTCTTTGAAGCATGCTGGCGCTGAGGAAGTTCGCGTGTTTGCAGTAGAAGGAGAAGGCGGCCACACCGCCGGATGTCATCACGAAACCAAGGCCACCGCTTGGGGACTTGGTCTCGGCAACCTCAACTACTTGTTGGATTGGAATGACAACGGTATCGATCCGCGCCCGTACTCCGACATGGTTTATGGCGAGCCGCAAACCTGGTTTGATTCCTACGGTTGGATTACCAACGGTGCGGAAGATGGCAGCGATTACGCCCAAGTCACCAAAGCTATGTTGGCCAGCGTTTTCGCGGAAGGTGACCAACCGCGTTGCACGTGGTTTAAGACCATTAAAGGCCGAGGTTATGGCGTTACTGGTTACGCATCGCACGGCGCGGCGCACAAGCCAAACTCCCCTGTCTTCTGGGAGACTAAGGAGTACTTCGCCAACAAGTACGGCGTTTCCTTCTCGGGCCAAGGCGAAGAACGTCCTGCTAGCAGCGAAGATTTTCGCCAACAAACCGCAGACAACCTTGTGGTCACCATGTCCTTGCTGGACGACGACACCTTCTGCGCTTGGCTCGCAGATCGCTTGGTGGCACTTGGAGATAGTGTTCCTAAAATCGTAGAAGGCTTCAACCTTAGCGAGATGGATCCGACCAAAGATCCGGAACTAACTGACCCGGCGCAACTTCCGGATCACGTGTTCATCAAGCCAGGCACCATGGCACCAAACCGTAAAGGTTTCGCCCTGATTGGTGCGCACTTGAACGCCGTCGCTAGGAAAAAATACGGGCGCCCAGTTGTGATCGCATGCTCTGCTGACCTTGCAGATAGCACCAACATTTCTGGTTTTGCGGAAGACTCCGGTGGCGAAGAAGGCTTCGGTTGGTATGATCGCAAAGGCAATACCGCCGGCGCATTATTGCCGACCACCATTACCGAATTCAGCAACTCAGGCCTCATGTGTGGCCTTGCTGCTACCAATATGGCAGCGGATCCAGAGAAGAGTTTTGTAGGGTTTTGGGGCGCATGTTCCACTTACGGAAGTTTCTCTTACCTCAAGTACGGCCCCATGCGCCTGTACTCGCAACTTGCGCAAGACAGCCCGCTGAAGCTCGGCAAGGTGATCTGGGTTGTGGGTCACTCCGGTCCAGAGACCGCAGAAGATTCGCGCACCCACTTCGGCATTTTCGCGCCTGGCATCACGCAGTTCTTCCCGCGTGGCCAGGTCATGGACATTCACCCCTACGAGCCAAACGAAGTCGGGCCCTGCCTGCTTGCGGCTCTAGCGCAAGATGTGCCAATCGTGGCCATTCACCTCACACGTCCGAACATTGAGGTGCCAGATCGTCCGGCCTTAGGCATGGCATCGCACATGGATGCGGCCAAAGGGGCTTACCTGATTCGCGATTACGATGCCTCCCGCCCTGCCGATGGCTGCATCATTGTCCGCGGTACTTCCTCCACTGCATCCGTGGTGCAACTGCTGAAGAACGGCGCTTTCGATGGCGATGGCCCGAACGTCAAGATTGTGGCCGGAGTCAGTCATGAGTTGTTCATGGTGCAGTCCGAAGCTTACCGTGAATCCATCATCAGTAAGGAAGATTGGTTCAACAGCACGGTGATTACTAACGGCGCACGTCAAATGATGTGGCTGTGGACCGCGCACCAAACCAGTTACGCATACGCAATGGGTTCCGATTGGGACAACCGTTGGCGCACCGGTGGTTCGGGTGAAGAGATCCTTAAAGAGGCTCACCTCGATCCAACGAGTTTGCTCGCAGGCATTCAACACTTTGTCGCCGACCGCGACAAGCGTTTTGCTGAAGCAAGTGCACCGGCTCCGGCGCACGCCTAGGTTTCGTGATTACTCGGCCGTGACCTTCGATTGAAAGGTCATGGCCAAACCACCTGGGGCGAGTAGATAGTAGATGCGTTCGCCATGCGCTTCCATTGGGCCTTTCGGACTCAAACCTTGGGAACGCGCATGTTCTGCCACAGCATCGGCGTCCTCCACTTCCAACTGAAGCATGATGCCCGGTGGCATGCCCTCTCCTTCGGGCCAAACTTCCACACGACTATCGCCAGCGTGGAAAAGCCCTCCTTGCGGAGAATCTGGGTCACCGGCTTGAAGCGGTTGCGCTACGCAAGCCAGGCCTAATCCTAGGCCCAGGAATTCCACCAGAGCATCAGAATCTGGAGAGACTGCGACAAAGCGGATGCCTTTCAAGTTCATGCGCTCATCCTACACGCTTCGCCGCAACCAACGTCGGGCGAGGTCGGAAAGGATGTCCGCAAACATGACTAAAACGCCACCCAAGATTACGAGGAAAATCAACTCGTCGTACTGGTCGTGAGCGCGGGATTCAGAAATATAATAACCCAGAGAAACTATGCCGAGCATGCCAAGAACCGTGGCCTCGCGAACGCAAGTTTCAAAACGATAGAAGAAGTAAAGCAGATAGCGGCCGAGGGCCATTGGGAAAACACCGGCGATGGTAATCTCCTTGCGCGTTGCGCCAGCCATCGACATAGCGCGCAGTGGCTCGGACGGAAGGTTCTCAATCGTTTCTCCTCCAAGGCGACCGAGAATACCGGAGTTGTGAATCGCAAGAGCGAGGATCGCCGGCCAAGCACTGCTGCCCAACATAGCGAGCAACAAGTAAGCCCAGATGTATTCTGGGATCGCGCGCAGCAAGATGCACAGAATACGCACCGCTTGGGCGACATGATCTAAGGCATGGTTGCATGCACCATGTCCGGCGGTTGCGTGCGGCACAAACGGATGCGCACTCATTAAGTTTCGCGCGCCAAAGGCACCAAGAATAGAACCTATACCCCCGGCTAAAACAATCGCGATGACAGAAATACCAAGAGTAGCCCCCATGCCGCGCCATCCGTATAGGTTCATCTGTTCCGTCACCCATGCGCCAAGAGAAGCCCCGTCGCCTGGTTGACGTAATGGGTCAGGCAAAGCACGTTCGGCAAACCGGCTAAAGTTGTCCATGCGTCGGGCGCTGAATAGATCGGCAAAATCGATATCCGAGAAAATCCACGCAAGAGCAATCAGGCCAAGCGCTATCCAGCCAGAAATCTGAAGCATCCTGCTGCGCGGGCGTTGCGCCCAAAGCTGCACCACGGAATCTGATGGGTGACTCAAACGACAAACCTCCGCCGCAATTGTGCACTCCACGCTTCCAGTACTAGGACCACTAGGATCAAAGCATAAAGGTAGGTCCAGACCTCGTGGTAGTGGAGATTTTCAAACGACTGCTTGAGGTAAAGCCCGACGGTAGTAAATCCAAAAAACCCGAGCACCGCAGAAGACCGCACCGCACATTCAAATCGATAGAAGGTGTATGCCGCGATATCGGGCAGTGTGCGTGGAAGGCGCGCAAAAAGGAAAACTCGACTTTGTGAGGCTCCGATTTGACTTAAGGCATAGGATGGCCGTGGATCGCTCTCATCTAACATTTCTGAAAACACTTTGGCTAGCGTGCCTGTGTAAGGAATGAAAATGGCAAGCACTGCTGCCGCGGGGCTTAACCCAAGTGCAGCAAGAAGCAGCAAAGCCCAAAGCAGTTCATGAATAGAACGCATGGCGGTGAGCGAAATGCGAATACTCCAACGCACGACTCCCCAAGCTTTACCGCGTGTTGCCCAAAAACTTTCAGAAGCCAACACACCGAGTAGCATGCCAAAAACAAAAGATAGGGAGATGGCAGCGATTGCGTAAACCAAAGTCCCCCATAATCCTTTTGCGACTTTCAGCAGGAAGGGTGGCGCATCGGCAGGAAGGTAACCGCCGGACTCATAATCCAATGCAGGCTGGAGGGCAGCGACGAAGAACTCGCGGACTAAAACTGCGCCATCCCCTTTTGACAACAAACCGCTTCCGTCTAATCCTAAGCCCAAAAAGGCCAAAATGCCCGCAGCCAGAATCCCGGTGAGCACCCGCACGCGATGGGATGATTCCTTCCCGCCCAGGCCTGCGAAATCAGCGGCCCTCGCCAAAGGCCGTCTCCTCTAGATGATACAAATCATGAATTTGCTCTTCGCACAAAGCCGATGGCGGACCATCGTACGCAACCTTGCCATGGCGCAATCCCAAGACGCGGGGAAAAAAATCACGGGCCAGATTTAGGTTGTGCAAAGAAACGACCAAGGTCCAGCCATCTTCCTTAGCGAGTTCCACCATGAGCCGGATCAAACTACGTGCGCGAGCTGGGTCTACCGAGGCAACCGGCTCGTCGGCCAACAAGCAAGTTGGTTGCTGATAAAGCGCCCGAGCTAGGGCAACGCGCTGTTGCTGTCCACCTGACAAGGAGTCGGTGCGTTGAAACAACTTTTCGCCAATGCCAACGCGTTCCAATATCTGATGCACTTCCTGCAAGTCCTCTTTTTTGGTGCGCATCATGGAACGTAGGGCAGACAGAAAGCCTCTTTGTCCAAGACGTCCGGCGACCACGTTCTGCGAAACGCGCAGGTTTGGCACCAACGAATGATCTTGATGCACAAACCCAATTTGGGAACGCAGCGAGCGCAACTCTTCTGGCTTCAATTGGTCCAGGCGCACTCCGTCCACTTCTACATACCCTTTCCGCGGGCCGATGACCCCAGTAAATGCTCGCAACAAGGTTGTTTTACCAGCACCACTAGGGCCGACTAGAGCCACGTGCTCTCCTGCCCCAATCTCAAGACTGAGGTCTTGAAGGACAGGTTTACCGCCAAGCTGGACATCCACTCCTGAAAGTCGAAAAGCCGCTGGCGGTGTAGTCATAAAGAAACGAGAGCTCGGTTAATTCAAGAAGCCAAGCTTCGAAGCCAACTCTACAATCGGGTCAAAATCCTTATTCTCAGCCAAGATTAGGCCTTCCTCACGATCGATGGCCTTTAACAAGTTGGCATCGGTCATGTTCAACAAGGCCGTTTGCACCTTGTCGACGAAACCTTCCCCATACACTTGATCGAGCGCTGGGTGCGCAGTCCAGTTGTAGTCTGGGTAAGTCGGGGTGACCCAAGCGATGCGGCACTTCTCAGCATCGAGTTGACCCTCTGCGACCATAAGATCGTAAGTCTTGTAGTTCATCGCGCCGGCTTGAAAGGTGCCTGCTTCCACCAACTTGGCGGTCTTGTCGTGCGATCCAGAGAACGCAGCCTCGGCACCAAAGAAATCCTTAGGCGAACGCCCGGTGTTCTCAACAATAAAGTGTTCCGGCATTAAGCGACCAGAGGTGGATTGGGGCGAGCCAAAGGTAAAGCTCATGCCTTCTAGGCCCATCGGGAAGGAGTCGGACTTTTGCACCGACGTTTCACCATTGACCACGAAGTAGGAAACGAATTCCGGGTCCGATTTACCTTGGGCGATGGCACGGGAGCCGTCGACCGTGGAGCGCGCTTGCACACCACTCAATCCGCCGAACCAGGCGAGCTGAACATCGCCATTGCGGAACATTTCAACCGAAGCGCTGTAATCTGCAGTGGGCACGTACTCCACAGGAACCCCGAGTTGCTCACTCAAATAAGCGGCTACTGGCTGAAACTTGGCCTCCAGTTCGGTGGAGTCATGGTCCGGAATTGCAGTAAAATAGAGGGTTGAGGAGGTCTCGTTTGACTCTTTTTCGGTGCCGCCACAAGCAGCAAGGGCCAAAATAAAGGCGAGTACGCCGAAAGGCAGCAAATGAGATGAAGACCTAGGGCTCATCCACGCAATTTAGCACCACCAATCCTCACATGGGAAAATACTTTTACTTGCCTAGAGCTGCGACCAGCGCTTCAGCACGTCTTCCAAAATGCCGCGGTGGACCGGCTTGGCAATGTAGTCATCCATGCCTGCAGAAAGGCACTTTTCACGGTCGCCTTGCATAGCATTGGCGGTCATTGCAATAACGGGGACATGTGATTTGCCCGCCTCCCCCTTGCGGATGGCAGCCGTCGCTGCATATCCATCGAGCACTGGCATTTGACAGTCCATGAGCACAGCGTCGTATTTTTTCACCGAGACGGCATCGCGCGCTTCCGCTCCATTGGCGGCAATGTCGACCTCGCAGCCGAGGCCTTCGAGCATCTTAGTGGCAACCTTTTGGTTCACGAAGTTATCTTCGGCAAGCAAGATCCGAACACCGTTTAGTGGCCGGTAGCTCTCGGTTGCTTGAGGATTTTCCGCCTGCGGATTTCCCACGGTAGGCTTAAAACCGGGCCCTTCTCCCCGACTCAAAGCCTCTTCCGCAAGCGCGGACTCCACTTGAGCAAGTAGGGCTTCGACAGATTGGGCTTGGTCTTCTGGGGCAGGCATTTCCGCCTCAGGCTCCGGTTGAATCCTCCCCTGCACAAGCCCTTCCAGCAGGCGCGAGCGGCGCACAGGCTTCACCATGGATTCATCAATCACCTTCCGGTAATCCTCAGGAAACATGGAGCGATCACATACCGATGACAGGAGAACAATCTTGATCCCAGCATAGCGCTCATCGGCACGCACGCGAACGGCAAGGCTGATGCCATCTTCATCCGGCATTTGGTAGTCCACGACCATGCGATCAAAGGCGTGACCATGGTGAGTGGACTCTTCCAACATTTGCCACGCGGCTTGCGCAGACTCCGCTTGTTTCACTTCACAATCCACCCCTTCTAGCTGCTTGCGCAATACTTTAAGATTGGTGATGTTGTCGTCCACGATGAGGGCATGCAAGCCAGCCAGGGTGGCCTCCTCTCCCACGACTTCCTCAACTCCTTCCAGTGACATGCCATCGAGGCGCACGGTGAACCAAAAAGTCGAGCCCTTCCCGAACTCACTCTCGACACCCATTTCACCGCCCATCAACTCAGCGAGTTGGCGAGAGATCGTGAGGCCAAGGCCGGTTCCGCCAAAGCGACGCGTGGTGGAAGCATCTGCTTGAGTGAAGGCGCAGAACAAATTGTCAATCGCTTCCGGGCGAATGCCAATCCCGGTATCAGTGACTTCGAAACGGATGCGACCCGCATCCGACTTCTTCACGCGCAAAACCACTTCTCCACTCTCCGTAAACTTGATCGAGTTACCGACTAAGTTCGAGATGATTTGGCGTAAGCGGCCTGCGTCGCCCTCGACTATTTTGGGCAGGTCTTCTTCTAGATCGAGCAAGAGCTCTAGGTTCTTTACAGCAGCGTTGGAGCTTAATGCCGTAGCCGTATCCTCCAACATGGTTGATAAAGAGAACTGAACACTATCTAACTCTATCTTGCCGGCTTCAATCTTGGAAAAGTCCAGGATGTCATTGATGATGACCAACAATGCTTGGCCGGAATGCAAAATGGTCTGTGAAAAGTCGGCCTGTTCTTCATCCAAATCGGTCTGGGAAAGCAATTCCGCCATGCCAATCACGCCATTCATTGGGGTTCGAATTTCATGACTCATGTTGGCAAGGAATTCGCTCTTCGCCTTATTCGCTTCCGTGGCATTGCGCGTAGCATCTTCAAGCTCACCCATCTGTTGACGTATTTGCGCCGACATCCGAGAGAAAGAAGAAACAAGTTGACCGACTTCATCTTTACCTGAGTCCTGGAAGTCCACCGTGAAATCACTACTCCTGATGGAACTCTCAATCTTCGCGGCAAGTTTTCGAATGTGATCTAAACGGCGCCCAATGACCAGTAAACCTGCGATTAAGAATAAGGCACCTAACCCAGCGGTGGTCACTAAATAGTTGCGCGTCGAAGCACTGAGTGCAATCGCGTGCTGCGTGCGGTCAGCGATAACCTGTACCAGAACTCCCGTAGAACCTTCAAACAGTAAAATCTGGGCAAAACCACCATGCACCAAGTCCTCTTGGATGCCATCCATCTCACCATCCATCATCTCCAATCGCTTCACCTCAAGGGGGTCGGTAGAAACCAACTCCCCCAGTGGAGTCGTAATCACCACCGTGTTACCAATGCGCTCTTCAAACAATTCAATTAGGGCACCTAGGTCTGCTTGCACAGCAATCCAGCCAAGAACTTCTTGACCATCGCGCATAACGGGCTGCAATAAAACCGGAGCGCCAGAAGCGCTAGCCTGAATTTGGGTTTTTGTGATTTGCTTTAGATCAAAGTCATCCCGCAAGAAAAACTTTTCATGTCCACCTGGACGGGGACCAATCAGGGCGGAGATGGGAGCGGTATTTGCTCCAATAATGCTCAGCTCTTCCACCGAAGAGCCCAAGGAATGGTCGCGGAAATAGGCACTCAAATAGCGCTGCAGCCCTGGCGCATTGCCCTCTTCCAGCAAGCTTTTCAATTCCGGTTCCGCGCTAATACCTTCGACGAGGTCCATGGAATTCCTTTCCCATTCGGTTTCCTGTCGTGACCAAAGCGCTGAATAGACCTGCGAAACCTCCTTGCTGTGCAAGGAATCCAGACGGTCATGTACAGCGTTCCAGCCAATCCACGAAATAAACGCGGTGCCTGCTACAAGGAAGCAGGCCCAAACGGCGGTTTTGAAGAGGAGGCTTTGATGCATGGGGGCCTATGGGTGTCATTTCTATCGACACAATCGAATCCCACCCTTTAACCGCAATTTTCACCCTAAAAACGCAGGATAATGGAGCCATGCGAAAAGTATTTTCTTTGCTTATCACCCTGGGCCTAGTCGCTGCGCTTTGGTGCAGCCTCTTTTCCTGCACTAGCCTCCAAGGGGAGATGGCACCCCCATTGATGGGTGGAACGCAAGTCACCGATGGCCTCATTTTGGCCGATTCAGAAACGCCTCAAACCGAATGGCGACTACTCGCCTTTTTCAGCCCCACCTGAAGCCCTTGCGTGGCCGAAGTGCCGCATCTCGTGAAGATGCAAAAAGAGTTTGGTGGAGAAGATTTTTCCGTAGTTGGACTCATGCAGGGAAACGCTCAAGCAGCCAGCCAGTTCTCCCTTGCTCAGAAACTGAACTATCCGATCTTCGCCAACAGCAAAGACTTCGACGCCTACGATGTCATGTTCTTGCCGGTCACCTACCTGGTGGACCCCTCTGGCATGATTGTGGCCGATGACCTTGACGATGCTGAAAAAATTCTCGCGCAACGCTCCGTCCGATGAATAGCTGCACTCCACTTCTGCTGCTTAGCGCTTTGCTTTTTGCAAATGGAACCGATGCTGTTGCACAAAACTCCACCGAAAAGATTCGTGAAACACCAAGCACACTTGCGCAGAGTGTTGGGTCAGGAGTGGAGTGGAGGACTGATTTATCAACCGCCATTGAGGATGCAAAAAAATCTAAGAAGCCCATCTTCTGGTATGTGCATACCTTGGAAGGCAGCTTCATGGATCGACAGCCAGAGGTGGACCGCTACATGATGGGTGGTCCTTTTAGTTGGCCCGCCATGGTCCAGTTATTGAACGAAGATTACATCCCGTTGCGTTTAGCGGCAGACCGTAAGTTGTGCAAAAAATATGACCTTGCACCCGTACAGTTCATTGAACCTGGGATTCTAGTTTTGAGCTCTAGCGGAAAGGAACAATCACGCTTGGATCGCATTACCACCATGCACCCTGGATGGTTTCAAACGCAGTTCAATCTCCATTTAGGGGAGGTTTCTAATTTTCCTGGAAGCTTGGGAGAGGAGCGGTGCCTTCAGTTTTACCAAGAGATTCCAGCTTCGGAAACTTCTCAAGAATCATTCTCTAAGGCGCTTGCCGAACTCGATTCAACCCATCAAGCGGAAGCCACTTGGCTATACGCCGCGGGCTTGCATGACTTGCGCAAGGAGCTTGCCGCACAGGAAGTCCTGAAGGGCATGCTGAATCAATTCCAACATCACCCGCTTGCTGCAAAAGCCGCACTTGAACTGGAAGGGCAAGGACCGTACTGGAGAGGGTTCGAATCTTACGATGCCATCCCATTGGAGGCACTTGCGGCAAACAATTCGGGAACGCTTGCACCTGCTGGCGCCTTCAGCGTGAAGGGTGTGGAAGAACGCTCCGTTGCGTTTTTGGCACGCACGCAGTCAGAAGACGGTGCCTGGCGCGACAGCATCTATGACTTTGGCGGCACTGACAGCATGCCCAATGTCTACGCTGCCGTCACTGCAATCAATGCACGGGCTCTAGTGGGGAAGGCCAACGCAAGCGAAACCCTGAACCGCGCACTGAAGTACTTGGCATCGGATGACATCTTGAATCTAGAGGATCAGGACGAGCTTATCTGGGCTTACCTCTACCGAATTCGTTTGTACTGCGCCATCCTCGAGCAAAAGGGTCCACCCGCCGAGGGCATCGACAAGCTGCTCAAGCACAACGTGAGTGGGCTGGTTGCCATGCAGGCCAAAAACGGATCTTGGTCCCACGAATATCAAAATCCTTTTGTGACTGCATCGTGCCTAATCGCTCTATTCGACGCTTCTGGGAACCGTGCAGATCCGGAGAATTTGGAGGGCATCGTTAAGAGTGCACTAATTCCACTGGAGAATTCGCGCTCCAAAAAAGGTGCTTATAGCTACAACCTTGGCAACAGTAGCTCCCCTCTTGCGGGCAGTGTAGGTCGGACTCCGGTTGGTGAGCTTGCGCGATACTTCTGGGGTGTGTCCAATAAGAAGGACCTTTCGAATGCGGTCAGCAATAGTTTTCGCGAGCAAGAGCCACTGTTCCTTGCACGCAAATATGACGACCACACCGACATGCATGCCTACGGCGGCTTCTTCTTTTGGTACTCCATGCTCGGACGCACCGAGGCGATTGTGGAATTGCCGAAAGGAAAACAGCGCGAGCAAGCCATCGCGCAACAACAAGAACTCATTCTTGCCTTGCCCGAGATCGATGGAGTCTTCATTGACTCGCATGAACTCGGGCGTAGTTACGGCACCGGTATGGCGTTGTGGTGCTTAGACTTACTCGCTGAGAAAGACTAGCGACTAACTGTCGTCAACTTCACCGGTGAGGGTGTGATTGCCAAAGCGATCCATAGAGACGAACTCTTCGAAGTCCAACAAACCCATCCGTGGACGAGCAGCAGTCAACGCTTTGCCCAAGGTAATCATCAGTAAGGGTGGGTGATCTTCTGGTAAGCCAACGATTTCTGCGACTTTCACCGGATCAAACCCAATCATAGGGCAAGTGTCGTATCCCATGTCCTTTGCCAACAGCATCATGGTCATGCCGGCCAGACCAATCGTGCGCGCGGCTTCATCGCGCTGAATGGCGCCGTTCGAGTAAAAACCCGGAATCATGCCGCCGAACATTTCTTTCACTGCGTCGGAAGCTTTACGCAGAGTGCGGTCTATGTTGGTGTGGCCATTTAGATTGCCCGCGCAAATAATCGTGGCTGAAGCGTCTTTCACCTGCGCTTGATTCCACGCTGCTGCGCACAACTCATCTTGCACTGCCTGATCGGTCACCACTACAAAATGCCAGTTCTGCATATTGAAAGAGGTTGGGGTTAGAGCGACATGAGCCATTAGATGGCGAATCTCGTCTTCACTCAGGCGATGTTCGGAATCGTAAGCCTTTACAGACCGACGTTGACGGAGGGCATCGAGCAATTCCATGGCGGCATATTAGCGTTCCCGCTTATGCCACTTCTGCAGCACTTCCGCCTCTTTCTCGGCCTTCAAGCTGCCACCAAGCGCCTTCGGATGATCTTCCCAATCAAAGGTGTCACGAATGGTTTCGCCAGAGGGGCGATAAACCAAACCTGCAGCTACTGCTTTTTCAGAGTTGGAAGTGCTGTTTGGATAAGCCTCGGGAATCCACAGCGGCATTTCTATCCAGCAAAAATACAAATCCAAGTCCTTTCTCGATACTTTCGTCTATCGTGGCGGCGACAGCGCCGTATCTTGGATGTACGACGGGTTCTCGCAGCTCCTAAGTGGTGGTGGACTTTCACTCGTTGTTGTCACCCTTCGCCGCACTTTGGACTGGTTCCGCACTCCGCCTCGGGCGTATGCACCAGAAACTCGAAACCCCCCAACCTGACTCTGACTCGAACTCTGAATGAAAAAAATCGCACTCATCGCTGCCTGTGCAGCACCTCTTTTCGGCTCCTGCGTGGTAGCCGTCGGCAATGGCACCCACGCCAATGATTGGACGTACGACCTTGAGGTCGAGAAGGCCGTTTGCGTGATTCGCGGCACCGAGGGCAACGAAAATGTCACCGGCACGGTCACTTTCACCGAGCATAAAGACGGCGTTTTCATTGAAGCGCGCATTACCGGTCTCGCGCCGGGCGCACATGGCTTCCACATCCATGAGTTCGGTGACCTCTCGACCACCGATGGCAAGTCGGCTGGCGGGCACTACAACCCAGAAGGCCATGACCACAGCGGCCCTTCTTCCACGAAGCGCCACGAAGGCGATCTAGGCAACATTGTGGCCGATGCTAATGGGGTAGCTGAGTACTCGCGTTACGACGACGACCTCAATCTCGTCGGCAAGCACTCCATCCTCGGACGTGGTGTGATCATTCACGCCGGCGAAGATGACCAGCGCAGTCAGCCTACCGGTAATGCCGGCGCTCGCGTCGGTTATGGCGTGATTGGAATCGCTCAGCAGTAAGCGCGCGCTTTCAAAACCGAATCAACGTAAATGAGCGGTGCTCCCTTGGGCACCGCTCATCCAATTCCCGTCGACGGCATGAAAGCCGGGCAACGCGGTGGAGAAGGGTGCCCAGTGCAAGCCGTCTGTAGAAACATCGGTGCCAGTTGGGCCTACTGCGATCCACTGCTTACGTCGCGGGTGCCAGGAAACTCCGGAGCGATATCCGGCCGGCATGGTCTCCGCAGCCTGCCAACTGAGACCGCCATCGGTGGTGCGCGCTGCAATCGTCAGCACCTGATTCTCTAGCTCATAATCACCGCCCACCAGCACGCCGTTTTGCGCATCGCGGAAGGCGATAGAGAAGATCCCGCTGCCTGCAGTTCCGGCGGATAAAGGTGAGGCCTGAACCTGCCAACTATGACCGCCATCGGTGCTGCGATAAACCCGTGCCACCGAACCACCTGTGGCAATCCAAGCTAGGTCTGCACCGGCCACCGCCAAAGAAGTGCCACTGGCAGCAAATGCGTACTCGCCATCGATGGCTTCGGGCAACCCAGCCACGGGAACCGGGGTCCAATGGCGTCCTCCATCTTCGGTACGGAGCACGGTGAGGCGGCCATCCACGGGATCGCCAACCAACAAGCCTCGGTCACGATTCCAGAAGGCAATGCCATCCCAGAAGCCCTCTGGCTCCTGATTGGTGGCACAAATTTCCCAAGAAATTCCTCCATTTTCGGTACGAAATACCCGTGATGCCCCTCCCGGACCGGCCGACATGAGCACGACCTCGTCCGCTGAGAAAGCTTCGATGTCACGGAAATCGAGCACGTCATCGGCACTCAATTGAGGCGCACGGGAGATCCAAGTGCGTCCAGCATCGCGCGATACGGCCACGGAGGACTGACTTCCAGAAACCCATGCGGTCCGGGAACCGACCTGGCTCAAACCTCGTAAAGAGGGAGCATTGGGAAGCTCATTTAGAACCGGTGCGGTCCCACAAGCGCTCAAGCCAAGCGCAGCTCCGGCAAGGCCCACCATCCTGAGAGTGCGGCAAAGGAGCATGAAAGAAAGTGATTCGGGCAGCGTAAATACGCTGCCCGAAAACACTTACAGCGACTTATTTGTCGACTCCAAAGTCACGGTCCATGACCGTCTTACGCTTTCCCGACTCTGCGGTTGCGATGGCATTATCGCACATGGCGCGAATTAGCTCAGAAAGGCGTGCGGCAACGGCACCGGAGGTAGACATGCCAGACTTGGCCTTGATGTAGGCCTTAATCTTGGATTGTACGACGAGAACTTCTTGATTAGACATTGGGAGCTCCTTGAAAACGAAGATTGATGAGACCGTCTCCTTTTCCGTTTGGAGGCCATTAGGCAACAGCTCGTAAAAAGGGCGGGTGGACCAGTGTAGCAGCGAAATTCGGCTATGTGGCGGCTCAGCTAGATTCTGGCACGCCTAGAGCTTTTCCAATTGCACATCACGGGCACCCTCAAAGAAGGCCTTCCAGCGATTTCCAAGCCAGGCCGTGGCTGGAACTTGCTCCAACTGTGAGCCTTTGAGTTCGCCAGCAAGGCACGTGCCGGTCATGCGAGACCACAGGCTGCCGGTCTCGAAATCGCGCATGAGAGGTTTGGCTCCTTCGGTTTCTGGATCGGCGGCAAGAGCCGCAAAGTGGAGTTGACGCTCTCCAATCTGACTACGAAAAGCCACCGCATAGACCGCATCTTGATCAAAGCAAACCACGAGCGGGGCATCGAGCAAAGTGGTGTCCAAAACCGGCAACCGACTGAGCAAGGAATAGCGGAACAGGGTGACGTTGCGCCCCTCCCCAACCGAAAGCCCGAAACTGGAAATCCGGTCCTTCAAGGTGAAGGTTCCCATCATGCCGCTCACCTTCTCGCCGAGCAGTACGCCGGTGTCAGGGTGGCGCTTTTTCCAAGTCTTGTACGGCATGATCTCGGAAGGAATGAAGCCAAGCTTTTTACCTTTCAGCTCCCCCTTCAGGGCTTCGCCCGTCACATGCAACCATTTCGAATTGGTCTGCTTGTCATACATCATAAAGGAGTTACGGTAGAGCACGCCCTCGTGCCCGAAGTTCAAAACCTGTCCATCTAGAGTGCGGCCATACACGATGGCCGTTTGGCAAAGCGGTCACCAACTCACCGCGACAGGAATTTCGCCGCAGGTGTCGTTGACTAACTCCACACCGCCCATGACCGAAATCGGATAGGCGCGCGCTTCCCCACCTAAGAAGAGGCCGATGACCGGTTCCTCGGGATCGATCTCGAGGCCAGTTTCCAGAACCGTGGCCATGGGTGGATGATGCAAGACGGGAAACTGATCTGGCGCCATGACCTGACGCATTCCCTTGTCATAGTTGGCTTCACTGAACACATCTTCCGTCTGCGCGGAAAGTCCAGTAACGCTTGCCGCGGTAATAAAAAGAATGGTGGCGATGGAGCGCATGTGTCCCATCATAGGCCGCGAGACGTCTGTTTGACCATATTTTCTAGAAAACCACGAATTAGACCTTTCCTAATGCTCTTGTGCGGGGTACAGCACGCGATAAAGCGTACGCACCTGCTTTGGGTCCAAAGTGTTACGCACCTGCAGCAAAGTTTCGATGTTGTTATCGACTTCCTTATTCCGCAGCTCGCACAGCTTGGCCGCCAATGCCTTTACCTGCTTTTCGTCCATGACTTCGGCGGAAAGGGCAATCCGCAACTCATCGCTCACGGTCTGAGTATCGCGACGTAACTCATCTGCAGCATCACAGCATGCTATGCCGCAGCGATTCAGCACCCCGATTTGTGCAGGGCTGAGGTCCAGGTCTGCGTATTGCGCCGGCGGATCAACCTTGACCTGGGTCGATGCCTGGGTCGGCTTTTGGTACTGCACAACATTCAAAGCAAGGCTCGCGAGGAATGCGCCTCCCATAAAAACGATCAGATACTTCCTAACCATTAGTTCGCCTCGTTGTTGGAGATGTAAGTCGCCAAAGTCACTTCCGGCCAAGGAGTGCTGTTCTGCAAGCCATCGACGTAGGCTGCTGGGTCATGCACCAAAGGCACTTCCTGACGCAGATGATCCACCAGATGCAAACCGCCCGCTGCGAGACTAGTTTTCACGGTACCGCCCGCGGTGCGAGTGACCGCTTGCTCTAGGCCGAAGAACACTAAGAAGCCAAGCATGCCTGCTGCGGCAAAGCGCAAACGGCTTTGGAAGCGTGAAACCCCTCCAAGAATTGGCGCCCCAGACTCATCCTGGGAGACCGTGAATTGAAACCTCAAAATTGCAGCTTCTTCAATGCGCTGCCACAGCCCTTCTGGGGCAGTCGGCGCATGCAGAACTTGACGCTCTTTTGAGTTGAGAATTTGGTCTTTAGGTTTCATTCGTTCATCACTCCTAAATCAATGGCGGAGCCTGAGGCAAGTTGGCGAAACTTATCTCGTGCGCGAGAAAGGCGAGACATGACGGTGCCTTGAGGGAGGTCAAGGATTTCACTGATCTCGCGGTAGCTGAAATCTTCCACTTCGCGGAGGAGGAAAATCGTGCGTGCCTCTTCGGGCATGCGTTTGAGGACATCTTGCACCAAAGCGACGGTTTCCTGCTGCTGCAGGCGTCCGCTGCCGTCGACCATAGAAGTTGGAGCAGCCTGCGGAAGCGCATCCAGCGAAGTCGCGGACTTGCGCTTGCGGCTCTTCAGTTGGTTCAGGCAAAGGTTCACGGTAAGGCGATGAATCCAGGTGGATACCTGACTCCGCCCAGCGAAGGTTCCGGCTTTGGCAAAAACGCGCAAAAACACTTCTTGAGTGGCATCTTCGGCATCTGGTTGGGAGCCGAGGACGTTTAAGCAAAGACGATAAACCTTGTCACCGAAGAGTTCAAAAAGCACACCCAGAGCCTCAACGTTGCCTAGTTGGCAGCGTTTTAGTGCTTCGGTTGCTTGTTGGTCGTCGGTCACGAGGGCCTAAGGCCAGCCTATCAGGTGAAGGTCAGGGGAGCCTTCTTCTTACAGATAGGACAGCGAAATAGCCATTCTATTCCCCTGCTTTGCGCCTGAATGCGGCCGGAAGGAGAAAAAACAGATATTTCTTCGTGTCGATGGCCTTTGGTGTCGGCACGTGTGGAGATTTGCACCGCGGTTAGCATGAAATTGCTGACCGCCGTTTCAATTTCTAATCCAAGCCTAGGCCGTGCGTAATCGAGATATCCTGTTAACCAGCCCCATGCGATTGCCACCCTCCCCTAGATTTTTCGTTCTTGCAGCCTTTTCCCTGCTTTCCGTTTTCGCATCCTGTTCCAGCGCTCCGGATCACCCAACGCTCGATTTAGCCGGCGATATTCCGCGCCTTTACGCCGCCAAGTTCACTCACGACGCTCCCAAGATTGATGGTAGCCTCGACGACCAAGCCTGGCGCGACGCCCCATGGACTGCCAATTTTGTCGCCATCGAAGGCAGCGCCACCAGCCGCCCGCGTTATCAATCACGCGCCAAAATGCTTTGGAATCGCCAATATCTCTTCCTGGGTGTTTGGATGATTGAACCCAACCTAGAGAGCATTCCGGTTTCATCGCTGGGCTACGATGGCTTACTCACCTTCGTCACGCGTGATGCCGAAAGTGGCACCCATCTTCAGGTAAGCCTAGAGCCGGGCAACCTGTTATTGGATTCTAAATTCGTATCCGGCACTGCTGCGTTGGTCACGTCGCCGGCCTCCATTCAAGGGAAAGTCGCATTGTCCGGCACCTTGAATACTCCTGGAGATGCCGATCGCGGTTGGTGGGCTGAAATCGCAATCCCATGGGCGAAATTGGCCGATCCGGAGCACGCGACGATTCCTTCTGCCGGCGAAACGGTCCGCGTGAACTACTTTCGCAAGGGCTGGTCCTGGAGTCCCTATTACCAACACGACCTGCGTGATGCAGAGTTGTGGGGAAAGGTAGAACTAAAGCCTTAGTCTTCAGCGCGGAAGTCTTCAAAGCCTTCCACGTAGCCGCGCAAAATTAGTGCTTCCTCTAAACGGCTGACGCCCTCCAGTGGATCGAACTCTTCAAAGCGCGCAAAGCCAAGCGCAATCGAGTGCGCTTCCCAAGACCAAATTTCAAACTCATCGCCGAACGCTGCGCGAAAACTCACTACACGATCGGGATCTCCCATGATTTTCCGCGCGGTGGATTCTGAATCGCCACTTTGCAATCCCTTCAGAATCCGCAGTCGGGAATTTAGCTCCCAACTGTCTTCCTGGAAGCGATGCACCCAGCCAAGCAATTTGTCATCCTCGAATGCGACTGGGGAGATTGAGGAATAACGCCGCAAAATTAAGAGGTCGCGACCAACCGGGCCCACGTATTCCTTGCGTTCCCATTCGCCATCTAGCCAGGTACCTGAAATCACCTCGGCCTCGGAAGCGCCAAGGCGTAAATGCGTCAAGCAACTTGGATGAGCACAAACCGGATCACTGCTTAACAAGCTGCAGGAGCCAAAAGTTAAACAGGCGGACGCCACGCCAATGCGGGCAAAGGGTTTAGTAAACCACGCGAACACGCATATATTCTACCGGAGCGAACTCTACTCTGGTTGCCCGAAGAGGAAGCCTTGCGCATAAGGCACCTGGAAATCTTTCAGCACACTCAAGTCCTCTCGTTTCTCTACGCCTTCGGCGACCACTTCTCCGCCCCAAGTTGCGACCACCCGCAACAGACTTGCAAGTGCGCGACGCTTTGCTCCATCTTCATGAATACCTCCGACTAAGGCACGGTCCACCTTAATCACGTCGGGCTCCAACATGATGAGCGCTTCAAGACTTGAGTGTCCAAACCCAATGTCATCCAATGCAATGCGAACTCCGGCCGCACGTAATCCATCGACGGTGTGCAGCAAGCTTCGCGGATCGCGGACGGCTTCCTTTTCGCTAATCTCAATGCAGTATTGACCGAAATCGCGCTCAGCACACAAATGACGTAAAAGCTGATCCGGATGCGCCGCCTCCAAGGTGGAAGGCAAAAGGTTCAGATGGCAGTGAAGATTCGGATCGAGAGCAAAGGATGCTTTGCTGCAGGTGCTGAACGCGTGGAGATCCACGACATTGGCGACCCCAGCATCCATGGCGAAGCGCAAAAAGTCTTCTGGGCTACGCAAGGCATCGCAATGGCTTCGAGTAAGGAACTCATAACCAACGACCTCTTCATCGGAGACACGCACGACCTTATGCTTGACCGCAAAGTAGGTCTTAGGGTCGTGGAGCTCTTCCAAAATCTCGGTAAAGCTTTTGGCACGCACATCTCCACCCCGAAACAAATTGTTCTCGTGGAAAACTTGGCCTTTGCCATAGCGCTTGGCACTGTGGAGAGCGCGCTCGGTACGCACCAGTAAGTCTTGCACCAATTCATCTTCCCGTGCCGCTGACACCATGCCCAAACTAGCCCCAATCCTTAAATAAGGGTACTTTTGCGTGATGACGGACTCAGAAACCGCTTGGTGAATTTTATCGGCCACCGGACGCGCTTCTTCGCGATTCGTATTAGGCAAGATCACCAAGAACTCGTCACCACCAATGCGTGCAACGTGATCCGATGCGCGAACGGTCGTGCGCAAAATTTGCGAAACCGACTGCAATACTTCGTCGCCAATCGAGTAACCATAGACATCGTTTACCTTTTTGAAGTCATCAAGATCTAAGAAAAGAGCCTGCATCTTACTGCCGGATAGGCACCGTCGGTCGACTTCTCGCTCCAAGGAATTGGTAAGCCCTCTACGGTTCAGAACTCCCGTAAGAGGATCACAACCCGACAACTCTTCTAAATCTCGCTGCGCTTTTTGGCTGTCACTAATGTCTAAGCAAACTCCAAAAATGCGAAGTGGGATGCCATTGGCATCGCGGACAACGGAAGCTTGAGTACGAATATGTCGCTCAAATCCTTCTTCCCCAAAGACGCGATATTGCGTCTCCAACGGACAGTCATCCACCAACAATGAGAAAGTGGCTTTGGTAACGGCCTCCACGTCGGCCGGATGCACGCGACGAAGATAATCCTCGCGATCCATGACCACACCATGACGCTCACCGCCATGCATGGCATGAAAACGTTCATCTGCAAGCAAGGTTCTGGATTTCAAATCCCAACTCCAAGTGCCGAGTTCCGCAGCGCCGAGGATGAGGTCCAGACGCGCCTGGGAATCCTCGCCCAAAATTTCTTGCCACCCTTTCTGTAGGTGATCCGCAAAAGCTAAAAGGGTTTCCGCCAACACAAGGTTGGCTTGGCGCTCCATCAAATCACGCTGCTTGGCATCCCCCAGGGTCTCCATAAGAGTGGCAACAGCCTCTCGATGCAGTTGCTGCACTCTCTGCGCGTTTTGGTCCTCTTTCGCAAGTTTCTGACCAAAATGGCGGCAATCTTCCACCCTGATCGTGTCACCAGCGAGGGTGGACTGAAGGAATTCCAGGTAGTCCTGGGTATTAAGTAGGGTAGGCATAGAATCGGTCAGCAGATGAGTCGCTCATTTATCGGCCCATCCTGGAGTCCCCTTGAGCGCCTCTGCGGCCTCCACCCCCCCCCTTTAACCCCTAATCAGCGCTCTCAAGAGCCTGAACCAAAGCTCGAATATCTTCAAGACTAGTCTTGAAGGAAATGATGCCTGGGCGAGGATTCGCCGATGGTACGCGAGGCTTCGAGTCGCGTTGAAATCTGGTAAAGCGGAATCGCTTATGAGGCGCGCGGCAGCACCACGCCGCGCGCCTTCACTAACCCGGTGAAGTATTCCACCACACGATTTTCTGACCACCACCGGTCTTCGTCTTTCCATTCATCGGTTTCCGAGGCCTCGGCCCCAAAAAAACCATTGTGGCCACCGTATTTGGTCATCAGCAAACGCAGCTTCGGGTTCTTTTCCAGAGCCTTCAAAGAGAGCTCGTTGTAAGGCACCAACGGATCGTCCTCAGCGTGAATGATTAAGCCAGGCACATGGATTTGATCCAAGATCCGATAAGCGCTGGCCTTGTTGTAGTAGTCATCGGCACCATCGAAACCGAATGCTGGAGCCGTCCACTGGTTGTCGAAGGTGTATAAATCTTTGTAGCCTAGTGAGGCATCGTGCGGGTAAAGCTCCGGATACTGCTCGGATTTACGGCGCATGGATTTCACAAAGCCGTCGAGAAAGAGCTTCATATAAAAGCGATTCATGAACCCTGTGTGCAGTTGGCGCGAGGTGCTCACCAGATTCAAAGGAGTGGATACGGTGCACACACCAATGACATTTTCCGGAGGTTCGGTGCCCCACTTTGCAATCGTGTGTAGTGCAATAGAGCCGCCGAGAGAAAAGCCAGCAATCGCGACCGGGCAACGCGGATGGTTTTTCACCACCCAATCCACGGTGGCCTGCAAGTCCTCGGTCAACGCCGCGTTGTATAGGGTTGGAGTGCGGTGTGCCGTTTCACCGCAGTTACGGATGTTCAGGCGCAAAACCGACCAACCTGCATGAAGGGCTTTTTGCGCAGTGCCACTCATATAGGGTGAGCGCGAGGAACCGGACAAACCATGCACCAAAATCATAATCGGCGCCATGGAATCCTTCTGCCAATGCGTTTCCAAACGCACCGAGGTGTCGGCATCGACTTCGAGCCAAAAGTCCTTCCCCAGCTCCAGGAATGGCCCAAGAGGACGTGGCAGTTTCGACCCAGCAATCGTCATCACGTGGCGATCGCGCAACAAAGGGTGCGGGTAGAAAGGGGCGTAACTGCGGGTGTCCATGAGCCGTGCGCTGGGCATCATGCCATTTCCCAACCCCCGTCGAGAGCGGTTGCGCGGTACTCTTCGCCCGTGAAGGAATCGACCTGGATGGCATCGTTACGCAACTCTTCTGCGCGGTCGACGATATCGATCTCTTCTTGGGTGATTAGCCCACCAGCCAACGCTTCCTGAAGCAGGGTCATTGGATTTTGACGTGGCAGCTTCTTCGCACCAATGGCTTGCTTCACCTTTGCGAGCACCTCATCGGCGGCTACACAGGCGAGGAAAGCTTGCTCTAAACGTCCCATGGCTTCTTCTGCCTCCTTCGGCAGGTAAAGGCCATTGGTTAAACGATCACGCAGTTCCCCGGGGGTTTGCATGATGCGCGCAATACGCTGGCCGTCGACATCGCGGGGCCCCGATCCAATCGGGTTCATGCGATTCCAAAAAGCTAATGGACCACGGAATAACCACCCGAGGCCGGGAACATCGAAGTTGCGATAGATGCCATCAAAGGCCTTCTGCATTTCAGCGAATGCGTAATCCATCGACCAGCGGTAAAGGGCGTAATCCTCCTTGGTGCGCCCTTCCTCCTGATAGCGGCGCATGGTGGCCGAAGCGAGATACATCCAGGAGAAGACATCGCTGAAGCGACCGGTAAGGATTTCTTTGCGCTTCAAGTCTCCACCCAAGCTGCCCATGGCAACGTCGGCCAAAATCCCGAAACGTGCCGATGCCCACGCGACCTTTTGAAAATCACGCCGCATGATGCCTTCGACCGGAACTGATTCGGCGAGACCGCGGGTTAAGGAAAGCACCATAGAACGCGAAAGGTTGCGCACCACATGCCCGATGTGACCAAAGAAGGCGTAATCGAAGCCCTTGACATCGCCCTTCTCTAAGGCTGAGATTTCATTCTCTGCAAACGGATGGCAGCGGATGGCACCTTGGCCGAAGATCATGAGGGTACGAGTCAAGATGTTCGCGCCTTCCACGGTGATGGAAATTGGCGCGGCGAAATAAGCGTGAGCCAGCAAGTTCCGCGGGCCACGAGAAATGCCTGCACCACCGCAGATGTCCATGGCATCGTTGACGCACTTACGCATGGTTTCGGTGAACTGGTACTTTGCAATCGCCGAGGCCACTGCAGGTTTTGCTCCCCCATCTAATCCACCGCAAGTAAAGCGACGTGCCGCTTCAAGGATGTAAGACATGCCGCCCAAGCGCGCCATGGGCTCTTCGATGCCCTCGAACTTGCCAATCGACATTCCAAACTGCTTACGCACCACGGTGTAAGCGCCGGTAACCCGTGCCGCCATCTGACTTCCTGCGGTGGCCTGCGCGGGCAACATGATGCCGCGCCCAGCAGCCAACTGTTCCATAAGCATGCGCCATCCTTGGCCCACCCGTTCCGGACCACCTACCAGCGCATCCATGCCAATCACTACATTCTCGCCCGAGAACGGACAGTTAAAGAATGGCACGTTAAGCGGATCATGCTGACGTCCAAGCTCCAAGCCGGGAGTGTCCGCAGGCACTAAAGCACAACAGATGCCCAACTCGACTCCGCGTTTCAGCAAGTTTTCTGGGTCGAACAATTTGAACGCCACGCCCAAAATGGTCGAACGCGAAGCCAAGGTGATGTAACGTTTTTCTAGGTCCAGGCGAATCTTCAACTCGCCCTTTTCATCTTTATAGACTTCGCCGCGTGCGCGAATTCCGCCGGCATCGGAACCGGCATGAGGCTCGGTCAATGCAAAGCAGGGAACCTCTTTACCTGCAGCAAGACGCGGCAGTAAGCGATCCTTTTGTTCGTCGGTTCCATAATGGAGCAACAACTCTGCCGGCCCCAAGGAATTGGGAAGCATGGCGGTAATGCCCAGAGGAATCGAACGCGAGCTAAGCTTTTTAATGACCGCACTCACTGCGGTCGGGGAGAACTCTAAACCACCGTACTTCTTCGGAATGATCATGCCGAAGAAACCACTCTCCCTTAAGAAAGCCCACACCTGAGGCGCCAAATCACGCTTCTGAAAGACCATCCAATCATCGGTCAGGCGGCAAACTTCTTCACATGGTCCGTTTAAGAAAGCTAGTTCCTCTTCGTTCAAATCGGGGTAGCTTTCGCGGAGCAAACGCGCAAAATCTGGCTTGCCGCTAAACAATTCACCTTCAAACCAAACCGTTCCTGCGTCCAATGCTTCCCGTTCGGTTTTTGAAATCACCGGCAACATGCCAGCCTTTTTTAGCCAGCGCATGACGGGAGTACTTACCAAACGCAAGCGGACCGCAGGCCAATTGAAAATCAGCGCTGGAATGGCCAGCAGCAGCAGCAACCACGTGGGCGTGCCCCAACAGAAAAGGAATATGGCACACCAAATCGTCCAACCCCACAGTGGCACGGCAAAGAAACCAAGCGCAATGAAGCCAACGACCAAAAGTAAGAGTGAGATCATGGATTATGGGGCTGGAGCATTTGCACAGAGTGCTCAACGACCTGCTCAACGAAGGCCGGGGTCGAAAGGCTAACGTCCACCCGTTTTGCAAGGTGGAGTGAAATCGCACCGTGGAGCAAACTCCAAACCACAGTGGCACTAAGGATGGGGTCGAAATTGGGGTCGCCGCGACGAAAGGCAGCGATGGCATCGGCAAAAATCTGTAGATTGCGCCTTGCCCTGCGGTACTTATCGGTCGGATAGCGCATCATCTGCTCAGGGTGGAGCAGGAACATAATTTCGTAAAACTCAGGGTTCTCGAGGCCAAATTCCAAATATCCACGGCAAAGGCGACGGAAGCGGTCCTCCGGGTCCGGGAACAAAGACACCACCGTTTCAAGCTGCTCGTGAAGCCTGGTCATGCCCTCCTCGACAAGCGAGTGAAAGAGCGAGTCTTTACTGTCGAAATAGAGGTAAATGCTTGTAGGCGTGCAACCTACAGCATTTGCAATCTTGCGCATGGAGGCCTGTGCATACCCCTCAGCCAGCAGCAAACTGCGGGCTTGTTCAAGGATTTGTCGTCGTAGGTCGCCGTTTCGAGCCATTGGATTTGGTAGTGGATTCTCCAAGCTTTACACTGTAAAGTTAACATCGTTAACTGAAAATTCAAGAAGATGCTCTCATACTTTGCTTCCGATGGAAATCCGCGCATAGTCCTGGCCGCGGGGCTGCGCTCACCTATGGCCAAGGCCGGGGGTGCTTTTGCGCAGGAAGATGTGGGTCACCTCGGTGCCCTCATCGCGCGCGAACTCTTGATTCGCGCCAATCTCGACCCCGCGGAACTCGATGAGGTCATAACCGGGTGCGTTGGCCCTCCCTTCGACCAGGCCAATGTTTCGCGCGTGATTGCGCTTCGTGCTGGCATTCCAGAATCCGTTCCTGGACGCACGGTGGCGCGTAACTGTGCAAGCGGCATCGAGGCGGTGACGTCGGCAGCGACCAACATCCTGGCGGGCGTGGGCGACACCTACCTCTGCCTCGGTGTAGAGGTCATGAGTTCTTATCCACTCATCTTTGGCGAGAAAATGACCAAGCTTTTTGCCGACTTGATGAAAGCTCGCAGCGCCGGCCAGAAGCTGAAGACGATGGCGCGCTTCCGCCCCTCCTTCCTAAAGCCACGGATTGCACTTCTGGAAGGTCTGACTGACCCTGTCACTGGCATGATCATGGGCAAGACCGCGGAACTCGTAGCGCGCGATTTTGGCCTAACTCGCGAAGAATGCGACACCTATGCACTGCAGTCCCATCGTCGGGCACGGGATGCCCGCGAGCGAGGACGCTTTGATCGCGAAATCCTCCCCGTCATGCCGCTCGGCGCACGCAAAGGCGCCTCCTCCATGCGCGCCGACGATGGCATCCGTGATGAACTGGACATGAAAGGTCTGGCCAAGCTGAAACCCTACTTTGAAAAACCCGATGGCATCGTCACCGTCGGCAATGCTTGTGGCATTACCGATGCCGCCGCAGGCCTCATTCTCACCACCGAAAACCGCGCAAAGGAACTTGGCCTCAAACCGATGGCCGCCATCCGCAGTTTTGCTTGGGCGGGATTAGATCCGAAACGCATGGGACTAGGTCCTGTCTTCTCCAGCGCACTCGCGCTCGACGCCGCCGGCGCAAGCCTCGCGGATATGGGAGTCATCGAACTCAACGAAGCTTTTGCCGCGCAGGTGCTCGGCTGCAACAAAGCTTTCGCCTCGGATGCTTACTCCAAGGAACACTTAAACCGTGACCAAGCGCTCGGTGAAGTGGATCCCGCAATACTCAACATCAATGGCGGCGCAATCGCCCTTGGTCACCCCGTTGGCATGACCGGAACTCGGTTGCTGCTTACCCTTGCCCACGAGCTCCAAGCCTCCGATAAGGAACTTGGTCTGGCCACGCTATGTATCGGCGGCGGTCAAGGTGGTGCTGTTGTCCTCGAACGCCTCGCCTAATCGAACGATGGAAATGAAAGGCTTCCCAATTCCAGAGAACTGTCCTGAACCTGGCGCGTGCATTCGCGTCGAACGTCCGGAACCCGGCCTTGCCGTAGTGATTCTCGATCCACCGCACCGCAGTCTTGCGGTGCTCGATGCCCCTTTGCTCACGGACTTAGACAAGGTCGTGCAGGAACTCCAGGGGGAACGTGATTTGCGCGGCATCGTTTTCGCTGGCCGCGAACCTCTGCAGTTCGCAGCCGGTGCCGACGTCGACGGCATTTCGAAAATCACCGACCGCGAAGATGCACTGAGCATCGTGCGCTTCGTGCACGGAATTTTCAATCGCATTGAAAGCCTAAAAGCGACCACCGTTGCAGCCGTCGGCGGCGCGTGTCCGGGCGGCGCCTTTGAGCTCTCGCTTGCCTGCAATTACATCATTGCCGCGGATGACCCCAAGACCCGGATTGGGCTTCCCGAAACCCAACTCGGCATTATTCCTGGCTGGGGAGGCTCACACCGACTCCCGAAACGCATCGGCGCCCCTGGTGCACTCGACGCCATTCTCAGCGGCCGCCTTTACCCAGCGCGCACTGCGTGGAAGCGTGGCATGGTAGACCGCCTGACTTATCCGCAGCGCCTGCGGGAGCAAGCCATCGAGATTGCCATGGGACGCCTACCTGTGAAAAAGAAAAGGCGTGGCATGGCTCGCTGGATGGTGGACCGTAACCCCATCGCCGGCGCCATCATCGGTAACAAGGTGCGTAAGCAAGTCGAATCCAAAACGCGTGGCTTCTACCCCGCACCGATTGTGGCCATGAACTTGGTACTAGAATCTTTCAGCGCCAGCCGGGACCAAATGGTGGAGCGCGAAGCCAAGGCAGTAGCCGACCTATCCGTCGGTCCAGTGTGTAAAAGCTTAGTGAGCATTTTCTTCGCATCGGAGGCCGCTAAAAAGTACGCACGTGGCACCAAGGAGTTCCGTCCGCGCAAGATGAAAAGCGGCGGCGTTATTGGTGGTGGCACCATGGGTGCTGCGATTGCTGGATCCATGGCTGAAAAAGGCATGGACATGCGTCTCATTGACCTTTCCCGCGATGCTCTCGACGTGGCGCTTCTTGACCACGCGGCCTACATCGGCAAAAAGAAAAAGCAGCGTCGCTTGCAGCCGCATTTAGCCGATGCCGCGATTGACCGTCTCACCACATCGGAAAAATTGGATGGGTTGGAGCACGCTGACATTGTCCTGGAAGCGGTTGCTGAAAAGATGGCGGTGAAGAAAGCGGTTTTGGGAGAACTCGCGCGCAAGGTGCCATCGAACTGTTTATTGGCGACCAACACTAGCTCGCTTTCGGTCACAGAAATGGCCCGTGACATTCCGAACCCAGAGCGCGTGGTCGGCATGCACTTTTTCAACCCAGTGCGCAAAATGCCGTTAGTCGAAGTAGTGAAAGGTGAGCAAACCAGCGAAGAGGCCGCCATAGAAATCGCAGCGCTTGCCGCACGTATGGGCAAAACTCCGGTGGTGGTGAAGGACGTCGCCGGCTTCTTGGTGAACCGCTTACTCGGCCCCTACCTAGACGAGGCCATCCGCCTATTCCTCGCTGGCGTTGAGGCCGAGCGCCTCGATCGAGTCATGTTGGACTTCGGCATGCCCATGGGACCTCTTCGCTTGCTCGATGAAGTCGGCCTGGACATTGCAACTCACGCAGCCCAATCCCTTAGCGAGGCTTACGGGGAACGCATGCTGCCGAGTGCTGGCATCCAAGCGCTGATGACCGACAAGCGCCTTGGCGCGAAAACCGGGTGGGGCTTTTACCGCCATCCGAAAGGGCGCAAGAATAAGCCCGAACTCTCTTCTGACCTTGCCTCCTACCAGCAGGAAGATTCCGCCCGCTCCATGAGTGACGATGCCATCGTCGATCGCCTCATTCTGAGCATGGTCAACGAAGCTGCGCGCTGCATGGATGAAAATGTCACGGCTACGGCAGCCGATCTCGATCTTGCCACGGTCTTCGGCATGGGATTCGCGCCTTTCCGCGGCGGACTCCTGCATTACGCCGAAGCCGAAGGATGGGATTCCATTGTGAAGCGTTTAGAAGCCATTGCGGCTTCGCCCGATGTTCTGGGTCGTCCCGGCGGTGGAGCTAAATTCAGCCCATGCGCTTGGTTACGTTCCATGGCTAAAGGCAACAAGAAGTTGTTTGCATAAGCGCTGACCCGAATTAAAAAAAGTGACGACCGCGCCCCTAAAACGCCGTCGCCACACCCAAGCCAGGGGAATGTTCCTACAAAAGTTCGAAGACCCTAACCAACAAACTCTGTAACTCACCCTAGACGGAAGAATTCCTGCGTTTTATACGTGGCCTAGAGGCTCTCGGTTAGCGGGAAAATCGGAAAAACCGCTAAGGAAAAAAGAAACTATTTGTCCTTTTTCTGTGCACCTGTGAAAAGGTCACTTAGGAAGAAGGCGATGCCTAGGAATAAAAGGATGGTGCCTACCACAACCATGCCATCTGCATCCTCACGGCTATAGCCTAGATTTCTGTTTACGAGCAAGGCTGCACCAATGGCAAGCAGCACTAAACCTTTACGGAAACGCACTTTCCGTGCGGGAGGTGGCGTTAGAGCCGCTCCCTGGTTCCAAATTCGCATCACCTCTTCAGGCGAGTGTCCGGCTTCAAGGGCTTTTTCCATGACGCGTGCATTGCGTTCCTTCGACTTATTATCGAAGAAAAACCAGATAATGGGAATAGATAGACCGCCAATAATGGCGACGAGCGCGATGATGATTCCTTCGTTCATGATGCCCTTGTGACCGGTCTATAAGCGACCTGGTTGCAGGATTCGGCATAAAAAAAAGCGACGACCGGAACCCTAACCCTCGGTCGTCGCTCACCTCCCAGACGGCCGAGGCCATCGGGATTGTCCCCTTTCTTAATAGTTCTTTTTCGTGCTCAGGAAGTCCTGAGCGGCCATGAAGAGGCCGAAGAGGCCGACCAAAGAGAAGGAGAACACTAGCGCCAGAACTGGCGCCATGACCATTGGATCGGCGTCCTTAAGGAACGGAAAGGCCAAGGTGACTGCGGTGTGGAGGAGAGACATGATTTCGTATTTGCTAGTGGCTTAGTTGCTGTTGCTTGCCACAGAGACTTACGTGCCAGGAGCAAAGTTGTAGGAGAAATTTTGCTGCAACCGAAAAGCTACTATGGAGGTCGCAAGAAAGACGGTGGAAGACCAGCCCCAAAAACGAGTTGCGGATTTCCTCCCGCTCACACCTACGAACGCAAAACGTTTCGTGGAGGAGTTTTCTTCATCCATTACCGCACAAGCTATGCGTTTTCGCCTACATCAGGACCTCATACAAGATGTAGTACAGGAAACGCTGATTCGTGCACTACGTGGCCTGGAGGGGTTTAGAGGCGATTCCAAGCTAAGTACTTGGGTTTACCGCATTGCTTATCGAGAAAGTTTACGTGTCAAAGAACGGCATCAGCGCCACCAAGTAAAGGTGGCCTCTCTAGATACGACATTCGAACCCGTGTCTTCTTCACAAGAATCTCACATGATTACTGGCCAAGAAGATGAAGTATTAAGAGTGCAACGATTCATGCAGCAACTTCCGGACAACCAAAGACTGGCTATGGGTTATCATTACATGGACGAACTTGGCGTTTCTGAGATTGCCGAACTCATGGGCTCTACAGCGAACACCGTCAAGTCGTGGCTCAAGCGCGGCCGCGAAACTCTGCGCGAACTTTTAGGACCCACCCCAGCATGAAAAACCTCGATGACATCCTTCGTGATCCACGCGCCCACCGCGCGGAGGTTTCGTGTGATCAGGTGAACGCTTGGGGCGAGGAAGTTCTAGATCGCTGGAATGCAGAGCAACTCAAATCTGCGGTTCAAGAGTCGCGCTCCTTTCGGGCCATCCTGACCGCGGTGCTGTTCTGGGGAAGCCTTACTGCAGGGGTCGTCATGCTCGGCAGCTTGTTGTGGGACCGCTTGGGAATCTCAATGGACCGCCTGCGCGAAATCCCAAACAGCCTTGGGATCGAAATGGCCGGGCACCCGTTATGGCTAGGCGCCATCGTGCTTTGCTTAGGCGTCTGGTTTACCCGACCACTGCGCGAAATGCTGCTCGACTAAGCCGCAGGAAGTCTCCGGTAAGGTGACAAAAGCGAGGCTAGAATCCTGCAGCATGGAATCCACCCAAGCGGACATCGTAATTATCGGCGCAGGCATTGTTGGCCTGGCCACGGCTTACCAGCTGCTCCAGCGCTACCCTGGAAAGAAGGTGCGCATTTTGGAGAAGGAGGCGAGTCCCGCACTTCATCAAACGGGGCATAACTCCGGCGTGCTGCATTCGGGCATTTACTACAAGCCTGGTTCTTACAAGGCGAAGAACTGCCGCGAAGGCAAAGCGCTCATGGAGTCTTTCTGTGAGAAGGAAGGTATTTCCTACGAGATTTGCGGCAAGGTGATTGTGGCCCTGGACGAAACCGAGCTGCCGGCCATGGAGACGATTTTCCAACGCGGACTCGAGAACGGAGTGGACTGCGAGAAGATCACCGGGAATCAATTACGCGAAATTGAGCCACATGCTGCTGGAATCCAAGCAATCCGCGTCCCCGAAGCTGGAATTGTGTCGTACCCGCAGGTTTGTAAGCGATTCGCCGAGCGGATTGAGGAAATGGGCGGACATATTCAATACAACGCCCGCGTAACCGGCATGCTTGAGAAATCAGAAGGCACGGTGGTGCAAACTAACCTTGGCGATGTCATCGCCAAGGTCGTGGTGAACTGTGCTGGCCTACAAAATGACCGCGTGACCAAAATGAGTGGTGCTAAGCCGCCGGCGCGCATCGTTCCATTTCGCGGAGAGTATTACGAGCTCAAGGAAGATGCCAAGCACCTGTGTAAGCATCTGATTTATCCGGTCCCCGACCCCAACTTTCCTTTCTTGGGCGTCCACTTCACGCGCATGATTGATGGCTCGGTAGAGTGTGGGCCAAATGCGGTATTAGCTTTGGCACGAGAGGGTTACACCTGGACCGATATCAACTTCCGGGATTTGGCGGGCACCTTTAGCTATGCCGGCTTCTGGAAGATGATGTCCAAGCATTGGCGCAGTGGCATGGGAGAAATGCATCGCTCCCTGTCGCGGAAGGCTTTCACTAAGGCGTTGGCGCGGCTGATGCCTGAGATTCGCGAGACCCACCTCAGAAAGGCCCCTGCTGGTGTACGCGCCCAAGCCTTGATGCCCGATGGCTCGATGATCGATGACTTCCTCTATGAGGAGCACGGACGGGTGGTGAATGTGTGCAATGCGCCATCCCCCGCCGCGACGAGCAGTCTTTCGATTGGAAAAGCGATTGTCGAACGTGTGTCAGGGCGCTTGGAAGGCTAGCCGACGGGCTATTGAGAGCTGTGCCGCGGGCATGGACGCCTTCCATACGTTGGCTGCAGACCGTTTATTGACGAGCGGCCCGGTGCAAACGGACTTTTTGCCCTTTACCTGGAGTATCGGGCGTGGCCGTGGCCTTATTGGCGATGGCAGGATTGGTGGTTTATGCAGCAGCCTCGGCTGCACGATCGAGGTTGCCAACAACGGCGCCGAAGCCGTGCGCATGGACGATTACATTGCGAAACCCTTTGCCATGGAAGACATCACCGATGTGTTCCGTAATTGGCTCCCTCAAAAAATCCCCACATAGGCACTCCCTTGGTCAGAAATCGATTTTTTGCCCAGGAATCTTGCCGAGCGCGCACGGCCGAACCGATGGAGAGTCGCTAGAATCTTCACTTCCCGTTTGGGTCCCCCTCCAATCACCATGAAAGTCCTCATTACCGGCCATCGCGGCTACATTGGCGCACACGCCATCGACGTCTTCCAGGCCCGCGGCCACCAAGTTATGGGAGTCGATATCGGCCTCTACGACGGTGTTGAATTCGGCACCCCAGCCGTCGCCGACGAAGACCTCACCCTAGATGTTTTCGACATCACCCCTGACATGCTCAAGGGGGTAGATGCGGTCATCCACCTCGCTGCGATTTCCAATGACCCTATGGGTGACTTGGATCCGCGCATTACCCACCACATCAACACTGGCGGCACCATGCATGTCGCACGTGCGGCCAAAGCTGCTGGTGTCCCCCGCTTCTTGTTCGCAAGTTCCTGCTCCATTTATGGCGCGGCTGGCGACACGATTCTAGATGAGGGTGCTGCGTTCACACCGGTTTCCGCTTATGCCGAGTCCAAAGTGAATGCGGAAGCGCAACTCACCGAACTGGAGAGTAGCGATTTCGCTGTGACTTATCTGCGTAACTCCACCGCCTATGGTCAGAGCCCGCGTTTGCGCACCGACCTTGCGGTGAACAACTTACTCGCTTTTGCAGTCAGCATTAATGAAGTGAAGTTGCTCTCCGATGGCAGCTCCTGGCGGCCGTTGGTCCACTGTCGCGACATCGCACGTGCCTTCTGTGCACTAAGCGAAGCCCCGATTGAAGATGTGCGTGGCTTGGCTGTGAACGTCGGCGGTAACGACGACAACTACCAAATCTGCGAGGTTGCAGAAATCGTTCACGACAATGTGAAGGGTTCTGAAATCACCATTGCAGAAACTGCGGTACCGGACCCACGCAACTACCGCGTGAACTTCGACCTCCTCACCAAGACTCTTCCTGAGTTCAAGTTGGAGTGGTCGGTCCGCTCGGCAGTACCTGTCATGTACACCGAGTACAAAGAGCGCGAGAACTTCTCGTCTGAATTTGAGAATGGGCGCTACACCCGCCTCATTACTCTTCAGAGCAAGATGGCCGACGGCGCGCTTCCTGAATACTTCACTGAACTTTCTAAGAAGAACTGAATCATGACTGAAGACGTTTCCAAGTTGACCCAAGGGTCGAAAATTGAGGGTGTCTACGTGCAGCCTCTGCGCAAAATCTGTGATGAACGCGGCATGATTATGCACATGTTGCGCAACGACAGCCCTATCTTCACCAAGTTCGGCGAGGTCTACTTCTCGCAGTCCATGCCTGGCGCCATCAAGGGTTGGCACATTCATCGCTTGCAAACTCAGCATTACGCTGTGATTCAAGGCATGATCAAGTTGGTACTTTGCGACCTGCGTGAAGACTCCCCAAGCAAAGGTGTGATTGAAGAGCACTTCCTTGGCGAAAACAACTACTGCCTGATTCGCATTCCAGTTGGTGTAGCCAATGGTTACAAGACTTATGGCACCACTCCAGCACTCACGGCAAACTGTTCTGACTTGCCACACGGTGCTCCCGAGATGGACCGGATCGATCCGTTCTCCGATGAGATCGATTACGACTGGGACCTAAAGCATATGTAGGCTCGCTGCGGCTTCCCGCCAACCCATCCTCCCCGTCTTGGTTAGACTGGGAGGATGTTTCGTTTTGAGTTTCCAACTCTACTTATATACGTCGGCGTTTTATTCGCCAGCTTAATGGTTTATGAAACACGGCCGATCACTGGGCGGGTGATCGATGCCGATGGCAATCCAGTGTTTCATGCATAGGTTCTTAGCCCTGACCTTATTGCATTTCCAAATATGGATGCGCAGTCTTCCAGTCGCGGGCAAGCAATACCACCGTTGCGCGCCCCTCCGGAACAGCAACACCACGCACTTCGAAGGCTTGTCCCGTTTCCAAAGTTAGGAAGGTACGCTCTTCACCGGCACACTCTGCACAAGGTTTTTGCGCCAGATCACCAGAGAGATCTAAGCGGATTTCAGTAATGTCATAGGCAGCATCGATCGCTGCGCGTTCCATGGCACTGAAGTCAATGCGTTGTGGTTCGCGTAAAGCATAGTGGGCATAACTATCTACCGTATCGAGGTACACTGCATCGGCACCAGCCTGGCGCCGTAAGGCTTGGTCTAAACCAAAAGCCTTATCGTTTCATATTCAGCTATCGAACAGGAGTCGCACTTTGGCGAAAGGGTTTCCATCGTCCCAGCCGGTGTCTGGGCTAAGGCTGCAACTCATCGAAACGACGGGCAGCGTGAGCAGAAGAAGGAGTAGGTATTTCACGATTAGAAGCGAATGCCGACGGCCAGGGACACTTGGTAGTCCAGGGCTAATTGGGTGCCATGGTACGACTCAGATATCGGAACATCTACGGCAAGACTTAAGTCCCACTGCGGCTGCGGATGCCAAGCCAGCGCGACACGACCTAGCCAAACTTCACTGCCCGAATTCACGATGGGCCCACCGGCAAAAACCGATTGTGCCTGATCTCGATACAAGAGGCCTAGTTTTACGTTTGCGCTCGGACCAGGATATTGGTCGTGGAGAAAGCGATAAGCGCCTACTAAATCAAAGGCGAAGACATCGCCCTCTTCCGTTTGTTGCGCGCCGGAATTATTGCTTTTGTACAAGGCAATGGTGTCGAAACGCCAACGATTGAGTTCCAGGTTTGCGCTCAATGAAACAAAGGGGTCCCAAGAACCGGAGCCGGGCTGCATAGATACAGGAAGTAGTGCTGCGCCTTCTTGGATTCCAGTTTCTCCAGTAGGCACCTCCACGCCGGCAGCCATGGCAAGGTGCCACCCGCTACGTGGCCAATAATCATTTGCAATCAACCACTTCACAAGGATTGCGGCATCGCCCACGCCGGAGCTAGAAGTTTTTACGCCGCCGACTTCACTAGTCTGTTGTACAAATGGAAGTAGTGCGGTGAAAGTGAACCGAGAACTGAGACCGCGATCGAGGCTTAGGGTGGTGCGGTCTAGGGTTGAGCTTCGGTTGAGCGGATCCGCAACGCTCGTTGAGCCAGACGTAAGCCCAGATTTCTCACGATGTAAATGGGTTACGGAAACCCGCGTACCACCAGAAAACAGCATTTCCCCGGTCAAGGTTTCAATGCCACCGGATTGCGCGGCACATGGAGCTGTTAAAGCACAAAGGGCGATGATGAGACGTGATTTCAATTCCAGACTTCCCCTAGTGGACCGTGAAGGAAGGACCGCGGTGAATATAGCACTTTGCTGTCCAGGGTAACTCTTTGGAACCCCAAATCGATGAGTTAAGCTTCGCTTGTGAAAGGCCGCCCTACTTGCGCTCTCCTCCTTACCTTTACCTGCTGCACGATGCCCGCTCCTCCTCCCGGAAACCTTCCGCGTACCGCTGCAGAGGTCAGCCATGGCGAGCGCACTTCCACTTATGCGGAAGTCGTTGCGTTCTTGGACGACGTAAAGAATCTTCCCGAAAGTGATTTGCTTCAGTTTTCAACTTTTGGAGAAACCTCGGAGGGGCGGGCCATGCCTTTGGTGATTGTGTCGGATCCTCCACTGGCAAGCGCACCGGCTGTCATGGAATCTGGGAAACTTCGGATTTTGGTGAATGCGAATATCCACGCAGGAGAAGTGGAAGGGAAAGAAGCCGTCTTAATGATCTTGCGCGAAATGGCTTTGGGTGACCACAGCGAATTATTGAAAAACTCCGCGATTCTGTTTGTGCCTATCTATAACGCCGATGGCAACGAACGCTTTGACCGAAAAAATCGTGTCACCCAAAACGGACCAGAGCAAGGAGTGGGTGTGCGCCCAAACGCGATGGGCCTCGATCTAAACCGCGATTTCATCAAAGTAGAGGCGCCGGAAACGAAGGCCCTGCTTGGCTTGATGCGCGATTTTGACCCGCATGTGTTTATGGATTTGCATACCACGAACGGTTCGTATCACGGCTATCACTTGACTTATTCACCGTCACTTTCCACCCATGTGGATGCTGAGTTAGACGCCTTTAATCGAAACGTCCTGCTTCCGGAAGTGCGTGCGAACATGCAGGAGCAGTTTGACTGGCGTGTTTTTGATTATGGGAATTTCACTGAGGACGAAACGCCAGAGTGGATTACTTATGACCATCGGCCACGGTTTGGCACCAATTATGTCGGCTTGCGTAATCGGATTAGCGTTTTATCGGAGGCCTATAGCTACTTTGACTTCCCCACTCGGATTCAGGTCACGCGCAACTTCGTGCTCGAGGTTTTGCAGAGTGCCGTGCGCCATCAAGATGAGATTAAGCAGGTCACTCAAGCGGCGGATCAGCGAGTTATGAGAGGCGAGGTGACTCTCGGCTACCAAACGCATTTAGGCCTCGCGGAAAAGGAAGGTGTTTTAGTCGGCGGCGTAGAAGACGTGGTCCTGCCGAATGGGCTTGGCACGCGCCATGTAGTCCTGCCTGATTATGAAGAGGTCGAAATGTCGGTACGCCGTCGCTTTGAAAGTGATCTTCAGCTGGACTACCCACAAGCCTGGGTCATCCCCCATCCAACGGAATCTATGCGTGCCTTATTGCTGCTGCATGGCGTTGCTTTTTCCGAAATTCCGGAAGAGGAAGAAAGGCAAGTCGAGGTGTTTTCCGTGGAGCGCATCGACCGCGAAGAAGTGAAATTCCAAGGGCACTACGAAATCCAAATATTTGGAGCTTGGGTTTCTGAATTGCGTTCCATCCCGAAAGGGAGCTTGCTGATTCAAGCCAATCAAAAACTCGCTCGGGTTGCAGCGCAACTACTGGAGCCTCTCAGTGAAGATTCCGCGAGCACTTGGGGGCGCTTAAAGGGATGGACGGGTTTGCAAGACCAAGCTCATCCGAGTTCCCCGGTTTATCGATTTCCGAAAGTGAACTAGCTCCATGTGGGTTCTTCAAATGCGCCCTGCACTACACTGAAGACATGCGCACTTGGCTTCCACTGTCCATGATTGTCCTGCTCCTTGCGGGACTGGCGGTTTTCTTACTCAGCGACGATTCCAAAGCGCCCTCGAAGGAAACCACTGCGGAAGCCATCCGTGCAGAAAACATAGACCCGGCCGAAGAACTTGCAGGCGCACCCAAAGTTGACGCGCGCAAAAGTCTCAATGCCGTCGACCCGATTCGTACCAACCTCTCGCAAGGAGAGGCTAGTGTCGAAATGGTTTATGGATCGCCTGCGGAAGAAGGAATCCTGATTTCAGTAGTCGATGCCGATACTCAGGAGCCATTGCCCCGCGCCGAGGTCATGGTTATTGATACCGGAGTGGCCGATTTAGGTGCCTTGCAAGCCGAGATGACCATGAGTGCAGATTTTGAAAAAGTCTTTGAGCACCTTGGCGTGATTTACAAAACAGATCACAAAGGGCAAGTTCGAATTCCATTCGCGGTGGATTCGCACATCATTGCTGGCCGCACTCCTACGCACTTCAACTTCTCTTTGGACGTCGATGAGGGCAGTGAAGAACTAACTCTCGAACTTAACCCAATTGTGATCTTGCGGGTCAAGGTCGTGGACACAGATGGAAATCCGGCAGTAGGTGCCCCGGTTTCGCTGCGCATTCGTACAGAAAAAAATTCCCAAGATTTCACCACCGCTTATTCCGATGCGGATGGAATTGCAAAAATCAAACTGTTTCAGCTTCTCATGCTCGAGTTAGCCGACGATGAGGTCTACGTCGCCCTGCTTTTCCTCAGCGATACGCCTGTCGAAACGAGAGTGAACTTAAAAGAGTTGCCCGATGAGCCTCCTGTTTTAGTGGCTCCTAATGCTGGAAAACTCGAAGTGCATATCCTGGATACGCACGGGAAACCTGCAAGCGATACCTTTCTAGTGCATGTAAATTTGTTGCTTCCAGAAGACTCCTATGACGGAAGCGAAAATTTCTCCGCTTGGAATAATCCACGTGAGCATTTGACTGGCCGCTCACAAAACGGAATCGCCCATTTTCCACTGGTGGATTACAACCAGCGATTACACGTGAGTGTAGTTTCGACTGACGGTGAGCTTCGTGCCGAAAGTTTTGGGGAAGGTCCTGTTCGCAACGGAGGGCCGGCGATCTTTACATTAGTCGCCCAAGCTGAGGACCCTGTCTTAGTTGGGAGAATCCTAAACACCGAAGGTGCAATAGGTCCGAACTTGAACTTGGAATATCGAATCGGGTACACATCGGACGGCGGAAGCAACTCCTCGCGTTCTGGACCCATTCACACGGATGCGAGTGGGTACTTTCGTTTTGTAGTGGAGGATCTTTATAAAGAGAACACGGTGCGCTCCTTAACTATCAATCTGCGTGCCACGCGGGAAAAACCCGAGAGTGCTGTAGCGATTGACCTAAGTTACTTTCTTGCACCAGGAGAAAATGAGTTAGGCGATTTAGTTTTAGTCGTCCCTCCACTCATTGCCTCTGGTGCGGTCGTGGACGCAAACGGCGCCCCCCTTTCCAATGCGCAGGTCCGGCTGGAGAACCGAGAGACGGATCAATCGTTTGGGTGGACTGATCTTGGGGATCATCGCGCCAAGACGGACCGTGTGGGGAAGTTTGAAATCCGTGCAGACTTGGGGCCGGCCTCTTACCGTCTTACTGCAACGCTTGACAGCTATCTTGACTCAAGCTTGCCCATTGTTCAGGGAGCAGAAAACGTTCGACTAGTCATGAACAAGTCGATTACGCTTAAGGGGAAATTCCTGTTGGATAAAGATATCGATGTCGAACGGGTTGAGGCCGTCTTGCAAACGGCAAGCTTGGAAAATGAAGATATAAAGCTGACTTTCTTCGCCAATCTTCGCGAAGACGGAAGCTTTCAACGGAAAAACCTTCCCCCTGGTCCCGCAACCTTGATTTTGCGATCCAAAGTATATAACGAGGAGCTGTATTTTCACTCGGGATTGACTCTAATTAGCACATCGGAACCACAGATTCTCGAGGACATCGACCTGCGTGGTGTCCTTCATACGCTTCGTGTTTGGGTAAGAAACACCCGCGGGGAAATGCTCTCGAAAGTGCAAATATGGACTCACAAGAACCAATCACGGCGTTCCTTTAGTGACAACCCATATGTATCCATTACCCGAGATGCCGGGATCGATCTAAAAGTAGCCGCACAGGGTTATCAGGTTGTAGATTTGCAGCAAGTCATTGGCGACCAAGAAGTGGTCTTGCAGGACGGTTTCCCTATTCAAGTCGACATTTTGAACCTGCACCTCTTGCCCGAGGATTGGCAGCTGCTAGTTTTTCTAGAACCTCTTGGTGAAGATGGACGTGCCAACCTAGACGCACGCTTGAGCAATCAGGTTGCTGCTTTTGGGCCCACCTCCGAGCCAACTCGTTTGATGATGCACGGCGACTACCAAGTGCGCTTTTTGATCAGCCAAGAAGGTCCGAATCGGAGCGGAAATAGGCATTGGCTTGGCATGAAGGGGGTCACTATGCAAGTTGCGGACCTTGCTCCTTTGCAGAGCTTTCGTTACAGCTTGGACGAAAAAGCTGTAGCAGATGCGATCGCCTACGAGTAACGCGGACTAAGCCGGTCCCCACAAGGCATTCATGGGATATCCTTCGGAGAGCATGCTTCCCCTCATTCCCCTACTCGCACTGGCTACTTCAGCGCAATGCAGCAACATCGATGGCGATGCGATCTTTCACGATCAGTCGCCTTTGTACTGTTCGCCGCTCGAACCAATGCCCGGCGATACCGTAAGTCTGCGTATGCGCGCTGCAGCTGGGGATTTACAAACCGCCACGGTGCGGATCTGGGATACAGGACTCAACGGCGGTGCTGGCGGAGAAGTGTTGATTCCCATGTGGGTGGAAACCCAAGTCGGACCCACCAACAACTTCGATTTATGGCGCGCCGATGTCACGCTTGGCAACGACACCCTTTGGTATCGCATTCGTTTAGAGGATCAAGGTTGCGTGAATTGGTACCAAGTCACTGGCACACTCGATAATTGGGACTTGAATGTTCGAGACTTTCAAATCCGACCCGGCTTTCAAGGGCCGGCTTGGGCGCGTGGTGCAGTCGGTTATCAAATTTTCCCTGACCGTTTCCGCAACGGCGACCCAAGCAATGATCCACAAAATGGGGAATGGGAAATCGCACCAGGCGTAGGCATTACTGCGCACGCCTCATGGAGTGAATCTCCGATTGGTGGCTCCGATTTCTTTGGCGGAGACCTTGCCGGAATTTGGCAACGCCGAGATTACTTAGCTTGGTTGGAGGTCGACTTCATATGGCTGAACCCAGTTTTTGAGAGTCGTAGTAATCACCGTTACGACGCAACCAGCTACGATCGCATCGATTCGCATTTGGGCAACAATGCTCAATTCCAATCTATGGTGCAAGGCTTTCGTCAACAAGGTACACGTGTGATTCTAGACGGCGTTCTAAATCACTGTAGTTCCTATAGTGAGTGGTTCGACCGCTATCACGTTTATCCGTGGACAGGTGCGCATGAAAACCCAACCACCAGCGCATTCGGCGATTGGTTTACCTTCCTGCCCGGTTTTGACCCCGTTGCAGCACCTGAAAACTACTGCAGTTGGTTCGCGATCAACTCCTTGCCTAAGCTGAACTATGCCAACCCTGAGGTGCGCGATCGCATGGTGCGGGACCCAGACAGCGTTTTGCGGGGGTGGCTTCAGTCCGGCATCGGCGGATGGCGTTTAGATGCCGCGGAAGATGTTGGTCCAGGATGTAGCGGCGGCGATCACAGCGTGTGGCGCGAAATGCGTGACTACCTAAAGGTTGACGATCCAAATGCCTTACTCATTCTCGAAGAATGGGGCGACGCACTTGCATGGCTAGATGGCGAGCAGTTCGATGGCGTCATGGATTTCAATGGCTTCCTTTTCCCAGTGCAAGACTACTGTCTCACGCGCAATGACAGCGTCGCTGATTTCCGCGAACGCATCTTACGTGGCATGCGTGCCTATCCTGCAACGGCCAATCACAGCTCCTGGCATCAACTTGGCAACCATGATTTGTCCCGAGCACTTACCCGCGCAGGTTTGAATGCAGATCGCGTGCGCGAAGCCACCTTCTTGCAGTTCACCTTGCCTGGTAGCCCGGTCCTTTATTACGGAGATGAAATCGGCACCGCAGGCGGGAGCGATCCAGACAACCGCCGCACCTTTGACTGGAACATAGCCACCTGGGATCGCAGCACGGTCAAGCTGGTACGCCGGTTATCCCAGCTGCGGCATCAGTACTCGGCTTTACGCGAAGGCAGCTTTGACCCTTATTGGATGCATCATGCAGGCCGCATTTTGGTTTTTGCACGCGAAGATGCGCAGGACACTTTACTCATGATTGCAGGGAGCAATGACAACGCGCAAGCCCTCAACATCCCCGTCGCCCGCTACTTCGCTGACGGTGATGTCCTGAATGATCAACTAAGCCAAAACAGTTATATGGTGGCCAACGGGGAAATCGCCCTAATTGGAAGCATGAGTCTAGAAGCCCATGGGTACCGCATTCTGAGCTTGCGCTAGGGAAACAGACGAATTCCTGCAATTTGTGGGAATATATATCTCCTTATATGTTCTACACTAGTCCCATGCGTTCCCTTCCTGCCCTCATCGCCATTGTGCTGTTGCTGCTCCCAAGCAGTCTTGGCGCAGTCGTGGCGGCGCAGGAAACGTGCGCAAAGATGGCAGCTATGGCAGAAATGTCTTGCTGTTGCGAGCATCAGGCCGAGGCACCTGCAGATTTAGGTCCGTCCATTTCGCGCACTTGTTGCTGTGCTTATGATTTACCCGTCGCGCCCGCACCTTTACAGGAAGGCGTGCGCATGCACAAGGAAGGGAAATCGGATACGAGTTTGTTTGAGAGCCACTTTGCGGTGTTCTCTTTTCCAAACCTCCCTCTCCTTACATCCGTCCAACAGGCTGCGCCTGGCCCACCGCGTGCTCCGCCTCGGCCGCTGTATTTAAGTTTTCAAAGTTTTCTCATTTGAGCGCACAGGATTTTATTTTTCCGGTTTTGCCGGAACCCTGTGAACGACTTAAATGATGAAAACATGTACTTCCAAAAATACCTAAGCACTGCATTCCTATGCAGCCTGGTGATTGGCTGCCAGAGCACCAATGCCTCCTCCGCGAATTCCTACGCGGAACGCTCTGGGCCACATCCTCAGATCGCTGCAACTGGTGATGAAGAACCAGGGGCACACAAAGCAGGCACCACGGAGCTTCCGCATTGGACTCCGCAAGAAGGGGTAGATGCACTCTTATTGCGTGCTGTCATCTCCAGCCCAAAAGTTCGCCAGGCTTATCAAGGCTGGCAAGTTGCGCTGGAACGGGTTCCTCAAGTGACGGCCTTGCCCGATCCTTGGCTTAGCCTCACTGGCTACGTGCAATCGGTTGAAACGCGTACGGGGCCCATGGATGCACGTATTGGCTATACGCAAAATATCCCATGGCCTGGCAAGCTCGACGCTGCCGGCGATCAAGCTTCCGCCATGGCCGAAGTACAACGCAATCAAATAGAGGTTGCGCGCCTAGCCGTACGTCGTGCATTTCTGCGAAGTTGGGCGGAGCGCATCTACCTTCGCAAGGCCGAAGAGATTACAGCAGGCCAAGTAGCCTTGCTGGAGCACATCGAAAATGTAAGTTTGCGTTTGTACGAATCCTCACAAGTCTCCCAAGCCGAGGTCCTCCGCACCCAAGTGGAACGATTGCAAATGAGTGACCGGCTAAACACTCTTTCGCAACGCGAAGCACCATTACTTGCCATGTTGGAATCGGCAATTGGCGCACCGCTTGAGGAAAACACTTCTTGGGAGTTGCTCGATTTCTCACCCCTTCCACAACTCGCAAGTGAGGCGGAATTGGCAGCACGCTTAATCACGGAATCTCCGGAATTGCAAAAGCTGCGGGCGCGGTTGTTTGCCACGCAAGAGGCGCAAAGAATCGCTGAGTTAGAAGGACGACCGGACTTTTCCGTCGGTGCCGACTGGACCTGGATTGGATCTGGTAATCCAACCCAACCCGATTCTGGAGACGATGCACTTTCTTTAACACTCGCGGTGGAGCTTCCTTTTGGACAAGGAAGGATTCAAGGTGGGCGACGTCAGGCTCTTGCCGATCGCCGCATGGTGGTCGCGCAAATGGAAGCGCGTCAATGGGAGCTGCTGGCTGATTTGCAGCAAGCTCTTTCGGCCCACCAAGATGCCTTGCGTCGCATGAAGCTTTATGAAGAAAGCTTGCTTCCTCTTTCGCAACAAACCTACGAAACCACCTTGGCGGCCTATCAATCCGGTCAAGTTGGATTCCAAGAGATGCTCGATGCAGCTCGCGTCATGTTGGACTTTCGCTTGTCCTCCGCTCGCGCATCTGCCGATGCAGCCCTGGCCATTGCCGATCTTCAAGGTCTTTTACCCGCCGACTTACTTCTTAGCGAAACTCTAGAACGATGAATCACTTACTCAAGATTTTACCTCGCCTCGGCACCGTTCTTCTGGTGTTGTTTCTCGGCATAGCTCTTGGCCGTTGCTTTACTCCAATGGGCAGCATGTCAGGCTCGAGTTCGCATGATCATGAAACCACCGAAGGCGTCGCAGCAAATGCAACCGAAGCTTGGACTTGCTCCATGCACCCATCCATCAAAGCTCCCAAGGAAGGGGATTGCCCGATCTGCGGCATGGATCTCATTCCGCTGGAAACCGGAACCAATACAGCTGCAGATGGGCCCAATATCTTGCGCTTGGAAGAGGGCCAAAAGGCACTCGCGGGAATTAGAACTTCCTTAGTGCGGCGTGCCGATGCAGCGCACAAAGTTCGTTTGGTGGGCAAGCTTGCCGTCGACGAAACTGCAATCGCAATCTTGTCGGCCTACGTCGGCGGACGCTTGGACCGACTCTATGTCGATTACACCGGCCTGAAAGTACGCGCTGGGGATCACCTCGCGGAAATCTATTCACCACAGCTTTTCCATGCGCAGGAAGAGCTCATCGTCGCAGTGGAATCGGCAAAACGGTTTGGCGCCCAAAGCGATGAATCTCTCATCAAAATCTCCCACTCCACGGTAGTCGCTGCGCGTAAAAAACTAACGCTCTATGGACTCACCGAAGAGCAAATGCAGGAGATTGTTGACTTGGGCGAGCCTTCTGAGCAAATCACCTTGTCTGCCCCCATTGGAGGTACTGTCATTCACCGTTCCGCGGTCGAAGGCCAATACGTAAAGGAAGGGGAACAGCTCTACACGATTGCGAACTTGGATCAACTATGGCTCGAACTAGATGCCTATGAGTCTGATTTGCCTTGGATTCGCTACGGCCAACAAGTCACCTTCAGCGTAGACGCATGGCCCGGAGAAACATTTTCCGGAAGCATTAGTTTTCTTGACCCGGTCCTCGACTCCGTAACCCGCACGGTTCATGTACGCGTTGAAGTCGATAATAGCGATGGCCGCCTTCGTCCTGCAATGTTCGCACGCGCCACGGTTAGTACCCCCATCGTTGGCAATGGCCAAGCCGCTCCGGTTGACATGCATGGCAAATGGATTTGCCCTATGCACCCGGAAGTGATTGCCGAGGAATCTGGCATTTGTCGTATTTGTGAAATGGATTTAGAAACCGCAGAGAGTTTGGGCTTCGCTTCGGAGATGGCCGAAATGATCTCGCCACTTTTGATTCCAGCAACAGCTCCGCTCCTCACTGGAGACCGCGCCATCGTCTTTGTAGAAATTCAAAATGTGGAGCAGCATGGCGCTTCCATTTTTGAAGCGCGCGACATCGTCCTCGGCCCACGTGCCGGCGATGATTTTGTGGTTCGAGAAGGATTAATGGAAGGCGAGTCCGTAGTCACGCGCGGCTCTTTCACCATTGACAGTGAAATGCAGCTTCGCGGTAAGCAATCCATGATGGCGCCGGATGGCGGTGGCGTGGTTGGGCATAACCATGGCGGCATGAACGGCATGAACGGCATGAAGGACATGAAGGACACGAAGGACACGCCAATGGAATTAGAGATGGCCGAGGACGATTTCCGCAAGCAGAATGGAGTCTTGCTCATGCACTTTGCAGCCCTGGGCGAATCCCTTGCTAGTGACGCACTTCATGATTCCCATTCGCAAGTCAAAAGTTTTCAAACCGCTTTGACCAACCTAAAGGGCACTAGCCTTCCAGAATCGGCTCAAGCAACGATTGGACTTTTGGAGAAAGCGGCGGAAGCTGCCACGGCTGCGGAAGACATCGAGCGGTTGCGTAAAGCCTTCTTCGCCATGCAAACTCCAATGGTCCACCTTGCAGAAAGCTATGGCTACCTTGGGGTCGAGCGTGAACTTTCCATTTTCCACTGCCCCATGGCCATGGGCGATGGCGCCGATTGGATTGACTTCACGGGCGATGGCACGCGCAATCCATACTACGGTGCAAGCATGCTTAAATGTGGGGACGAAACCCGCGCCCTAAAGGGATTCACCCAACAGTAGGCCAGAAACATGGATCGCTTTCTAAGTTTCGTTTTACGGGAACGCCTACTGGTCGGCCTGATGCTTGCGGGCATCGTGCTCGGCGGCCTCATGGTTTCGCCGTTCTCAAGTGCAAAGGAAGAAGGTTTTCTTCCCCACTTTCCAGTTGCCGCCGATGCCATTCCAGATCTCGGCGAAAATCAACAAATCGTTTTCACGCCATGGCCAGGGAACTCCCCTCGCGATGTTGAGGATCAAGTCACCTACCCTCTCACGGTGGCACTGCTGGGGGTTCCTGGCGTAAAGACCATTCGATCCAATAGTATCTTTGGATTCAGTTCGATCTATATCATCTTCGAGGAGGACATTGACTTTTATTGGGCGCGTTCACGCATTCTGGAAAAGTTGAACAGTCTTCCTGCGGGAACTTTACCAGGTGATGTGCAACCGGGTTTAGGCCCTGACGCAACTGGCCTAGGTCAAGTGTTCTGGTACACGCTGGAAGGCCTCGACGAAGCGGGAAACCCAAGTGGTGGGTTTGACCTCGATGAACTTCGCGCGGTGCAAGATTGGACCGTTCGCTATGCGCTCACTGCGGTTTCTGGAGTGAGCGAAGTTGCGGGTATCGGTGGTTTTGAGCGGGAATACATAGTCGAAGTCGACCCCGATGCCTTGCACGCCTTCGATGTCGACCTCAAAGAAGTGCAGGCTGCTGTACGCGGCGCCAATCAAGAAACCGGTGCTGGCGTGCTTGAGTTCAACCGCGTGGAGTACATCCTTCGCGGCAAAGGCTGGATTAAAAGCGTAGAGGACATTGCAAGTTCTCCTATTCGTGCCCGCGATGGCACCCCCCTGCGCGTCGCCGATGTCGCGCACGTAACGCTCGGCCCTGCTCCCCGCCGTGGCGCACTCGACAAAAATGGTCACGAAGTGGTGGGTGGCGTGGTCACTGTACGTTACGGAACCAATCCGCTGGAAGTCCTCGATAAGGTGAAAGCCGAAATCGCGCGGATTGCACCAAGCCTTCCCAAGGTGACCTTAGCCGATGGAACGGTGAGCCAGATCACCGTGGTCCCTTTTTATGACCGCACTGGCTTGATTCATGAAACGCTCAACACTCTAGAAGAGGCGCTCACTCTACAAGTCATCGTCACGATGATTGTGATTTTGCTTCTCATGTTGCGTTTACGCGCCGCCATTTTGGTGGGCCTTTCCCTTCCGGTCACCGTACTCGGCGCCTTCGTCTTGATGAAACTCTACGGAGTCGATGCAAACATTGTGGCCCTTTCTGGCATTGCCATTGCCATTGGCACCATTGCCGACATGGGCATTGTTTTGGCGGAGAACATCATCCAGCGGTTGAAGTCGGCGCCGGATGGAGAGACACGTTTACAGTCGGTGCACCATGCTTCCTCAGAAGTTGCTGGTGCCGTGATGACGGCAGTCACCACCACCATCCTTGGTTTCTTGCCAGTCTTTGCGATGACCGGCGCTGAGGGGAAATTGTTTACTCCACTGGCCTTCACCAAGACCTTCACCTTGGCAGCTTCGATCGTGGTGGCCTTGTTGCTCATTCCAACCTTGGCAATGATGTTGTTTCGTAACCGCAACGAAAAAAGTCCGCGCTGGGATCGCTTGCAAGCAGTAGCCGATGCAAAACTCGGTCGCTTTCACATGGGCCCGCGTTTACTTGCCCTTCTTATTGTCGCGTTGTTCTTGATTGAAAAGCTCAGTTCCAGGTGGGAGCCTCTTGGTCTAAATCGCGACGGAACCAACTTCCTGTTTGTCGCACTGACTATTGGATTATTGGTCGCCATGTTCTGGCTGTTCCATCTAGTTTATGCGCGCATTCTGCGTTGGTGTTTAAGCCACAAACTGCTTTTCCTCTCCTTTCCACTCATCCTAGTGCTCTTAGGTACTAGTGCCTGGATTGGGTTTGACCGCGTTTTCGGATTCGTCCCTAACGCTTTGGAGAAAGTCGGTGTGGACCGCGAAAAGGTTTATCAAACCGCTTTCTGGGACGATGGCACGAAAGCATTCCCAGGCTTTGGTAAAGAGTTCATGCCAACCCTGAATGAAGGCAGCTTTCTGTACATGCCTACTACCCCACCGCATGCATCGATGCAGCAAGCAGTGGAAATGATTAGCTTGCTGGATCAGGCGATCGCGGCCATCCCTGAGGTTGAATCTTCGGTGGGTAAAATTGGGCGTGCGGAAACGGCTCTGGATCCGGCACCGATCTCCATGGTTGAAAATGTCATTCTGTATAAACCAGAATACTCCATCAATGAAGAAGGTGAGCGTATTCGCAACTGGCGCGATGAAATTAATTCGCCAGACGACATCTGGAAAGAGGTTGTGAAAAAGGCCAAGTTGCTAGGCGTGACCTCGGCACCCAAACTTCAACCCATCGAGACGCGCTTGGTCATGTTGCAAAGCGGCATGCGCGCTCCCATGGGAATCAAAATTGCAGCTCCCGATCTGGAATCTCTAGAAGCGGCGGCTCTGATGCTCGAAATAGAGCTCAAGCAAATGCCGGGGGTGGTGCCAGAGGCCGTCTTTGCGGACCGAGTCATTGGTAAGCCATACTTGGAAATGGATATCCGTCGCGAAGATGCGGCCCGCTACGGATTGACCGTTGCTGCGGTACAAGAGCACCTCATGGCAGCATTTGGAGGAAAGGTTGTTTCCCAATCGGTGGAAGGCCGTGAGCGCTTCAACCTGCGCGTGCGCTATCCAAAAGAACTACGTGCCGACATGGAGGACTTGCGCTCTTTGTGGATGCCGCTTCCTCAAGGAGGACACATTCCACTCGCACAAGTGGCTGACATCAGTTTCCGCCGTGGACCTCAGGTGATTAAGACGGAGGATACTTTCCTAACTGCCTACGTCACCTTTGACCGCCAAGCCAACCTTGCGGAAGTCGATGTGGTCGAAGCGGCGCAGCGTATCTTGAAGCAACGCATCGCGGATGGTGAACTCATTCTTCCGGAAGGGGTCACCTACAAATTTGCCGGCACTTACGAAAACCAACTCCGAGCATCGAAAACTTTGGCCATTGTGTTGCCGATCGCTTTGTTGCTGATCCTAATTGTCCTACAGCTGAACTTCCGTTCCGTCCTCACCACCCTCATCATCTTTAGCGGTGTGTTTGTGGCTTGGTCCGGTGGATTCATCATGCTTTGGCTGTATGGCCAAGATTGGTTCCTCAATTTCGATGTCTTCGGCAACTCCATGCGGGATCTATTCCAAGTGCACCCGCTCAACTTGTCGGTTGCGGTATGGGTTGGTTTCTTGGCGCTCTTCGGTATTGCTACCGATGACGGCGTGGTCATGGGAACCTACTTGAAGAGTTCCTTCAAAAATCAAAAGCCAAAATCGCGTCAAGAAATTCGCGATGCCGTAGTAACCGCCGGCAAACGCCGCGTCGGCCCCTGTTTAATGACCACCGCAACCACCATGTTGGCTCTGCTTCCGGTCTTAACCTCCACTGGTCGCGGCGCCGATGTGATGGTGCCGATGGCCATTCCTAGTTTCGGCGGCATGTGTATTGCACTGCTAACCATGTTCGTCGTCCCCGTTCTCTACAGCGCTGTGGAAGAGCGGCGCATTACAAAAAACAAGTAAACATGAAAACTTTCTCCGCACTCATCGCTGCCCTTTTGCTGACAGTTCCCGTTGCAGCTCAACACGGCGAGCATGGTGACCATCCTGCTGATGACGTTGTAAAAGCAAAGCAAAAAATATCGGTGCCTACCACTCTTGGTGCACAAACCACATGCCCTATTTCAGGGGAAGAACTAGAAGACAAGGATAACTTTGTCGACTACGAAGGCCACCGCATTTACGCATGCTGCAAAAAATGCGTCAAGAAAGTTACGAAAAAGCCTGAGCAAATCGCACTTGCTATGTACCAGGACGGCATTGCTTTGGAGAACATCCAAACACTCTGCCCAGTTTCCGGTGAGGAGCTCGAGGACCGCGACACCTTCGTGAAGGTTTACAACAAGACCATCTACACCTGCTGTGAGAAGTGCGCGAAGAAGGTGAAGGCGGATCCATCCAAGTACTTAGATGTCATGGAAGGCCGCCAATTGCAAAACACCTGTGCTTACAGTGGCGAAGAGCTAGACGCAGAAGAAGCTTTCATGCTGGAAGGATTCAATGCCGGTGCGTGTTGCCCGAAATGCGTTGCTAAAGCTCAGGCCGAGCCAGCCACCTTCTTCGCCAAGCTTGAAGAAAAAAGCATGGTGGTCGAATACGCATCCACCGATTGCTTGGTCATGCCTGGCAAGCCAGTGAATCGTTCTCACTTCGCGACCCTCGGCTCGAAGCGCTACTTCTTCTGTTGCGAGCCTTGCACCATGAAGTTCATGGAGAACACCGAAAAATTCCTCTCCGGCGAAGCCACGGCTGCCGGTCTGGAAGGTGAAATAGAATGTGCCGATTGCGGCGACGAAAAGTGCGCGGACTGCACTGAATAACAGCGTCAGCTCGTGGGCAATTGGGGAATACCCTCTTGCCCACAGGAGCAGCAATCGCCAGAGGTTATTCCAGGTCCTGCTGGTTTTTCCATTCCGATCATCGATCTCGATGAGGACCTCGAGCGGCAAGCCATCGTGGACCGAGAAGAAGGGCAGTACTTAGGCCGCGTCGCAAGAAGTCCCCACGCTCTTTCCGATTACTGGCCAAGAGCAGAAGATGAGAGTCCCGCAACCAGGAGTAGGGTGTAGACGAGGCAGCGCATGTGAATAGCTTATCCCAAGAAGCCCAACTCCGGTTCCTTGCCTTAGGAGAACTCGTACACCAATCACGCAGCTGCCAAAAACAAAAGCTCCCAGAGCCAAAGTTAGGATCTGAGAGCTTTTCATTTTCTAGGAACGGATTACCAAACTTTCCACGGCGCATTGCCGCTGGCCCACATCTTCTCGAGCATGTTCCACTCGCGGAAGGTGTCCATTGGAAGCCAGAAGCCTTCATGATGGAAAGCCATAAGCTGACCATCGGCGGCAAGGTTGCGCAGAGGTTCTTGCTCAAAGGTGAGGTCTTCGCGGTCATCGAGATAATCGAAGACTTCGCGGTTCAGCACAAAGTAACCACCGTTGATGGCACCCTGCCCCACATCCAGCTTCTCCTTAAACGCGGTGATTTGACCGCCATCGATTTCCAGGTCGCCGAAACGACTTGGCGGACGCACTGCGGTCAGCGTGGCAATCTTGCCGTGCGACTTATGGAACTCGACCAGCTTGTTGATATCGATATCGGCTAGGCCGTCACCGTAGGTCAGCATGAAGACATCGTCGGTGATGTACTTCTTAATTCGCTGCACCCGCGCGCCGGTGAGCGCATCGAGACCGGTTTCAGCGAGATGCACCACCCAATCCTTTTCATCCTCAGCTTCGTGAGCATGGGTTTCAATGGTGTTCTCGCCCAGACGCACCGTGACATCGGCCATTTTGGCGCGATAGTTCATGAAGTACTCCTTGAAATCCCAGGAGCGATAGCCGAGGCACGGAATGAACTCCCGGTGCCCAAAATGACTGTACGTCTTCATGATGTGCCAACAGATGGGAAATCCACCAATTGGAACCATAGGTTTTGGAACATTGGCCACTTCACCCTGGATTCGGGTGCCGCGACCACCGCAAAGGATGGCAACCTGCATGGCGGTAGTATATGGCCGCCTGCCTTCCTAGAACTACCATGGCTGCAACACCCCCCGACCTTTCTCCCCTCGCCGATGGCCGCGTTCTTGTGGTTGGCGGTGGCGGCTACATTGCCTCCCGCCTCATTCCGCACCTGATTGAAATCGGTTGCGAACTCGCAGTGCAGGCTTCGTATGTCGAGACGCTGAAGGGCCAAGATCTTCAAGTGTTCGAGGGACCGGTTGCCAACCCGGCAATCCAGCAAGCCATCCGTGATTTCGACCCGGCCTACGTGCTCGACTTGTCCGGCCGTACCGATCAATCGCATAGTCGCGACAATGACGATGCCATGGCTGAATCTCATTTCGCCGCCGCCCGCCACCTGGGACGCGCGATTTTGGACGGCCCTTCGCTGAAACGTTGGGTCCACTGCGGCAGTAATGAGGAGTACGGCAACAATGCGGTTCCCTTCACCGAAGACATGCGCGAGGATCCGGTTTCGGCGTATTCCGTGGGTAAAGTAGCCACTACGCATCATCTGAAGATGCTGGCGGATTATGAAAAAGTGCCGGTTTGCATCGTGCGACCCTTCGTGATTTACGGAATTGGCCAAGAACGCGGCCTGATTCCCTTCTTGATCCGCATGGCCTTCGCCGACCAAGCTTTCGACACCACCGAAGGCAAGCAAACCCGCGATTTCCTCTGGGTCGATGACCTGGTCGATGGCATTTTGGCGGCTGCTGTGGCCGACGGCGTCGATGGCGAGATCATCAACCTGGGAGCTGGAGTCGAAACCCCGGTCCGTGAGGTGGTTGAAATGGTTTGTCGCCATGGCGGCGGCGGGCAGCCCAACTTCGGAGCCATGCAAATGCGCGAGGGCGAGAGTCAGCGTTGCGTGGCAGATATCTCCAAGGCTAAGCGTTTACTGGGTTGGGTTCCAACCATGAACCTCGACGAAGGCCTCGGCAAAATGGTCGAAGCAGCCCGCGAAAGTTCCGCGCAAAGTTAGGCTGGTCAGTCATGAGCGAACACCCCCGCTTCTCGGTTGTCATCCCTTCTTACGATGAAGAGCCGAACATTCAGGCCCTTGCCGAGCAACTCAAAGCGACCTTTGCCAAAATGGGCGAGGACTCGTGGGAAGTCATTTGGGTAGAGAACGGCTCCAGCGACGGCTCTTTAGCGCTCTTGGAAAAGCTGCACAAAGAAGATACACGCTACAAGTATCTCTCCCTGTCGCGCAACTTCGGACACTCTGGCGCGGTGGCCTGTGGCTTGGACTTTGCCGATGGCGAGTTCGTAGTCATGATGGACGGCGATCTGCAAGATCCACCTTCCATGATCGAAGACTTCTATAAGAAGCTATCCGACGATGACCTAGATGTGGTTTACGGCCAACGCCTGAAGCGGGATAAGGAAGGCTTCATCAAGCGGACGTCCATGAAGATCTTCTACCGCCTGTGGAGGCGGACGGCTTACATTCACGTGCCTCTCGACGCTGGCAACTTTTGCCTCATGCGCCGCGATGTAGTGAATGCGCTTTGCTCCATGCGCGAACGCGGGCGCTTCGTTCCTGGCTTACGCGCCTTCGTCGGCTTCAAGCAAGACGGCATTGCCTTTGACCGCCCCGGACGTGCGGCCGGTGAAGAAAAAACCAACTTCTGGATTCTCTCCGGTATTGCGATGGAAGGATTGCTCGCGTTTTCGGTGTTCCCACTACGCTTGCTCATGATCCTCGGCATGTTCGCGATTGGCTTCGCGATTATTGCAGCCATGTTCCTGCTGATTGGCAACTGGACCAACATGCTCCACATGGGCAATGACATCTCTTACCTCACCGCCCTCATGATTCTGATTGGTGGCACAACCATGTTTGGCATTGGCGTGGTTGGAGAATATGTCGGACGCATTTATCAGGAAGTAAAGCAGCGCCCAATCTATGTGGTTAGGCGTCGCGGTATCGACGCGTGAAGGTTGGCTTTGCGGTGCTTTATCGCTGGCGCTTGAAACCAGGTAAAGAAGATGCCTTTGTCGAGGCTTGGGCAAAGATGACTGAGCTCATCAAACAGGAATGTGGCGGGCTTGGCTCGCGGCTACACAAGGCAGAAGACGGCACATGGGCGGCTTATGCGCAATGGCCAAACCGCGCTGCTTGGGCGGCTATGCAGGAAATGGACCCGATGGACAGAACGGCCTCAGTGCAAATGCGTGAGGCGGTTGAGGAATCCTTCGAGCCGGTGCTGATGTCACCAGTTCAGGATTTGTTGTTGTTCGATTAGAGCATGGCGAGCAGGAGTTCGCGTCGGCTCCAAATGCCGTAATCGCTAGAAAGCTCTGTTTCGGAGGAGGATAAATGGGGTCGGCAAACGACCTCTACAACCTAAACATATAAATCATCTTTTTGAAGATAACTCTGTACATAATCTTTCACTCCGTCCTCTAAGGAGGTGAAGCCGCCGTCGTATCCCGCCTTTTCGAGTTTCGACATTTCAGCTTGAGTGAAGTACTGGTACTTATCGCGAATCTCCACCGGAGTGTCGATGAACTTCAGCTGCGGCTTTGCGTTGCACGCGGAGAAGACTGCATAAGCGAGGTCGGCGAAGCTACGCGCCTTACCGGTACCCACGTTGAACAGGCCCTGGGCCTCCGGGTGGTCGAATAACCACAGCATGACTTTGACCACATCCTTTACGTAGATGAAGTCGCGCAGCTGACCGCCGTCTGCATAATCTGGGTGATGGGAACGGAACAGCTGGGCTGCCTCCCCCGCCTCCACCTTTGGCGTGAGTTGATGGACCACACTCCGCATGGAGCCTTTGTGATATTCGTTGGGGCCGTATACGTTGAAGAACTTCAGGCCGACGCACTGCGGTGGATGGCTTCCACCTTCACGTAGCAGTCGCGCAAGGCGTCGGTCGACCATGTGCTTGCTCCAACCGTAGGCATTGAGTGGGCGGAGTTGGCTAAGGGCTTCGCGCGAATCGTCGTCCGCGAAACCCTGGGAGCCATCGCCGTAGGTTGCAGCGGACGATGCATAGATAAAGCGCGCTTTGTGCACACTGCACCAACGGTACAAATCCAAGGTGAGCCGAATGTTGTTTTCGACAATGCGGTCGACGTCGGTTTCGGTGGTCGCAGAAATCGCGCCCATGTGAAACACCGCTTGCACGTGATCGCCATCGCGGCCATCGAGGAAGGAGCGTAAATCGGCGGGGCGGATGACATCGGCCAAATCTCGTTTGGCAATGTTCTTCCACATCTCGCCGCTGCCAAGATGGTCCACCACCACCAGCTCCCCACGTCCTTCTAGTGCGGCGAGCAAATTGCTGCCGATAAAGCCTGCGCCACCTGTGACGATGATCATGGGTCTATCGTAACTGAGCGAACTTCAGGAGCAAGCAATTGGGCTTACAGCTTGCGGAAGCCGGCTTCCATGGCATTCACGAAGTCATCGACTTCGGCTTCACCCATGGGCGTGGAAAGTGTTCCAGCGCAGGTGTTGATCATAATGAAGCCAGATTCGAACATGTGATCGAGCTGTAGGTTCACCAAACGATTCTCTTCGGCAGAAGCGTAGGTTTCGCGATAGTTGCGCGGGGCCTGGTCCTTGAAGTGCACGCGGAACATGGAGCCGCCGCCAGTGACACACGCCGTGATTCCGGTTCTTTCAATCGCCGCTTCGAGTCCCTTGATGGTGCGTTCCGTCAACCCATTAAGGCGCTTTACGGCAACTTCATCGAACAGTTTCATGGCTGTGAACCCGGCGGTCATGGTAATCGGATTCGCCGAGAAGGTGCCGGAGTGAGGAAACAAAACCTTATCAGCGAGCGGGTTCATGACATCCATAACGTCGGCGCGACCAGCAAGTGCACCGACTGGGAAGCCACCACCGATGGCTTTCCCCATGGCAGTCAAATCGGGCTTGCAGTCGTACCACGCCTGTGCACCGGCGAACTCCGAACGGAAGGTGACGACTTCATCGTAAACCAACAATGCGCCATTTTCTTCGGTCCACTTGCGCAACGCCAAAATGAAATCCGGCTGCGCCTTCATCAGGCCAACGCGGTGCGGCATCAGGTCGATCAAAACTGCTGCTAGCTGAGTCTTGTGTTGATCCAGAATCGCGATAGCTCGATCGATGTCGTTAAATGGAATCACTACCACATCGTTCAATGCGGACACCGGGGTTCCGTGTGAAACGGGAACACTGTGCGGCTTATCTTCACTACCCCAAAGTTCCGGCTTGGTCGTTTGACTGACCTCGGCGTAATCGTAAAGACCATGGTAGGCCCCTTCAACTTTTGCGATTTTGGGACGTCCAGTAAACGCGCGCGAAGCTTTCAACGCGCCCATCACCGCTTCGGTGCCGGAGTTGACAAAGCGCAACTTTTCAAAGGAAGGGCAACGCTTGCACAAATATTCGGCGTACTCCACTTCGATTTCCGTTGCGAGTGTGAAGGCCGTACCGCGATGCAGTTGCGCAGTGACCGCTGCCACCATTTCTGGATTCGCGTGACCATGCAAAAGCGAAGCCATGTTGTTTGAGAAATCGATGTACTCCACACCTTCGATATCGCTCACCCGGAAACCAGCACCATGATCCGCGTAAAGCGGGTGCGGTTTCCGCAACACGGTATTGCGACTGACCCCGCCCGGCAGGGTGCGCAGGGCTCGTTCGTATAGTGCAGCGCTTTTTGAAGAAGTCTTGGAATTAGTCATGGTTCAATTTGCAGAGGGAGCAGGAATCGGAATCAACGGAGCGCCAGTACGTTGCGCAACGTATTCAAAGGACACGCCAGGGCTCAACTCCACCAGCTGAAAACCCTCCTCGGTAATTTCAATCACCGCAAGGTCGGTGTAAATCCGATTCACAACACCGGGTCCAGTTAATGGATAGGTACACGCGTCGATCAATTTCGGATCGCCGTGTTTAGTGCAGTGTTGCGTGACGACAAATACAGATTTCACACCGGCAACAAGGTCCATTGCACCGCCGACGGCAGGGATGGCGTCGGGGCCGCCAGTAGACCAGTTTGCAAGATCTCCGTTTTGTGCGACTTGCAATGCCCCAAGCACACAAATGTCCAGGTGCCCGCCGCGAATCATCGCGAAGCTATCGGGGTGTTGGAAGTAACTTGCGCCTGGAATCGCGGTGACTTGGCGCTTACCTGCGTTGATCAGTTCAGGTTCCCCTTCCCCTTCCGCCGGCGAAGGGCCCATGCCCAACAAGCCATTCTCGGTGTGGTAAATGAACTCGCGACCTTCGGGCACAAATCGTGTAATGAGTTCGGGGATTCCAATGCCGAGGTTCACGTAGGAGCCATCGGGGATATCTATGGCAACACGTTGCGCCATTTCATCGCGGGTTAATCCAAGCGTGGGAGTTTCCGATTTCATGGATAGGTCACTCCCGCTGCAACGAGTACCGATTCGTGCGCTGGGTTTTGCACTTGCACCACCCGGTTTACAAAGATGCCCGGTGTGACCACCACTTCGGGGTCAATCTGGCCTGGGGCAACAACACTGGCCGTTTGCACAATCGTGACCGCGCCGGCCATGGCCATCGGTGGCGCAAAGTTGCGTGCGGTTTTGTTAAAGATTAAGTTGCCGTAGGTATCTGCCTTCAAGCACTTAATCAGCGAGAAATCGGCTTTCAGGCCGCGCTCCATTACATACTCTTGACCATCGAAGACGCGCGATTCTTTGCCTTCGGCGAGCAAGGTGCCTACGGCAGTTGCGGTGTAGAACGCTGGAATGCCTGCACCCCCCGCACGAATGCGTTCGGCCAAAGTTCCTTGCGGCACCAGCTCCAACTCAATCGCCCCACTGCGATAAAGCTCGGGGAAGACGGTCGAGTTCAGCGACCGTGGATAGGAGCAAATCATCTTCGCTACCCTCCCTGCTTTGATCAAAGCGGCAAGGCCAACCTCGCCGCTTCCAGTGTTGTTGTTGACTACGGTGAGTCCAGTGGCGCCCTGGTCGATGAGTGCATGAATCAACTCGATGGGGCTACCCGCTTCACCAAATCCGCCGATCATGACCGTCGCGCCATCGAAGATGTCAGCAACGGCCGCGGCAACAGAGGGGACCTCTTTGTTGATCATGGAACTAGACCGTAAGGTTGCCTTCCGACTTTTTCTTTACGCGCGTGTAATCAAACAATCCCGCTTCATCGAAGATGACTCGATCGGCATAACCGTCGAACCAAATCGCCTCAGGGTTACGCCCCACAATGCAAACTTTACCTCGGTCGGGTGCGTCTGCCGCATTGCGCAGAATTTTGAAAATGACCACGCCATTTTCGGCGCCTTTCACGCCTGGCATTGGCTTGTTGGTGACCGCGACCACTTCGGTTTTACCCTTGTAGTGCGTAATCGAAAGACGTGCGTGCGCTTCCACGCCGGACAAACCTTTCTGTGACTCGTTGAGGACTCTCCAAGCTTCCTCGATAGGAATGTTAAAGGCCTTGTGCGCAATAATGTCGCGGCCACAGAAGAAGTAGTGGTTGTTAGCACCAACGCGCTTCAAGGCGCGCTGCATGATGCGCAGGGCATCAGGGTCATTATTGATGTCTTTGATCAATGGGCTTTGATTTTCCACACATAACCAACCCCGTGAAACCAAACCATTCATGGCTCGTTTCGTTTCTGGGTGCCAAGCAAGCGCACCACCCTCTTCTTCCACATAGTTACCGGAGTCGTCCTTCAACAAGAACTCATCGGGGTGGTTGAAGTGAATCATGAAGCGCACACCGACCTCTGGATAGGTCTTGTGAAAGTTATCCAGCATGGCAAAGAAGGCATCGTCAAAACGCTGCGGGAAAAACGCCATCTCCTTGGTGCCTAAACGAATCGACTCAATGCCAACTTCGGCAAGTGCTCCAAACCATGCCGCAATCTTGGTGTTGTTAAGCACCATTGGGTCACCGCCAGAAAGCAGAATCTCGCGTAGTTTTTCGCGACCGGATTCAGGATGACGTCCACCGTTGGCTTCCACCGCTGCGTTGTGCTTGCGCACGTAACTGGTGATCTCTGGAATCTGCGCCATGCCTTTCTTCGCCACCGAACCATCTTGGCGCTCAATTTCTTTGCGCCCAATCAGCTCCTCGCGGTAACAAAAACGGCAGTGCGCCGAGCACGTAGAAACCACGTACATCAGCCCCATTTCGTATTTGTGCAGCAACCCTTCGACGGGGCTGTAATCCATTTGGTAGCCGGGATCTGCCGAGCCTTCCAAGTTCCCGGTTTCAGCTGGATCAGCCTTCACCAACCGACGAATCGGAGCACTCTTCTGCGCCAACTCAAAGTAGTGGCGGGTTAACTTAACTGGCATCCGCGCTTCCACATCGCGGTCGGTTCCCTTCAGTGCCAGCAGGGCTGCGAGCTCACTCTCGGAGTAAAAGCCGCGCATGTCTTCGGGCATTTTTTCATCGAAAAACGGCCGTAAACCATTAATGCTCTCGCGTTCATAACGAGGGCTTTCAACGGTATCAAGGAAGGCTTGCTCTCTCGCGGAAGGTACGTATTTGGAGTCACTCATAGTGCTGGGTGAGAATGTAACCGATTGGACATTTCCCAGACCATAGTGTAACATCGTGGTCAAGATTCCGCCACTATGACCCTAGACGAACTCATTGCCGCCGCCAGCGAGCGCCTAACGCCAGCAGAGCGCCGGATTGCCGCTGCCGTCCTGGCCGATCCTACCCTGCTAGCCTTTGGCACCGTTTCGGATTTGGCCGCGAAAGTAGGCACCAGCCGTCCCTCGATTGTGCGTTTCGGTACAAAACTGGGCTTTAAGGGCTATGCGGCCATGCGCGAACATGCCCGGCGCAAAGTGACCGCCCAGCTCTCGCGCCCAAGCGAGCGCATTCGCCAGCAAGCAGGCTCCCTCGGACTCGCTGGTGCCACTTTGACCGAGTCCATCCGCCACCTTTATGAAGTCATGGAAGGCGCTCCCCTCGCCACCCTCGGTACACCGCTGGTGCGCGCCAAAAACGTTTGGATCCTTTCCGGGGAGACCTCCCGCGCCGGCGCCCACGCCATGTTCAGCGGCCTCACCATGGTGCGCCCCAACGTGCATCTCATCTCCGAACACGCCAGCGGCCGCGACCTCGGGGGTGCCGCCCGCGGAGATGCCGCCATCGTTTTCGACTGCGCCCGCTATCGACGCCAAGCGGTTTCCGCCGCTCGCGCCATGGCTGAGTTTGGTGTGGAAATCGTTGCCATTACCGATGGCCCTCTATCCCCCTACGCCGGGTTGACCGATACCTGGTTCGCGCTAGATGTACCTGCGATTGGCCCCTTCGATAGCTCCGTGCCCAACGTGGTTATGGCCGAGATGCTTGTGGCGTACGTCGCAATGCAGCTGAAGGACGATGCGAAAATCCGGATTGATCGGACTGAGGCACTATGGAAAGCTACCGATACGTTTTTGGATTGAAGGGGTCCTGGGAGATCGCCTGCAGGAACTGAGGATCGCTCGCCCGGAATCTTTGAGTAGGGCAGTGAACTCGCTGGCTGAAGAATGCCCAAAAGCCGAATCGGCGTTAGACTAGAGCTGTATGGGCTCAGATAATCCCTTTCAGAAACTGTTCGCCGAGGCTGGCCTCGTGGGCACTGGTAATTTCGATGCAGACGGCGAGGCGCTTGATCCCGAAACGGGCCAGCCCTTTAAGCAGGTTGTACTTGGCTACGAACGACGCGGCGGCGACAAGGTCGTGACTACGGTGCGCGACGTTCCTGAAGCACGGACCGAGGAGATTCTGGGCTTTATCAAGAAGACCTTTGGCACCGGCGGCACCCTCAATGACGACGGACTCCTGGTAATTCAGGGGGACCGTCGTGCTCAACTCACGCGTTGGTTCGAGAAACAGGACATTCGCGTGAAGGGCCAGCGTGACTAGCTTTTTGCTGAGCAAACGCTGCGCGGGGCTGCTTTTGGCGGACCAGCAGGACTGGGAAGTCACTATTCGCAACCCTTGGTTCGGGGATGTGCATGACTACTGGTACAGCTTGTTTGAGAATCATTCTGGGCATCCCGACGAGGCCAAGCCGAATGCGGTCTCCAATGAATTCGCCAAGTTCTCCCCGCAATGAGCGAATACTCGACAGGTAGTGCACCCCTTGAATGGGAAGCACCAAAGGCAGGCGGCGCATTCCGTGGCATCGTGATGATCCTGCCGGCCTTCCTATGGGCATTCGGGCACATCACTTTCCTCATCATCGCGCTGTTTGTCGCGCCTAGATGGAGCAAAAACCATCGGCAAAGTCTGCTGCGGGCGTGGGGCCGTGGTTTGTGCTGGCTGTTTGGAATTAAGCTAGAACTTCACGGGCTGGAAAACCGCGATTTTGTAGGTGCCAAAATCCTCGCCGTAAACCACGTCAGCCTGGTTGATCTATTCGTGTGGAGTGCCATTTGGTGCCACCCAGGCAGCATTCTCTACAAGAGAGAATTCGGACGTATCCCACTTATGGGAAGGGTGATGCGCATGCTCGGCTTCATAGAGGTCGATCGTGGAAACCGCGAGGCGGCACGCGCTAGTCTCGCTCTTGCCGCCAAACGAATTCGAGAGGAAGGCCTGACCATTTGGATCGCTCCCGAAGGCACCCGGTCTCGCCTTGGCGGACTGCAGGAATTCAAAATGGGTGCCTTCCACCTCGCAATGCAGACCCAATCCCCCATTGTTCCTTCGATTATGCGTGGTGCTGAGAAGGTCAATCCTATGGGTAGTTTCATTATGCGCTCTGGAACCGTCCGCATTGACTTCCTCCCACCCATCCCGACGACAGGTTGGAAAAGACCCGAATTGCGTGCTAAATCGGTTGAGGTTCGCGAATTGTTTCTACAGTTCCTTCCGAAAGCGCCGGATATTCCGGCATAATAAGCGCATGTCCAGACGCCGCCCGCTCGACAAGGTGAATACCAACTTCATCATCATTGCCCATGTGCTCGCCGTTGTTGCGATCCTGTATATGGTCTTTTTCAAGTTTTCCTGGATGAGCTTGGGGCTCGGCGTGTTTTACGCTTGGATTTGCACCCTCTCGATTAGCGCGGGTTATCACCGCTTGTTCTCGCACCCGACCTACCGCGCGCACGGCATTTTGCGCGCCTTGTATTTGTTCTTCGGTGGCGCCTCGATTCAAAACTCTGCGCTCAAGTGGTCGGCGGATCACCGCGTGCACCATAGTCAGGTCGATCGAAAGGATGACCCGTACAACATCCGCAAAGGATTTTGGTGGGCACACATTGGTTGGGTTTTACACGCCTCCCCGGAGCATGATCTTGCCAACGTTCCGGACTTGAAGAAAGATAAGTTGGTCATGTGGCAGCACGACAACTACCTACTGTGCGCGATTCTTGCTTCCGGCGTTTTGCCATTAGCACTTGGATTCCTGTGGGGTGACCCGATTGGAGCGGTTCTGATTGCTGGCTTTTTGCGGATTGTGGTGAACTGGCACACTACCTTCTCGATCAACTCCATCGCCCACATAATTGGGAGTCGTCCTTACTCCTTGGCAAACTCGGCACGTGATTCCTTTATCACTGCAGTGGTCACTATGGGCGAGGGCTACCACAACTTCCACCATCGCTTCGCTAATGATTACCGCAATGGCGTGCGCTGGTTCCACTTTGACCCAACTAAGTGGTGGGTTTGGAGTTGGTCCAAGGTCGGTCTCACTTGGGACCTCAAGCGCGCATCGCGGGAAGCCATTCTTGATGCACGCGAGAAGGTGAAGGAAGAAGTGAAGACCATGAAAAAACTGAAGAAGCTAAAGGCCGCCAACGCGAGCTAGTTGCTCCCAGCGTTTTGCCGCACCAAGCCTGTCCCATTTATGGGACCGGCTTTTTTCATGTCTGCCAAAGCCGGGACTGCGCGCCCCCCTCTCCGACGATGCGAATCGGCTTGCCTCCTTCGACACAGTTGTAGCTGTCGAAGTCTTCCAGGCCCATAAGGCTGAGGGCCGCTTCATCGGTAAGGCATTGGCCGTGCACCTTTTCAAGTGGCGCTTTCAATATAGCGAGCGTGGCATCGGCCAAGATGTCCGCACGACGCCAATCTTTCGGACCGCCTAGTCCGTGATTGATGGTTGCTTGAGATTCAATCGCAGTTGCAGGCCACAAGGCGCAACTGCGGATCTCGCTTCCACGCACTTCCTGCGCCAACCCCACAGCCAACAAGCTCATGCCAAACTTCGATATGCAGTAAGGCGTTTTACCTGCCATCATGGCGAGGTCCATTGGCGGAGACATTTGCACAATGCAGCCGCTGCCCCGCTCCATCATGTGCGGCAGCACAAAATGCGATGTCAAGTAGGCAGCACGCACGTTGACTTCCATCATGAGATCGAAGCGTTTCGGCGGAGTCTGCACCACCGGACGCCAGAACATAGCGCCGGCATTATTCAGCAAGATGTCAATCCGGCCAAATTCCTCTAAAGCCGATGCCACCATGGCCTCGACCTCTTCGGTTTTCCGCACATTGGTTTTCACCGCCAGCGCACGGCGTCCGAGGGCGCGGATTTCATCGGCCGTTTCATGGATGCTGCCGGGCAAGCTTTCATGCGACTTCTCACTCTTTGCAGCAACCACAATGTCGGCGCCGGCTTCCGCCAAAGCCAGAGCAATCACTTTGCCAATGCCACGACTGGCACCTGTGATGAGCGCGACTTGACCGGACAAGTCTGGCAAATCGAAAGGCGTTTTATGCATCGGCTTGCTGCTTGGCAATTTCCTCATCGCGCAACTCGCGGCGCAACAATTTCATCATGGCAGACTTAGGTAGATCTTCACGGAACTCCCACTGACGTGGAACCTTATAGGCCGCCATTTCTTTCGAGCAATACTTCTTCAGCTCTTCAGCCGTCACCGTTTCGCCCGGCTGAAGGACAATAAAAGCCTTCACCGTTTCGCCGCGTTTCTGATCCGGCACGCCAATGGTGCACGACTCAAAGACTTTCTCGTGCGCCATGAGGACGCGGTCAATCTCATCGGGATAAATGTTATAGCCCGATGCGATGATCATGTCTTTCTTGCGGCCCACAATCTTGAAGTACCCCTCTTCATCCATAGTCGCGAGGTCCCCGGTGTACAGCCATCCGTTGCGAATCGTGTTGGAGGTTTCTTGCTCGCGGTTGAGATAGCCTTGCATGACCTGCGGGCCCCTAATAATCAACTCACCAGTTTCGCCAACAGGAACTTCCGGCAAACCACCTTCAGGGTCCACAATCCGCACATCGGTACCCGGGATTGGCAAACCAATGTGTCCAATTTTTCGCTTGCCCATGCATGGATTGGCGGTGACTACAGGGGAAGTTTCGGTCAAGCCGTAGCCTTCCACAATGATGGCGCCGGTGAGCGATTCGAACTTCGTCTGAATATCTTCCGGCAGTGGAGCAGAACCAGAGAAGCAACGCTTCACGCTGGAGAGATCTAAGTTCTCAATGTTTGGGTATTGGTTAATCGCATTGAACAGAGCGGGAAGCGCCGGGAACAGAGTTACGCGGTGCTTCACAATGCGTTTGACCATGCCATCGATATCCCGTGGATTTGCTTGCAGAACGATGGCAGCGCCAACCGCTACCGGCCAAGTCAAACAAACCGTCAATCCAAAGATGTGGAAAAATGGCAAAGCAGCCAACAGCACTTCTTTGCCTGGCTCCAAGCCGGTAAACCAAGAACGCACTTGTTGCACGTTGTAGCTCAAATTGCGGTGAGTCAACACCGCACCCTTGGAAACGCCAGTGGTGCCCCCGGTGTATTGAATGACTGCAATGTCATCCATGGAAATATCAACTTGCGGAGGAGCCGCAGCAGCGGAGCGCACCAATTTACGGAAGAAGTGCACACCAGGCTCCGCCTTCACTTTGGCGATGCTCGGAGGATCGGTTTTCTTCAGCTTCAGCGGCGCCAATAGGTTCAGCGGGAAGCCCAAATATTCTGGGACTGAAGCAATGATGAACTCACGCACTGGAACCTTATCGCGAATCGCACGCACCTTTTGATCCCAGATGAAGTCCATAGTGATGGCGACTTCAACCTCGGCATCGTTCCATTGATGCTCGATTTCCCGCGGCATGTACAACGGATTGGTCATCACTGCGTGAGCGCCAAGACGTTGAATCGCAAGAAAGGCAATCGCGGTTTGTGGGATGTTCGGCGCCTGCACCGCAACTCGAGTTCCTTTGCGCACACCAAGACCGGCTAGTGCAGTGGCAAAGCGGTCCACCTCTTCCTTCAACTGCCGGTAAGTTAATGTGCAATTCAGGAAATGTATGGCGTTCGACTCCGGATAATTCCGAACCGCCTTTTCCAAATAGCTTGGAAGTGGGATGTCTTCAAAGTTGATGTTCTGTGGAACACCTTCTTCGTATTGGTCAAACCAGCGATGACTCTCCATGCTTCCAGCATAGCAACCCCCACCTCTCCCCTGAAACGAAAGACGGGCGCCTCCCCAGGTTGGGAAGGCGCCCGAAAGTGGGTAGCTCGGTAGTCTTAGAGAACCGTGCCGTTGATGACGTTACTCACCTGACCAGACTGCAAGGTTTGCATCCAGTAAGAGAAGCCAGTCGCACCCGATGGGACCGAGATGACGAAGTCGGTTGCACCGCTGCTGTTGGTGGCCTGTGCGTTACCCAGCTGAGACGGGCTATCCAGACCAAGGGTGACGCCCAAAGCTCCAACGCTGAAGCTACCGGTTCCGATGGTCGAAACAGCAAGCCAAGTGGTTGCCGATGGGTTTGCGTTGCTCACACTGAAGGTTGCATTGCTGCCACCAACGACCGATGGACTAGACAGGGTCATGCTCGCGCCGGAGCTATCGTGACCGTAAAGGGTCAAAGTGAAGTTGGTCCACGTTCCGGTGGTGCCAGCATCTTGATCCTGCACGTCAATCGTCCAGTCGCCTTGGGAGCTCTCGCCCCAGTGACGCATGGAAGTAAAAATGAAGTTGTTCAGGTTGTTCGTGGTGTCGCCACGCTGCTTTGAAACAATCGAACCAATACCATTTGGGGAGTTAATCTTGATGTAAAGATCGCCCACGTTGTTGTGGCTAGCATTCATCTTCAACTCCACCGACTCCACAATGAAGTTCGCCGGAATGTTCACGGTACGGCTTAGGCCCGTGGTGTCGTTGTCTGGAATGGTTTGGTTCACAGCAACAACGCCGGTACTAGAAACTTGCTCTGGGCCGAAGTTGGTCCAGGTCAGAGCGGCTTGGGTAGCAGCATCGGCGTCGACAGCACCAAAACCGTAGTTCAGGCTGACGTCGTAACCAGCGCCGTTGACAACCCAGTTCGCATTGTTGGGGTCGTTCTTACGAGCGGACTCGATGAGTACACCCTGAACATCGCGCCAGGTGAGTGCTGGGTTTGCTTCCAAAACCAAAGCGGTCACACCTGCGCCTAGTGGGCATGCAGATGAGGTTCCGCCAAAGTTGCTGGTGTAGCCATTCGATCCAGTGGTGGTAAAAATGGCGCGGTTGTTGCCGTCGGAGTGGGCTACTACGGTCATCGAACTTCCGTGCTCGTTATAGAAGGAGCGGGTGTCATTATCGCCAATCGCGCCAACCGCAATCGTCATGCGGCTGGACGCGTATGGATCGTATTCCACGCGGTCACTCAAGCCACCGTTGCCTGCAGCCCAGGTGAAAATCTCACCAAGCCCACCACGGCCACCGGAAATAGCAGTTTCAATCGCAGTACGTTCAACACTACTCATATAGGAGATGGTGCCATTATCAGCAGGACCCCAAGAGTTGGACTTAATGTCGTTGATGTCGTTGCGATGGCCGAAGGAGTTCGCCGAAGTGCTGGAGCTACCATAGTATTGCTTGGACCACTCTGCACCGTATGCAGCGCCAACACCGCCGGCACCATTGTTTGCTTCAGCCGCAGCGACTCCTGCACAAGAAGTTCCGTGGTTACTCGCACCACCGGTCAAACTTGCGATGGAGTTGTAATTGTCATTAAGGTCGGAGTGGCCGGTAGCGACGCCTCCATCAATGATGCCAATGACTACACCATTACCGGTAAAACCATTGTTCCATGCAGGCTCGAGGTTAGCGTCTGCAATGGTGTTGATGTTGTTCTTCAAATGCCACTGCTGACCGAAGTCTGGATCCGTTGGAAGAGCACGCTCAGCCCATGGTCGCTTGACGTCGAGGTAAACGGCTTCATCGCCAAAGTAAGCTTCCAAATCGCGTGCGAGCAATAGTGCGTCGGCAACGTTGGCTGCGTGCACCAAGTGAAAACCAGGTGCTGCTGCGAACGGCTCCACCCAAGACTCCGCAATGGAGTTGGCGATGTCAGCAAGGGCAGCGGTTTCGTTGGTTTCGACGATGACGGTCGAGGTCAGCTCATATCCAGGAGTCGGCGCCGGGATGACACCAGTCTTGCTGATGTGGTCATCGTTGATGCGCGTGGCGGCACTGAGATTGCCATCGACATCTGAAATCTCAAACAAGGCGCGGTCAAAACCAGCGTCGACCCATTGAAGGGTAGTTTGAGGGATTTCCTGGCCAGATTGGGCAAGGGGTAGGGCAAGGAGAATTAGGGTTTGGAACATTCTTAAGCTAGGGAGGCACTGGTTAGAGCCACAGGTGGGGAATCTGTTCCAACAATAGTGCATGGAACCTCGTTAGATACCCCCTTTTACCGACGCCGAAGTTTATGATGGGAATGTGCATCCTGCCGAAAAACCTGAAGGGGAATTGCTCAAAGAGCTTCAGTTCGAAGCTACGCGGTCCTCAGGCCCTGGTGGCCAACATCGAAATCGCGTGGCAACCGCGATTCGGGTGACTCACGTACCGACCGGCATCACGGCGATGGCCACGGAGAAGCGCTCCCAGCTAGAAAACAAGGTCGAGGCGTTGTTTCGAATGCGGGTCAAGCTGGCGATCCAAGTGCGCTCTGAGTTGGCCGATGGGGACTTTATTCCTCCGGGTGCATACAAGCCATCCGAGTTGTGGATGCGGCGCTTAAGAAGCGCCAAAATGAAGGTCAATCCAAAACATGCCGATTTCCCAGCCTTGCTGGCCGAAGTGTTGGATCGACTGCACCTCGAGGAGGACGATTTGGGTCGTACCGCCACCGCCTTCGGGATTAGCAACAGCCAGCTCATCAAGTTCCTTGCGGTGGACCCTTCGGTGCTTCACGCATTAAACGAGCGGCGTAAAACCAAAGGCCAACGAAGCTTGCGGACGGGCGGATAAATCGTGCATCGGCAAGCCATCCGCGCGCTGCTTTTCCTGCTTGGCTTTGCCTTTTTAGCCTTGGCTGTGGTTGGGACTTTGCTCCCCATCATGCCCACGATTCCCTTCCTGTTGCTCGCGATTTGGTGTTTTGCGCGCAGCTCGGAACGCATGCATCAATGGATTCTGAACCTTCCAACCGTCGGGGTGGAGTTGCGCGCATGGGAGAAAGAAGGAGCCATTTCAAACCGCGCAAAGATTTGGGCCACGGTGGTCATGATTGGTTTGGTTGCCATCCCCATCTGCTTCCGCCCTTTAGCGTTGTGGGTCAAACTGGTCGCGTTTCTGGTTACTCTTCTAGTGCTAGCTTTTATTCTGAGTCGACCGAAACCAAAAAGCCAATAAGGCGGCAATCGCCTCCTACCTTGAGAACCAGGCGTACTCAGGGTGAGTGACTGGCTGGTGGCTAAAACTAAGCCGCAGTACGCACAATCCACACACCTGCGAAAAACAGGCCCATTCCCACAATCACGTTGGCGGCCACGTTGAGCATGGCCGCACCTATCGCGCCATTACGTAAGAAGTCCCCACTCTCAAAGGCGAAGGCTGAGAAGGTGGTAAAGGCGCCAAGGAAGCCAAACATGATCCAGGCGGCATTGTCTTCGCTGATGGATCCTTTCTCGCGAGCAAGGGTCAAAACCGCGCCAAAGAAGAAGCAGCCGATTGCGTTGACTGCCAAAGTCCCCCATGGAAAGCCAGATCCAGCCCATCCACGCACCCAATTGCTGAGCCCATAACGAGCTAGGGTGCCGGCAGCACCGGCGGCGGCAAGAAGGAGCAGTCGAGACACGGAACGCGTATTCTATGCGGCTCGACCGCCATGGACGACCCTTCCATTTTTCCTCCCATCAACGCCGCCCTAAACGGATTTGCTGGCCTGCTCCTACTTCTCGGCTTCGGCCTGATTCGAAACGGCAAAGAAACGGCGCATAAGCGAGTCATGCTTACGGCTTTCGGGTGCTCGGTAGTATTTTTAATGAGCTACCTGTACTACCACTTGAACTTTTCGATTCAAGTGAAGTACGCCGGACCGGATTGGGGCAAAACGCCTTACCTCATCATGCTGTTGGCGCACACCGTGTTAGCCGCAGCGGTTCCCTTGCTCGCCATGCGCACCATCTTCCTTGGCTTGAAAGGACGACGCGAATCGCATCGCAAGATTGCGCGGATCACTTTTCCGATTTGGTTATTCGTTTCGATTACCGGCGTGTTGATCTACCTCATCCTTTACGTGCTCACCGATAGCGGTGCCAACGTTTTAGATGCACTGAGGACGAACTCTTGAAGTGGAAGCGGAACGATGTCATCGCATTGGGCCTGGTGGTCATCGCGACGGTCTTTGGTCTAAGCTTGTCGGTCACAAAGCCCTTCTTGGCGCCCGATGCAGAACCCGTTTTCACCTTCGAGGATCGTGTCCAGGAAGAGTTATTCCGCTTGGTGGAAAACGAATTCGGTTTGTTTACCGCACCCACCATGGACGATTCTTGGCTGCCCGATGGCGCTGGAAATCTTTCCGTCGGACGTGAGGTTTATCAAGTGCAATGCATTCATTGCCACGGCAGCGATGGCAGCGCCGAAACTTACACCGCACGGATTCTGAATCCACCACCGCGCAACCTCAGTCTTGGTGCCATCGTGCACACCAGTACCGGGCCAGGCAATCCTCCCCTGCGCAATGATGTCCGCCGCTTGATTCGCGATGGCGTGCCGAACACTTCCATGAGTTCGTTTTCCGGCCTGAGTGAAGCCGAGCAAAACGCAGCCGCAGATTACGTGATGTACCTCTTAGTCCGCGGCTCCGTGTGGCACCTTGCACTGACGAAACTAGACCCACTTGCTCCGTCCGATGCTTTTGCAAACGCCGTTGCCGAACAAAAGGCGCGGTGGTCCAGCTCTGAGGTGTCCCAGTGAACTTGCAACAAACCCATCCCTACTTCAAGTGGTTGCATCGCTTGGCGCTGGCGGGTGTGGTGGTCACGATTGCTTTGACCTGCGGTATTGGCGGCACGATTACCAGTGCAGAAGTTGGCATGGCTTACCCGACTTGGCCGGACATCAACGGCGGCTCCTTGTTCAGTATGTTCTACACCAAACTCGCCGATGCTTTCGGATGGGGATCGGTCGTGGAGCATACGCATCGTCAAGCCGCCAGCCTGACCGGACTCATCATCTTGGCCATGACTTTGATTTCATGGTTCACTAAAGGTGTACCGACCAGGTTACGCACCTTAACCACCGCTTCCCTGGCCATCGTTTTAGGCCAAGGATGGTTGGGCGCTGCTCGGGTTCTAGACAATGATTACTTGGTCGCAATTTTGCATGCGCTTGGCGCGCAACTGGTGGTGCTACTACTAGTCGTTCTAGCGAAATGTACCGCACCAGATTGGCATCGGGAGCCCATGCCCTTCCCGGCACATCGCGTGCAGCGCCTTCGCCTATGGAGTGGCGTTGGTCTGGGACTGTTGTTTGCGAACTTATTCGCCGCAGCCAGTTTGAGGCATAAACAAGGTGCCTTCGAGGGACACTTGATTCTTGCGATTACGACCTCCGTGGTGGTGTTGTTCCTAATTCAACAAATCCTGACCAAGTTCCGCGGCCAAAAACGCATGCGCCTTGTTGCACGCGGCCTGGCGCATTTGCTTGGTACGCAACTCGCTTTAGGGACAGCAGCGTGGGCTTTCTTGTTGGGCCCCTTGATAGGTACCTTCCAAAATGAAGACACCCGTTTCCTCATGCAGAGTTTACTTGCCACAGGTCATTTGCTTTGTGGGATTTTGGTGCTTGCTTCGGTGACCAGCCTGTGGATGGAAGCGCGCCACCGGATTACCGCGCGGGGAGCAAACTCATGAGCTTAAGCGGTACCCCGAAGGATTGGGCCGACCTATCCAAAGTACGTATTCAAATGTTGGCTTCGCCGGCGGCACTTATGTGCTACTGGCTTGGCGGCAACGGCACATGGGGTTGGTGGGGCGCGCTCAACCTCGTGATCGGACTCACGCTGACCTCCTCCGCTTCGGCGATTATCAATCAAGTGATTGAGGTGGACATTGACAAGCGCATGCCACGTACCTGCAATCGACCGCTGCCCACGGGTCGCGTGAAAAGGAAGGACGCCTGCTTGATTGCTTGGCTGGCTTCCATTGCGGGTGTGGCCTGGCTGTGGATTTTCCTCAATCCACTTACCGCAT